>JBDHVE010000356.1:0-2507 GCA_039809485.1 Polyangiaceae bacterium | reverse complement strand
TCGCTACGCTGAGCTCTGATGCCCCGCGCACGTCTTCCGGAAGGCCTCTACGACGAGCTCATCACCGCGCGAACCGCGTCGCAGGTCGCGGAGGCGGTTGCGGCGGGACTCACGGCGCAGCGCGAGCCGCTCGACGATGACGCTCCCGAGATCATCGGTCACACGCTCGGGGCCTGGCTCGCCCACGTGCTCGCGTATGTCCCGGAAGGCGGTCGTCCGCAGGACCAAGTCGCGATCGCGAACCGCGTCGTCGAGGCGGCGCTCACCGGTCTTCGCGAAGCGGGCGCCACGGTCCCGGAAGAGGCGATGGCGGCAGCGCTCTTGCCCGAGCGGTTGCTCGCGCTGTTCCGGCCTTCGGCGCTCGCCGCGTCGCACGCGCCGGCGCGTCCTCACACCTCGCTTCGCTCGAACGCGCTTCTCACGAATGCGCGTGACGAGAACAACCTCCTCAAGGAGCTCTCGCAGGAGATCGCGTCCGCCGACCGAATCGACCTCCTTTGCTCGTTCCTCAAGTTCGGCGGCTTCGTGCGAATGCGTCCTCACTTGCGGGCGCATCGCGATCGGAATCGGCCGCTCCGCGTCCTCACGACGACGTACCTCGGCTCGACCGAGCGCCGCGTCCTCGACGAGCTCGTCGAGATGGGCGCGGAGGTCCGCGTCTCGTACGAGACCCAGTCCACGCGCCTCCACGCGAAGGCTTGGTTGTTCCGGCGTGAGACGGAGTACTCCACCGCCTACGTCGGATCGTCGAATCTGAGCGCGACGGCGCTCACGGAAGGCCTCGAATGGAACGTGCGTCTCTCGGAGATCGAGAGCCCCGCGGTCGTGCAGAAGTTCCAGACCACGTTCGACACGTACTGGGAGGCGCCCGACTTCGAGCCTTACACGCCCGCCCGCGACGGCCCTCGCTTCGACGTCGCGATCCAGCGCGCGCGCGGCGACGGGCGCGGCGAGCCCCTCGACGACGCGCCGCTCCTCGGCCTCGACATCCACCCGCGCCCGTTCCAGGAGGCCATCCTCGAGCGCCTCACGGCCGAGCGGCTCGTTCACGGCCGCACGCGCAACCTCGTCGTCGCCGCGACCGGCACCGGGAAGACGATGGTCGCCGCATTCGACTATCGGCGGCTCACCGAGGAGCTCGACAACCCGAGCCTCCTCTTCGTCGCGCACCGCGCCGAGATCTTGCGTCAGAGTCGGCGGACGTTCCGCGAAGTCCTGCGTGATCCGAGCTTCGGGGAGCTTTTCGTCGCAGGCGAGAAGCCCACGATCAACCGGCACGTCTTCGCGTCCGTGCAGTCCCTCGCCGGTACCGACTTCGATCGGCTCGCGCCGGACGCGTTCGACGTCGTCATCGTCGACGAGTTCCACCACGCAGCCGAGGACTCGAAGACCTACGCGAAGCTTCTCGAGCACCTTCGGCCGAAGATCTTGCTCGGTCTCACCGCGACGCCCGAGCGCGCCGACGGCAAGAGCGTCCTCGGCTGGTTCGGCGGCCGCATCGCGGCGGAGCTCCGGCTGTGGGAGGCCGTCGAGCGCGGCTTCTTGTGCCCGTTCTTCTACTTCGGGATCGGCGACGAGGACGTCGATCTCTCGAAGCTCACCTGGCGAAGAGGCTACGACCCGAAGGAGCTCGAGAACGTCCTCACGGCCGACCACGCGCGCGTGAAGCGGCTCATCTTGCCCGCCGTCGAGCAGCACGTCGTCTCGGCGCGCCGGATGCGCGCGATCGGCTTCTGCGTTAGCGTTCGGCATGCCCGCTTCATGGCCGAGCAGTTCACGAAGCTCGGCGTGCCGGCCACGTCGGTGACCGGCGAGGAATCGCCGGCGGAGCGCGCCGCCGCGATCCAGCAGCTCCGGCGCCGTGAAGTGAACGTCATCTTCTCCGTGGACGTGTTCAACGAGGGCGTCGACATCCCCGAGGTCGACACCGTCCTCCTGTTGCGACCGACCGAGAGCGCCACCGTCTTCTTGCAGCAGCTCGGACGCGGCCTTCGCAAGGTGGATGGGAAGGAGGGCCTCACCGTCCTCGACTTCATCGGCAATCCGCACGAGCGGTTCCGGTTTGATCTCCGCTTTCGCCCCCTCACGCCGGCCGGCGGAACGGCGGCCGTACGGAAGCAAGTCGAACAGGGCTTTCCGATGTTGCCGTCGGGGTGCTCGATTCAGCTCGATGCGATCGCTCAGGCGCGCGTCCTCGCGAACGTGAAGGCGGCGGTCTCGGCCGCCACGCCGCGGCTGGTCGAAGACATTCGCGCGACGAAGCGCGACCTCTCTCTTCGTGAGCTGCTCATCGAGTCCGGGGTCGAGCTCGCGCAGATCTACAAGCGGGGAGGGAAGGGCGGCCGCTCGCGGCTCTGGCGGGATCTGCGCGCCGCCGCGGACCTGCCCGTCGCGCCGCTCCGCGACGGCGACGAAGACGTGCTCGCGTGCCTGCAGGACCTCGTCAGCTTCGACGATCCGGCGTGCATCCACCTGTGGCTCGACGCACTCCGCCGTCCCGCACCCCC
>JBDHVE010000355.1:0-2513 GCA_039809485.1 Polyangiaceae bacterium | reverse complement strand
TCCCCGCCGCTCATCGCGCGGACGGCGAGCACGGCGACGACGGCCACGACCGCCGCGACGCTCGCCGCGACGAGGAGCGGGAGAATCGGCCGCTTCGTCGGGAGGCCTGCGACGTCGTCCGGCTCGGCGTCCTCGCCGGCAGGCACTCCGTCCTCCGGCGTCGTCGCGGTCACCGGCGGTACGGACACGACCGAGTCGAACGGGAGGCGTACGGACGCGGCACCGCTCTCGGTGACGATCTGCCTGCCGGCCGCGCGCCGGAGCGCGATGCCGAGCTCGGTCGCGTCCGCGTAGCGTGCCGCCGGGTCCTTCGCGAGCGCCTTGTCGAGGACGGCCCAGATGTCTTCGGGCACGTCGGGGATCCGCTCCACCTCGCGCGTGAGGATCGCGGAGATGACCGAATGGAACGACTCGTCCTCGAACGGGTTCTTCCCCGTCAGCATCATGACGATCAGGATCGCCGACGAGAAGACGTCGCTCCGCGCGTCGACCTTGCTCGCTCCACGCGCCTGCTCCGGCGACATGAAGCTCGGCGTTCCGAGCATCACGCCGTCGTTCGTGAGCTGGGTCTTGTCGCCCTGGAGCTTCGAGATCCCGAAGTCGAGCACCTTCGGCGTGACGTGACCGTCCGGATCCTTCGCGAGGAACACGTTGTCCGGCTTGATGTCGCGATGAACGATCCCCGCGCGATGCGCATGCGCGAGGGCGGAGAGGACCGGGATCGCGATGTCGAGCGTCTCCTCGAGCGGGAGCTTCCCGCGTTTCATCAGGAGATCGCCGAGCGTCTCGCCGCTCAGCAGCTCCATGACGATCGCGAGCGCGGCGAGCGGCGTCCCGCGCGCCTGCTCGCCGTTCGCGTCGAGCTCCACGAGATCGAACACGCGCACGATCGCGCGATGGCTGAGTCGCGCAGCAGCGTGCGCCTCGCGCCGGAAGCGCTTCACCGACTCGTCGTCGTTCCGCTCGGGGACGAGGACCTTCACGCAGACCTCGGCGCCGGTCGACTCGTTCGTCGCGACCCAGAGCTGCGCCATCCCTCCGAAGCCTGCGGGGCGGCCCAGCCGGTACTTCCCCGCGAGGCGCGTCCCCTGCCCGAGCACCAGCTCCGCGGGCGTCGACGACGGACCGATGCCCGACTCGACGGCGCGCTCGTCGTCGACCCACGAGGGCCGTCGCTGCGAGTTGTGTGGAGGGGAGCTCACGCGTGCTCGTCGCGACGCGAGAGAGCGTCGCTCCGTGATCGTGACGGGAACGGGAAGCGACGTCCAGCGACAACGCCGTGACGCGCCGCGCACCCTGACGCACATCGGAACGGAGCTCGATCCGGAAAAAGGCGACGCCGCCTCTCGCTCTCGCGAGGGCGGCGTCGTCTCGGGCGCTCAGGAGCGAGTCAGTTCGTGGCCGGAGGCGCCGACGCCTCTTTCTCGGGCGGACGCGGCGTGATCTTCTCCTCGAGGGCTGCCTCGAGCACCTGGTCCATCTTCGAACAGAAGACGAACTCGAGGTCGTTCTTGATCTCCTGCGGCACCTCGTCGAGGTCCGCCTTGTTGCGCTCGGGGACGAGCACGCGCTTGATGCCCGCGCGGTGCGCGGCGAGCACCTTCTCCTTGAGACCGCCGATCGGCAGGACGCGCCCGCGGAGCGTGATCTCGCCGGTCATCGCGACGTCGTGGCGGACGCGGATGCCCGTGAGCATCGAGACGAGCGCCGTGAACATCGTGACGCCTGCCGAAGGACCGTCCTTCGGCATCGCGCCGGCCGGGATGTGGATGTGCAGATCGCGCTTCTCGAGGAAGTCCTTCGCGATGCCGAGCTTCTCCGAGTTCGTGCGGACGTACGAGAGGGCCGCCTGCGCGGACTCCTTCATGACGTCGCCGAGCTGGCCGGTGAGCTGGAGCTTCCCCGAGCCGTACATGCTCGTGACCTCGATGAAGAGGATTTCGCCGCCGACGCTCGTCCACGCGAGGCCGGTGCAGACGCCCGGCTCCTCGGTACGCTCCGCGACTTCGCTCGTGTAACGAGGCGCGCCGAGGAACTCACGGACGTCGTCCGCCGTCGCGATCTTCCGCGGGGTGGTGTCCCCCTCGGCGATCTTCACCGCGACGCCACGGATGACGCTCGCGATCTGGCGCTCGAGCGTACGGACGCCCGCTTCGCGCGTGTAGTGATCGATGACGGCGTCGACCGCCGTGTCCTCGATCGTGAGCAGATCCTTCGAGATGCCGTGCTCCTCGATCTGCTTCGGGATGAGGTGCTGGCGCGCGATGGCGAGCTTCTCGTTCCGCGTGTAGCCGGGGATCTCGAGGATCTCCATGCGGTCGCGGAGCGGCGGCGGGATCGGGTCGGCGACGTTCGCGGTCGCGACGAACATCACGTTCGACAGATCGAACGGGATCTCGAGGTAGTGATCGGCGAACGTGTTGTTCTGCTCCGGGTCGAGGACCTCGAGCAGCGCCGCCGCCGGGTCGCCGCGGAAGTCGTGGCCGATCTTGTCGACCTCGTCGAGCATGAAG
>JBDHVE010000354.1:0-2548 GCA_039809485.1 Polyangiaceae bacterium | reverse complement strand
GAACCTGCTCGTCCAGGTCCCGAAGCCGGCGCAGAGCCTCGTGGCGACGCTCGTCCGAGGCGTGTTCGCGCAGCACGGTGATCGATCGGCGACACCGGGATGCATGGCGAGCGCATCCGTGTCGTGGCGCGGTCGTGGATCCGATCAGCGGAACGTCTTCTTGAACGCCGCGGGCGTGATCTCTTCGAGCGGGAGGCCGAAGACATCGCGGTGGGTGCCGAGGCGATCGAAGGCCCAGGCGAGGTACGTTTGAGCGGGGACGCCGAGCGCGCGGCAGGTCGCGATGATGCCGAGCAGGACGGACGCGCGGTGGGCGCCCTCGGTGCTACCGGCAAAGAGCATGTTGAGGCGGAGCTTGGCGACGTTCTGGAACTCGCGCTCGGTGGCGGAGTTGTCGATGGGGACGTCGGGGTCGTCGAGGAAGCGGAAGAGGGCGTCGCGGTGACGGTCGTAGTACTGCACCGCAGTCATCAGGGGCTCGGACGGGAGGAGCGTCGGCTTTACGGCGGCGAGCCAGCGCTCGAACTTCTTCACGATGGGCGTCATCCGCGCGCGGCGGTGCGCGAGGAGCGCGGCGCCGGTAAGGCCCTTCTTCTGCGCCTTCTCCTCCTCGCTGTAGATCGCGCCGAGGAAGGCTCCGCCCTCGGCGGCGAGGACGGGCTGGGTCTGCTCGGCGTCGCGAAACTTGCGACGGCCGTGCGCGTTGCAGCCGGCCTCGACGACGTGGCCCGAGGCGTAGACGGCGTTGAAGCGGTGCTCGGCGTCGGCGGTGAGCGTCCCGCGAAACGATCGGAGCTTCGCGACGACGTCGTCGCTGCTCTTGTCGGCGGCGTACTGGAAGACGGCGCACTCACGGTTCCGATAGAGCTCGATGTAGCCGTTGTGCGCCGCAGGCAGGCTCGGGACGAGGACCTTGAGCCCGGTGCCGTCGGTCGCCATCCAGGAGCCGGCGAGGAGCTGCTTCCAGTGCAGGCCGTCGATCGGCGCGAGGAGATCCGCGGCGCGCTCCACGAAGCCGACGAGCGACCCCATCGCGAGCGGCACGCCGCGCTCGGCGAGATCGCGTCGGATGCGGTCGAGCGGGGCGAGGAGCCCGAACTTGTTGTGCACGAACCACGCGAGCCACGCGCTCGTGACCTTCGAGCGCTCGTAGGGCGCGGGCAACGAGCGCGGCGTCGTGCGCGCGCCGCAGTCACGGCACCGGCAGGTCGTGCGGCGGACGACGCGGCGACGCTGGTGCTCCTTCACGACGTGGAGCTTCTCCTCCACGAGCTCGTCGGCGACGTCGAGCGCGGCGCTCCCGCACTCTCCGCACGCATCGGGCCGGAGCGCGTGCTCTTCCGCCTCGAGGTGCTGGGGCAGCGGCTTGCGCCCCGTGGGGCGGACGGGCTTCTTCGCGGGCTCCGGCCGAACCGGCTTCTTCGGCGGCTTCGGGCGGCGGTCGAACGCCTTCTTCGTGTCGCCGACGAGGTCAGGGCGCGGCTCGGGAGCCTTCTCTGGCGACGGCTTGCGCTGCCGGCGCTGCGCGACGGCCAGGAGCTCGGCGACGCGGTCGGTCAGCGTCGCGATCTTCTCGGTGAGGCTCGCGACGAGCCCGCGCAGCTCGGCGTTCTCGCGGAGCAGCTTCTCGCCGAAGGCGCGCTGCTCCGCGTTCTCGCGAAGCAGCCTCTCTCCTTCGGCCTTGGTCACGCCGCGACGAGATCATGCGCGGAGATCGGTGTCGATCCCCTTTCGACCTGGGAGGCGTCGAAACCATCCGCGTCGCGCGGCGGTGAAGTCGATCCCCGCGAGCAGCGAGGCGAAGGATGCGCCGTCGATCGCGACCTGAGCCGCGTCCTGGTCGAAGGTGGGGAGCTGGAAGCTGCCCGTCTCGAGGCGCTTCGCGAGGACGCACCACCCCGAGCCGTCGAACCAGATCACCTTTGCGATGCGGCGCCGCTTGTTGAGGAAGAGGTAGAGGTGGCCGTCCGTCGGATCGAGCCCGAGCCGTCGCACCGCGCCGGCGAGCGCGTCGAACGAGCCGCGCATGTCGAGCGGCGCGACCACGACGAACACGCGGACCGCCGGGGACAGCGTCAGCACGCGCGGAGGACCTCTATGATCCGCCGCAGCGTCCCCGCGTCGAAGTCGTCGCCGACCTCGACCGAGGCCTCGCCCATGCGGACCACGTACCGGCGCATAGGGGGCGACGTCCGAGCGACCGGGACCAACTCGACAAGCCGCGGCTTGGTCGCCGACGGGGAAGCCGTCCGGCGCGCGAGGTTCCGCTTCCATGAGTGCAGCGATCGTCCGTCGACGCCGTGCCGCCGCGTCCACGCCTTCAGCGTCTCCCCCGACCGAGCCACCGCCGCGAGGCACGCCCGCGCGTCCTTCTCATCCGCGATCTTCCGCAACGTCGACATCGCTCACCTCCGGCTCCGAAGCCTCGGAGCCGGAGATCCGCGCGTCATCCCGGCGTCGCTGATGGCTCACGGTGCGAGCTGCCATCACGGCGGCAGGGGCAACGCCGATCTACCTCCCGACGTACAGCCCCGAGCTGAACCCCATC
>JBDHVE010000353.1:0-2568 GCA_039809485.1 Polyangiaceae bacterium | reverse complement strand
AGGACGTCCTTCGCGCCGAGCCCGACGTCACCGGCGAGGTAGTCGATCGGCTCGGCGCCGTAGAGGCGGAGGAAGACCGCGGCGCTGTCCGCTTCGGGGCGCGTCTTCGGAGCCGGTGCCGCGCGGGAGGGCGGGACCGGGCAGGCGAGGCAGAACCCGACGAAGGCGATCGCCGGCAGCGCGGCGAGGACGAGCCGCCGGAGCGCGCGGAGCTTGCCTTCGCCCGCCGGCAGGACGAGCAGGTAGAAGCCGACCATCAGCGGCGCGAGCGCTGCGCCCATGATGACGTGGTAGTGGGCCGCGCACGCGACCGCGACGAGGAGCGCGGCGGGGAGCGCGATCGTCCGGCGGAGCCAGCTCGGCGGACGCGCGAGGAGGTGGAGCGCGAGCAGCGCGAGCGGCGCCCAGTAGAGGCCGACGAGCGCGATGTGCACGACCGCGCGCGCGCGAGTGAACGGGTTGTAGGCCCACGCGAGGCCGAGGGCGACGGCGACGAGCCGCGACCAGCCGAGCGCGCGACCGAGCGCGTAGAGGCTCGCGCCGGAGAGGACCATCAGCGCCCAGACCATCGCGGTCGGCATCCGGTCGGGCGCGAGGAAGGGCGCGAAGAGGAGAACGAGGATGCGCTCGACGAACGGGATGAAGACCGGCACCCCGTCGGGCGCGGAGAGCTGATCGGTCCAGATCCCGCCGAAGAAGAGGAGGTGCGGCTCGTGGCGGAGCGTCCGGAGGACGAGGTCGTACTGCCAGGGGTTCGTGATCGAGTCGGTGCCGTCGCCGATCATCACCCCGCGCTCGCCGCGGAGCAGCGCGCCGGAGGCCGGCGCGAGGTAGAAGAACCCGGCCACGACGATCCCCGTGAGCGCCACGAGGTCGGGCGCCGCTCGGCGGAGGAGGTCGCGTAGTCGATCGGGCAGGGCCATCGCGAGGACGAAAGGAGCCGGAAAAGGGACGGGAGCTTACTCCACGTCGGGCCCCGCCGCGCGTGTGGTATGCCTGCCCGCGGCCGAGGTCGCAACGCCGTGTCCGCCGTCTCCCGTCTGCTCAGCATCGTCGTCCCCGTCTTCAACGAGGCGAAGAATGTGCAGCCGCTGTTCGAGGCGCTCGAGGCCGCGGCGGCGAACCTCCCGGACCTCGCGGTCGAGTACGTGCTCGTCGACGACGGCAGCACGGACGACTCGCCGCTCGTCCTGACCCAGCTCGCGTCGAAGGTCGGCAAGCGCGTGCGGGTCGTCCTCCTCTCGCGGAACTTCGGGAAGGAGATCGCCCTCTCAGCCGGCGTCTCCTACGCGCGTGGCGACGCGATCGTGACGCTCGACGCCGACCTCCAGCATCCGCCCTCGCTCCTCCCCGAGCTCGTCGCGAAGTGGAGGGAAGGGGCGGATGTCGTCATCGCGGTGCGGAGGACGACGGAGGCGAAGAGCCTCCTCCGGCACCTCTCGTCCTTCGTCTTCCGCCTCGTCGCGGAGGCGCTCGCGGGCGACACGAAGAAGGTGGAAGGGACCGATTACCGCCTGATCGACAAGAAGGTCCGCGCGGCCTTCCTCCTCGTCGGCGAGAAGCGGCGCGCGTACAGGCAGATCGTCGACTGGCTCGGCTTCACGCGCGCGGAGGTGACGTTCGACGCGGGGCGGAGGCTCGAAGGCCGCTCGACCTACTCGTGGCCGAAGCTCTGGGGGCTCGCGATCGACATGATCGTGTCGCGCTCGTCGGTGCCGCTCCGGATGCTCCTCTACCTCGGCGTCCTCATCTCGGTCGCGTCGACGGTGTCGCTCGTCTGGATGCAGTTCGCGATCAACTGGTCGCCGCGCTGGCTCTACACCCCGCTCGCGAAGGCGGTCGTCTTCAATACGCTCCTCATCGGGATCGTCGTGACCGCGCTCGGCGTCCTCGGGTTGTATGTTGCACGCATTCACGAAGAGGTCCTGAACCGGCCGCTCTTCGCCGTCCGCGCCACGATCCACTGCGACGAGGACGCGAAGTGAACGTCTTCTTCGTCGGCACCGCCGCCGAGCTCGTGAAGATGGCGCCCGTCATCCGCGAGACGAAGCGGCGCGGACTGCCGCTCCACGTCGTCGCCTCGGGGCAGAACGGGCTCGAGGGCTCGGAGCTCTGGCACCTGGCCGACGTGGCGGGACCCAACGAGACGCTCTTCACCGGCGCGATCCCGCCGCGCGCGGTCTACCTCGCGGCGTTCCTCGCGCGGACGGCGGCGACGGGGCTCGTCGACCTCCGGCGGCTCGTCGCGCGCTTCGGCGGCGCGTCGCGCGTGAAGGGGATCGTGCACGGCGACACGGTCTCGACCCTGCTCGGCGCGATGCTCTTCGCGTCGCTCGGCGTCCCGGTCCACCACGTCGAGGCGGGTCTCCGGAGCTTCCACCTCCGCGAGCCGTTCCCGGAGGAGATCTGCCGCGTCGCGGTGTCGCGGATCGCGAAGGTCGCGTACTGCCCGAACGCGTGGGCGGCGGGGCACCTCCGTCGGGCGGGCCTCCGGAAGGTCGTGACCGGCGGCAACACGCTCTACGACGCGCTCGAGCTCGCGCTCTCGGCGGAGGAGGCCGACCCGCC
>JBDHVE010000352.1:0-2576 GCA_039809485.1 Polyangiaceae bacterium | reverse complement strand
GGCTCGCCGATCGGCGTGTTCCTCACGAGCGCGCTCCACCCGCTGCTCTGGGCGCCGCTCCGGACGCTCGCGCACCAGTCGATCATCGGCAGCTTCCAGCGCGTCTGCGTCCCCTGCCTCGACGCGGACGCGGCCTCGACGATGATGCGGAGCCTCGGCGCCCGGCAGGGCGTCCGCTTCACCGACGCGGCGCTCGAGAAGATGGTCGCCGAGTCGCAGGGCGTCCCCATCCTTCTCCGTCGTCTCGGCGCGTCGGTGCTCGAGCTCTACGACGCGGAGCGCGCTCGGCAAGGCAGCCTCGGCGCAGTCGAGGTCGGCGTCGAAGGCGTGCGCGAAGCGGTCGATCGCGAAGCGCGCGAGGGCTCGCCGACGCGCGTCTGGGTCGAGACCGAGATCGCCGGGACGAACACCGTCGTCGGCGCGCTCCTCCGGCGGCTCGCGCGCACCGACACCGTGAGCACCGAGGAGCTCGCCGCCCTCGCGAAGCGCCGGATCGAGGAGGACTTCCTCCGCACCGGCGTCGCGAAGACGCTCTCGCCCGACGAGCTCGATCGCCGCGCGGACGAGGCCGCTCACGTCATCGTCCAGCTCCTCGACGAGAGCGGGCTCGTCGTCCCCTACGGCGATCTCACCGCGCCTTCCGGCTACTCGCTGCCGGACGGCGCGATGCGGAGGGTCCTCGCCGTCCAGCCGAGCACGCGTCCGCGGGCGGCGGCGCCGATCTGACATGCGCCCCGCCGTCGTCGCAGCGCTCGCGCTCCTCGCGTGCCATCCTCCGAGCGCGGCGCCGTCGAACGCGCCGCGCACGACGTGGGTCGTGATCGCGCCGCATCCCGACGACGAGACCCTGATCGCGGGCGGCGTGCTCGCGCGTGCCACGGCGGCAGGCGAGAGCGTCGCCGTCGTCGTGATGACGAACGGCGACTTCGACTGCGTCCACGACGGGCTCGGCCGGGAAGGCGAGAGCATCGCCGGGCTCACCGCGCTGGGCGTGCCGGAGGATCGCGTCTTCTTCCTCGGCTACCCGGACGGAGGCCTCCCCAGGCTCGGCGACGCGCCGCTCGCCGCGAAGCGGATCGAAGACGGCCGCTGCACGACCGGGAGCACGACCTACGGCGCACGCGGACGAGGTCGCCACGATGTGCATAGTGCACGGTTCGGCGCGCCCGCGTCGTACACGCGTGGCGACGCGGTTCGCGATCTCGCCACGGTGCTCGGCGAGCTCCGCCCCGAGAACGTCGTCCTCACCCATCCGTCCGACACGCATCCGGACCACGCGACGACGTACGCCCTCTTCCGGAGCGCGCTCGATCTCCTCCCCGAGGCGCCGCGCGTGCACCGCGCGATCGTCCACAACGGCGACTGCTGGCCCACCGGTGTCGAGCCGGGCGAGCCGTGCCCGCTCGCGCACCTCTCCGTCGACGAGCCGATGCCGCCGCTCTCGGGGCGGCTCCGTGGCTACGTCGCGCGCGAGCGGGTCGCCGTCCCCTCGTCGTGCCGCGCGCACGATCCGAACGCGAACCCGAAGCTCCGCGCGATCGGCGCGCATGCTTCGCAGACGCGGGGAGACACGGCGAGCTATCTCTTCTCGTTCGCGCGCGCGGACGAGGCGTTCTTCCCCGAGACCTACGAGCGCGACGGGACGCGGTGGCGGCGTGCCGGCTCTTCGGGGCGGAGCGCGAGGACGGCGATGCTGGGATCGACGCTCGCCCTCGACGTCGGCGAACACCGTCTCGAGGTGGACCCGGCGAATCACGAGGCGACGCTCCGGCGCTCGGGCCAGGTGCGCGAGGTCTGGCCGCTCGCGCACGATCTCTGGCGCACCGGCGCCGAGCCCTTCACGCTCGAAGTCGACTCGCGCGCCGACGACGCCGTCGTCGAGATCACGCTCCGCGTTCGCGGCGAGGTCGTCGGCGTCGCGATCGACGTCAGCGCGTCCCCCAGCGCTCGTCCCGCACCGTGACGAGCGCCCAGGGCAGGATCCACTGGAGGAGGAGCACGCTGTAGACGGCGTAGAGCACGCCGTAGAGGAAGCGGAAGCTCCGCTCGACGCGCAGGTAGTAGAGCGCGGTGAACGTCGTGCCGACGAGCAGCGCGAGCACCGAGTGGAAGACGACGGTGAGCTCCGTCTCGAAGAAGAGCGGGAGCTGCACGAGGCCGTAGAAGAACAGGAAGAGGCGCAGGTTCGACACGCAGAAGGTGACGATCGGGAGGAAGCGATTGCGCTTCCGGTACCGCGTCAACATGAAGCGCGCGAAGCTGAAGCCCTCGACGATGAAGCTCCGGTCCCAGCGGACGAACATGCGGGACATCTGCCGGTAGGTGACCGGCGCGAGCGTGTGCACGACCGCGGTGCGCTGGTAGACCGTGTCGTAGCCCTGGCGGAGCACGATGTTCGTGAGCGCCTGGTCCTCGCCGTGGTTCACCGGGCGGCCGAGGAAGGTCTGGCTCGCCCACTCGTCGAGGAACGGCAGGACGGCCTCGCGGCGGAACGCGGAGAGCGCGCCCGGGCAGCACGCGACGCAGCGGTAGGTCGACTGCGCGGCGCGCCCGAAGTCGAACGCGAGCGCGTACTG
>JBDHVE010000351.1:0-2609 GCA_039809485.1 Polyangiaceae bacterium | reverse complement strand
ATGACCATGGATCGTCCTCGCCTTCGTCGCGGCCGGCGACATCCACCGACAGGCTGAAATTTCCGAAAGATTTTCGTCCTCCGCGTGGCGCGTCGGTTGCTCTATCTCGTCGCGCATGCGCAGCACGCTCTTCCTCGGCTTCCTGGTCCTCGTCGGATCCACGTACGCCTGCGCCGTGACTCCTGCGCCCGAGTCGTTCGACGACGAGTCGCCGTCGAGCTCCCGCGCCAGCAAGAAGAAGAAGAGCAAGGCGACCTCCGACGACGCCGAGGAGTCGCCCGCGCCCGCGTCGACGATCGACTCGACGGCGCTCCCGCCGTCCGACGACGTGCCCGTCACCGCGCCGCCCGTTCAGGCGAGCGACACGGTTTGGACCGGCACCCTCGCGAAGACGCCCACGTCGAAGTTCGGTGGCAGCCCGTACTGCGAGTACCAAACGCACTTCGAGGACGTGAACGTGAAGGTCGTCATCGGTCCGGACGGCAAGGTGAAGTCGGCGAGCGTGACGGGCAAGGCGGTGGAGGAGGCCCTCAACGGCTGTCCCAACGGCGCGATCCCGCCGAACCTCCACGACTACTCGCTCACGTCGGCGGCGGACGGCACCTCGTTCACCGTGAACGGCGGCGGCTCCGCGGCCGAGCCGCACGCGAAGCTCGACGCCGACGTGACCGCCTCCGGCGCCACGGGCAGCATCGCGATCAAACTGGTGCGCGACGACCAGAAGGCGCCCCTCGTCTGGAGCATCTCCACGACGGTGCCGCTCACGAAGGAGTGAGCATCACGCGAGGCGCTCGCGCGTCAGAGCGGCGCCGTTGCTGCCGGTCGCTCGCGCGCGATTTCGGTGCTTCGTCGTCGCGTCAGAGCGGGTCCGCTTCGCCGGCGCCGTTGCCGCCGGTCCCGAGCGCGTCCACGAAGAAGCGGAGCCCGACGGAGATCATCGTCGCAGGATTGTCGCCGACGATGTCACGCCGGCCGGCGACCTCGATCGAGAATCGCTTGTCGACGTAGCCCGCGCCGAGCGAGAGCGCGTGCGTGCGCGTGCCGTCGTCGTAGCGGTAGCCGGCGCGCACCGGGATGTGATCGGCGAGGAGGACCTCGCCTCCCACCATCGCGCGCGCGCGGGCCTTCTGGTACGTCGTGAAGTCGATCAGCGAATCGGCTTCGACGGAGACGGTCTGATTCGACCACCCGAGGCCGCCCGCGAGAGCGGTCGGCATGAGGCCGATGCCCGGCGCGGTGAGGTTTCGTCCGCTCACCGCGAAGCGGAGGCCCTCCGTGATCGCGATCGCGGCGCCCGCGTCGAACGTGAACTGGCTCGTCAGCGGATCGTCCGGCGTGCCGTCGGAGGCGAGCGACGCGCCGAGCGGACCGCGCGCCACCGCCTGGGTCGCGCGCAGATAGCGGCCGGTGACGCCGAGATGAAAGCGATCGCCGAGCGGGTACGCGAGCGTCAGCCGCAGATCGGTCCACTGCCGCTTGATGCCGTCGGGATCCATCTGCGACCACGTGCCGCCAAACCCGCCTGCGAGCTTGCTCGTGCTCGAGTCGACGACCGCGCCGCCGTAGCTCTGGCGCCGCGCCTCGGGGCTGAACGCGGCGAGGGCCTCGAGGTGGTAAACCCGATAAAGCGGGAGATTTGCGGGATTCGCGAAGATCGCCGAGGTGGAGCCGCCCCACACCTGGTTGGCGCCGCCCATCGCCACCGTGCGCGGGTGCTGCACCTCGCCGAGATCGTAGCCTTGCTCGATCGACGTGGAAGAAGGTGCAGCATGCACGCGCATCTCCGCGCCGAAGAACGCGGCCGCGAACGTCAGAGCGACCCCGGTTTTCTTCATGAAGCTGCGCACCGAAGCCGACCTAACCAATTCGCGCGGGGCCCGTACAAGTTTTCGGCAAACCGCGCGGGGGGTCGGACGCAACGTGCTGCGGTGGCGCTCGCGGGCTCGTACAAGTTTTCGGCAAAACCGCGCGGGGGTCGGAAGCGTTCCCAGCTCGGGAATTTCGGGCGATCGTCGACTCTTGACACGATTTTCTTCGGTGATCCGCGGCGTTGTCATTTCGTGTCCGGGCGATGACGGACCGATTACGAAGAGACGTCGGGCACTTATCAACACCCCACCGCGATTGCATGCGTGGCGCCTGCATTTTGGAGGTGGTCTACAACCAATAAAGCGTATTGTTTTCGAGCGCTTGCGACTTCTTTTGCGATGGTCGTTGTCGTTCTCGAATGGGCGGTGCTAGCTCCATCTTTCCCGTCACGACGGGGGCTTCGAGCGGAACGAGTCGGCGTCAGTGGGTGGCTTTGCGTTCGAGCGCGCCCGCTGAGCGTTGGGGGTTTTTTGTGCAGCGTGGATGGAAGGCTGTGTGTCCACAGCCCTGTGGAGAAGTTGTGCGCGGAGTGGAACGAATCGAGATGCAGCACGAGACGCTCTGGAACGAAGCGGTGGCATTCACGCGGGCGAAGTCGCCTGCGAGCTTCGAGCAGTGGTTCTCTGGTGTGCAGTTCGACGGCATGACCGACGGGGTCGTGTGCCTTCGCGCGCGCGACGAGTTCGTCCGGGAGTGGGTCGATCAACACTTTCTCCCCACGTTGATGGACTACCTCCGGA
>JBDHVE010000350.1:0-2625 GCA_039809485.1 Polyangiaceae bacterium | reverse complement strand
TCTCTCGTGCGCATGCTCCCGCCCCGGCTTTCCGCTTGGGCGCTGCCCTGCCCGGCTCCTCACACGTCGTCCTCCTCGACTGGGAGCGCGTCACCATCTTCGACTGCGCGAGCGGGAAGGAGGTCGCCCTCGTCGAGGCTTGGAGCAACGATGCCAACCGCCTCGAGGTCGATCCGGACGGATGGATCTCCGCACGCGCACGGAACGAGTGGCGCCTCTGGTCGCCTGCGCGATAGCGCGAAGTACGTCGCGCGCTGGCTTCAGCGCCCTTCGAGTGCTGGATCGCGGAGGTCGAGGACGTTTGCACGTGTCGGTCCTTGGCCGCTCACGGCCGCTGTCGATTCGTCGCGCAGTCGCCGCGTGGATCGCGGCGCTCTCGTGCTTTGCGTACGGGCGCGCGGCGCTCGCCGACACCAGCGAGGCCGAAACGCTTGTTCGTCGAGGGGCGCGCGCTGATGCTCGAGGGCCAGCGAGATCGCGCGCGGCTCGCGCAGGAGCGCATCTCCGCGATCGAGCCGCGTGTGCCGTGGCTCCGGTTCTCGCTCCGGACGTCCGAGGCAGACGTCGTCGTGAAGCTCGACGGCGGCGATGTCGCGGGGGTCGCGCTCGGTACTCGTCATCGCCGTCATCGCCGAAGCTCGTCGTCGAGCCAACGCCGGCACCGGCCAAGCCCACCGAGAAGAGCCGCTGGGTGCTCGAGCCCGGTCTGTACATCGCGTTCGCGACCGGCAGCGCCGACCGCCCACGCCCGAAGGACGAAGGCGCGGTCGTGCTCGAGGCCGGTGGCAACCCGAACGAGCGTACGAGCTGCGCCGTGCGTCCGTGCGACTATGGTCAGGCTACGGTCCCCGGCACGGCGTCCGCGGGGCTCAACCTCTTCGCCGGCTATGCGTTCACCGAGAGCCTGCGCGCCGGCGTCCGCGTCATCGCGGGGGCCATGTTCTCGGGTGGCAGCGTCTGGGCGTTTGGGCCGTCGCTCGGGCTCCGTGCCACGAACGCGCTCACGTTCGGTGCCTTCGGCGCCTTTTGGCAACGTGACGATCAGCGGCTACGCCTCGGTGGGAGCGCCGACCGGCTACCTTCGGCGGCTCTTCACGCTCGCCCGCGGTGAGCTCCTCGCGACCAGTACGCCGTTCTTCCTCGACGGCTCTCAGGGAACGCTCTTCGCTTTGCCCGCATCACCTACCACTTCGAGTGACTACGGACAGGATGGTGAGTCGTCGAGGAGCGTCGCGTCACGCTCCGTGATGGTCCCATCCGACGTGACGTTGATGTTTGCGCGGAAGATCTGACCGCACGGTCCGCCTCCGCGTCGTTGCTCGACGACGAGATCGAAGGAGCCATCGGCGAGGGCCTTTCCTCGTGAGGGAAGTTTGCAGGACGGAGAGTAGCCCTCCCATCCGGCGACGAAGAACGCCTCGTTGACGGTATGGACTTGGCCGAGAAGCACGATCGCGTCGGCGACGTTCTCGACGCACGTGGCGGTATCGCCGCGGGTGTAGCAGTACTGGTAGTCGTCTCGGATCGGCGGACGAAGGGCGTCGTACGCGCTCTTGCACTGGTCGACGTCCGGCGCGTCGCCGCAGAGCTGCCCGCGGTCCGTCACGAGCTCCATCTCCTCGGAGAGCCCGGGCGACGGAACCGCTCCGACATTCCTTCGAAGAGCGAGGTAGGTCGCGGCGGGAGCTGGCGCCAGCGAATCGAAGATCGACATCACGACGGCGTCGTAACTCTGACCTGCGCCGCCTTCGCAGAAGGACGCGAGAGGCAACTCTTCGAGCGTCTTCGAAGCTTCGCTCGCTTCGCCGCTCGCTTCGCTGGGGACTCGCTCGGGCGCGCCCGAGGTCGCCTGTTCGGTACCACCACAGGCAACGAGGAAGGCGAACACGACGGGGAGGACGACGGTGGGCTTCATGTTGCGTCCGGCGCGAGCAACTTCTGTTCCGATGGAGGAGCCTTGTTTTTCGCACCCGAGCATGTGCCAGGGTGTGTCAACCATGACCTCTCGATCGCGAGACTCGATCGGAGTCGTCTCGAGATGAGGCGCGCTTCTCTCTAGTGGTAGCTTCGAGCCATGGCCAACGGCGGCGCACGCCTTCTCTTCTGGGAGCCTCGGCACGGAGTGGGACGAAGAGCCGGTGACGTCGAAGATGGGTGAGCTCCTCGCGACGGCGAAGGCCCACGTGACCGAGTCGCTCGGCAAGGTGAAGGTGACGAGCGGTTCGGCTTCGGGGACATTGCGGCGAGGCCTTCTGCGAGCGCCGTCAGAACGTCGAATGCGTCGGCGCGTTCGAGCAGAACTTCGGTCTCCGTGCCGTGACGGCGGTGGAGGGTCGATGCGGTGGCCTCCCACGTGCGGCTGATGTCGTCGACGAGCTCGAGCGTCTCGCCGCGGAGCCGCGGAGGAGGAGCGTCGCGAGCTCGAACGTGATCTCGTCGGTATGGGCGTCGGGGAATTGCGTTCGCATCGCAGCAAGCTCCTGGGGTCGCCGCCGGCGGGGCACGAATCCGTGTACGATGGCGGCATGATCGCGGAAAAGAAGACTCCCCTGAGCACGCTCGGGCGCTCGTTTTTGAAGGGTGAGGTCACGCTCGACGAGATTCGGAAGCTCACGAAGGGCTTCG
>JBDHVE010000349.1:0-2648 GCA_039809485.1 Polyangiaceae bacterium | reverse complement strand
CGTCGTCGAAGCGTTCCGCCGCGCGCGGCTGTTCCAGCGCCGCGCGTAGGCGGATCGCTTACGATGCTCCGATGCCCGCGACGATCGGCCCCGGCTCCACGCCGTGAGCGTCGGCGCACCTCCACGGCCGCGCTGCGCGACGCGTGGTCGTGACGCGACGCTCGTGCGACAATCGACGACGCCTAGGGGGAACGTCACGGCGTCGTGAGGACAGCGGTTTGAAGAAGAAACGCGAAGAAGCGACCGAGCTCACCGACAAGCCCTCCCTCGGCATCGTCGAACGCCTCAAGCGCGCCACCCTCATCGAGGTCGTCTATCCGCGCGAACGCGGTCCGATCGGGCTCCGCGGAAGCGCGAGGCCCTTGTCGTGGACGAAGACGACGCCGCCGACCGCGACGCTCGACGACCGGAGCGTCTTCGAGCTCGAGATCCCGGAAGGCGAGACGATCGACGTCAAGCTCGTGCGCGGCAACGACGAGTGGGCTCACGGACGGAACTACACCCTCCACGCCGGCGATCATCTCCACCTCCGTCCCGCCTTCGAGAGGACGACCTGTCGCCTGCTCCCGCCGGTGACGCTCTCGACCTCGCCGTGGCCGCTGCGTTACCAGGTGCTCCTCCCGCCCTCGTACGACGAGCAGCGCGCGCGCCACTACCCCGTGCTCTATGCGCAGGACGGGCAGGCCCTCTGGTCGACATCCTCCGATCCGTACGGCGTCTGGGGCCTCGACACGGTGATCGACCAGCTCCTCGAGCTCGCCGTGATGAGTGAGCTCATCGTCGTCGGGATCGACACGTCCGAAGCGCGCATGCAGCGGCTCGGGGCCGGACGCGATCCGACCTACGGCGGGGGCCGCGCGGCCGAGCACCTCCAGACGATCACCGACGTGCTGAAGCCGCGGATCGACGCGGAGCTCCGAACCCGCGTCGGGCGCGAGGACACCGCGCTGATCGGGTCGTCGCTCGGCGGTCTGTTCTCGTTCTTCGGTGCGTGGACGCGCCCCGACGTGTTCGGGAAGGCGATCTGCCTCTCGAGCTCGTTCTGGTGGGCGAACCGCTCGATGATCCGCAAGGCGGCGATCGCCCCCTCCCCGCGGCCGACGATCTACCTCGATTCGGGCGTCGCGCTGAACCCCGACGCTCCCTCGCAGGACGGCTTCCAGCACACGCGCTCGATGCAGCGTGCGCTCGTCCGCGCGGGCTACACGAACGGCGACGACCTCCACTGCCTCGCATTCCCGGGGCAGGCGCACGCGACGGCGGCGTGGGCGGCACGGGTCGCGATCCCGCTGCAGCTCCTCTTCCCTCCGCCCGCGCTGACGCAGGTACCGGCCAAGTCGATTACGACGTGACGGACCGAAACCTCCGGAATGCTTCGGATCGCGTCGACCACGAGGACGCGGCGGGCGTACGGTCGCGCCATGTGGTATCAGGTGGGACAGAAGCGATCACACCGCAGCCATGGCGACCTCCCCTCCTCCGCCCCTTCGCATCGGCGACGTCCTCGCGGACAAGTACCGCGTCGACGGCGTGCTCGGGCGTGGGGGCATGGCGGTCGTCTACTCGGCCGTCCATGCCGCGCTCGATCGACGCGTCGCGATCAAGGTGCTGCTCGACAGCGCTCGCGACGACGAGGAGGCCGTCTCTCGATTCCTCCGCGAAGGGCGCGCCGCGGCTCGCCTCCGGAGCGCGCACGTCGCACGGGTCCTCGACTGCTGCTTGCTCGAAGACGGACGACCCTATCTCGTCCTCGAGCACCTCGAAGGGCACGACCTCGCATCCGTCGTCGCGTCGCCCGAGCCGACGGCGATCGAGGACGCGGCGTCGTACGTCGTGCAGGCATGCGAAGCGGTGGCGGAAGCGCACGAGCGGGGCATCGTCCATCGCGATCTGAAGCCGAAGAACCTCTTCTTGACGCGCACGCCCTCCGGCAAGCCGCTCGTGAAGGTGCTCGACTTCGGGATCTCGAAGCTGACGCGTGAAGAGATCGATCCCCGTCTCACCGCAACCGGTCAGCTGCTCGGGTCACCGAGCTACATGTCGCCCGAGCAGCTGCGGTCTTCGCGATACGTCGACGCGCGCACCGATGTCTGGGCTCTCGGTGTGATCCTCTACGAGCTGCTCACGAAGCGAGTGCCCTTCGAAGGCGAGAACCTGACCGAGATCGTGTCGGTCGTGCTGACGGAGGCCGAGCCGCGCGTCGATCTCCTCCGGCCCGATGTGCCGCGCGAGCTCGCCGACATCGTGGCTCGCTGTCTCGCGAAGCGGCTCGACGAGCGCTTCGCGCGCGCGACGGACCTCGCGGCGGCGCTCGCGCCCTTCGCCGGCGTGATCACGGTGGAGGCCGAGCCTTCCACGCCCGTCTTCCACGCGCCCGCTCATGACTTCGCGACAGACCGCGCGAGACAAGCGGCGGCCGAGACCACGGTCGTGACCCCGCCGCCCTCGCCCTCCGTCCTCGCCGCCGATCGCGAGCTGACGACGGACACGAGCTGGGTCCGCGCGCGTCCGGTCGCCCCGACGACGCCGGACAGCGAGCTCGACGTCGCGCGCGAGGCGGAGGCCGTCGAGACGCCGGTGCGCCGACGGAGCCGCCGGGAGATGGTGCTCGCGGCAGCCGCCCTCGCCGCCGCCGTCCTCTCGATCGG
>JBDHVE010000348.1:0-2885 GCA_039809485.1 Polyangiaceae bacterium | reverse complement strand
TGTAACCGTACGGGCCAGGGCGCCGTGCGCGGACGGGCCGATCGCGGTCTCGTGGCCGCATGGGAAGACATGACGCAGGCTGGTGGGCGGAGCGGGTGGCGGAGTTCGAGCGGACCGGCGACGCGGAGCAAATCGCGCGCACCCATCGCGTGACGGTGAGGCTCCTGAAGTGGTGGCGATGGCGGCTCTCCTCTGGCGCACCGAGGGATGCCGTGGCGAAGACCTCGCGAGCTGTCGCGTCGCGCGCCGAGCCGCGCCTGCTGCCGATCGTCGTTGCGCGTGACGCAGCGAGCCTCGCCGCGGATCCGGCCGAGGTCGCGTCGACCCTCATCGAGACGACGCGCGGGCGCATCACGATCCGGGGGGCGCTCTCGCCCGAGCAACTCGCCGCGGTCGTCGCGGAGCTCGTGCGCGGATGCTGAGCGTCGGGTTCGGCACTCGCGTGATGCTCGCGACGGAGCCGGTCGATCTCCGGCGCGGGCACGACGGCCTCATCTCCCTCGTGCGCTCGCGCTGGGATGCGGACCCGTACTCGGGGACGCTCTTCGTCTTCCTCGGACGCCGAGGGGATCGTGCGAAAGTCCTGTTCTTCGCGCACGGAGGTTTCGTCGTCGTCTACAAGCGCCTCGAGCGCGGTCGCTTCGTGATGCCGCCCGTCCCGCAAGGCGCCACGAGCATCACGCTCGACGGTGCCGCGCTCGCCATGCTGCTCGACGGCGTCGACCTTCGCCTCGTGCGGCGGCCCGAGATGTGGACTCCGAAGAAAGCGACAACGTCGAGCGCGAGGGGGATCGACAAGCGACAAGCGTCATGATCAAAGCTGGGCGTTGGCTCCGCCTCCGCCTCCCAGCGACCCGAAAGACGAGCACGGCTGCGCGTGGCGCGACTACGCACAGCAGCTCGAGGCGTACATGCGCGAGCAGCAGGTGAAGACCGACGCGCGATTCGCCGAGCTCGAAGCGAAGAACGAGAACCTCGCACGCGCGTTCGAGAGGCGTTCGGAGCAGCGGGCGAAGATGCCACCGCCGCCCAAGCCGCCGCGCACGCCCGAGGAGGTCGCAGAGCATCGACGCAAGCAGGCCCAGCTCCGCGCCGACAACCTCGTCGTCACGGAGGAGAAGATCCCGGTGCCCCCCGAGCTGAAGAAGTGCCCGCTCTGCGACGGCGACAACTTCCGGCCCGTCGGCATCGGCAAGCCGTCCGTGACGTACTCCTACGTGGCCGCGCACATCCGCAAGCACGTCCACATGCGCGAGACCGTCTCGTGCCGCTGCGGCGGGCACGTGGTCACCGCGCCCGCGCCGGAGCGATGGTCCGACAAGACCCGGTACGACGCATCCTTCGTCGCGCACGTGGTCGTGTCGAAGTGCCTGATGTCCACGCCGCTCTACCGGCTCGAAGCCGACTTCAAGCGGCTCGGCATTCCGATCTTGCGCACGACGCTCAACGACCTGTTCCGCCGCGGCGCGCAGAAGCTCATGCCGCTGCGCGAGCCGCTCGTCGCGCGGATCCGCGAAGAGGAGCTCGTCCACGCGGACGAGACGCCCTTCAAGCTGACGACGCAGAAGTCGAAGGCGTTCATCTGGGCCTTCGTCGGGCGCACGCTCACGGCGTACGAGTTCGCGCTCTCGCGCGGAGGTGAGGTCGCCGTCGACGTCCTCGGCGACTCGAAGGGCGTCATCGTCTGCGACGACTACCGCGGCTACGACCCGCTCACCGGCCTCGGCAACCGCACCCGCGCGGGGTGCCTCGCGCACGCGCGCCGAAAGTTCTTCGAGGCGAACAAGGACCGCGTCCCCGAGGCGGAGGATGCGCTCGGCATCATCGGCGTCATGTACGCCGCCGAACACGAGGCCACCCGGCGCGAGGCGCTCGGCCTCGACGATCGGCTCGCGCTGCGTACGACATTCTCCAGGCCGCTGTTCGCAGAGCTGCTCCAGGTCTGCCGCCGCATCAAGCGCGTGCACGGGCCGAAGACGCTCCTCGCGCGCGCAGCGAACTACACGCTCAAGAACCGCAAGGAGCTCGCCCTCGCGCTCCACGACGCGCGCATCCCGCTCGACAACAATCGCGCCGAGAACGCCGAGAGGATCATCGCTCTCGGCAGGAAAAACTTCCTCTTCGTGCAGAGCGAGGAGGCGGGCAAGGAGCTCGCGCTCCTCTACTCGCTCGTCGTCTCGTGTGATCGCCTCGGCAAGAACCCGGTCACCTACCTCACCGACGTCCTCCGCAGGATCGACCGGACGCCTCGTGACCGGCTCGCCGACCTCCTGCCGGATCGGTGGGAGCCGCCAGCCACGCCAACCGCGCCGACCGAACCCATCGCCGTCGACTGACCCGCGCCGCGATCGTCGCGTCGTCGCCTCCGCTGCTGCTCTCGCGATCGCCGCGCGGCTAGCACGGGATCGGCCGCGCCGTCACGGCGCTCACGCCCGTACGGTTACGCGCCCAGCGGAAGCCGACGGCTCTGTGCTTGCCGGACTCGCGGGTGATCGGCGCGACGCCGGCCTCGGCCGCCAGGTGCTCGGCGGTCGCGAAGCGGCCGCGATCGTCGCCGAGCTCGGCGAGGATCTGGGCGGCGCAGACTCGGCCGGCGCGGAACAGCGAGGTGACGACCTTGCCGTCGGTGTGGGCCTCGACCGCGTGCTCGACGGCCGCGGTGAGCGCCTGGACCTGCGCCACCAGCGGGCGCAGGACGGCGACGAGCGCCTTGACGCACTCGCCCTTGGCCTCGGCCTCGAGGTCGCCCGCGATGCCGATCGCAGCCGAGCGCAAGCGCCGGAGCAGCTCGGCGGGGCTGCGGCGGCCGCAGTAGGCGTGGCGCGCCAGAAAGGCGGCCATGCGCTTCTCGCCGAGCGAGCTGGCGTCGGCAGGCGTCGGATAGC
>JBDHVE010000347.1:0-2893 GCA_039809485.1 Polyangiaceae bacterium | reverse complement strand
GCCAATCCGAGCAACTCCGACTGCGTCGCGCCGCTGGTCTCCTCCGCGAGTCGATCGAAGCCGTCGTACCGAAACTGTGTATCCCCTGCACGAGCCCCGTCTGGCCGAGGACATCGGCGTGATTCAGAGTCGTGCGCGTGGACGCCCGGTCAGCGCGACGAGGACTTCTCTTCCGGCGACGCGGCCGGCGGGACGGTCACGTGGCCGACGGGGCGCTTGAGCTCATTGGAGTCGATGCGCGCCCGGGTGGCGCTCCAGTACTTGGGGGCGAGTTCGAGGTACCGCTCGCGCGGCCAGTACGGGAACACCCGGATGATCTCCGCGAGGTAGTCCTCGGCGTCGAGCCCGTGCAGCTTGCACGACGCGATGAGCGAGAAGAGGTTCGCCGCAGCCTGCGCGTGGTCGCCCGAGCCGAAGAAGAGCCAGGCCTTGCGGCCGGTCGCGATGTGACGCAGGGCGCGTTCGGAGGCGTTGTTCTCGAGGCGCAGGCGCCCGTCGTCGAGGAAGCGCGAGAGCGCTTCGCGATGGCGGACGGCGTAGCCGAACGCGGTCGCGACGAGGCCGCGCGCGACGCGCACGCGTTCGAGCACGCCGCTCGCCCACGCGAAAAAGTCTTCGAGGATCGCGCGCGACGCCTGCTGCCTCCGAGCGTGCCGCTGCTGCGGGGCGAGGTCTCGCCACTTCTCTTCGAGCTGGAACAGGGCGCGGATGCGAAGGAGCGCCTCGCGCGAAGCCTCGTCCTTCGTGGCGATCGCCGCCTCCCAGAACTTCCTCCGCGCGTGCGACCAGCACCCGACTTCGTCGGGCGGCTTGTCGTCGGGGTGCTCGAGCGCGTCGCCGCGGAAGAGCGCGTCGTAGACGCAGTGTGCGTCGGCCTGGATGTAGCCGGAGAAGCCCTTGAACATCCCGCACACGACCTCGCTCGTGTGCTTCTCCTGGTACTCGAAGAAGACGTGGTCCTTGTCGGCGAGGACCACGAAGAAGTGCCCCTTCGCGCAGGCCTGCCGCTTGCCCGGGATGCGCTCGGGCTGGATGGCCACGCCGGTCGCATCCGTCGAGAGGCAGAAGGCCTTCTCCTTCGCCTCCTTCGCGCACGCGTCCACGATCGGCCCGAGGCTCGCGCCGACGTGCTCGGCGTAGCGGCACATCATGCCGTCATCGACGGTGATGCCCTCGCTCGCCAGCTCCTCGGCGCAGCGGTGGAACGGCATCCCGAAGCGGTACTTCTTCGCGAGCAGGTGCGCGATGAACGACGGCGCGAGGAGCCCGCGCTCGTACAGCTCCTTCGGCTTCGGCGCCGTCACGATCTCCGCCGAGTCCGCGTCGCCCGAGACCTTGTACTTCGCGCGCGCGACGATGATCCGGACGTTGCTCGCGCGCCGCCGCCCGAGCAGGCACGTCTCCTCGAAGCCGAGCCGCTCCGCGGTCTCTTCGAGCACGGGGTCGAGAATCTCGACGCGCTCCTCGACGAGGTCGAGCTCGCGGAGGTTGCGCCTGCCCTTCGGCGCGTTGCCGGCCTTGCCTGGCGTCGTCGGGGGCTCCTTCGCGGAGTCTGCCTGCTCGCCGGAGGGCTCGCTGCCGGCGGACGTCGCGAGCTCGCCCTCGTCCATCGACCGCACGATGGCGTCGAGCTTTGCCTTCGTCGCAGCGAATTCGAGCTCGAGCTGCGCGGTGTCGATCCGGTCGGCCTTGGCGACGAAGATTCGCCGCTGGAGCAGCTCGAGGTGCGCCTTGAGTTGCTCGTACGCGCGCCGGAGCTTGTCGCGCTCGGCCGAGACGGCTTCCAGCCTCTCGCTCGTCGTCGTGAGCGCCTCGCTGGTGCTCGCGAGGATGTCGAGCGCGCGCGTCAGATTCGACGTCGTCGAAGCCAACGACGCCTCGAGGCTCGCGATGCGCTTGCGCAGCGCCTCTTCCTCGGAGCTCGGCGTCGTCTTCGCGTCCGACACGCGAGCTTCGTAGTCACCGCGCGCGATCTTGTCGAGCCTCGTCGAGCATCTCTCGCAACTTCGATCGCACCTTGTACGCGGTCAGTGTGTCTGCGGCTCGCGCGGCGTCGCCGTGACCTCGATGCCATCGAGCAGCGCTTCGAGCGCCGCGTCGTCGACCTCGACGTGCGATGCCGTCGCGCTCGGCGCCTCGGGCAGGCGAAACACGCCACGATCGAGCCGCTTGTAGAACTGGCACATGCCGCTGCCGTCGAAGAAGAGGACCTTGAGCGCGTCGCGCCGACGTCCGAAGAACACGAAGAGCGCGCCGCTCCGCGCGTCGTAGCCCACACGCTCCTTCGCCAGTCCCGAGAGCCGGTCGAAGGAGTAGCGCATGTCGATCGGCTCGAGCGCGATGTAGATCTGAACGCCCGCGGGAATCATCGCGCCACCCCGAGCGCGCGGAACACGAGACGGAGCGCGGCCTCGTCTGCGCCGCGATCGACGCGGACGCGGACGTCGCCGACTACCACCTCGACGGGCGCGCTCGCTGGGCGCGCGTCAGGACCGGCCCCCTCCGAGCGCACAACGCGCGCAAGCATCAACGACTTCGCGGGCGCCGGCGCGGCGACCAGGGAGGACTTCGGCGGACGCCCCGGCCGAGGCGTCGGCACGGACGAGACGGGCTCGGCGCGGTGCAGCCTGCTCGCCCAGATCTTCAGCGTGCCGGCGGCGAACCCGCGTCCCGCGGAGAATGCGGCCGCCGTCTGCCCGCTCTCGCGCCACGCACGCACGCGCTCCGCCCAGATCTCCGCCGTCCGCTGCTCCGCCATGCGCGACACAGTGAAGCGTCACGCGGCTCCGCGAAAGACGGGGTCCGTGCAGGGGATACGAAACTGCTTCCGATACCACGCTCCGGCGAACCCTGCGTTCGCTGGAATCGGCGAGGTTGCTCGCGGAGCGATGAC
>JBDHVE010000346.1:0-2910 GCA_039809485.1 Polyangiaceae bacterium | reverse complement strand
TCGTCGGCAGGGGGTTCACGGACCAGTAGAGATCACGGATCCGGGATCCATGCAACCGGTCACGGTGTTAGCGCGCTAGCTCAACGCGGTGACGGGCCGAGGTCGCCGCCGATGACGCCGATCTCGCGGTCGAGCACTTCGTCGCGCTCGCGCTCGCGTTTCCAGCGCCCGCGCATGTAAACGGCGATCGCGAAGCCGGCGGCGGCGCCGATCACCGCGCCGATCAGCGCACCGACATAGCCGACGACGACCCAGAAGCCGATCAGCGCGCCGATGGCGGCGCCGATGATGACCGTCGCGACGGTCGTGGTCCGTTCGGGGTTCTCGGGCAGCCCCGAGTGGCGCTCGAGGTTGTCCAGCTCTTGCTGCTGCATGACGACTCGCTCCTCGTGATCGCACGGTGCAAACGGCGTTCCGGCCGGCGACACCTCCGGCTTCGTGACGCTCGCGCTCGCGAACGCTGCCGACTAACGTGCCTCCTCATGGCTCGACGCGTCGGGGTCCACGTCTTCGCCGCCTTTGCCGTCCTCGCGACGGCTTGCTCGAAGGAGTCGCCGCGCGCGGCGGCGGACGCGAACGCGGTGCAGGAGACGGCACCTGCTGCGTCGGGGGCCGCGACGTCGGCGAGCGACGTGCACGTCGAGGGATACGGCGTCTCGATCGCGCTCGCTCCGCCCTTCATGGCGAACCGCGTCCCGCCGCCGATGGGGACGGTGCCCGACCAGCTCGTCTTCGCGAACACGGGCGGGGCACGCGTCCGGAACATGCTCGTCATGCCGAAGGCGGGCTCGACGGGCACCGTTCGCCTCGTTCAGAAGGGCCCCGGCTGGTCGTACGTCGTCGGCGAGGACGGCACGATGGTCGCCCTCGGCGTCGACATGAAGAACGCCGAAGGCGTCGCGCGGATCGAGGCAGGGCCGCCCGACGGCAAGTGGAGCGTCCGCGCCGGCGACCGGCGCGAAGCATGGCCGGAAGGGAAGAAGCTCGTGTCGACGTCCTCGCCGCCCGGCTACGCGCTCACCGATCCCTGAACGATGCGCGCGCGCTCCGTCCTCCTCGTCGCCCTCGTGCACGTGCTCCTGCTCGTGCTCGCGCGGAGCGCGCGCGCAGAGGCGGCGATCGCACGCATGCACCTCGAGGTCGAGACCGCGCCCGAAGCGCGGAGCTGCGCGACCGCCGAGACGCTGCGTGCGCGCATCGCTGAGCGGCTCGGTCGTGACCCGTTCACGGACGAGACGAACGACACCGCACGGCTCCGTGTCGTCTTCGCGAAGAAGCGCGGCGGCTTCACCGCCGCTGTCGCGCTCGAGGGAGCGAAGGGCGAGCGGCTCGGTGCGCGTTCGTTCGAACGCGACGGCGCGACGTGCGAGCCGCTCGTCACCGACGTCGTGCTCGTCGCGGCCGTGCTCCTCGAGGACCTCGCGCCGCGACCGGAGGCGCCGGTGCCGCCGCCACCTCCGCCCCCCGAGCCTTCTCGCGAGACGCCGCCGCCGGACCGTCCGCCTCCGTCGCCGCCGCCCGCTCCGCGCGATCGCCCCCGACTCGACTTCGCGCTCGGCGCGGGCGCAGGCTTCGGGGTCGCGCCGAGCGCCTCGACGACGGGCGAGATCACGGCGGGCTTCGACGTCGCGCGATTCCGTGTCGAGGCCGGCGCGCGGGCGACGCTGCCGGCGTCGTCCGGAGGCGACGTCGCGGTCCGGGCGCAGGTCGTCTCCGGTCGCGTCGCCCCGTGCTACGGATGGCGCGTGCTCTCGCCTTGCGGCGTGCTCGCGATCGGGAGGATCGAAGGGGAGGCGACCGGCAGCGGCGTCGTCGCGGCGCGGTCTTCAGGGCAGCTCTACGCGGGCGCCGGCGTGGGGCTCGTCTCGCGTCTCTTCGTCGCCGAGGACCTCGTGTTCGTGCGCGCGTCGGTCGAGGTCCTCTTCGCCCTCGCGCGCGCCGGCTTCGACGTCGGCACCGAGCGCGTGTGGAGCGTGCCTGCCGCCGCCGCGACCGCTACGCTCGGGATCGGAGTGCGTCTGCCGTGAACCAGCCGAAGGCCGCCCCCGCGCTGCGCCCGACGTTCCGGGACGTGTTCGAAGGCGAGCTCTCGTACGTCTACAACACGCTTCGTCGGCTCGGGATCCGCACGGCCGACCTCCCCGACGCGACGCAGGAGGTCTTCGCCACCGTCGCCGGGATCCTGGACGACTACGACCCCGAGCGGCCGCTCCGTCCGTGGCTCTTCGGCGTCGCGTACCGCGTCGGCATGCGCTACCTCGGCGTCGCGCACCGTCGCCGCGAAGTTCCCTCCGAGATCCCGGAGGCGCCGGACTCGTCTCCGAACGCCGATGCGCTCGCCGAACGGCGCGAGACGCGCGACCTCGTGCGCGCCGCGCTCGACAAGGTCGAGCCGACCCGTCGTGCCGTGCTCCTCCTCGCCACGTTCGAGGGCCTGAGCGTGCCCGAAATCGCGCGCACGCTCGACATCCCCGTCAACACCGCCTACTCGCGCCTCGATCGCGCGAAGCGCGAGTTCGCGGCTGCCGCCGAGAAGCTCGGGTGGAAGGGAACATGAAGGACGATCTCGCCTCCCTCCTCGCGCACGAGACGGACGACGCGGTCCCCGAAGACCACGAGCGTCGCATTCGCGAGGGCCTCGGCGCGCTGCTCACGGCCGCGCCGTCCGCTGCGCCCGCCCCGAAGAACGCCCCCGTCGCCCCGAGCGCGTCGCCGGCGAGCGTCGGCGCGACGGTCAAGCTCACGACCGCCGCCCTCGTCGGCCTCGGCCTCGCCGCGGGCGGCTTCGCCTTGGGGCGTGCCACGGCCCCACCCGTACCCGTACCCGCACCCGCACCCGCATCGGCGATCGCGCCCGCGTCCGCACCGGCACCTGCACCCGCACCCGCCTCGGGCTCGGCCTCGGGCTCG
>JBDHVE010000345.1:0-2977 GCA_039809485.1 Polyangiaceae bacterium | reverse complement strand
TCCACCGCCTTCGCGACCGATTCGGGAAGTGACGACCTCCCCTCGGGATCGTTCTCCTCACCGACGAGCGACTCGCCGACCGCAGTGAGCAGAGCGAACAGGTCGTTCCGGCGTCCTGCCTCCCAGAGCGACGCGTACCCGGGTAGTGCCATCATCTCCGCCTCGAGCTGCGCAGCCTCTGCGACCTTCATCGCGAGCGGCGGCGGGATCTCCTTCAGCGCGCGCTTCGCCACCGGAGGCGATGGGACCGTGACGACTGCGCTTGCACCGGAATCGACCGGCGAGGCGTTCGCCGTCCCGCTCTGCTTGCACCCCACCGTAACCATCGCCGCGATGACCAGTGCCCCGCTTCGTCCGCGCATGTCGACCTCCTTCGCTCCGTCCTGGACGGGATGGAAGGTCGGAATGGTACCCTATGAGTAGGTTTTTCGTCGCCCGCTCTCCGTTGACCGTCGCCGCGTGCGCGGTGGTTCCACGAGATTGAAGAGAGACCTCGGGCGGCGAATCGCAGAACTTCGCGTAGCGCGTCACCTCACGCAAGACGAACTCTCGGAGCGCCTCGACGTCTCGTTGAAGTACCTCCAGCGTGTTGAAGCGGGCTCGGAGAACCTCACCATCGACTCCCTGCACAAGATCGCCACGAAGCTGCGCGTTTCGGTCGCGGAGCTCTTCGAGGCACCGACGACGAGGGAGGTGCGGCGTGGACGCCCGCCCATGAGAACGTCCCCGGCGCGGTGACCCGCGTTCGGAGCGTCGCGAGGCGCTTATCGAACCGGGCCACGGAACGCCGACTACTTGGCCCGCGGACGTCCGCCACGATCCGATCGCATCGTGGGGAGCACCGCAATCGCCGCGTTCGTCGAACGCTGGTCCAAGTCGTCGGGGAGCGAACGCGCGACCAAGGACCAGTTCCTACTCGAGCTCTGCGACCTACTTGGCGTCGAGAAACCAAGGCCCGCAACCGGCGACCCCGGCCGCGACCTGTACGTGTTCGAGAAGGATGTGTTCACCCCTCACGAGGGACGGGCATCGAGCATCGGGAAGATCGACTTCTACAAGCACGAGCACTTCCTCCTCGAAGCAAAGCAGGGGTCCGACCGTGGATCGAAGAAGCTCGGCACCGCGCGGCGAGGAACGCCCGGATGGAACATCGCGATGCGCGACGCCTACGGGCAGGCGCTCGGATACGCCCAGTGGCTCGACGCACCTCCGCCGTTCCTGATCACGTGTGACATCGGCCACTGCTTCGACCTCTACGCCGCGTTCGACGGGACGACGGCGTACCGCCCGTTCCCGAACCCCGCGAAGCACCGACTTTACCTCGCCGACCTGGCGGATCATGTCGACCTCCTCCGCACGATCTTCACGGAGCCCCAGTCCCTCGACCCCTCGCTGGAATCGGCGAAGGTCACGCGGGAGGTAGCCGAGCGCCTCGCCGCACTCGCGAAGTCGCTGGAGACGTCTGGACACGATGGCGAGGACGTCGCCCGCTTCCTCATGCGATGCATCTTCACGATGTTCGCGGAGGACATCGGCCTGCTACCGGACCACATCTTCACGAAGGCCGTGAAGGACTTCTGGATCAAGAGCCCGAAGGCGTTCCCCGGCGCCGTCGAGAGTCTCTGGCGCGCGATGAACGACGGATCCTGGTACGTCGTCGGCCGCCTTCTCCGGTTCAATGGCGGCCTCTTTCGCTCGCCGAAGGGCCTGCCTCTCTCGAAGGAGCAGCTCGAACTTCTGCGAGACGCCGCGGAGTGCAAGTGGTCGGAGGTGGAGCCCGCGATCTTCGGGACGCTTCTCGAGCGCGCACTGGACAAGCGCGAACGTCACAAGCTCGGGGCGCACTTCACGCCACCGGCTTACGTACAGCGCCTGGTCCGAGAGACGATCGAAGAGCCGCTTCGGGCGCAATGGAGCGGAGTGCAGGCTGAAGTCCGTCGACACGTGGAGGCGAACCGCCTCGCTGCCGCGAAGGCGGCGGTGAAGGACTTCCACGCGACGCTCTGCACGACACGCGTGCTCGACCCCGCGTGTGGCACCGGCAACTTCCTCTACGTCGCGCTCAACCTCTTCAAGCGGCTCGAGGGCGAAGTCCTCACGATGTTGGTCGATCTCGAGAAGGGCAACCAGACAGCCCTCGAACTCGGCGACGACGAGGTGAAGCCGCGCCAGTTCCTCGGCATCGAGGTGAAGCCGTGGGCGAAGGAGATCGCCGACCTCGTCTTGTGGATCGGCTACCTCCAGTGGCACTTCAAAGCGGCCAAGGGCATGCGCGTACGCGAGCCCGTTCTGACCGATGACCGGAACGTGTCGACGCGCGACGCCGTGCTGCGGTGGGAGAGGATCGAGCCAGCTCGTGACGATCGTGGCACGCCGCTCTTCGAGTGGGACGGGCTGGGCACGATGCTCAGTCCCGTCACCGGCGAGCTCGTGCCGGATGAAGCGTCTCGTCGACCGAAGCTGCGGTACGTGGTCCCGACCGCCGCCGAGTGGCCCGAGGCCGAGTACATCATCGGGAACCCCCCGTATCTCGGCGCCAGGAAGATCCGAGGAGCCCTCACGGACGGGTACGTCGAGGCGCTTCGTGCCGCTTACCCCGACGTCCCGGAAACCGCCGACCTCGTGATGTACTGGTGGCACAAGGCTGCGCTCGCCGTCGAGAGCGGCGCGACGAAGCGGTTCGGCTTCATCACCACGAACAGCATCATCCAGGACTACTCGCGGCCCGTCCTCGAGAAGCATCTCGGCGCAAAGGACGGCGTCCGCCTGACGTTCGCCATCCCTGACCACCCCTGGATCGAGTCGAAGGACGGCGCAGCCGTTCGCGTCGCGATGACGGTGGCGGAGCGCCGTCGCGAGGACTCGCGCGGCGCCCTCCTCGGGCGTGTCGTTCGTGAGGGATTCGAGGAGGGGGACGCCGCGGTCGAGTTGCGCGCGGTCGACGAGATCAATGCCTCGCTCACACCCGGCAGCAACA
>JBDHVE010000344.1:0-2978 GCA_039809485.1 Polyangiaceae bacterium | reverse complement strand
CGGAGGTCGCCGCGGAAGGCGCTCACGCGGAGCTCGCTCTCGACGCCCGCGAGCCTTGCGCGGCCGATGTTCTCCGCGCGCGCGCGGCCGTAGGCGCCGGTGTTGACGAACACGATCAGGTCCTCTGCCCAGGTCGCGAACGCGGCCGACTCGAGCTCGAGCCGCACCCGCTTCGCGAAGCGATGACCGATCCGTCCGCCCGCGTCGATCGTCGTCGCCGACTCGGGGCGGAGGTTCGGTTGCGGGAGGAAACCGCCGCGATCGCCGAACCGCTCGACGAAGCTCGCCGGGCGCGCGAGGACGCCGCCGTGGGTCGCGAGGACGAGCGCGCCGAGCGAGAGCTCGGCGCCGAGGTGTCCGGTCGGCCGCGTCTCGTTGCTCGAGGTGCCGTCCTCGGTCGTGTCGTGCCACGTGTCGGCCCGTCCGCTCGCGGCGAGGACGAGCGCGCGCGCGGCGAGGAGGCGCGTCTCGGCGTCGAGCGCGACGCCGCCGTTGGTGCGCCGCGCCGAGAGCGGCGCCGCTCCACCGATGCGCGTGCCCGGCGCGAACCGCTCGGCGCTCCCGTCGAGGCGGAGCTCGAGCGAGGACCGCTCGGAGCGCGCCTTGTATCCGACGCTCGTGCCCGCCGCGATGATCGCGTCGTCGGTGCGGCTCGCTCCGCCGCCGCGGCGGATCGTGGCGTCGGGCGTGTCGCGGAGCGCGAGCCCTTCGCGTCTTCCCCAGCCGCGCACGCCGAAGACGCCGCCGCCTGCCGCGAGCGTGAGCTCGACGGCGCTGACGAGGCGGGACGAGTCGAGGCGCTGGTACGGGGTCGGATCGCGGAGGGGACCCGGAAGCTCCTGCTTCCGGCCCTGCGCGAGCGCGGTGACGGTGACCGCGCCTCTCTCGCCGAGCGGCATCGCGATCGACGCGAGCCCGCTCGCGGCGGCGTGACCCGCGTTCTGCCGCTTCGCGAAGACGTCGTAGCCGGCGTTCGACGTCGCGTTGACGTCGAGGACGTCGTAGTCGTCGTCGCTGCGGGACGCGCTGACGCCGCTCGCGATCCGGACGCCGCCGCCCGCATCACGTACGTCACCGAGCCGGAGGCGGCGCTGGCCGTAGGAGCCGATCGCGGTCCAGATCTCCGTCTTCGTCGCCGCGCGCGGTGACGGCGGATCGAGGACGAGCGTACCGCCGAGCGATCCACGTCCGAGCGCCGCCGGCGCGAAGGAGCGGAAGACGCGCGCCTGCGCGCCCGGCCAGAGCGGGAGCGTCGCGATGTCGAGGGTCGGGTCTGCGCCGCCGGAGAGCGGGACACCCGCGAGATAGACCGCCACCTGCGTCGAGCTCGTGCCCCGGATCGACAGCGTCGCGAACGAGTCGTCCGCGCCGAGCCTCCGCACGTGCACGCCGGGGAGCGGCTCGACGAGGCTCGCCGCGTCGGTCACCTCGCGCGGCGTCTCCCCTTCGCGTGCGCGCGCGACGAAGCCGCCCGCGCTCTGCCCGCGGACGACGACGTCCTCCGGCTCGACCGCGTCGTCCGCGCGCGCGACCGCCGGCGCGAGCAGGACGAGGAGGACGGGCCAGAGCCGAGCCATCGGCGCCACCTGTTACACGTTCGGGAGCTCGACCGCACGCGCGGCTTCACGTGGTCGGAACGCCGCGCCATCCTTCGACCGTGGTCCAAAGGCTCGGGCTCCTGCTGTTCCTCTTCGCCCTCACCTCGTGCGCGGCGACGGCGCCGCTCTCGCCGCGCGAGCCGACGGCGGGCGTCCCGTCGTTCACCGTGATGACGTACAACGTCCACAAGGATCGCTGGAACGACGCGAGCACCGTCGCGGCGGTCGGCGCGCCCGGCGCGGACATCGTCTGTCTCCAGGAGATCACGCGCGCGTGGGAAGGCGCGATCCGCGCGAAGTACGCCGCGCAGTACCCGCACATGATCTTCGCGCCGAAGGAGAACGCGGGTGGCCTCGCGATCCTCTCGCGCTATCCGCTCGAGAACCGCGGGATCGTGCCCGTGCCCGGCGACCTCCATCCCGGATGGATCGTCGTCGCCGACGCGCCCGGCGGACGCATCCAGATCATCCACGTCCACCTCCGCTCCCTCTTCAACGGCGACTCGAACTGGGTCTCGAACTACTTCAACACCGACCGCGATCACCTCGCCGAGATCCGCCTCTTCCTCGGCAACGCCGAGCAGGCGAAGCCGGAGGCGGAGGGGCCGCTCCCCACGATCGTCCTCGGCGACTTCAACGAAGGCGTGTCGGGCGAGACGGTGAAGCACCTCGAGGAGCAGGGCTTCCGGAACGCGCTCCCGCTCTTCCGCCCCGGCCAGTTCACGTGGCACGCGAAGTCGGTCGGCGGGATGCTCGACATGACGATCGACCACGTCATGTTCGACGACGCCTTCGAGCCGCTCTCGGCGTGGGTCGATCGGCGCGGCAAGTCCGATCACCTCCCGGTCCTCGCGCGCTTCGAGTGGTCCCCCGAACATCTTCAGAGGAACCAGGCCACCGCGAGCCCGCCTTGATGGCGCCGCTGGTACGGATCGAGCTCCGCCCAGCTCACGCGGTACTCGAGCCGGATCGCGCACACGTCCCGGATCCGTAGATCGAGGCCGCCCGGGACGTCGACCGCCCAGGTGCGCCCGCGCGTCCCGAGCCACGGCGCCGTGTAGAGCCATACGGGGCCGAACGTGCGGAGCGCGAACGGCACCGACGCGCCTCCCCAGATCAAGCCGAGCTCGCCTTCGCCGCCGAGCGCGAGGCGCGGCGTCGACACGATCTCCGCGCGGAGCGCGCCGCCGAGCGCGATCGCGTTCAAGTCGAAGGCCCCGATCCCCGTCACGGTGAGCGACTTCGTCGCGCGGGTGGACGCCCAGAACTGACCCGCCCCGCGCACAGGCTCCTCGACGAACGGCCGCGGCGACACGACGACGCCTCCCGCGCCGACCTCCGCGGTGCGGCCGTCGGGGATCGTCGCCGGCGGCCGGAAGC
>JBDHVE010000343.1:0-2984 GCA_039809485.1 Polyangiaceae bacterium | reverse complement strand
GCTGTCGGGCACGGGCGGGCCCGACCCGGCCGACACTGAGACCGACCCGTCCCGCGTTTGAATCGCCTACGCGCTCGTCCCCTCGGTCTACTCGCTCCTCCTCGCCCGTCGCAGCGACGCCTGAGGGGTCGAGACAAGTTGCGTTGACAACCATCCCCCCCGGCACCATGCTGGGGGGGGTGAAGGATCAGTTCGTGGACGGCGGGGTCGTCGTCGACAACGCCATCGGGTTCTGGATCCACCGCGTCTACCAGGCGACGCGGAACGAGCTCTTCCGCGCGTTCCGCGAGCACGGCGAGGAGATCACGCCCGAACAGTGGGCCGTGCTCATCCGCCTCTGGGAGCGGGACGGGCGGAGCCAAAGCGATCTGTCCGACGCGACGTTCCGCGACAAGCCGACGATGAGCCGGATCGTCGACGGGATGGAAGCGCGCGGGCTCGTCGAGCGTCGCGCGCAGGAGGGCGACGCGCGCGTGCGCCTCGTCCACCTCACGCGGCGGGGCAAGGCGCTCCGCGGCAAGCTCGTCCCGGTCGCGGAGCGCGTCGTCGGTCGCACCGTCGCCGGCATCGACGAGGCGGCGCTCCTCACGACGCGCGCGACCCTGCGCAAGATGTTCGAGAACCTCGAGGGCTGAGCCGGCCGAGGCCCGCTCCGCCCTCTTCTTTCGACCATGTAGTTGTATTGACAATCAAATGACCGAGGAGACCGCCATGACGAATCCGCGCTTCGAGCACCTCACCGCCCTGACCGCCCCGGAGGCCTCGCGCCCGCTGGTCGCCGCGTCCGGCAAGCGCTTCGGCTTCGTGCCGTCGCCGATCGGCAAGGCGGCGCGCTCGCCGGCCACGCTCGCGCACAGCCTCGCCGGCTTCGCCGCCTTCGAGCGCTCGTCGCTCTCGGCCGTCGAGCGCGAGGTCGTCGCGATGACCGTCGCGACGAGGAACGGCTGCGAGTACTGCGTCGCGATGCACTCGGCGCTGCTCTCGAGGGACGCGGCGGCGGCGCCCCTCGTCGGCGCCCTCCGCGAGGGCGCGCCGCTCCCGGACGCGCGCCTCGAGGCCCTCCGCCGCTTCACCCGCGCGGTGCACGAGGGGAGCGGGCGCGTGGACCGCGAGACCTGGGAGGCGTTCCGCGCGGCGGGCTACGACGAGACGACCGCGCTCGACGTGGTCCTCGGCGTCGGCGTCTACGTGCTCAGCACGACGATGAACATCCTCGTCGACGCCGACCCGCCGTTCGCGGCCTTCGCGTGGTCGCCGGCGGCCGCGCGGTAGGTCCCGGCCTCAGCCGCGGTATCCGCGCTCGAGATCGCGACAGCATGCGGCGACGGCGCGCATCGCCCGTTCGACGAGCTGCGCGTCCACCTCGAGGCCGGCCCATCGGACCGTCAGCTCTTCCTCGACCAGGGCCACCTGCGCGCCCGCGACATGGATCCTCGACGCGAGCGCGACGAGGGGCGCGTCCACGTGGTCGCGAGGATCGGGGAGGAGCGCCCGGATGACCACCTCGCCCTCGGCGTACCAGGCGGAGAGGTCGACCCCGTCGACCCTCCCGCGGACACCGGCTCCGTCTGCGATCGGCGCGAGGTCCATGCGGGACCCGAGGGCTGCCCACGCCTGTCCGTTCCGATCCTTGCGTCGGGCGTGCGCCCGGCCGAGCGCGAAGACGGTCGCCATGACCGCGAGGACGACGAAGGCTCCGACGAGCAACCCGACGACTTCGGACCGACCCACCACGAGGCTCGTAGCACCTCGAAGCGGAGCGACCAAGGTAGCGAGCACGCGCGACGCGCCTTCACGCCCTCCGCGTCGGCTCGTATCCTTCGTGGCGGATGGCCGACGTGATGGATGACGACCCCTACGAGCGCATCGCGGCTCTCCTCGCGCCGTTCGCGGCGGTGCTCGAAGCCGGCGAGGTGATTCGCGTCGAGGGCGGATTCGAGACCTCGCCCCCCACCGTCACGTTCTCCCGTGGTCCGGGCGGAGGTTTGCGAGATCGGGCCTGCGAGGAGCCCCTGCTCGTCGGCGTCGCCCTCGCCGCTCGGTGTCGCGATGCCCTGCTCGAGCTCCGAACGCCGGACGCGACCTGGACGTGGACCACGCTCACCGTCTACCCCGACGGTTCGTACCGGTTCGGCGCGTCCTAGTCGCCCGACGTCATCGTCGCGCGAGCGGCTTCTTCGACCTGTCGCCTCCCGGCGAGGGTTCGCGCTAGAACTTCTCCCGTGAAGCTCGTCATCCTCCGCGCCGGCGACGCCGCCGCGCCGGTCGCGGCCCGCCGCGGTCAGTTCGCCTCCTGGATCCAGCGCGAGATCGGCGACACCTGGCGCGGCGCGTGGGAGGAGCACGATGCGCGGACGGAGGCGCCGCTGCCCGGTCCGCGCGACGCCGCCGGCTTCGTCATCACGGGCTCCTCGAGCAACGTGACCGAGGGCGCGCCGTGGATGAAGCGCCTGGAGGCGCTCGTGCGAGACATCGCGGAGGCGGGGACGCCGCTCTTCGGCATCTGCTTCGGGCACCAGATCGTCGGCGAGGCGCTCGGCGGCAAGGTCGCCAAGAACCCGCGCGGTCGCGAGATCGGCACCGTGGAGGCGCGCATGCTCCCGGGCGCGGAAGACGAGCCGCTCCTCCGCGGGATCCCGCAGCGGTTTTTCGTGAACACGACGCACGTGGAGACCGTGCTCACGCTACCGCCCGGCGCGCGCGTGCTCGCGGAGACGGACCTCGAGCCGAACGCCGTCTTCACGATCGGCGCGGCGGTGAAGTGCGTCCAGTTCCACCCCGAGATCGACGGCGACGCGATGCGAGGGTACGTCGAGGCGCGTGCGCACCTCATCGAGGGCGAGGGGAGGGACCCGAAGCCGATCCTCGCCGGCGCCGTCGACACGCCGGACGGCGCCGAGACGCTCCGGAACTTCGTGCGTCACGTCGTGCCGCATACTTGCATCAGCCACGATGCAGCCTCGGCGCCGCAACCCACACCACAG
>JBDHVE010000342.1:0-3056 GCA_039809485.1 Polyangiaceae bacterium | reverse complement strand
AGGAGCTTCGTCTGCATCGAGAGCGGCATCTCGCCGATCTCGTCGAGGAAGAGCGTGCCGCCGTCGGCGACGTCGAAGAGGCCCGCGCGGGTCGACGACGCACCGGTGAACGCGCCGCGCACGTGACCGAAGAGCGTCGACTCGAGGAGCGTCTCCGGGACGGAGCCGCAGTTCTCGACGACGAACGCAGCTCGGCTGCGCGGCCCGTTCTCGTGGATCGCGCGCGCGACGAGCTCCTTGCCCGTCCCCGACTCGCCGACGAGGAGCACCGGGACCTCGCTCGCCGTCACGCGATCGACGACCTTCAGCATGGCGCGCATCGGCTCGCTCCGTCCCGCGATGCGGTCGTAGCGGAAGCGCGTCCCGGAGGACTGCTGCGCGAGCTCGGCGCGCGCCGCCGAGAGCTCGACTTCGCGCGTGCCGAGCTCCGCGGCGAGACGCGCGTTCGCGCGTTCGGCGTGGCGCACCGCGCGACGGAGGAGGACCTGGTCGCGCGCGTCCGCGATCGCGAGCGCCGCCTGGCTCGCGACGAGGCGTACCCAGGCAATCTCGGCGGGCCCGAACGCGCCGCGACGCACGCGGTCGTCGAGGTAGACGACGCCGAGAACGTCGCCGCGCGCGACGAGCGGCACCGCGAGCACGCTCCGGAGGCGGAGCGCATGCACCGACGCGTGGACGTCTCCGACCTGGGCATACGCGTCCGTCGCGATGACGGGGGCGCGCTCCTCCATCGCGCGCCGCGCGAGCGACGTCGAGAGCGTGAGCTGCTCGCCGTCGAGATCGCGCCGCCCGATGTTGCGCGCCGCACGCGGGACGAGCCGACCGTCGGGAGCGCGGAGGAGGAGGAGCCCGCGCTCGACGCCGGTCCAGAGCACCATCGTGTCGACGACCTGCGCGAGGAGCGGCGCGAGCCGATCGCGCGACGAGAGCGCCCGCACGATGGCGCCGAGCTGCTCGACCTGAGCTGCGCCGAGCGCGGTCGACACCGAAGCCGCCGACGTGGCGAGCCACGGAACCGCCGAGAGCGACGCGCGGAGCGCATCGGGCGCGCCGCGCCGGACGGGCTCGGCCGCGGTCTCGCGCGCGAGCTCGAGTCGGCGCGCCGCTTCCCCGTCGCCGAGCGCCTCCGCGAGCCGGATCGCAGCGTGGAGCGCAGGCCCGCGCGACGCGACCGGCGCCGGCACCGGCACGAGCGCGAGCAGCTCCGCGAGGACGTGGCGCTCCGCCGGGCCGGCGATCGCGCGCGCCCCCCACCACTCCCACTGCGCGGCCGGAGAGCAGGTCGCGACCCGCGCGTCGACGGCGACGAGGTCCGGCGGATCGCCCCAGACGAGCATCCGCGCGGCGGAGCGGACCTCGTCCTCTGCGCCGAGACCGCGGAGCTCGGCGTCCGCGGCGAGCGCTTCTTCGCGCGCACGCGCATCGCCGCGCGGGCGCGTCTCGACGATCGCCCACCGCGCGAACGCGGCGGCACGTGCGTCGCCACCGTCCTCTGCTCGCTCGCGCGCGTCGAGCGCTGCCGCGTCCGCCTCGTGCGCGGCACCGAGCAGCGCATAGGCACTCGCACGCGAGAGGAGCGCGCGCGCCGCGACCGCCGGGCGACCGAGCCTCTCCCAGAGGAGCGCCGCCCGCGTCGCGGCGGCGAGGCCCGTGCGCGTGTCGCCGGCGTCGATCGAGCCCGCGGCGAGACCGGTCAGGTACGTCGCCTCCTCGACGACGGCGCCCGCGCGCGTCGCCAGCTCGGCGGCGCGCGAGAACGCCTCGACGCTCTCCTTCGCGCGACCGCGCGCGTGCTCGATCATCCCACGCGTCCCCTCGAGACGCGCGAGCGCGGACACCTCGTGCGGCTCGAGGAGCGCATGCTCGAGGGTCCGCGCGCCTCGCTCGAAGTCGCCGCGCGCGTAGGCGACGAGCCCGCGGACCTCGGCGGCCGCTGCCCCGCGCGCGTCCGCGAGCGCCCGCTCCGCCTCCGCGAGGTCGCCACGATCCCACGCGAGCCGCGCGAGGACGGAACGCGCGACGTCCGCCGCCTCGTGCCCGCCGCTCGCGACGACGGTCCGCGCCGCGTCCTCCGCGCCCTTCACGTCCCCCCGCCTCCGCGCGACGTCGGCGCGGAGGAGCGTGACGTCGACGTCCTCCGCGGTCGTCGTCGCGAGCAGCGCGGCGGCGCGGCCGACGTCGTCGCCGCGGACGAGCGCCTCGACGCAGGCGGCGACGAGCGCCGCGGGAGCCCCGCCGTGCTCGATCGTCGTCTCCGCCGCTGCGAGCACGCGCGCTTCGGGCCGCGGGCGTGACAACGCGCGCGCGAGCGCGACGAAGTCCGTGGGGCGCGCCGCTTCGTCCCGCCGTGCCGCCCCGCCTTCGAGATCCTCCAGCGTCCACGCCTCCGGGGCGGCCACCTCCGAGAGCGCGAGGAGCCGTTCCGCGAGCGCGTCTTCCGCCATCGCGGGCACGGGCCACGCGGCTGCCGCGAAGCCGACGAGCGACACGAGCCAGCGCGCGACCGAGAACGGCGTCATCGTCGCGAGGACGCCTGCTCCGTCGCCGAAGACCGAAGGCGCCTTCTGCGCGAGCGCGACGGCCGGCTCGAGCCATGCGCGGGTCGTCCCGGTGACCGCGTCGGCGAGCGTGCTCGAAGCGCCGATCTCGTGCGCGCGGAGCGCGACGTACGCTCGCCGGACCTGCGCGCGACGGCGCGCGACGACCTCCGCGTCGTCGACGCCGAGGCCGAGCGTACGCGCTGCGCGCTCGGCGACCCAGGCGGCGCTCGGACGCGCGCCCGGCGCCCGCGCGAGGAGGGCCTGCGCCCAGCGGAGCGCGTGCGAGCGTTTCGCCTGACCCGCGAGGACGCGCTCGACGTCGGCCGGCGCGACGTCGGGCGCGAGGATCTCGGCGAGGACGAGCCCGAGCGCGTAGACGTCGGAGGCCGGGCCGGCGGCTTCGCCGGTCGCGATCTCCGGTGCGAGATAGCGCACGGTCCCGCCGCGCGCCTCGTCGGCGAGCCGCGTCGCGAGCCCGAGGTCGATCAACGTCGCGCCGCGCGCCTCGGCCACGTC
>JBDHVE010000341.1:0-3088 GCA_039809485.1 Polyangiaceae bacterium | reverse complement strand
CACACCCGGCAGCAACACACGCGGTATCGCGCCGCTTCGTGCGAATGAAGGGCTTTGCTTCCAGGGCGTCGTTCCCGCCGGCAAGGGGTTCAAGCTCGAACCGGCCGACCTCAAGTCGTTCGGGCTCGCGGCATCACGTCTCCCTTCCGTCGTGAAGCCCTACGTCATCGGGCGCGACATCGTCCAACGGCCGCAACCGAAGTTCATCGTCGACTTCTTCGGCGTGTCCGAGGAGGACGCCGAACGCAAGTGGCCGGCGCTTTACCAGCATGTACGCGACCATGTGTACCCGGAGAGGAAGCTGAACAAGCGCGCGTCGTACCGCGAGAAGTGGTGGATCTTCGCAGAGCCGAGACCAGCGATGCGCCGCGCGCTCCGCGGTTTGAAGAGGTTCATCGTGACGCCCTACACCGCGAAGTTCCGACCGTTCGTCTTCGTCGAGGCGGGAACGGTGCCGGACGCGATGGCGTACGCGGTCGCCTCGGATGACGCCTACGTCCTCGGCGTGCTGTCGAGCCGTGCGCACGTAGCGTGGTGCCTCGCATCAGGTGGAACGTTGGAGGATCGGCCGAGGTACAACAGCAACGCCACCTTCGCGCCGTTCCCCTTCCCTGACGCGTCGGACCTGCAGAAGGACAAGATCCGCCGCATCGCCGAGCGCCTCGACCGGCACCGCAAGGACCGCCAGGCCGAACACCCGAAGTTGACGCTCACCGCGATGTACAACGTTCTCGAACGTGTCCGGCCCGGGATCGCGCTCATCGGGAAGGAAAAGGCGACGTACGATGAGGGCCTTGTCGGCTTGTTGAAGAAGCTCCATGACGAACTCGATCTCGCGGTCCTCGAGGCGTACGGATGGCAGTCGGACATCGCGGACGACGAGATGATCAAGCGGCTCGTCGCTCTCAACGCCGCGCGCGCTGCGGAGGAGGAGACCGGCACCGTGAGGTGGGTGCGGCCGGACCTCCAGAAGGGCACCACTCAGATGGCGAGCCCCGCACTCTCGCATTCTGAGGAGCCGACCGAGGCGACCCCCGGACTCCGTCCGTGGCCGACACGTCTCGCCGAACAGATCACCGCCGTCCGCCGGGTCCTCGGTCGAACAGCGGCGATGTCGTCGGAGGAGATCGCGACCGCCTTCGAGGAAGCAGACATCGGCGCCGTCGAATCTGTCTTGGAGAGCCTCGTCGCCTTGGGCCTCGCGGTCGCGATCGACGAGGACGGAGACACGGTTTGGAAGGGCTCCGATCGGCTCGCGTCGGGTCGTCCGCCGCCGCTCACCGAGACGAAGACGGGCTGAACGAGCGACCACTCCACCGCTCATCGTTGCGAGGGCCGAACGATCCACGCGAGGGGTGACCTTCGCGCGGGTCGTCTCGTGGTCGACCGGCTTCGGGCGTCCTCACGAGGCAGGCGCGCCCGTTTCGAGGCCGGCCTCGCCTCTGCTGCGCCCCGAACGACCCAGCGGAACGAGGGCCGTTCCGAGCGGCGACGAGGAACCGGCTCGCTGAACTGGTCCCACCACGGGTCGTTCACGAGGGTCGGCTCCTTCCAGGTGTCGGAGGTCACCGTCGGCGGCGCCTTCGTTCGCGTCGAACGCCTCAGCCCGCGGTCCTTCACGCCCCAGGAGACGAGCAGCTCCTTCCCCTTGAAGACCGTGATGAGCTGGTCGAGTTCCTCCAGCGTGCGGACGCCCGGTGCGGGGCACACATCACGCGCCTTCGTGATGTAGCTCTCGAGGGCTCTCACCGAGCGGATCTCCTGAAGCCCGAAGTAACTTCGGTCCCGCCCCGTCGTCTTCTTCGCGCAGCGGTTGAAGTCGCGTCGCACCGCGGACACATCGAGCTCGTCACCCTCTCCGAGGTCGACGATGACATGGGCGTGAACGTGCCAAACTTTGCGCCCCTTCAGCCGCCCACCAAGGTCACTCGGGACGGCCTCGATCCGCCCGATGCCGCTCTTCACGGTCGAGAACGAGCGACACCGCTGCGTGGCCCGCATCGCGGATCGGAGCCGCTGGTACGCGCGCTCCAGGGCCGCCGCGGAGAGCGCCTTCGAGTAGACGCTGAAGATGACGAGCACCGGGCGTTTCATGCGCTTCCGAACGCGCCGTACGAGGTCTCGATGGTCGCGAAGCCGTTCAACGCCACACGTTGGACAGAAACGATCTCGACACGCCCAGCTCGCGCAACGCAGGATGCTGAACGCACGCGGGAGGTAACCGAGTTGAACCATCTCCGCGGCGCGCCCCACTTTCGGGTCGTCGCTCTCGGGCAAGGGTTGACCCGCCTTCACCCAGTTCTCGTAGTCACGTCGCTTGGTGGTCCAGGGCGCTTCGGGAAGGATGTGTACAGAACCTTCTACGATGCCGAGGGCATCAGGGTTGGGCGCACGCACGCTCGCCCTCCCGTTCGAGGATCGCAGAGGTCAACAGGATGATCCCCCACCGGGCGGCGGTCTCCGCGGCCCCTGCACGGGTCGCGCGGTGCAGCCGCGTTCGCGGTGTCGTGATCATCGAGGGTCCGCGCTGGGCGCTCGCGCCTCGATGTTGGTGGCGTGACTCGACGCCGCTGGAGAGGATGGCTACCGTCACGGTCATCTCCGTGCGCGCCTACCGGGACTCGCTTGACCTCGTCTCCCGGTCGGCCGCGCCCTTCCTCAGCGCCCGCGTCCGCGAGGTCCGGCCCGTCGCGCGAGCTTCTCCCGCCGGGTCTCGTTGCCTTCAGGAGCGGACGCAAGCCACGCTTCGAGGACGGCGCGCGAGACGACGAGACGACGACCCACCCGCCGCCCCAACTGGCGCAGGAGCTTGTACGCGTTGGGTCGTCCGATCCCCAAGACGCGCCGCAGATCCGCCGCGCCGTACACCACGAGGTCCTTCACTTCCTGCTTCGCACCCATGATCGTCACCTCCATCGAAAGCGGTTCGATCACGCGACGAGGTCGACGGGGATGACCGTCGCCTCACCGAGGATCGCCCGAGAAAAACTCGGGTTCACCACTGGGAGGGACCCGCTGGGGTCGCCACCCTCGCAAGAGGAAGCGACGTGAGAACTGGGCCTCGAGGGCAACCTCGGGGCCTTTTGCT
>JBDHVE010000340.1:0-3090 GCA_039809485.1 Polyangiaceae bacterium | reverse complement strand
ACCTCCCGCCGACCGTCCCCGTTCGGCTCTCCCGCTCGACGCGTCGCAGCATCGCGTTCGTTCTACCTACGCGCTCGTCTGCTGCGCGTGCGCGAACCAGTCATGGTTCTGGAACTGGATCCACGAGGCAGCGCTGAGGTTGAGGAAATCGACCTCTTTCACCTTCGCCGCGCCGCCTACGCTCTCGCGGGAGAGGAGCTCCACGCTGATCTGGCGTGGGTTGGGCGAGAGGATAGACGACTCGCTCTCGGCGACGACCTTCTTCAAGTCCGTGTTGCGCCCCATGCGAGCGCCCGCGGCGCCCGCCATGGGGCGCTTCAGATCGTTGCAGGTGCCGTCGAGCGTGCGTCGCGTGAGCGCGTCGCCCGTACACGACGGGGTCTTGCCGAGATCGGCGCCGTTCGGGCCGTACGTGTCGACGAGGTTGTCCCTGCCGAGGGCCTCCCGCATCTTCAGGAGCTTGAGGAGGCCGTTCGCCTTCTTCTTCTCGAGGTCGAACTCCTCGCGCCACCAGTTGGTCCGGGACGCCTGCACGGCATCGCGCTCCGTCTCCGGCCCGGCGCGGGCGGGATGCGCCCCTCTCCAACTGCCCTGGACCGACGGTGTGATCTCGAGTCGTGAAGCCGGGATCTCGGACTGGGAAGCCACGCGCGCGCTCACGCGCGTGCCTTCGAGGATCAACGTTGGCATCCGGGGTGCATACGTGACCGTCCCATGCGCCTCTGGAATGCGTTCGTCCTCGTGTCCGTCAGTGCCCTCCTCACGGCGACGGCGTGTGTCACCTCCTCGGAGTCGCTGCTGAGCTGTTCGCCAGCGTCGTGCGCCGGCTGCTGCTCTCCGAGCGGGATCTGCGAGCCCGGAAGCGGGACCGCCGCGTGCGGCGCCGGCGGGGCCGCATGCAACGCCTGCCCCGCGACCGAGTCCTGCGAGAGCGGAGCGTGCGTCCCTGTCTCGGGAGAGGCGATGGGATCCGACGGCTCCAGCGGCGGCTCCAGCGGCGGCTCCAGCGGCGGCTCCAGCGGCGGCTCCAGCGGCGGCTCCAGCGGCGGCGCGGATGCAGGGCCGGACGCGTCGTCGAGCTGCGCCGAGCCGCTCGACTGCGCCGACGGCGAGTGGTGCTCGGCGGTGACGAAGTCGTGCGTCGGGTGCGTCGCTCCCTCCGAGACCCTCGCGTTCGCGTCGTCGGTCGCCACGGTGCGGAGCACGACGGTGGGCCAGGCGAACCAGACCGGCGCGGCGTGTACCGCGGCCGCCGCGGGTGCGCCGGAGCGAACGTACGCCGTGACCATCCCGCCGGGGTCGGCCACGCCGCTCACCGTCGTGGTCACGCCGGACGACGGGCTCGCCTACGTGCCCACGGTGAGCGTGACGACGCCGTGCCCGAGCGACACGACGCTTGCGTGCTCCACCGGCAACCTCGGATCGCTCGGTCTGCTCGGGCTCGCGCGGCCGGTGGGCGTGGCCACGGCGGATCTCGCGCCCGGGGCGTACACCGCCATCGTCGACGGCGCCGTGACGAGCGGCTCCTACCGCCTCGACGCCCGCCTCGGCAAACCGCCGAACGAGACGTGCGCGAACGCTCGTCCCATCGAGCTGTCGACCCCGCAGGTGGACAACACGATCGTGGAGAGCACGATGCTCGCGGCGGACGACGTCACCTCGGTCGGCGCTGGATGCATCGCCTCGAACGCCCACGTCGGCGGCGGCGATCTCGTCTTCAGCTTCACGGCGCCGACCACGCGCGACTACACGCTGTGGGTGGTGCCCAGCCTCGGCTACGACGTCAGCATCGTCCGCCTGGCGGGAGCGTGTGATCCGACGAAGTGCGAGCAGCTGATCAACGAGGAGCCGACCGGACGCCTCGAGGTGAAGACGTTCCCCATGACCGCCGGTGAGACCACGTGGTTCGTCGTCGACGGATTCGCCGCCAGCCAGAACGCCGCGACAGGGCGCGGTTACTTCCGCATCCAGGTTCGATGAGCGCGCCGAGGCCGGCCCTCGATCGGTGATCGGGATCTCACATGGGGATCGCGCATCGGGATCTCGATCGAGCCGCAGACGCGGCGACTCGACGAAGCTCCGCGGAATGACGGGATGGCGTGAACGTTGCTCCGGGGTGAGTCATGCGCACCTGCCTCGCCGTCACCCTCGCCGCCTCCCTCTCGTTCGTCGCCGGATGCGGCGTCCCGACCATCGACGACGACACGGCAGACGGCACCTCCGCCCAGACGTCGGGGACGACGGGCCTCACGGCGGAGTGCCCGGCGCTCGCGAACAAGGTCCTCGTGGCTCGCGACGGGGAGGTCGAGTACGCGGTCCGCCTCGATCGCACGTCGTTCGGGTTCTTCGTCGGGCTCGACACCGACTCCGACCGGCGCGTCTCCGTTCGCGCGGCGAGCGTCGGAGGCGCGATCGTCGACGGAGCGCTCGCGATCTCGGGCCGCCGCACGAACCTCATGCGGATGATGAACCCCGAGCGCGGTGAGGACGGAGACGTGATTCCCCGTCAGCTCCGCTACTCGAAGGTCGAGTGCGAGGACGGCGGCTGGGCGTTGACGCTCCACGTACCGCGATTCACCTTCGAGGCCGTGCCGGATGGCTTCGATCGCTGGCAGCTCGAGAGCGAGTCCAGCCCCGTTCGGTTCACGTGGCGGCGAGAAGGTCTGCCGGCGTGGGCTCGCGAACATCGCGAGCCTGCGCCCCACTGGTAGCCGACGACTGACCCTGCCTGACGTCTCGATGGCGGACGACGGGGGAGCCCCCGCGTCTCGAGCGGAGTGCTCCGGAAAGGGCACCTGCCCCTGATCGCTGCCCCCGCCGCCGCTCCAGCTGCGTCCTTGTGACGGCGTCAGCGGCGCGCGCGGCGGCGACGCATGACCCCACACGCGGCCACCACGCCGAGCGCGCCCACGACGAAGGGCGGGGTAGCCCCACGCGCGACGCCGATGGAACACGAGCTGTCGCTGCTCGCGGCGACGAAGCCCGAGGTGCTTCGCGCGCTGGCGCGCATCCACGCCGAGGAGCTCGCGCGCCACTACAAGCAGGCCGCGAAGAAGAGCGGCGAGACGGGCAAGCTTCATGCGGGCGCCA
>JBDHVE010000339.1:0-3100 GCA_039809485.1 Polyangiaceae bacterium | reverse complement strand
AAATCGGAGCCCAGCCGTTCGGGAAGCTGCTTCTCGTCCTGATGGCGATCGGCCTCGCCGGCTACGCGCTCTGGCGCTTCGTCCAGGCACTCTGGAATCCGGAGCGCGAGGCGCCGCCGAACGCGAAGGGCATGGCGAAGCGCGTCGGTTGGTTCGGCGTCGGGCTCGCTCACGCCGCGCTCGTCGTCTTCGCGTTGAAGGCCGCGTTCGCCGGGAACCCCGGGGCGGAGGACAACGCGCGCCCGCTCACCGCGAAGGTGATGGCGTGGGCGCCCTTCGGTCCGCTCCTCGTCGGCCTCTTCGGCGTCGGCCTCTTCGCCTACGCCGCGCACGAGGTGTGGCGGGCGTGGAAGGCGAAGCTCGATCGCGAGCTCGATCTCTCGCACCTCCGTCCGAAGACCGCTCACCTCGTCGTCGGCCTGTCGCGCTTCGGCGTCGCCGCGCGCGGCGTCGTGTTCAGCGTGATGGGCGTCTTCCTCGTCGTGGCCGCCGCGACCGCGAATCCGGCCGAAGCGCGCGGGTTCGGTGACGCGCTCGCGACGCTTCACGGCTGGACGTTCGGGACCGTGCTGCTCGGCGCGGTGGCGCTCGGCCTCGTCGCCTACGGCATCTACGACGTCGTCGAAGCGCGCTACCGTCGCATCCGCCCGGCGTGAGCGCGGAGCCCGTTGCACCGCGGCCCAGGCGATGCGAAAACGCGTGTCGCCATGAACACCATCGAGGTCGCGAAGTCGGGGCGTGCCGCGTGTCGGACCTGCCGTAAGCCCATCGCGACGGGCGAGCTCCGCTTCGGCGAGGAAGCACAGGGCTCGTTCGGGGAAGGGGGCGACGTCTCGTACCGCTGGCACCACCTCGAGTGCGCCGCCGCGAAGCACACCGACGCGCTCCGCGAGGCGCTCGCCGCCTTCGACGGCGAGGTCCCGAACCGCCAGGCGATCGAGGCGAAGATGGCGGAGGCGGACGCGCACAAGCCGCCGCCGTTCCCCTACGCCGACCGCGCTCCGACCGGCCGCGCGCGGTGCCAGGGGTGCGGCGAGCCGATCGCGAAGGGCGCGCTCCGCGTTGCAGTCGAGCGCGACATCGAGCGCGGGATGACGGTGACGAAGGGCGCCGGATACCTGCATCCTGCATGTGCCGCGGGCTACGTCGAATCGCAGGGCGGCACCCATGCGGACCTCACCGAAGGGCTCCGGAAGAACACGCGCGATCTCTCCGAGGCGGACCTCGACGAGCTCTTCGCGACCGTCTAGCGGCCGCGCACGGCGGCGTGGACCGCCGCGAGGGCAGGGGCGAGCGCTTCGGCGTGGTCGCGGACCGTCGCGCGGTAGCGCGACGGCGTGAGGCGCGCGTCGGGGAGGAGCCGCTCGAGGAGCTCGATCGCGTCCGCCTGACGCGCGAGCTCGGAGCCGCCGAGGAGCGCGAGGACCTCGGCGACGGACGCGAGCGCGCAGGCGACCGCTTCGAGGTCTTCGCCCGCGTGACGCGGGATCGCGGTCGCTTCGCCGACGGGGGACCGCGGCTCCGGGAACCACCGGGCGAAGCGCGCGGAGAGCGCGACGCGGTCGCGGTGGAACGCCTCGAGCCGCGCCCGCCTTCCTTCGTCGAGCGTCTCGGCCGCGCCCGTCTCGCGGAGCGCCTGCACCTCGGCGTCGAGCGTCTCGAGCGCGGCGACGTCGCGCTCGCGCTCGATCGCGAGCAGCTCCTCGACGAGCGGTCCGACCTCGTTCGCGAGGTCGCGGGCGACGACCGACGCGGGCCGGTGCGGCGCCTCCGGGAGGTGGAGTGCGAGCCCGTCGTCGAAGCGGCCCATCGCGATCGCTTCGAGCTGTGCGTCGTCGAGGTAGTGGTAGAACGCCGCCTCGCCGCTCGCACGCTGGCGCGCGACGATTCCGCGGAGGGCGGCGTTCTCCTCTCCGAGCGCGATCACGCTGATCCCGACCGGGAGCCCGCCGAGCGCGGCGCGGGCTCGGACGAGCGCTTCTTCCGACACTTCGGCCTCGCCGTCGGTGACGAGGACGATCTGCGCGCGCGCGAGCTCCGGATCGAGCTCGCGCGCGACGGCGATCTGCTCGAGGCTCGCCTCGAGCGCAGCCTGGATGTCGGTGCCGCCCGAGCGGGGCGTCGCGAGCACGTCCTTCACGGCGTCGCGCGCGGCGGCGATCGTGTCGACGCGCGTCACCGGATGGAGGAGCTCGTCGAAGTAGCGGAAGTAGAGCGTCGCGCGGAGCCGGCCGGGGGAGGCGAGGCGCGCCATCAGCGTCGCGAGCTCGGCGACGAGCAACGCGTCGCGGACGCGACCGCGCGCACCGGCCATCGACGTCGAGCCGTCGAGCACGTAGACGCGGACCTCGCTCTGCATCGCGATCCGCGTGCGCGGGACGGCCTCGTAGCGGACGAAGCGGCGCGCGAGGAGGCGGCCGGTCGCGAGATCGAGGAGGACCGTGCGCGGGTCGCCGAGGATCGCGTCGGGGAGGTCGGTCACCTCGGTGGCGGGCACGAGGACGAGGTCCTGCGTCGGATGCCGGACGAGGCGCGCGACGCGATCTTCTTCGACGATCCGGACCGGCGCGAGCGGGCCGCCGACCTCGAAGCACCCGTCGACGGCGACGGCGGCGGAGAGGAGCTCGTCCTCCGCGGTCTCGCCGTAGTGCTTCCGGAAGAGGACCTCGGCGGTCTGTCGCTCCGACGCGTTCTTCGCTGCGCGTGCGCTCGCGGTCGTCGCGTCGCGTCCAGCGTTCGTCCCGGCCGCGACGGCGGCGAGCGTCTCGCGGCCGAGGAGCTCCTCGGCCGAGCGGCGGAGCGAAGCGCGTCGTGCTTCCTCGCCGGCGGGATCGTGGTCTCCCCACAGCGCCCCGGCGGCGCGCGTCGTGACGCGTGCCACGGCGGTGTCACCTTCGGCGAGCGCCGCGCCGTCGATCGCGGCGAGCGCGGCCCAGACCGTGCGCGGGTCGCCGCGGTCGATCGCCATCCGCGCCTGGTGGACGAGCCCGACGTCGGCCTGGAGCCCGACCGACTCGAGGCGATCGATGCGCGCGATCTCGCGGGCGACGTGATCGACGCGCGCGGCGACACCGCCCTCGTCGAGCGGCAGCGCCGCGGC
>JBDHVE010000338.1:0-3152 GCA_039809485.1 Polyangiaceae bacterium | reverse complement strand
AGCTCATCACCCTCCAGCTCGATCGCGCTCGCGGCGTGACCTCGGTCGCGCGTCGCAAGCGCGAACGGGAGCTCCTCGCGCTTCATCAGCACGAGTGGATCGGCCCCATCGCGCCGCTCATCGAGTCGACGCACGTGACGTTCGACCGCGGCTTCATCTCGGGCTGCATGCTCAAAGCGGTGAAGGAGACGGGGGATCCGGAGCGCCATCCCGCCTGGTCGACGATTCAGACCTTCATCGTTCAGGACGGCGCGCCGCCGTCACTCGTAGCCCATCTCCGCGCCCTCGGCGCAAGGCAGACCGCCATCTCCCCGGTGACGCCCCGGTCCAGCTCTGAAACGCTCGATTGAAGGATTGAGGGGATCGGTAACCCAGGCGAAACGCGATCTCCGAGAGCCCCATGTCGGAGTCGCGCAAGTAAGAGGGCGCGAGCTCACGTCGCAGCTCTTCGAGCAAATCCGCGAACGAGCTCCCCTCGCTCGCGAGCCTCCGTTGCAGCGAGCGTTCCCCGATCGCCAGGCGCCGGGCGAGGCCGGCGAGCGTCGCGCGCCCCGCCTCGAGCTCGACGAGGAGGTGTCGCTTCGCGCGGGAGAGGAAGCGGCTCCGGCCCGGCCGCTCGCCGAGGAGCTCGTCGGCGTGGCTCTTCAAGAGGCGATGCAGGCGCGGAGCCGATGCCAGCGAACGCCACGCCAGCGCGGACGCGTGAAGGACGATGGACGGTTCGCTCACCCCGAACTCGATGCGATCCGTGCCGAAGACGTCGACGATCCGCGCGAGCTCCCGCCGCGTCGCCGGCGCTTTGCTCGACATCGCGAGGCGCTCGATCGGAGGACGCCGGCCCGCGCCGTGCTTGCCCATGACCGCCACCGCCGCGAGGAGAAAGGCCTCGGCGCCGGCCTCGATGCTCGACGCGCCCTCGGCCGGCGACGCCGAGTACACCAGCCGAACGTGATCCCCGTCTCTCTCGCTGCGAACATCGACGCCGTCACGCACGAGCGGCATGTACTGACGAGCGACGTCCAGCGCCTCTCCGAGCGTGTTCGCGCTTCCGAAGAGGAGCTCGGGGAGGCCCAGAAAACCCGCCGGCGCATCGCGGATCACGTCGACGCCGAGGAACGGGTCTCCGGTGCGATCGATCGCTTCTCTCCAGATGGCTTGCTCTTCGGGGATCGAGATCCGGGCGTCCTCCTCCATGAGCTGTTCGGTCGAGGTCCGCGCGGCGGCGAGGATCTCGGACCGCCGCACCCCTCGCTCCTCTGCGGCCATCAGGACGAGCAAAGGGAGTCGAGCAGAGACGGTCAGCGGGCTCGAGGTAGAGGTTGTTCCCATTCGATCGATCTTGGCGCCTCTCTACTTACGTACCACCGATCACGACAATTCTTCATCCTCCGGCGTCACGCGGGGCACAGGCGCTTGTTGCGAGCTCGCTCGAGGCGTCATCGTTGGTCGTCATGAAGCTTTTTTTCGGCGTCACGGGCGCCGCTCTCGTGGCGTCTTCGATCGTGCTCGCGGCGTGCGGTGGAGACGATTCACCGGCCGCGGGCGAGCCGACGGACGACGCGGGATCTCGAGACGCGGCGCCGGCGCCGCCCGACACCGGCGCGCCGGACGCGACCACCAACGCGCTCACGCTCGCCGTGACGCCGGACGCGGTTCAGGTCGTGTACGGAGGCAAGGTCGATATCGCGGTGTCGATCGTGCGGAGCGGCGACGTCGGCGACGTGGCCTTGAGCGTGAAGGATTTGCCGCCGGGGGTCACGGCGACCTTCTCTCCCGCCACGCTTTCGGCAGGAGCGAACGAGAGCACGCTGACGCTCTCCGTCGGCAAAGAGGCGCCGCTCGGCGCGTCGTCGCTGAACGTAATCGGTAGTTGGGACGGAAACGAATCGACGCAAAAGGTGGCGCTGACCGTGAAAGACATCACGGTCAGCGGTCACATCGCGAGCGGCAGCGAGGGAGTCGTCGTCGTGCTGAACGACGGTCACCGCAGCGTCACCACGACCGACAGCGGAGGCGCGTTCACCTTCCCCGGCGTCAAGCCTCCGTACGATCTGTACACCGTCACGCATACGGACGACTCCAGCCTGGTGGCGATTACGGACCATGTATCGTATTACAAGGGGCTGACGCGATCGGATCCCACGGTCGAAGCTCCCAAGCTGGGCACCTCCGTCGTGGTCGTCCTTCCGTCGAACACGGCGACCATCTCGGGGGCGCTCTCGGGGACGGCCGCGCCCGTCTCGTCGAGCGCGCCGCTCTGGCTCATCTGGACCGGTTCTCCGGAGGGGCCCGCGATCAAGGCGAGCGGAGGAACGAGTTATTCGCTCACGCGATCCTGGCTCGGATATGTGGTTACCAAGACTCCCGGCACGCTCCACGCGTTTCAGTACGATAACAGTCTTCGATCGTGGAGAGGCTACGCCAGCGCGGCGGTCGCCCTAGCGAACAGCGACAGCGCGACGGTCGACCTGCCGATGACGACGCCCGTCAACGCGAAGATTATCGGTACGGTCTCGGCGCCGAGCGGATTCCCGACCCCGACGGTCGCCATCGGTTTCCAGTTTGGCTCGAGTCAGTATTGGGCTCCCGAGAACCCGCTGCCCACGACGCTCGATTTCGCGATCCCCGTGGTCTCCGGCCTGAAGATGGGAATGAACGTCTCGAGCAAGCTCGGAGACGCCATCTCCAAGGTAGAATTCTCCGGCATCGACGCAAACATCGATATCACCTATGCGATGAAGCCCCCCGCGGCGGGCACGGCCCCCGCCGACGCCGCCACCGCGAACAGCGCCACGTCGTTCGAATGGACGGCCCCCCAGGACGGCGTAAACGTCGTCCGTTGGAAAGTCGGCAAAGTCGCCTACGAGCTCTTCACGACGGAGACGAAGACGTCGGTCCCCGACGTCCCGGAGAAGCGCTTCCCCATCGACAACGCGGTCTGGCAAGTCACCACGTACGGGCCCACGACGAGCGTCGACACCCTCGCCGGCCCAAGCGGCCGGACCCTCGACCAGCCACTCCGCTACCAAACCTCCACCGCCGGAAACCGCAAGTTCGTCTGGAGCCCGTAGCGCCTTCGCGCGGAATACCTCCACGCCTTTCGTGGCGGTCATGGCGAGCACGGCTTCGAGGGCCGTCGAATAAGCTCGAGT
>JBDHVE010000337.1:0-3180 GCA_039809485.1 Polyangiaceae bacterium | reverse complement strand
TCAATCGCGAGGCGCTCGCGCTCCTCGCGTGCGAGAAGCGGCTCGAGATCGTTCCGGGCGCGACGCACTTGTTCGAGAAGCCAGGGACGCTCGAGCAGGTGGCACGGGCGGCGGCACGCTGGTTCCGGAAACACCTGGGCGCGCACGCGCTCCGGGCGACCGCGTGAGCGTCACGGGCGCATCAGCTCGAAGACGCCGACCGGGCGCTCCGGCGGCCGGACGCCCACGGTCCACTTGCTGAACGTGGCCCGCCACCCGTCGGCTTCCATCGCCTCGAGCAACGCGAAGCTCGGCTTGCGAAACGGGTCCGCGACGAGGAGCTTCCCGCCGGGAGCGAGGTTGGCGTCGAAGATGCGTCGGAGGTGCCCGTGCAGGCTCTCGGCGTAGAGGATGTCGGAGCCGAGGATCAGGTCGTAGCGCTCGCTGTCGTCCCACGCCGTCCAGTCCGCCGCGCGATGCGCGATCGTCGTGATCCCGTTCCGCTCCGCGTTCTTCTTGCAGACGAAGAGCGCCACCTCGTGGCGGTCCGTCTGCACGACGCGCGCGCCGAGCGAGGCCGCGACGATGCCCGGGAGCCCGGTACCCGCGCCGAGCTCGAGGCCCCTCAGGCCCTGCATCGGGCGCGACGCGATCTCGTGCGCGAGCGCGATCGCCGCCGGCCAGAGGACGATGCCGTACGGCAGCTTCGCCGCCTCCTCGCGCAAGAAGCGCTGCTCGTCATCGTGGCTGAGGATCGCGCCGGTGTGGAGGATCCTCCATGCGCGGCCTTCGAGCCCGAGGTGGTACTCCTCGAGCGCGAGGTCGCCAGCCGTCGTTCGCAAGACGTGGGGCTCGATCGACTCCATCGCGGCGGCGATTCTAGACACCTCGTTCCGGCGCGCGATGCGGCTCGCAGCCTCGCTCCCCGCGCGCGCGCCGCCGCGCCGCGCCCGCGAGGATCCCGAGGACGATCAGGACGACGCCGAACCCGACGAAGAGCGAGAGCACCGCCCCGCGCCCGCCGAGATCGTAGGCGAGGACCTCGATCCACCGCATGTAGACGCGTTCGCGCCGCGCTTCGGCGCGGCCGAGGACTTCGTACTCGGCCAAGCCGGCGGCGGCGACGGCGCACCCGAGCGCCACGCCGATCGCGGTGACCGCCCAGGGCGGGAGCGAGGCGGCGGGGAGCCTCTGCCCCGGCGTCTCGACACGGACCACGTGCCTCGCGCCGAGGACGACCGCCTTCGCGGACTCGACGCGGACGAGCCACACGGGTCCGAGGCGGCGATGAAACGCGTGCATGCCGCGACGGAACGCGGCCCACGGCACGGCAACGAGGAACGCGAGGGACAGGACGAGCCCGAGCGCGATGATCGCGGGCGAGTGATCGAGCGAAGGCACCTTCGTCACGAGGATGTCGCTCGCGACCGCAACGCCGACGCTGCCGAGTCCGGCGATCACGAGGGTCGCGATCACCCACGCGAGCCGAAGCGCGACGAGACGATCCGCGCACGCGACGCAGACGGGCACGCGCACGCGGCGACCGCCCGCGACGGCGAGGCCGTAGGTGACCTCCGCGCCGGACGAACAGCGGACACACGTCCGCGAGAAGGACATCGCGGACGGCTCGACATGGAAGAGGAACGGGCTCACGTCCCGCGCTTACGGGTGACGCGACCGCTCCCTTCCTCGCGACGCGCATCACGGCGCGGTTGTTGCGTAGAGGCCGCACACCGCAGTCTCTCCTCCGAAGTGCGATCGCTTCGACCCGCGCGAGCGAAAGGGCTCCGTCCGGCATCGGAACGTCGATACAAGCGGAAGAACCCCATGAAGCACAGGCACCTCGGCCGAAGCGGCCTCCTCGTCAGCGAGATCTCCTACGGCAACTGGATCACCCACGGCTCGCAGGTGGAGAAGGACGCGGCCTTCGCGTGCGTGAAGGCCGCGCTCGAGGCCGGCATCACCACGTTCGACACGGCCGACGTCTACGCGGCGACCCGCGCGGAGGAAGTGCTCGGCGAAGCGCTCGCGGGCCAGCGCCGACAGGGGGTCGAGATCTTCACGAAGGTGTACTGGCCGACAGGCCCCGGACCGAACGACCGCGGGCTCTCCCGCAAGCACATCTTCGAGTCGATCCACGGGAGCCTGCGGCGGCTCCGCACCGACTACGTCGACCTCTACCAAGCCCACCGCTACGACGTGGAGACGCCGCTCGAGGAGACGATGACGGCGTTCGCCGACCTCGTCCGCCAGGGCAAGGTCCTCTACATCGGCGTCTCCGAGTGGACCGCGGAGCAGATCGAGGCGGCGGCGGGTTTCGCGCGCGAGCTGAAGGTCCCCTTCGTCAGCAACCAGCCGCAGTACTCGATGCTCTGGCGCGTGATCGAAGCGGAGGTCGTCCCCGCGAGCGCGAAGGTCGGCGTCGGGCAGATCGTCTGGTCGCCGATCGCGCAGGGCGTCCTCACCGGCAAGTACCTCCCCGGTCAGCCGCCGCCGCAGGGCAGCCGCGCGACCGACGCGTCCGGCTCGCAGTTCATCTCGCGCTTCCTCACCGACGACGTGCTCGGCCGCGTGCAGCGGCTCAAGCCGATCGCGCAGGAGGCCGGCCTCTCGATGGCGCAGCTCGCCGTCGCGTGGGTGTTGCAGAACGAGAACGTGTCGTCCGCGATCATCGGCGCGTCGCGCCCGGAGCAGGTCCACGACAACGTGAAGGCCGCCGGCGTGAAGCTCGAGCCCGCGGTGATGAAGCGGATCGACGACGTCCTCGGCGACGCCGTCGTGCGCGATCCGAAGAAGACGACGAGCCCCGCCAAGCGGCCCTGATCAGCTGCACGCTTCGAACGCGCGGAGGTGGTGGTCGGCCGAGACGGCGCGGAGGTGCGTGAACGCACGCTTCAAGTCGTCCGGAAGCTCCACCTTCAGGAGCTCGTCGTAGAGCGCGATCGTCTTCTTCTCGCTCTCGACCCCGGCCCTGCACCCTGCCCGCGCGTCGCCGACGTCGGGCATCCTCTTTCCGGCCCAAGCGTTCGGCGGGATCTCGACCCCGTGCGCGATCGCGAGGCTCTCGAGGATCCAGGCATGGTGTCGCTCCGATCGCGCGATCATGCTCATCGGACGCGTCTGCCCGATCTGCCCGAGGATGTGCTGGTAGAGCGCTTCGGCGCGGTACTCCTCGTCGATCGCGCGGAGGAGCGCCGCTCG
>JBDHVE010000336.1:0-3188 GCA_039809485.1 Polyangiaceae bacterium | reverse complement strand
GTCCGTGCTCGCGGGGACGCCGACGTATTACGCGGATCGGGCTGCCTTCGTGGCAGCGGCCGGTCCGCCGCTCGTGACGGACGACTACGCGAACGCGGGCTACGTCTTCATCCAGAACGACGCCGCGATGAGCGCTGTGTTCGGGCAGACGACGTACACGTCGACGGGTTTCACGAACCACAACATCGTCTCGGGCGCCGCGTACTGCGCCGGATGCAACGGCTCCTTCCGCCTCGGCTTCCAGAACACGACCGTCGGAACGAATGCCGGTGTCTTCGGCGCGGGGCTCGACATCAATTACAACGCGACGAACCTTCGCTACCACGCGTTCATCACGTTCGGCGACGACACGACGACGGACGTCGCGCTGCCCGACGCGCCGGCGTTCTGGGGCGTCACCGCGCCCGAGCGGATCAAGACGATCCACTTCGGCCTCCAGAACGGCGGGACGACGCAGGGCGGCACCTTCCAGATCGACAACCTCACCGTCGGCGGCACGATCTGCAACCAGGCCGCGGACTGTCCGGCGGCCGCGAAGTGCGAGACCGTCTCGTGCGTCGCGAACAAGTGCGTGTACGCGCCGCTCGTCTGCACCGCGAAGGACCAGTGCCACGATCCGGGCACCTGCGACATGGCAACCGGCGTCTGCTCCGATCCCGCGAAGCCGGACGACACCGCGTGCAACGACGGCAACGCGTGCACGCAGACGGACAAGTGCACCCTCGGCGTCTGCACCGGCTCGAACCCCGTCGTCTGCACCGCGAAGGACGCGTGTCACGACGTCGGCGTCTGCGATCCCGCGAACGGGACGTGCTCGGATCCGACGAAGCCGAACGGCAGCGCGTGCAGTGACTCGAACTCGTGCACGAACGGTGACAGCTGCCAGGAGGGCGTGTGCAAGGCCGGGGCAGGCGTGACCTGCGCCGCGGTCGACGAGTGCCACGAAGCCGGGGAGTGCGATCCCGACGGCGGGGTCTGCTCGTCGCCGCCGAAGGCCGACGGCAGCCCGTGCAAGGGCGGTACGTGCAAGACCGGCACGTGTGTCCCGACGCCGGCCGCGGATGCGGGCAGCAGCGGCAACACGGGCGGTACCGACGCCGGCACGGCGACCGGCTCCGACGGCGGCGCAGCGGCCGGCGACGGCGGCGGCGCACCGGGCATCGATCCGGGCGGGGAAGGCGACGCGGCGGGCTGCACCTGCACGATCGTCGAGCCGGGAGGTGCGGGCAACGCCGCTGCGCTCGGCTTCGGCGCCGGGCTCCTGCTCGTGCTCCGCGCGCGCCGGCGTACGCGCTCCGCGCGCCGCTAGGGCCACGCCTCTTCGTCTTCGCGACGCGCGATCCACCGGCGGACGTGCACTTCGGCCTTCGACAGGCGGAGGGCACGGTCGCCGGTGGCGGCGAAGAACGCATCGGCGAGTCGGTCGGCGACGATCTCGTGCGCGAGGTAGCGCTTCGCGGCGACGGTCGGATCGAAGACCGCCTCGAGCAGGCTCGAGAGCGAGCGGCGTCTCTTCGTTCACCCAGGCGGAGACGAGCGGCTCCTCCGCGACGTGCATCGCGCGCGCGAGGCGGAGGATCTGGAGCGGAACGGAGGGCGCGTGACGTGACCACACGTGGAGGCCGTTCTCCGGCGGCCGGGCCGGTGCGCGCTCCGGAGGGAGCGCGGTCGCGAGCGCCGCGTGGATCGCGCCGCCGAAGAAGTCGGCGAGCGCCGCGGCTTCGTCCTCCGTCCACGCCCAGTAGACGCCCTCGACGAGCGCCGTGCTCTCGAAGATGCGGCCGATCTCGTCGGCGTCGACCGCCGTCTCGTCGCGGTCGAGCCAGGCGGCGAGGAGCGAGGGGACGAACCACGCGAGGCGGCGGAGGTGCATCTGATCGAGGTTGTGGTACGTCGCGCCCGTCCGGAGGAGCGCCTGGATCGGCAGCGCGAAGCGGTCCTTCTTGTGCGCGCGGACGATCGCGTCGAACTGCTCGTTCTGCGCGATCTCGTGCGGCTCGAACCAGGTCGGCGGCTGCGGCTTGGCGAGGTGCTCCGGAAAGACGCGCGCGACGGTCGCGAGCGCTTGCCGAACGCGTGCGACGCGGTCCGCGTCTCCATCGAGGCCGATCACGCGCGCGAGTCTACTCCATGCCCGCATCGTGTACCCTCCGCCCGATGGCGACGCGCTACATCGCGCTCCTCCGCGGGATCAACGTCGGGGGCAACAACATCATCCCGATGGTGGCGCTCCGTGCGGCGTTCGAGTCGATGGGGTTCACCGACGTCGCGACGTACATCGCGAGCGGCAACGTGCTCTTCACGTCGAGCTCCGTGGGCAAGGCGTCGCTGACGACGGAGATCGAAGCGACGCTCGGCGAGACGTTCGGATACGCATCGTCGATCGTCCTCCTCTCCGCGAAGGACCTCGCGCGCGTCGTCGCGGAGGCGCCGCCGGGATTCGGACGCAAGCCCGCGCTCCACCGCTACGACGTCCTCTTCGTGAAGCCGCCGCTCACGGCGAAGAGAGCGCTCCCCGAGGTCCCGACCCGTGAGGGCGTCGACCAGGTCTTCGCCGGGGCGCACGCGCTCTACTTCCAGCGTCTCGTCGCGAAGGCGTCGCAGAGCCGACTCTCGAAGCTCGTCAGCCTGCCGCTCTACAAGAGCGTGACGATCCGCAACTGGAACACGACCGAGAAGCTCCTCGCGCTCAGTCGAACGTGACCATACTCGCGTGAGGCCGGGCGCGCTCACGGTGAGGAAGAAAGTCCGCAGGCGTGCCGTACGAGGGGTGCGATGCCTCACAGTACGAGCGTCCAGCGGTCGAAGACGGCGATGGTCGTCTGGGGTGTCGTCGCCCTCGGAGCGGGCGTCGCCGCTTTCTACGCGCTCCGCTACGGCGTGACGAACGACGGCTGGCGCAACGTGGTCGGCTGGATCGGCGGGCTCGCCCTCGGCGCCGTCGCGCTGGTCGCCGGCGCGGGTATCTTCTTCGCCTCGGGAACGGCCGCGTGTCCGTCCTGCGCGAAGGCGCTCGACGCGCTCGATCCCGGGATCGCGTGCGTCGCGCCGTGCTCGTGCGGCGCGCTCGTGAAGGTGTCGGGGGGGCGCGCCTCCGCGCTCGGCGAGGACGACGTGCTCGAGGCGCCGCTCCTCCGCGCTCCGCTCCCGGAGCGGATCCTCTGGCCCGAGGGCTGCCTCGTCTGCGG
>JBDHVE010000335.1:0-3189 GCA_039809485.1 Polyangiaceae bacterium | reverse complement strand
GTGGTTCGGCGGGCAAGCTAATCACACGCGACCCGGCGTCAACCGGCGATGTGAAGCTTCGGCACGGAAGTTGACAGAGGGCGTCGCGAGCCTAGGTTTCCGCGCCCCGGAGGCTAGCCGCGACCCTTGCCCCGGCGCTGCAGCTCGAGCTCCCGTTCGACGAGATGGCGGAGGTTCGGGTCGTTCTTCGTCGGGACCTCCCAGAGGGGGTCCGGCTCGTCCTCGCCGTCGACGCTTACGTCGGGCTCGAGGGCGTCGGGCGGGACTCCGGGGAGCGTCGCCGGCGACAGCTCGAGCACCGTGCGTTCCGACGTCGGGGAGACGTCGACCGCGCGCTGGAGCGTGCGGTCCTCGTCCGCAACCCCGGGCAACGTCGGCGGCAGGCGATGGGTGACCGCGATCGACGACTCGGAGGACACCGGCGGCCGACGCGGCCGCTGGACCATCGGCCCCGCGTACGACTCGTCGACGCGACCGATGCCGCGCATCACATCCGTCGCTGCGTCCTCGTCGAGGCTCGCCATCACGTGCCACCAGCTCTCGAGCATCTCGCGTGCGGTCTGGAAGCGCTCGTCCGGGCTCCGCGCCATCGCGGTCTCGACGAACGTGTCGAGCAGCGCGTTCGCAGGCATCCCCGGCATCGACGACACCGGAGGCACCGCCTGTTCGAGCTTCATCCGGATGACCGCATCGAGCGAGCGGCTCACGAACGGGAGCCGGCCGGTGAGCGTGCGGAACACGACGACGCCGATCGCGTAGATGTCGGCGGTGAAGTCGACGGCCTTCGCGTCGCGGAACTGCTCCGGCGCCATGTACCCCATGCTGCCGATGAGCGCCTGCGACGACGTGAGCCCTTGATCGCCGGTGACCTCCTTCAGGCGCGCGACGCCGAAGTCGATCACTTTCACGACCTCCTCGAACCCGTCCTGGTGCAGGAAGATGTTCGACGGCTTGATGTCGCGATGGATGATGTTCGCGTCGTGACAGTCGCGCACGCCGACGATGAGCTGCTCGATCCAGCGCAGCGCGAGCGAGGCGGGGACCGGGCCGTCACGACGGAGCTTCGCGTCGAGCGTCTCGCCGCGGAGCCGTTCGAGGACGAGGAACGGCTGACCGCGCTCGAACCCGAAGCCGAGGATCTTGCCGATGTGTCGGCTCTCGACGCCGGCGAGGAGGAGCGCTTCGCGCGCGAAGCGCTCACGCGTCTCCACCGCCTGCTGTGACGGCTCGAGCATCTTGATCGCGACCGCGCGACCCGTGGGCTGGTGGACGGCGTCGTAGACCTTCGCCGTCGAGCCCGCTCCCAACGCTCCTGCGATGGCGAAGTCCGAGAGCTTCGCGGGCTCGAGCGCCATTGCGGAAACTCTACCCTACGCTCCAGGCGTCAGGAGGGCCGCGTGCGGCTCCGAACGACCGAACGAGCCCGCGGACAGCGAGCGACAAAATGAAAACGGCACCGCGGGCGGCTCGGGGGGGGGGAAGCCGTCGACGCGGTGCCGGTGGGGGCTTATGCCGGTTCCGTGCCACGTCTCAAACGCGCGAATTTACGTATCGACGCCATCACGGACGTGCAAGAGCGAAAGAAAATCGCCTTTCATCATCGCAAAATCGAAACACGGCGTAAGGGGCGACTGCGACGGGCAACGGCAGACCCGGACGAGGGGGCGGCGAGGCGACTGTGGAGAACCGTCGGAGGAGCCCGGCGCGGCCGTTGCGACGGCCCCGTGTCGCTGGTAGAGTGAGATGTCGTGCGAGGCACGCTCGCCCCGCAGGATACCTGAGTACTTCCGGCTGCTTATGCGCCGCAGATCGAACCCCGACCTTCCGCCTCCTCCCGAGCTTCCGTCGTTCACGATCGAACCGGACGTCGAGGAAGAGCCGTCCGTTTTCGAACGCCATGCCGGCACGGGGCTCGTACGACACGACGTCGAGCTCGACGAAGAGAGCATCGACGCGGATGCGGCGAAGGTCGTCCGCCGCCTCGAGCGCGCCGGTTTCCAGGCGTACCTCGTCGGCGGCTGCGTCCGCGACCTCCTCCTCGCGGGCAATCCGAAGGACTTCGACGTCGCGACGAGCGCTCGGCCGGACGACGTCCGCGCGCTCTTCCGGAACTGCCGGATCATCGGTCGGCGCTTCCGTCTCGCGCACGTGCTCTTCGGCGGCGGCAAGGTCGTCGAGGTCGCGACGTTCCGGCGGAACCCAGGCGGCGGCGAAGGCGACGAGGAAGAGGACCTCCTCATCCGGAGCGACAACGTCTTCGGCGAAGCGCACGAGGACGCCCTCCGGCGCGACTTCACGATCAACGCGCTCTTCTACGATCTCGATCGCCGCCAGGTCCTCGACTGGTGTGGCGGCCTCGATGACGTGAAGAAGCGCGCCATCCGAACGATCGGCGATCCGACGGTTCGGTTCCGCGAAGACCCCGTTCGCATCCTTCGCGCGATCAAGTTCGCCGCGCGGCTCGACCTCGGTATCGACCCCGCGGTCTACGATGCAATGGTCGCCAACCGTGGCGAGCTTGCACGTGCAGCGCGCCCCCGTCTCTTCGAAGAGATCCTGCGGCTGATGCGCGCGGGTGCGGCACATCGCTCGATGTGGCTCCTCTGGGAGGTCGGCGCGATGGCGATCCTGATCCCGGAGCTGTCCTCGTTCCTCGACGACGAGGAGGCCACGAGCGGCGGAAGCGAGCGCTTCTTCCGCAAGATGTCCTATGTCGACGAGAAGACGCGCGAGCTCGGCGCGCTCGACGACACCGTCCTCATGACGGCGCTCCTCTACGAGCCGCTCGAAGAAGCGATCTCGGGCACGCGCGACATCATGGGGGCGGTGAACGACTTCCTCGAGCCGGTGATCGAGCGGATCGCGATGCCGCGCCGGGTCGCCGACGGCATCCGCCGGATCATGTTCATGGTCCCGCGCATCCTCGCCGGGAAGATCGGGCGCTTCGCGCGGACCGACGTGTACCTCCTCGCGCTCGACGTCGCCGAGATCGTGCTCGCCTCGCGCGGGCAGAGCACACACGCGATCGAGGCGCTCCGTCGTGAGGCGCTGCCGCCGGCGCCGCCGCGCGAGCACCGCCGGACGAGCAGCTTCCCGCGTCGCGATCGCGGCGCTAGGAGCGTGTAGCGCGTAGGCCGTCGTCGGGCTACGCGCTGCGCGCTCCGCCCTCCGACGGCCTGTAGAGCGGAA
>JBDHVE010000334.1:0-3197 GCA_039809485.1 Polyangiaceae bacterium | reverse complement strand
CGCCGCGTCCCTTGCGGGTCGCGCGCGGGAGCGACGTCGCGCTCGTCGCGAGGAGCTCCCAGCCGTCCCGCTCCCCGGCGGCGAGCCGCACTGCGCCGGCGTACGCGATCATCGCGGCGTTGTCGGTGCAGCTCGCGAGCTCGGGGACGAACGCGCGGATCCCGTGCTGCGCCGCGAGCTCCGTCGTCCTCTCGCGGAGCTCGCGGTTCGCCGCGACGCCTCCGCCGAGGACGACGGCGGTGACGCCCTCCTTCACCGCAGCGGCGACGAGCTTCTTCGCGAGCACGGTCGTGACGGTGGCCTGGAACGATGCGCAGAGATCGGCCATCCCTTGCTCGGTGGAGGGGACGCCCTTCTCGCGGACGAGCGACGCGATCTGCGTCTTGATCCCCGAGAAGCTCATGTCGAGCGACGAGGTGTGGCCCATCGGCGAGGGGAGGGGGACCGCCTTCGGGTCGCCCATCTTCGCGAGCCGATCGATGACCGGACCGCCCGGGTAGCCGAGGCCGAGGAGCTTCGCGACCTTGTCGAAGGCTTCGCCGGCGGCGTCGTCACGCGTCCCGCCGAGCTCGCGAACGCGGTCGGCGCTGGGTCCGTCGACGCGGTAGATCGCGGTGTGCCCGCCCGAGGCGAGCAGCGCGACGAACGGGAACGGCGGAGCCTCACCGCCTCCTTCCCCGCGCTTCAAGTAGACGGCGAGGAGGTGACCGACGAGGTGATCGACCCCGACGAACGGCTTGCCGGTCGCCCACGCGAGCCCTTTCGCGAGCTGGACGCCGACGAGGAGCGCGCCGACGAGGCCGGGGCGGTTCGTCACCGCGATCCCGTCGATGTCCTCCATCCGGAGGCCGGCTCTCTCCACCGCCTCGCGGACGACGTGACCCGCGTTGCGGAGGTGATCACGCGAGGCGAGCTCGGGGATCACGCCTCCGTACCGCGCGTGGAGGTCGACCTGGCTCTGCACCACGTCGGAGAGGACGCGGCCGCTCTCGTCGACCACTGCCGCGCCCGTCTCGTCGCAGGACGACTCGATCCCGAGGACCTTCACAGCTCGCACTTACCTTCGCGGCGCTCGAGCGTGAAGACCCCGAACACCGGTGCGGTCGCGCTCGGCGTCGCCTGCGGCGCGCCGCGGAGGAGCCGCACCTCGATCGCGCCCGACTGCATCAGCGAGACGATCGCCATCGTGTCGGTCGCGCCGCCGTCCTCGTTCGCCGCCGCGACGTAGACGAGGTTCTGCCGGCGGCCGTCGCCGAAGCTCAGGGTCGAGATCGGATCGTGCCAGACCTGCGGGATCGGACGGAGCGGCGTGTCCTTGAAGCGCCCGTCGCTCGTCGTCAGCGTGCCGGGCGCGTCCTGGAGGCGCGCGGTGTCGAGCGTGAGGCACATCCGCGTCGTCCCTTCGATCCCGCTCCGGACGAAGCTCCCGCTCACGACCGCGCCGCCGTAGTGGTCCTTGCCGCGGGTGTCGAAGTCCGATGCGTCCCGACACGCGACGAGCAAGACGAGGAACGCGAGGGACCGCTTCATTTCCCGGCGCGGACGCGGGCGGCGGTCTCGCGGACGCGCGGCTCCGGATCGGACTCGGCCATCTTCGTCGCGAGCGCGCCTGCCGACGCTCGGTCGTAGCTCGCGAGCGCGAGGAGCGCGGCCTCGCGCACGAGCGCGTAGCTCTCCTTCGTCGCCGCCTCCTGGAGCCGAGGCGTCGCGTCGGTCCCCGCACCCGAAGCGCCGAGGCGCCCGAGCGCCTGCGCGGCGAGGACACGCATCGCCCAGCTCTCGTGGCCTCGCATCACCTTCGTCACGGCGAGGACGGCACGCGTGCCGCCGCCCTTGCCGATCGACGCGAGCGCGACGCGCTGGACCGCCTCGTTCGGGTCGGAGACGGCGTGCGCGATCGCGGAGGTCGCGGCGTCGGAGGACGAGCGCGCGAGGAGCCCGATCGCCTTGTTCCGGACGGTGGGGTCCGGGTGGCGCGAGAGCTCGACGATACCCGGCTCGAGCGCGGTCGCGATCTCCTTCGCCTTCGCGCGTGCCGGTGCGAGCTCCGGCGCTTCGGCCTCGCCGACCAGCGGCTCGAGCGCACCTTCGCGCGCGCCGAACGCGTCGAGCACGGCGCGCGCGCGCTCGGTCGACGTCGAGAGAGCGCTCTGCGCGGAGCGCTCGATGTTCTTCGCGTACGCGAGGACGGCGGCGGCGCGGTCCTTCGGCGCGAGGTTCCGTGGGACGAGCTGGTCGAGGGTCGACTCGGCGTCGACGCCGTCGTTCGGCACCGGGATCGGGTCGGGCCGCGCGTCGGCCGCGCCGTGCGTCGCGAGGACGACGAGCGCCGCGGCCGCCGCCTGCCGGAGCGAGGCGTCGCTCCGCGCGCCGCGCCCGCTCTCGGTGTCGCCGGCGAAGAGCGCATCGGTGATCGCGCCGAGAGCGGCCTTGCCCCCCGGCGGCTCGCCCTTGCCGGCGCCGAGGCGCGCGAGCGCGAGGACGGCCATCTGACGCGGGAGCACGTCGGTGCCCTCCGCAATCGTCACGAGCGTCGTGGCCTCGCCCGGGTCCCCGAGCTCGCCGAGCGCGTACGCGGCGGCGGCTCGTGCAGGGGCGCCGACGTCGGGAGAACGTGCGGACTGCACGAGAAGGGCCTGCGAGGACTTGTCCTTCAGCGCGCCGATCCCGAGGAGCGCGAACGCGCGCATGCTCGGCGTGCCGCTCCCGGCGACGCGGCGGAGGAGCGGGAGCGCCTTCTTGTCGCCGAGCTTCGCGACCGCCCAGCTCGCGGCGACGGCGACGTCGTCGGATCCCATCGCGCCTTCGCCGTCCTGCTTCGGGAAGAGGAGGCTCTCGTACTTCGGGAGGAGCGCCACGTCGCGGAGCGCGCCGCATGCGAGCATCGCGCGCGTGCGGAGGGTCGCTTCGCCCTGGCCGGTCGCGAACGCGAAGAGCGCCGAGCCGGCGTTCTTGTTCTGGACGTAGCCGAGCACGTCGATCGCGACGCGCTGCTGGCCGGCGTCGCCGTCCGCGAGCGCGTCGAGGAGCGGCTTCACCGCGCGCCCGCCGATCCGGGCGAGCGCGACCCGGGCGTCGTCGGCGTCCTTCCCGGTCCCGTGGCGCACGCGCTGGACGAGCGCGAAGGTGAGGTTGCCGTAGATCTCGACGAGGAGCCGCCGGTAGATCTTCTTCTGCGGATTGCCGATCGCGAGCGG
>JBDHVE010000333.1:0-3199 GCA_039809485.1 Polyangiaceae bacterium | reverse complement strand
TCGATGCGCGCGATCTCGCGGGCGACGTGATCGACGCGCGCGGCGACACCGCCCTCGTCGAGCGGCAGCGCCGCGGCGGCCTCGAGCAGGCGCTGCCGGGCGGCGACGAGGAGGCGCCGCCGCCGTCCGAGGAGGCCCGTCTCGGCGCGGGCGGCGGCGAGCAGGTGGTCGATCGTGGCGAGCTCGAGCTCGACGACGCGCGCCTCGGTGTCGGGGACGGGCAGCTCGTCGCGCGTCGCGACCTCGGCGACGAAGGCGGACGGGGCCTCGTTCTTCGCGGGTTTCTCGCGCGAAACTGCGAGCGGGGGCGCGATCGCCGCCTTCTCCGCCTGCGCCGAGCGCCGCAGCGTCGCGCGCACGTCCGGAGCCTTCGCGCCGTCGTTCGCGAGGGCGTCGATCGCGCGCTCGCTCGCGTCGAGGAGCTCCCACACGCGCCGTAACCACGCCGCGTGCGCCACCGGCGGCCGCCTCCGGACGATCGCCGCGCGTTCGAGGGTGTCGAGGTTCTCCTCGAGCTCGCGGACGGCCGCCGTCCACGCGGTCCGAGCGCGCTCTGCGATCTCCGCGCGCGACGTCTCGTCGGCGCGTTCCGCCGCGCGCATCACGTCGACGAGCGCCGAGAGCGCCTCGTATCGGACGCGCGCACGCCAGCCGGAGAGCGAGAGGAGCGGCCGTGCGAGCTTGTAGAGTGCATGCGCTTCGATCCCGTCCGGATCGAGCGCGAGGCGCTCGATCCGCGTCGCGAGCGCACGGAGCGGCGTGTCGTCCTTCACGTTCTCGGGTCGCGGGGCGCGAGGCGGAGGAGGTCGGCCCAGCCCGCGTCGGACCGGCCCTGACGGAGGTCCTGCAGCACACGCACCGAGGCGTCCGCGAGCGTGTCGACCCGGCTCCCGAGCTCGGCGCTCCGCGACGACGCCTCGGGGAACACGTCGCCGACGACCTTCGCCTCGAGCTGGAAGCGGAGGAGCGCGCCCTCGTCGCGCGTCACGTGGAAGAAGCGGCTCGCCGCGAGGGTCTCGAGCGCACGCCCGACGACGGCCGCGTCCTTCGAACCGCGCGCCGGGCGGACCTCGCCCTCGAGCGCGCTCCACCACGCCTCGAGGAGGCCGAGGGCGCGGTCGATCCGCTCGAGGTCGAGGACGACCATGCGATCGCGGAGGTCCTTCGGGAGCGCGGCGACGACGTCGGCGAGGCTCTTCAGCATCTCCTCCGGCGTACCGGTGGCGCTCGGCTTCTGGGGCGAGACGCGGAGCGCGAGCTCGACGATCGTGTACGCGAGCGAGACGCGCGCCTCTTTCGACCGGAGGTCCCGATAGCCTTCGAGACCGGGCCTTCCCTTCGGGAGCGGGCCCTTCTTCGCCTCGGTGCGGACGAGCGCCAGCGCGGCGAGGCGGAGGAGGGTCGCGGGCGGGATGACGGCCTCGAGCTTGGCGCGTTCGAGCTGCGCGACGAGCTCGCCGATCTGCGCGACGAGCTCGAGGCGGTCTCGTCCCTCGACGCGCTCGAACGCGGCGGCGACGAGCGGCTCGATCCGGGGGCCGACGACACGGCTCTTCAGCGAGCGCGGGTCGCGGCCGTAGCGGCCGAGGCGCTCTCCGAACGCGTCGAGCTGTGCGAGCGTCGGCGTGAGGGCGGCGAGGAGGCTCCCGAGCTCGTCGGGCCCGACGCTCGCGAGCGCGCGCACGACGGCGTTGCGGAAGCCCGCATCCCAGATCTCCCAGAGCTCGTCCTCGACGTGCGCTGTCGCGGTCGCGACGGCGTGCTCGAACGTCTCGGCGCCCTCGAAGTCGGCGCCGGCCGCGCGGAGCTTCGCGGCGGCCTCGAGCAAGGTCTCGAGCCGCGCGATCGTCTCTTCGGCGCGACGCGTGAAGTGCTCGACGGTCGCGTTCGGCGGGGCCTCGGCTTCGAGCGCGTCGCCGAGGCGCGTGCTCGACAGCTTCGCGGTCGCGAGGAGGCTCCGGACGGCGCGACCTCGGAGCCAGCGCGCGACGTGCCGCGTCGCGCCGCTCGCGCGTTCGAGGCCCTCGGCGAGGGCGGCGAGCTCGGCGACGACGTCCGCGTCGCCGGGCGCCGCGCCCGCCGTCGTCCCCGCGCGGAGCGCTCGCTCGGCGAGGGTGCCGAGGGTCTGGTCGAGGAGCGTCGCCGCGGCCGGCGCCGCGGGACCTCCGGCGTTCGCGGTCTCGGCGAGCTTCGCGGCGGCATCGACGAGCGCACGCGGGCTCGCGCTCGCGTTCGCGAGCGCGCGCTCGAGCGTCGCGATCTCCTTCGCCCCGCGCGAGGCGTCTGTCTTCGGCTCCGTCCGCGGAACGCGCGCGAGCGCGCGCTCGAAGATGTCGCGCTCGGTGCGGAGGATCGAGAGCTGCCTCCGCTCGCGCGGGTCGCTCTCCTTCTCGAGCAGCGCGCCGAGCGTCTCGCGTGGCGGGCCGGAGAGGAGGAGGCTCAGGCGGAGGAGCGCGAGGTCCTCGTGACGCGCGACGAGCGGCCGCTCGCTCTCGCTCGTGATCGCGTCGTAGACGCACACTGCACGGAGCGTCCGGGCGAGGCGGACCGCGGTACGCGTCGAGAGATAGCGCGTCGGGGTGAAGGTCGGATCGCTCTTCGCGGCGTGGACGAGATCCGCCTCGAGGTGCGCGAGGAGGGTCGCGAGCGAGCCGAGGAGCTCGTCGGGGACCACGATCCGGTCGACGGTGGCCTGGAGGACGTCGAGGTCCTGGATCGTGAGCGTCGCGACGAGCTCGCTCCGCCGCGTCCCGCCGACCTGCGCGCGGAGGACCTTCCCGAGGCTGTCGTGGCTCGCGAACCCCTTCGGCACGAACCCGACGAACGCGATCCGGTCGATGAACGCGAGCAGCGTCTCGCGCGACCCCTCGAGGACCTCGGCGAGATAGCGGTTCGTCGTCATCAGCGCGCACTCGATCGCGCCGCGTGTCGTCTTCCCGCCCTGCTTCAGCTCGCGCTCGTGGAGGACGTTCAGCGTCGTCCGGAGGAGCATGTCGCGCCCGTCGAGCACCTCGTCGAGGAACGCGTGGACGGCGCCGAGCATGCCCTCGTCGGTGAAGTGCTCGGTCCGCCCCGTCTGCATGAGCGTCTTGAAGTCGATCGGCCCGACGAGGTCGGTCTGGACCGTCGACTCCGTGAACTGGCGCGCGAACAGGCTCGGCTTGCCGGTCCGCTCGTCGACGATGCGCCCCAGGACGGC
>JBDHVE010000332.1:0-3229 GCA_039809485.1 Polyangiaceae bacterium | reverse complement strand
CCCTGCCAGAGCGCGACGGCTTCGAGCAGCGTCACCATCGCGCGCGGATGCGACGGCGAGCGCGCGAGCCTCGCCTTCAGGATCGTGTCGGTCGGTCCTGCCATCGCGAGCACGCGCGTGCTCGCCGGCCCCGGAGCGATGCCCATCCAGATCGTGTCCATCGATCAGCTCCTCGCCGACGACGGGTACCGTCTCCGTGACGGGAGCCGCGATCGGCGGCGCGACCTTGCCCGCGAGGGCAACTTCTCGAGGACCGGTGTGCGTTACTTTGTGCGCGAGGCGGAACCGGCGAACGCGCGCCGCCGTCGTGCGTCGGCCGCGCCGGCTCCGCCAGTAGCGCCGCGACGAGCTCTGTCGGGCACGGTCGCGGGCGCTGGTCCGGCAGGTCCCGCAGTACACCTGTCCGCGGTCGCACCGCGAGCAGAGGAAGAACACGCGGCCGCACGCCGCCACCACGCACTGGACCTGCCGGACCGAACCCATGCCGTCGCGAACGACGGCGAGAACTTGGCCCGCGTCACTCAGACGTGGGACTCGTCGCGAACGTCGCTACTGCCGTCGCGACGATGGGCTCGGAGGCGGGAACCTCCGGGCCCTACTCTTTGCCGTCTCGGTGATCGTCCCTGAGCCCGCCGCGACCGGCCAACTACCCGGCGCGCTCAGATTTGCGCGCTTCTGGGTGCTCGCCGACAGGTTGGGAGGATCAAGCGAAGCCCGTGCGACCGTACTTGGCGCGAGAACGAGCCGCGCTCGAACGTCTCGCGGAGGTCAGTTCTCTCACGTCCGACGAGGCCGACCGACTCGCCACCTTGAAGAAGTCGCGATGGAGCGGCGAGTACGCCGTGCCGACCCCCACGGCGGACCTGCTCTCGACCTACAAGGACAACGAAGTGCGGGCCGACGCGCGATGGAAGGGCCACGGCGTCGAGATCTCCGCGACCGTGAAGACGGTGAAGAAGAATGCGATGGACTCGATCTTCGCCGTGCTCGGAACGGGACGCGGCGTCGAGGCGGTCACCGCACACTGCGAGGTGAGCGACCGCTACGCCGAACGCGTGGCGACCTGGAACAAGGGCGACAAGGTCACGGTGCGGGCGGAGGTCAAAGGGATGATCCTCGGCGCCGTCATCCTCGGGGAGTGCGAGCCCGTCGAGTAGGCCAAGGGGATACCGGCCGAGAGGTCGATCCCGAAACCCTCCGTTCCCGCGCGACGCACCTCCGAGGATCGCTCTTGGCGGCGCGTGACGGACGAGCGACATCCCTGAGCCACGGTCGAAGGGCGGCGCACCAACCTCGACGAGGACGATCCGAAACCCGCGGGTTCCGTTAGTCAAGCTCCGCGTTCCCCCACGGCCATGATCGCGACCGACCATCGGCTCTTTGACGCGAGAACGTGAGCCTAGAGGTGAACTGCTTCACCTCTTCCTGCGTTTCCAGGGGCGGGGGTTCAGACAACGGAGGTCCGCCGGAAGGTCTTCCGGGCTGAGGACGCCGTCGAGGACGCCCAACATCGCCTCGCAGTAGCGGCGAAGCGCGTCGGCGCACGCTTCGCTGCATACAGGAAGTCGCGCGCCTTTCTTCAAGACGCGACGGCAGCCGCGAGCGCGACACGTCAGCCTGTTGCCCGAGGGGGTCTGCCAGCGATGTCCGTGTCCCCGTGCGGCGCCCACCGGGTGGAGGCGCGGTCGCCCAGGCGCGCGGCGCTCGATGACGAGGTTCGCCTTCGTGAGCTTGACGGTCGGCGTTCTGCCCGCGTCGAGGATCTTCTCCACGTCCGCCCAGACACGAGCACTTCGCATGTCACGACGGTAGCGCGCCGGAAAACGGCGCGCGCCGGAGGGGGAACGCCCGATCGCGGCGCGGGGTCCTGGACCCTGGGTGTCCCGAAAGAACCCACATCGACGCCAACATGCGACGCCACGATCGCCGTCGCCGGACCTCCCGGGGAGGGTCCCATGCGGGCGATTCGAGGCGCCCAGAGGCGTCCAGGACCGCGTTTCGGAGCGCGGGAGGGGTCCAGGCGCCCCTCGACCCGCGAGGCGCTCCCAAGGCGCCCTCGGGTGATGGGAAAAACCTGGGGTGTTCTCAAACCGAACAGTCTGCGGTCATTCCAGATACACTTCAAACCATGAAACCGCGTCGCAAACCGAAGGGAAATCCCGACACCGCCATCGCGCTGCTCCGCGCGTCCACTTCCGACCAGCGGCTCTCGGCGGGTGCGCAGCGGAGCGCCATCGAGGCATGGGCGAAGCGCGAAGGCGTCCAAGTGATCGCATACCACGTTGAAGATGGGGTTTCGGGTGCGACGCCGCTTGACCAGCGCACCGGGCTGCTCGCGGCGATCGAAGACGTCGCGCGCCACGGAGCGGGACGTCTCGTCTGCGCCCGAAGGGACCGACTGGCCCGCGACGTTGTCGTCGCAGGCTTGATTGAACGCCTCGTCGAGAAGTCCGGCGCCCGCGTGTGCTCGGCGGACGGGACCGGCGACGGTGACGGACCCGAAGCGGTCCTTCTGCGAGGGATCACCGACGTCTTCGCAATGTATGAACGGCTTCTTATCGGGTTCCGAACAAAGACGGCGCTCGCGACGAAGAAGGCGCGCGGGCTACGCGTCGGGATGGTTCCGTTCGGCTCGCGCCTAGACGCCGACGGGAAGACGCTGATCCCGGACCCCGACGAGCTGCGTGTCATCGCGACCGTGCGACGCCTGCGGGCGAGCGGCCTTTCGATCCGAAAGGTGGTCGCCGAATGCGAGCGCCTCGGTCTCGTCTCGCGAAGCGGAAAGCCTCTTGGTCTCGCCCAGGTGGAGCGCATCCTCCGTCGTGCGGATGATGGGGCGGCAGCGGCGTGACGGGTGGGGTTAAACGAGATTGATCTGTGGCATTGAAGCCAACCATCTCTGACACAGCTAAGTCAGAAGGATCAAAAGTACGGCCTAGAGATGAACGGAATCATCCAGTCGGTAGATGCTCCTGAAGTACTTCCAGAAGCACGTATTGACATCTACGTGCTTTCTGGGTCACCCTCCGGGGCGAGGCTAGAGCAGGCGACGGAGCCGCTCCTCGCTGGTGCGAGGAGCAACGATGACGAAACGACGACGATACGACTGACGGTGCAGATGACGGATTGCCTCGACCGAGGCGGTCGTGTCTCGAGAGAACAAGGGGCGCAAGCCCGTAGACACAACGGCGGACGAGACCAAAGCGAACGAACGAGGGAGAACAGAGAG
>JBDHVE010000331.1:0-3281 GCA_039809485.1 Polyangiaceae bacterium | reverse complement strand
ACCTCTCGCCGGAGGAAGCCGTCCGCGTGCAGGGCCTCCTCGACGCCGACATCCAGATGCAGCTCGACGTGTGCCCGCCGGGGCAGTCGGACCGCAAGGTCGTCGAGGAAGCGGTCGCACGCACGACGCGCTGGGCGCGGCGCGCCCTCGCGACGCCGCGGCCGGAGGGGCAGGCGCTCTTCGGAATCGTGCAAGGCGCATGCTTCTCGGACCTCCGGCGCGCGCACGCGGCGGAGCTCGCCGCGCTCGAGCACGAGGGACGCGGCTTCGACGGCCTCGCGCTCGGCGGCTTCTCGGTCGGCGAGCCGATCGAGAACATGTGGGCGACGCTGGCGGAGGTCGCGCACGTCGTCGATCCCGAGCGGCCGCGGTATCTGATGGGCGTCGGCACGCCGCGCGATCTCCTCGAGGGGATCGAGGCCGGCGTCGACATGTTCGACTGCGTGCTGCCGACGCGCAACGCGCGCAACGGCCAGGCGCTGACCCGCTTCGGGCGCATCGTGATCAAGCAGGCGCGCTTCCGCGAGGACAAGCGGCCGATCGACGAAGCGTGCTCCTGCCCCTGCTGCGCCGGCGGCTACTCGCGCGGGTACCTGCGCCACTTGTTCCTCGCCGGCGAGATGACGGTGCTCCGCCTCCTGAGCGTCCACAACCTCCACTGGTTCGCCGAGCTCGTACGCGGCGCCCGGAGGGCGATCCGCGAGGGTACGTTCGCCGCGTACAAGGCGCGCGCGATCGAACGGATGACGGCGGGCGACTGAAGGAGCGCTCGCGCTTCCGCTTTCCGGGCCGGCCCCGGCCGGAGTACGCTGGTCGTAGCCTTCTCCGATGTCCGACGACAAGAAGCAGATCGGGCGCATCCTGTTGAAGCGCCGGCTCATCTCGCCGGAGGAGCTCGACAAGCAGCTCGCGTCGCAGCGTTCGGCAGCGGACGGCGTGCCCCTCGCGTCGCGCCTCGCCGCGAGCGGCGTCGTCTCGGAGACGGAGGTGCTCCGTGCGCTCTCCGAGCAGTTCGGCGTCCCGGGAATCGATCTGAACCAGGTCGCGATCCCGACCTCCTACCTCGACCTCGTCCCGCGCGAGGTCGCCGAAGGCAGTCGCATCCTTCCCGTTCTCGCGCGCGACGATCGGCTCTTCCTCGCGATGGCGAACCCGGCCGAGAAGCGGACGATCGAGGAGCTCGAGTTCGTCACCGGGCGCAAGATCTATCCCTACGTCGCCATCACGCAGACCCTCGAACGGTCGATCCGTGCCGCCTACGATGCGAAGGACGAGGGCAGCACGTACTGGGCCGGACCGAATGCGCCGGCCGCGGCCCTCGAACGAGTCGGCGCGTCGAACCCGCCCGGCGAGCTGAAGGCGGAGCGGGACAGCATCCAGCCCGGCGACGCGCGCGCCGTCGTCGTCGACGAGCAGATCGAGGAAGCCGCCGCCCAGGACGATCTCTCGACCTCCGAGTTCGGACACCTCGGCGAGGAGGTCTCGGCGGTGTCGTACGCGAGCACCGACCTCCGCGCCGCCGCGTCGGTGCTGGTGCCCGCCTCCCCCGCGACGACACCGTCGAAGGCGCCAGGCGGGGCGACGAGCGGAAAGCGGGTCCTCGTCGTCGACGACGAGGAGGACATCCGGAAGCTGGTGAAGAAGATCCTGGTCGATCGCGGGCACGAAGTGCTCGAGGCCGACCGCGGGCTCCTCGCGCTCCGGATCGTGAAGGAGGAGACGCCCGACCTCATCATCCTCGACGCGATGCTCCCCGAGCTCCACGGCTTCGACATCGCCCGTCGGATCAAGGGGAGCGAGCGCTACGGACAGATCCCGATCCTGATGATGAGCGCGGTCTACCGCGGCTGGCGAATCGCCGCCGATCTCAAGCAGAACTACGGGATCGAGGAGTACGTCGAGAAGCCGTTCCGGATCGCCGAGCTCGCCGAGAAGGCGACGCGCCTCCTCGAGCGACAGAGCCTCGTTCCCGCCGACCCCGAGCAGATCCAGAAGGCTGCGGCGAAGCACCTCGAGGACGGGATCGAGGCCTACAAGGCGGGCGACGTCGACGGCGCGATCGAGCTGCTCAAGAAGGGCATCGCCCTCGACCCCCTCGCCTATCGGCTCCGCTACCACCTCGCGCTCATCTACGGAAAGCGCGGGCAGTTCTACGACGGGATCACGGAGCTCGAGCGCGCGGTGGACCTGAACCCGGCACACTTCCCTGCCCTCAAGAACCTCGCCGTGCTCTACGAGAAGGCCGGGTTCAAGAACAAAGCCCTCGAGATGTGGGAGCGCTGCGTCCACGTCGCGCCGGACGAGGAAACGCGGGCCAGCATCAAGGCCCACGTCGTCCGCTTGCTCTGAGATCTGCGACCAAACGAATCTCCACGCGTTGCGGTCACAAACCCGCTACGCTACTCGGGCCGTTCGGGCGCGTGGACACGGTGAGCCGGTGAAGTTCCTCTGCGACAACTGCAAGGCGAAGTACCAGATCGCGGACGAGAAGGTCGCCGGGAAGACCGTCCGCATGAAGTGCCGCAAGTGCGGGCACCAGATCGAAGTGCGCGCCGCGATCACCGAGACGAGCGTCACGAGCTCTCCTCCCGTGGATCTGGGCACTTCGCGGCCGCCGCCCGCCCCGCGGACGGCGCTCGCGACCAGCCTCTCCGCGACCAAGCCCCGTCCGGCCTCGCAGCCGAACGCCGGTACGGGCGCCCTCGCCGGAGCGTTCCAGCGCACGGTCCAGGACGGCCCGTCGACGGTGCCGTTCCCGACGCCGCAGGCCGGTTCGGTCGACATCGGCGTCGAGATGAGCGTGACGGACGAATGGTACGTCGCCATCAACGGCGTACCCGTCGGCCCCGTCCGCATCTCCGAGCTCCGTAGGAAGGCCGCTTCGGGCGCGGTCACGGAGGACTCGCTCGTCTGGCAGGAAGGTCTCGAGGAGTGGCGGCCGGTGAAGAGCCTGCCCGAGCTCGCGACGATCGTTCGCGAGGCCGCGCAGGGCAACCGGCCCTCTCTGCTCGCGCCCCCTCCGCCCGAGCCCGTGCGTGCGCAGCCGGCACCGCCCCGGCCGCCGCCGGCCCGTCCGGCGCCGCGCGCGCCGCGCACGCCCGACCCGCAGCGTGTCTCGGAGCCGCCGCGTCCGGCGGCGCCGCTCGCGCCGAGCCGGAACAACGTCGTGCCGCTCCACGCGCCGCGGGTCGCGGCGTCGGCGGCGGAAGACCTCCCCCCTGCGACCTCGCCGCTCGTCGGCGGCGGGGCGGCCGCGGCGCTCGCGCCGGTGATGGCGGCAA
>JBDHVE010000330.1:0-3422 GCA_039809485.1 Polyangiaceae bacterium | reverse complement strand
CTGCGCGAGGACAAGCGGCTCGCGCAACGCGAAGAGGACGCGGAGTTCGGAGTGGTGGCGATGGGAGTGCGAGCGTACAGCTCGTTGCTCGGTCGCTTCATGAGCGCCGACCCGCTGCAGGTGCACGCCGTGGACGGCGACCTGAACCCCTACGGCTACGTCGAGGGCGGCGTCATGAACCGGACGGACCCGACGGGGTTCGACTGGTGCCTTGGCTGCGTGGTGTGACGGGACGGGCTATCGGATCCTGACCGGGACGGCGAAGCGGATCCGGTCCGGATCGGCCAAGCGGATCCGCCCGAGATCGGCCGAGCGGATCCGCGCCAGGCGGCACGCGTAAGCCATCCAGCGTCGTCCGGATCGGCCAAGCGGATCCGGTCCGGATCGGCCAAGCGGATCCGCCTGGAGATCGGCCAAGCGGATCCGTCCCAGCCTCGACACGAGTTCAGTAGACCCGCGCCTCATGACGGCCAGCGCCGTCGCGGAGGCGTGGAATGAGCGCAAGGAGAGTTCGGATGCACAGGCTGCAGGAGCTCGTACGCCTGCACCGGATGGGGGTCGGCGACCGCGAGGTCGCTCGGCTCCTCGGCATGGGGCCCAACACCGAGCGGACGTACCGGACGGCACTCGTCGCGGCACAGCTCCTCGACGGGCCTGCCGACGAGTTGCCCGATCTCGAGGTTCTCAAGGCCGCCGTCGAGCAGCACGCTCCGCCGAAGCCCTCACCGCAGCAGACGTCGTCGGTCCTGGTCTGGCGACCGCAGATCGAGGCGTTGCTGGACAGGGGGCTTCGGCCGAAGGCGATCTTCGACCGCCTCCGCCTCGAGCATGCCGAGTTCCAGGGCTCGTACGCGGCCGTGAAGCGCCTCACGCAGGCCATCGCGCGCGAGCGCGGCGTGCAACCCGACGACGTGGCCATCGCCGTCGAGACCGACCCGGGCGAGATCGCGCAGGTCGACTTCGGCTACGCAGGGCACCTCTGGGATCCCGACGCGCGGATGCTTCGGCGCGCGTGGGTATTCGTCATGGTGCTCGGCTACAGCCGCCACCTCTTCGCGCAACTCGTCTTCGACCAGAAGGCCGAGACTTGGATTCGGCTTCACCTCGAGGCGTTCCGGTTCTTCGGCGGTGCACCGCGCACCGTCGTCCCCGACAACCTCAAGGCTGCCGTCGTCCGCGCCGCCTTCGCGGTCGACGACGACTCGGAGCTCCATCGTAGCTACCGGGAGCTGGCTCGGCATTACGGCTTCCAGATCGACCCCACGCCGCCGCGCGCGCCGAAGAAGAAGGGGAAGGTCGAAGCGTCCGTGAAGTACGTGAAGCACAACGCGCTCGCCGGGCGCACGGGCGAGGATGTCATCGCGGTCCGCGCGGTGCTCGCGCGATGGACCGTCGAGGTCGCCGGGGTTCGCGTGCATGGAACGACGGGCAAGAAGCCGCTCGAAGTCTTCGAGGCCGAGGAGCGCGCCAAGCTGCTCGCGATCCCGACCCGTCCCTTCGAGTTCGTCGTCTGGAAGCGATGCACTGTCCACGGCGACTGCCACGTCGAGTTCGACGGGCGCCTCTACTCCGTGCCTTGGCGACTCGTCGGCAAGTCCGTGTGGGCGCGTGCGACCCACGCGAGCCTCGTCATCTACAGCGAGGACGCCGTCGTCGCGCGGCACGAGCGCCGCGGTTCGACCTGGAGGAGCACGCTCGACGAGCACCTCCCCGAGGAGCGCGCCGCGCTTCGCCACCGGAGCCGCGACTACTGGGAAGAGCGGGCTGGCGGGCTCGGCCCCGACGTCGCTGCGTTCGTGCGCAGCTTGTTCGATGCCGACGACGTCCTCTCGCAGCTCCGCCGCGTGCAGGCGCTCGTAATGCACCTCGAGAAGTTCCCGCCGGAGCGCGCCCAGGCTGCCTGCCGGCGCGCGGCGTTCTTCGGCGCGACCTCCTACCAAGCCGTCCGCGACATCCTTCGGCGCGGGCTCGATCTCGAGCCGCTCCCGGACTCCGCCGCCCCCACCACCACATGGTCCCCGCGCTTCGCGCGCGACACCCGCGCGCTGGCGCTCTCACGAATCGTCTCCGACGGAGGAAATCATGGGCCTCACTGACGAGCTCGTCCCGCTGCTCAAGAAGCTGCGGATGAGCGGTGTGCTGCAATCGCTCGACGTCCGCGTGCGCCAAGCGGTCGAAGACGAGTTGTCCCACGAGGAGTTCCTCGTGCGGCTACTCACCGACGAGGTCTCGCGACGCGACGCGAGGCACCTCGACCAACGCGTCCGGCGTGCCTCCTTCGAGAGCAGCCGCACGCTCGAGGACTTCGACTTCCAGTTCAACCCGCAGATCCCGAAGGCCAAGATCATCGACCTCGCGACGTGCGCCTTCATCGAGCGACGCGAGAACGTGCTCCTCGTCGGGCGCACCGGGACGGGCAAGTCCCACGTGGCGCAGGCGCTCGGTCACCGCGCGTGCCGCGCCGGTCACCACGTCCTCTTCACTTCCGCGCCCGACATGCTCAAGCAGCTCCGCGCGGCCCGCGCCGACGGCAGCTACGAGCGGCGCCTGCTCCGGTTCACGGCGGTGGACCTCCTCATCGTCGACGACCTCGGCCTCCGCCCTCTCGCTCCCGACGAAGCGGCCGACCTCTACGAGGTGATCCGGCTCCGGTACCGCCGCGGCGCGCTCATCCTCACGTCGAACCGAGACGCGTCCGAGCTGGGCGGCCTCTTCGGCGACCCGCTCCTCGCGAGCGCCGCGATGGATCGGCTGCTCCACGACGCGCACGTCCTCGTCTTCGACGGCGACTCCTACCGCAACCCTCCGCCCGCTCGCCGCAAGCGCGAACCGGCCGAGGACCGCCGCTCCGCGCGAGCGTGATCAGACCGGATCCGCTTGGCCGATCTCGCGTGTCGCGACGTCGGCTCGCCGACGGGGGAGTTCGCCAGGCCTGCCGGCCGGATCCGCTTGGCCGATCTCGTCACGATCCGAGAGGCCGTTCCTTGACAACACCGGCCCGTCTTCAGACGTGACGATTGCCGGACACTCGGGCCGGTTGCCGAGCAGCCAATCGTGGACCTCATCATTGATTCGGTCGAGGCCATAGCGCAGGTGCTTGGGCAGCACGCCCCCATGGACGAAGACGCTGTCGCCAACCTTCACCACGAGCGGCCGTGCAGCAACGAGCCCGGCATAACGTCCACCTGGTAGTGCGGATCTCGGGCCTTCGTGAACGCATGGACCGCGGCATCGTGAACGCATGGACCGGCGCATCGTGAACACCGGGACCGCGGTCGTGAACGCTGGGACCGGCGTCGTGAACGCATGGACCGGCGCATCGTGAACACGGCGGATTGAGGGGGTTCTCCCCGAGGCGTGACGCGGGAAGTCAGCTCTGCGACCCAGCAGCCAGGAGGCCGCTGGATGCCGACGGAGCGACT
>JBDHVE010000329.1:0-3478 GCA_039809485.1 Polyangiaceae bacterium | reverse complement strand
CCCAGCACACGACGCGTTGATCGACGAGGACGACGCACGCGTAGTCGAAGCCGACCGAGAGCGCGCGCACGCCGGGCTGGGGCGGCTCCGGTGCCGTCTCGGACGCGGCGGGCGCGCTGCCGGCGTCGATCGGCGACGCGGCGATCGGCGCGATTGGAAGGCTCGTCGGTGGCGCGTACGGGAGCGGCTTGCGCGACGCGCACGCTGCGGCGAGGACGAGGAGAACGGGCACGCCGACGCGAGGAGACGTCATGCCGTCCTCGTCACTCGCAGTACGCCACGTCGATCCGGATCACGTCGACGTACGCGCCGTGGGTTCCGGCGTCCGCCGGCATCTCGACCGCGACCGCGACGCCGAACGTGGGCGCGTTCACCAGCGCCGGCGTGAGGTCGACCGACCACTTGACGTTCTCGCCGCCGTACTCGACCTCCGAGGCCGACGATCCCCAGCCGTCGGGCTTCGCCTTGTTGTTGCCGATCGAGGTCTTGTCCTGCGTGAGCGAGACCTCGCGATCGTGGACCTCCGTCGTCGTCGCGTTGCGCCGGACCCGGACGCGCACGCCCTCGATGCGCGCCGTCGCCGGCACGGCGAAGCCGAAGCCGGATGCCACCAGCGCGGCGGAGTGATCCACCCCACCGCCCACCACCACGCTCGCAGTCTGTTCGTCCTGGATGGCTGCCTTCTCCGTCCTGGCCCAGGTCCCGCCGGTACCGAAGTTCTCGACCGCGGTGGGTGACGTGAAGCCGGTCGTCTTCCGCACGCATCCCGCCGCGTCCGAGCCCCCCGGCATCCGAGCCCCCCGTCGCGGCGTCCGCCGCGACGACGCCGCCGGCATCCTCGGTCGGCGGCACCACGGCCTCGGACTCCCCCTCGAACCGCGAGCACGCCGCGAGCAGCGGAACGCACCAGCGGACGGCCCAATGCATCGTGCGATCGTACGGGACGAGCGCGTGGCGCGCCACTCCAGGTCCACCCTGCTACCCTCGGCGACCGAGGTGCATGCCGTGACACGCTCGAACGCCGAATCCGTCCTCCTCGTCGACGACGACGAGGCGTTCCGATCCGTGTATGCCTCCCTCCTCCGCGAGGAGGGCTACGCCGTGTCGACCGCCGTCGACGAGCCGAGCGCCATCGCCGCGATCGAGAAGACGCGTCCGCGTGTCGTCGTCCTCGATCTCATGCTCCCGCCCCGGAACACGCCCGACGCTGGCGTGGCCGTCCTCGATCGCGTGCTCGCCGTCTCCCCGGCGACGAAGGTGATCGTCGCGTCCGGCACCGGCGAGGTGTCGCTCGCGCTGTCACTCGTGCGCCGCGGCGCCTACGACTTCCTCGCGAAGCCGGTCGACCCGGACGTGCTCCTCGCCGTCGTCGCGCGCGCGGTCGCCCGGCTCCGGCTCGAGGACCGCGTGGGCGAGCTCGAGGCCGAGGTCGCGACGAAGCACGCCGAGGCCTCCGGCCTGCTCGGCTCCGCCCCTGCCTTCGTCGAGGCACGCACGCTCGCCGAGCGCGCCGCGGTCACCGACGTGCCCGTCCTCGTCACCGGCGAGTCGGGTACCGGCAAGGAGCTCATCGCGAGGCACATCCACGCGACGAGCCCGCGCGCACGCGGCCCGTTCGTCGCCGTGAACTGCGGAGCGCTCGCGCCCGCGCTGCTCGAATCGACGCTCTTCGGTCACAAGCGCGGCGCGTTCACCGGCGCCGTCACCGACGCGCCGGGTCTCTTCGCCGAGGCGGACAAGGGCACCCTCTTCCTCGACGAGCTCGGCGACCTCGAGCTCGCCCTCCAGGTGAAGCTGCTCCGCGCGCTCGAGAGCGGAGAAGTGCTCCCGGTCGGTGCGTCGAAGCCCGTGCGCGTCGACGTCCGCATCGTGTCGGCGACGCACAAGCCGCTCGGCGAGATGGTGATGCACAAGACGTTCCGTGACGACCTCTACTGGCGCGTGCGCGGGATCGAAGTGGCGCTGCCGCGTCTCGCGGAGCGGATCGGTGACCTTCCCCTCCTCGCGCAGCACTTCCTCAACCAGGCACGCGCGCTCGTCCCGAACGCGGGGAGCCCGCGCCTGTCGCCGAGCGCGCTCCGGCGGCTCGAGGCGTATCCGTTCCCCGGCAACCTCCGCGAGCTCCGGCACGAGATGCAGCGCGCGGTGGTGATGGCGGGCGGGCGCGAGGAGATCCTCGAAGAGGACCTCTCGCCGTCGATCCGCGGTGCTGCGACGACAGCGGCGCCGTCGATCGATACGGAAGGCGCGACGCTCGACGAGAAGGTCGCCGCCCTCGAGCGCCGCGAGATCGAGCGCGCGCTCGCGGCGGACGGCGGGAACCGGAGCCACGCCGCGAAACGCCTCGGGCTCTCGCGCCAGGGGCTGCTCAACAAGATGGCGCGCTACGGCCTCGGCTGAAGCTGGCGCGGTCCGCCGCATTGACGAGGAGGCACCGCGGCCTGTGATCTCGTCTTCATGAGCCTGCGCGCGGCGCCTCTCGCCTTCCTCGTCCTCGTCGCGGCCTGCGGCGGCTCCCACGAGGCGTCTCCCCGATCGCCCGGGGCGACGGAAACGACCCCACGCGCGGCGGCACCCGCGCGCACCGACGACGAGGTGCGCTGGCTCGTCGAGCACTCGATGCTCGCGAGCGCCGACGTGCGCGCGCGAGCGCACGCCGGCACGGGCGAGATGTGGAAGCGGCCCTACGGGAAGCCGCAGCCACGTGCCGCGTCCGCGCTCGCGTCGGTGTGGTTCACGGCGTGCCCCGCCTCGACGCTCGCTCCGAAGGGGGAGTCCGTCCTCGCGACGCTCGGCGCGCCTGCGCTCTGGGACGCGTTCAAGGCGATCGGGATCACCGGGATGCACACCGGCCCGATGAAGCGCTCCGGCGGCGTCACCGGGAAGACGTACACGCCGACCGTCGACGGCAACTTCGATCGGATCGAGAACGCGATCGATCCCGCGTTCGGGACCGAGGAGCAGTACGTCGCGCTGACGAAGACCGCGCGCGCCCACGGCGCGGTCATCATCGGTGACGTCATCCCCGGCCACAGCGGCAAGGGCCCCGACTTCCGACTCGCCGAGCGCCGCTACGGCGACTACGCCGGCCTCTATCACATGGTGGAGATCCACGAGGCGGACTGGGCGCTCCTCCCTCCGGTCCCGAGCGGCAAGGACACGGTGAACCTGACCGCGCCGGCCGTCGATCAGCTGAAGGCGCGCGGCTACATCGTCGGGCAGCTTCCGCGCACGATCTTCCAGGAGAAGGGCGTCAAGGACACGGACTGGTCGGCGACGGCGCCGGTCGTCGGCGTCGACGGCAAGACGCGCCGCTGGGTCTATCTCCACTACTTCAAGGAGGGACAGCCCACGTTCAACTGGCTCGACCCGACCTTCGCCGCGCAGCGCCTCGTCGTCGGCGACGCGATCCACTCGATCGAGACCCTCGGCGAGAGCATGCTCCGCCTCGACGCGAACGGCTTCCTCGGGATCGAGA
>JBDHVE010000328.1:0-3507 GCA_039809485.1 Polyangiaceae bacterium | reverse complement strand
CCTCCCGCGCGACCCCCGAGTGGAGCCCACGTGCCCCCTCCTCGCAGCCCCTACCCGCTACCGTTTCTTACGCACTCGACTGCACGACGGACCACTGCAGGTTCGTGCTCGAGAAGTCCGATCCCGCGCTCGAGCTGACCGAGCTGACCGAGCACCAGTTCGAATGACCGACGCTGCGGCGGCGCGCCGCCTGGCAGGCGGCACGCGTCAGTCCAGCGCACGGTAGCGCGTCGCGCGCGCGTGCCCCGTACGGGCCACGCGCTTCGCGCGGAGGAGCCGGCGAAGCGCCCGCAGGACGGTGCTCGACGACAGGCCGAGACGTCGCGCGAGCTCCGTCACCGAGAGCGGCTCCGAACGAGCCAGGTACTCCAGCACCCTCGCTTCCGGCGTGCTCACGAGGGTGGCCTGCTCGCGCGCACGCAAGCTGGGTGCCGCCGGGGGCGCGCGCAGACCACGACCTCCGCGAGGCACGAGCTCGTCGAGAAACGGAACGTCCATCGCGATTTCGAAGCTCGACAGCGAGGTCTCCGCCGCCCCGAACGCGAGGACCGGAACCGTCGCGCCGTAGCCGAGCTCGGTGACGGCGATCCAGCTTCCTCGCGGCGCGAGGAGGGCTCGCAGCCGGTGGATCGTGGTCCGGACCAGGGCGTCGTGCCGCTCGGGGCGGTAGACGCGCAGCCCCCAGAGCGCCGCGACGATCTGCTCCTTCGACGCGGCACCTCGGGCGAGCAGGCGAAGCAGCGCCTGAGACCAGCGCGGCGGGTCCGGCTTCACGTACACGTCTCCGGCGTCTTCGACGACGAGCGCGTTCTCCGTGGCGAGGAGGAGCACCCTACGCGACGGCGCGAGCCCGAGCAGCTCCGGGATCAGGCCGTTGGCTCCGACCTCGAGGATCTTCGGGAGAAGGCGCGTATCCCGCGTCACCGCCGCCCGGAGCAACGGCGTGATCTCGTCCTCCGGCATGGCGCGCACGAGCGCCGGGGCGTCGTCGAATTGCTCCAGCGCCGCGTGAGCGCGATGGTGCTCGCGCTTCCGGGCGAGCGCGCGGAGGTCGTCCAGCGCACGGAGACGACGTGGCTCGTCCGCCGTCGCGCGCGCGACGAACGCCTCGAAGCCGAGGAGCTCGGCCTGGAACGCCACGTCCTCGTCGTCCGCCACGGCTCGCGCCCGCGCGAGCAGCGCGTCGCACTCCACCGGCGCGCTCGAGAAGCGAGCCACCCAGAGGCGCGCGAGAAGGCTCGCGACCTTCGCCCGTCTTGCGTCCTGACGAAGCGCGTCGTCCTCGGCCAACGCCAGGGAGCGCTCCGCTTCGGTGCGCTGGCCGCGTAACGCTAGCACGATCGCCTCCTCCGTCAGCAGCGCGCGGCGCGTGTACGAGTCGTGCGCCGTGAGGCGAAGGAGCTCACGGAGCCGCTCGAGCGCCGCGGGGCTGGCGATGAAGCGCGCCGAGTATGTCGCCATGGAGCATGTGATGGCGAAGGCGTTCATTCCCAGTCCCATTCGCTCGGCATGCAGCCCTGCACGCTCCAGGACGGCGAGACCGGCACGAAGGAGCCCGAGCTGCACGAGCGCGTGACCGCGCAGATCGTTGGCGATCATCTGCACGTACGCGACGCGCGCCTCGTGGGCGGCGCGCGCGGCGCGCTGCGCGTGGCGCGCCGCGGCCCGATAGCGACCCGTGAAGTAGCGATGGACCGCAAGCCCCTGGAACGCGAAGGCCGCCGCCCACGCGTCTCGCGCGCGGACGCGTACGAGAGCCCCCTGCACGAGGAGCGCGTGCGCGCGCTCGAAGGACCCCGCACGCGCGTAGGCGACGCCGAGGAAGAGGCGCGACGCCGCGAGTGTGCGGGCGTCTGCGGGGGCCGCGCGCTTGCGGTACGTGTCGAAGCACGTCTGCGCATCCTCGACACGCCCGAGGAATGCGAGCGCTCCGACCACGAAGGCCACGTCGACGTCGTCACCACCTCCGATCTCGAAGGTCGCACGGACGACCTCGGCGTACCGGCCCAGGAAGAAGGCGCTGGCGAGGGGCGTCGCGCCCACCACGGCTCGATTCCTCCGCGCGCGTGCCATGCTCCCCATAATGACGCGATTATCAAATCGTAACAATTACATTTTTCTGGCTATCGCATCTCCATTCTCGTTCGGGTTTCGCCCCGAAACTCGTCGCAGCCCCTCAGGCGCCGCATGGTCTCTCTCGTCGGCACTCCAGCGCCGTCACCACCAAGGAGAATCTTCATGCTTCATCGCAGCCTCGCCATCGTCACCGTCTTCGTCTCGCTCCAGGGGGCAGCATGCAGCGTCTCATCGACCGATGAGCGCATCGGGCGGCGCGACGACTCGGTCGTGCTCGACGTTCGCTGCGCCGCGGACACGGACTGTCCGTCGGGATACGAGTGTGAAGTCGAGGACACGACGAGCTACTGCAAGTCCCACGGCAGCAGCGGTGGAGCGAGCTCGGGTGCCGGGCATGACGCCGGGGCAGATGACGACGGGGGCTCCGGCGTGAGCGCGTCGTCGTGCACCTCGGACGCCGACTGCGGGCCGGGGCTCGAGTGCGAGGTCGAGACGGAGCACGGGGTCACGACGTCCTTCTGCAAGGCTCATCGGAGCGGCAAGGGGCAGTGACGAGCGTGAATCACGATCACATGCTACAGGCGCGTCCCATGGCCCGTACCTTCACGCTCGCCCTTGCACTGCTCGCGGTCCCCGGTTGCGGGCCGTTCGCCAACTCGACCGAGACGGAGGCTCCCGCGGGGGCCAGCGGCGGAGAAGGAGCCACCGGGAGCAGCGGTGGGGGCACCGGAGCGGCGACAGAGTCGTTGCCGACCGCGCCCGGCGCCGAGGACTTCGCGGGTGTCTACGAGGTGCCCATCGTCGCCCCCGAGCTCGCGCCTGCCGCGTCCTACGGGGTCGCGGAGATCACGTGGCGCGTCGTCGGCGACACGGCGACGCTCGAGTACGACCTCCCTCTGGGACTCGTTGGTAGGGACAAGCTTCGCGTCGAGTTCATCGGTCCGATCGACCGAGGCGCCCAGACCGCGCTCCTGACGGGTCCCGTCGGTACGGCGGAGTGCACGCTCTCGGCGACCGAGGTGGCATGCCTCGAGACGATGAGAGGGCTGCTCCCGCTCGACATCGACATGAACGTCGTCCGTCAGGTCGCGGCCTCCGACTACCAGGGACCCGCGGAGCACCGCGTCGCCGTCTCGGAGCGTTTCTCGGCCGATCCCATCGGCATCGCACGGGTACGCCTGAACGAGCCTGTCGCGCACGCGTCGGGTCGCGACAAAGGCCGCGACAACGACTGACGGTGCGCGCTCACCGCGGCTGGCACGCCATGGAGCTCAGCGGAGCGCGGCCCCAGGGGCGCGGACCGCTTCGATGTAGGCCTCGCGAAGGGCGCGCGTGATCGGACCGGGCGCGCCGTCGCCGATCACGCGGCCGTCGACCTCGACGGCCGGCACGACGAAGGCGGCGGCGCCCGTGTAGAACACCTCGTCCGCC
>JBDHVE010000327.1:0-3640 GCA_039809485.1 Polyangiaceae bacterium | reverse complement strand
TACGTCCTCTCGTTCAAGGGTGACGTCGGCGTCACCGGCATGTTCGTGAGTGGCATCCCCGCGACCGCCGCGCGGGTGAACCTCGGCTTCGGCGTCGTCCGCAAGGAGTCGATGCATCATGCCCTCGTCGAGGTCGTCGTCGGCCGGACCGAGGCCGATCGCTCGCTCCGCGACTTCCGCCTCGGCTACGAAGGCAGCTTGCGCTTCGGGATCGTGCGTCTCGGCGGCGGCTTCGACGCGGGCATCCTCTCCATCTCGCGCGTGACCCGGCCGACGAACCAGCGCTCGCTCGGCCTCGGCGTCCACGCGCAGGCGGGGCTCGATCTCTACGCGTGGGGCGAGCTCGAGGCGCACGCGATCACGCTCGACGTGCGGATGGATGCCTTCCTCCACGCGAGCGCGTCGGGCGTCTTCGCGCCGAGCGCGGCGCTCGGCTTCCGCTACTAGTCAGCGCTTCGGGAGCGCTTCGGGGAGGCGGCTGACCGCGCTCTTCACCGCCGCGCGCACCACGGCGGCGCGGGTCTGGTCGTCGGCGCGACCTTCGGCGCGAGCGCGCCCTTCGAGGATCGCGAGCATCACGCCGGTCTTCCGGTCGGTGACCGTCGCGTTGATCGTGCACGCGACCGTCGGCGCATCCGTCGTGCCGATGACGGCGAGCGACACGACGTACGCGCGCGTGCGCGGGAGCTTCGCGGCGTCGAGCTGGCGGATCTCGCCTTCGGCGGCGCTCTTCACGACGGCGGCGTCGGTGCCGGGCAGCTTGCCGCCGGACACCTCGCCGATCGCGATCTGACTCGCGTCGGCGGCTTCGGCGTCACCGGGCTGGAGGAGACCGAAGGCCACCGCCAGCGCGGCCGCGAGGGCCGTCGTCCGCGGTGCGATCCGCTCTCGCTCGTGAGGTCGCGCCATCGCACGTCCAAGGGAGCAAGGCGCGGGCCTCGGGGCCAAGTTCTCGGAGAACCAGGGGAGGGCCGGAATCCAGGCGGCGAGGAAGGCGCCGGCACCGAGGCACTTCGCCCCGCACGCGCTCGTGACCAGGCCGAAAGGGACGAGCCTCGACAGGCGGCGGCGCGAGGTCTAAGCCTGGATCGTTCATCGCACTTCTTCCGCCCGGAGCCAGTGATGCAGAAGAGCCTTCTCGATCAGCTCAAGGAAATGACGGTCGTGGTCGCCGACACCGGTGACATCAACTCGATCGAGAAGTTCCGGCCGCGGGACACGACGACGAACCCGTCCCTCATCGCGACCGCAGCGGCGATGCCGGCCTACGCGAAGCTGGTCGACGATGCGCTCCTCTGGGCCCAGAAGGAGGCGAAGGGTCAGGACGAGGCCGCCGTCGTCGCGCACGCGATGGACCGGCTCTCCGTCGAGTTCGGCCTGAAGATCCTCCAGATCGTCCCCGGCCGCGTCTCGACCGAGGTCGATGCCCGCCTGTCCCACGAGAAGGACAAGACGATCGAGAAGGCGCGCACGCTGATCGCGATGTACGAGGCCGCGGGCGTGAAGCGCGAGCGCATCCTCATCAAGATCGCGTCCACGTGGGAGGGCATCCGCGCTGCCGAGATCCTCGAGCGCGAGGGCATCCACTGCAACCTCACCCTCCTCTTCGGCATGCACCAGGCGATCGCGTGCGCCGAGGCGAAGGTGACGCTCATCTCGCCGTTCGTCGGCCGGATCCTCGACTGGTACAAGAAGGACACCGGCCGCGAGAGCTACGAGCCCCACGAGGATCCAGGCGTCGTCAGCGTCACGCGCATCTACAACTACTACAAGCGCCACGGCTACCAGACCGAGGTGATGGGCGCGAGCTTCCGCAACGCGGGCGAGATCACCGAGCTCGCCGGCTGCGACCTCCTCACGATCTCCCCGGCCCTCCTCGCGGAGCTCGACAAAGCCACGGGCGAGCTCCCGCGCAAGCTCGACGCCGCGAAGGCGAAGACGATGGACATCGCGAAGATCGCCGTCGACGAAGCCGCCTTCCGCCGGATGCACGAGGAAGACCGGATGGCGAAGGACAAGCTCGCCGAAGGGATCGAAGGGTTCAGCAAGGCGATCGTGACGCTCGAGAAGCAGGTCCGCGAGCGCCTCGCCGCGATCCAGCGCTGAAGGCCGAGCCGATCGCGAGGTGGGCGGTCTCCTCACCTCCGTCCCGTCGACAGCGGGGCGAGAAGTTGAAGCGAGTGCGGCGCGGAGGATACGCTCCGGCCAATGTCTTCGCGTTCGCTTCGTCTTGGCTTCGCCGCAACCGCTTCGACCGCGTTCATCGCGATCCTGATCGCGTGCTCGTCGAAGGACCCGCTCCCGCCGCCCTACGAGGATCCGACGAACCAGCTGAGCGACGCCGCGCCCCGGCGCGACGCGGCGACCGACGGCGGCAAAGGCACCGATGGCGGGGACGGCGGCATCGAGTACCCGAAGTCGTGCTCCAACACGATCCGCGACAGCAAGGAGACCGACGTCGACTGCGGAGGCAACGAGTGCCCCAAGTGCATCGACGGGAAGGTCTGCGTCGCGGACACGGACTGCGCGGGCGGCTCCTGCGTGAACAAGCAGTGCGTGACGCCGGCCTGCACCGACGGCGTGACGAACGGCGGCGAATCGGACGTCGACTGCGGAGGCAGCACCTGCGCGCGATGCACGACGGGCAAGAAGTGCGGCTCGGGCGCGGACTGCCTGAGCGGCACCTGCGTGAACCAGGCGTGCGGATGTCCGGCCGGCATGGCCATCGTGCCGAAGGCGAGCGGCGGCGCGTACTGCATCGACTCCGCCGAGGTCACGAAGGGCCAGTACAACAAGTTCCTCACCGCCAATCAGCCTGTCGACGAGCAGCTCGACATCTGCCGTCCGCCTACGAACGCCACGTTCGTCCCGCGTGGCGCATGGCCGCCGGCGACGGAGCCGCCGGGAACGAACGGCCTCGAGTACAACCTCGGCCTCCCGGTGCACTACGTCGACTGGTGTGACGCGTACGCGTACTGCAAGTGGGCGAACAAGCAGCTCTGCGGAAAGATCAACGGCGGCACGAACGCGCTCGCGGACGCGAACGACGCGACGAAGAGCGCCTGGTTCAACGCATGCTCCGCGCAGTCGACGCGCGACTGGCCCTACAGCACGAGCTTCGACAAGGACAAGTGCAACGGCTACGGCGGTACGTACGACGGCGGCGTCCCGCAGCCGCAGCCCCCGCCGCAGGACCCGCGCTGGGGCTACGGCGGAGCGAACCAGGACAAGGGCGTCCAGGTCGTCGCGCAGGGTGACGTCTCCGGCAACATCAGCGCGTACCTCGGCAAGAGCTGCCAGGGCGGCGTCGTCGGCGTCTACCAGATGAGCGGCAACGTCGCGGAGTGGGAGGACTCGTGCGACGGCACGGCGGCGAGCGCGAGCTGCAAGCTGCGCGGCGGCTCGTTCCAGGCTGCGGACGACCCGGACACGCTGAAGTGCAACGCGGACCGCATGCTCGCTCGCGCGCCGGCGGCCGCGGGGAATCCGGACACGGATCCCCTGCGGGACGTCGGGTTCCGCTGCTGCTTGTACTGAGGTTCCCCTTCGGTCGCCCATCGCCTCGCTTCGCCGAAGGCGAGTAGAGGGAGGCTCGCCGCCGTAGCGAGCTTGCGAGCGAAGGCGGGGAGGGAGACGAAGT
>JBDHVE010000326.1:0-3649 GCA_039809485.1 Polyangiaceae bacterium | reverse complement strand
GGTGGCGCTCACGAAGATCGCCGGGTGGTTCCGCCGCGCGCTCTCAGAGGCTCAACTCAACCGATCACGGTGTTAGCGCGCCAGGTTCACGGCCAGTCCCGAGGCGCTCGAGCGGATCCGTGCTCTGCTCCGACACCCAGGGCATGACTCGTACTCGAGGCGGGCGCTCCTCACGGAGGCGGCCGTCGTCCTCGCGTTGCGCGGCAAGTGCTCCGAGGCCGAAGCAGCGCTCGCCGAAGTCGACGACGATGCGCTTCGTCAGGACGCACGGAGGGCGAAGGTGACGAGCCTGCTCGCGCGGCTCACGGTCGCGCGCTTCTCGCGGGGCGCCGCTGCATGCGAGGAGCTCCTCGGGCGAGCTCGCGATCTCGTCACCGAGGACGACGTGGCCTACCGCGCCGAGTTGCTCGCGTTCGAGGCGTTCGTCGCGCACGCGACGAACGAGCCCGCTTCGATCGCGTGCTCTCGGAGCTACGGAGCCTCGTCCGGACGCGCGAGCACTACCGCGCGCGGGCAGCCCTCGAGCAGTTCGACGATCTCTCGGCGCCGAGCCGCGCGTTCGCCGAGGACGAGGTCACGCCGCTCCTGCGCGCCGCCGTCCATGAGGACCGCGACGCACACTCCCGCACGTGCTCGCGCGCGGGCTCCACGGGCTCGTGCCCGAGCTCTTGGGGCTGTCGCCAGGGCGACGCATCGTGCTCCTCGTCGCCGAGAACGTATTGCTCGTCGAGAACCATGGCGATGTGAGCGTGCGGACGAACCTCCCAGGATGGTGCCCCGTGCTCTTGCGCATCGTCGGTCGAGGTGACGCGTCGAAAGGAGCGATCGTGCACGGCCTGTGGGGGCTTCGGGCCTGCCGACCCGAACGCCACGACGCGCTCGTCCGGACCACGGTGCATCGGCTTCGTAGCTTGCTCGCGCCCTTCGGCGCGTGGATCCGCGTGACCGAGCATGGCTACGGCTCGACGGTCCCGGTGCTCGCAGTGGGCGTCGCGGCGAGCCACGAGCCCAGCGAGTCCGAGCTCGACATGCTCGGCCCGTGGGACCGCGTGAGCGTTGCTCCAGCGCCGTCGATGGCCGCAGAGGCGCCACGTCGGGCCTCGCCCGTCGCTCAGGTGCTCGACCTCCTCTCGCGCGCCGAGGCTCTCTCGGTCCCCGAGCTCACGCGAGCTCTCGGCGTGTCGCGAAGCACTGTCCTCCGGGCGCTGAGACCCCTCGCTGCGCAGAAGCAGATCGTCCGAACCGGACACGCGCGGGCGACCCGCTACCGGCTTCGAGCCGTCTAGGCCGACGCCATCGCGAGCCAAACCACCACCACCACCTCCTCCTCCACGCCCGCGGAGCGAGGCGTCTCGTGGCGCGCATAAGTGTTGGACAGCGCGAAGGGAAAGCGAGAATCGCGTCACTTGTGGCGCGCGCGTGATGCGACGCGAAACTCGTCGCCGGTCGGGCGCGTCGTCATGAAGCTCTGCGCTCGCCGGCACTTCGCCGGCCTTTGCACGAAGAGGAGCTTGGTGATGATGGGAGACTCATTCGCTCGGGGCGTCGCGCGCCGACTCGGTCCGTGGCTCGCTGCGCCGCTCGCCGCGGTCCTCGCATGCACGCAGACGCCGTCGACGCCGAGCGCGGGCGTCGCCTCACAGCCGGGCGTCGTCGACGCGGGGATTCAGGGGGCCGGCGAGGCGGGCGCCTCGGTCGACGGCTCCGCGCTCTGCTTGCTCGCGGCCGGGGCACCGAGCGCCGCGCTCGCGTCGTTTGCGTCGATCGACGCGGCGTACGGGGTCTCCGGCGGAAGCATGCCGAACCTGTTCTGGCGCGCCCAAGACCGCTTCGCGCTCGAAGGGCGATGCTACGCCGCCGACAGGCCCGATCCGCTGCTCTTGCTCGTTCACTTGCGAGACCCCAACCTCGAGACCATCAGCGTCGGGTTCGCCTTCGATCTCGATGGCTCGTCAGGGTGGGACTTCGGTGAGATGCAGGCTCAGTCGCCGGTCGACATCCTAGCCTTCGCGCCTCGCTTTTCGCTCTCCGGCGCGGAGCTCGAGTTTCAGACCGATCCGACGCAGATCGTCCAGGACGCGGACGGAGAGTTTCGGCTCGCCGCGCGTGTGACGTCCGACGGCCGCTTTCTCGTCGTGCTCGACTCTCTCGATCCGGGAGCCACCGTTCAGGTGCCGAGCATGCGGTGCGAAGTCTATCGCGAGATCGTGCCTCCGGGGGCGTGCCTCGCCGCGCCCGACACGTTGCTGCCGGGCGCGCGGGGGTCGTTCGTCACGAGCGGCGTGCCGGTCACGGTCTCCGACGACATGCGCGTCATGAAGGTGTTTCGGGCGCAGGTGCCGCAGGGGACCCCCTCGCTGACGATGCGCACCGCAGGCGGCTCAGGCGCGCCGACGAACCTCTACGCTCGCTTCGGCGATCCCCCGACCGTGGGCGTCTACGACGCGAGCTCGGTCGAGACTGGGACGAACGACGAACTGGTGATCGGGGCGCCGCAAGCGGGCGAGTGGTACGTCGGCGTGCTCGGAATAGACCCCTACGAGAACGTTCAGCTGACCGTGAGCTGGTGAGCGTCGCCACGCGCCAGGAGCTCAGGGCCGGAGCGCGCACGCGAGGAGGCGGGGCACTTCGCCCGGGGTGCACTCCGTCCAGCGCGCGATCGTGGCCGCGTCGGGCGGCTTCGAACCGAGGAGAGCCTCGATGAGCACGTCGAGGACGTCGCTCCGCACGGCGCGCACGCCGAAGGGGAAGAAGCCGATGGCGACGAGCGCGCGCGGGTCGACGCCGCGCGGGACGGCGAAGGACGCGGCCCGGCGCGGAAGCTCTGCGAGGTCGCCGCCCCAGAACGCGCGCGCCAGGCCGACGCGCGCGGCGAGCGCTTCGGGCCGGAGGGCTGCGCCGAGATACACGACGCCGGCGCCGACGCGGACTCCGGCGGCCTCGAGCGCGTCACGGTCTGGCGCGGTGAGGCGCGCGAGGAGATCGTGGGCGTCGGCGGCGAGCAGCGTCCCGAGGCCCTGCTCGAGCCGGTGCCCGAGGCCGCGCACGTCCGCCGACGCGCTCGTCCGGGTGAGTGAGGGAAGGTCGCCGAGGACGAGCCCCACGGCGTCGCGCGCCGCCGCGCGGAGCCGTCGCTCGAGCCGCTGCCGTGCGCCCGCGCCGAGGGCTTCGCCGCCGACGACGAGCGCGTCGGGCAAGACCACGGACGGGCCGGCGACGAGGCGCCCGCAGACGCGGCCCGTCGGTTGGTGCGTGAGCCGCGTGTCGGCGCCGAGGACGAAGTCCTGGGGCGGCGCGTCGACGAGCTCGTCGGAGAGCGCGCCCTGCTCGGCGAGCGCGACGAAGAGCTCGGCGAGAAAGTCGACGTGCGCTTCGAAGAGGAGCTTCCGGAAGTCCGTCACCTGGCACACGTCCCAGAGAAGCCGCACCCGGTCCTCGCCGCGCGCGCGCGGCGCGACCTCGGGCCGAGCCGCGAGGAGCGCGAGCGCCGCGGCCTCCTCGGCGCCGCGCGCGAAGACCAGCGACGCGCGCGGCGGCGGCACCGAGAGCGAGGCCCGGAGCGCGTCGACGGATCCGGAAGTTCGCCGACGCCGTGCTCGCGTTCTACCGCCGGCGGCTCGCCGAGGAGGATGGGATCAAGGGTCAAAGC
>JBDHVE010000325.1:0-3707 GCA_039809485.1 Polyangiaceae bacterium | reverse complement strand
GCGCGCGTGAGCGAGAGCGTCTCGCCTTCCTTCGGCGGCTGCTTCACGCCGTCAGCCGATGTGGACGCCGCCCGGCACCGAGGATCGTGACCTCCACGTCGAGTCGCTCGGCACACTCCGCGTCGGGTCTCGCGTCCGCCTCACGAAGCGTGACCGCGCGCTCGATCCGGAGGAGACCGGGCACGCGACGCGCGTTGCGTACGGCCCCGGACAGGAAGGCGTGATCGTGCGGTTCGTGCACCGCCGCATCGCGCGGCTCGACGCCGAGTTCGACGTGGCGGTCGTCCGGTGGGAGCCGCAGGAGTGGTACGAATGGGACGCCCCCATCACGCGGATGACGCCGGGGAAGGCGTACACCGGAGAGGACATCCGGCGGATGAACGAGCAGCTCGGCCGGCCGGTGCGCCTCGAGAGCTTCGAGGCTGCCGCCCATCCCGAGCTCTTGCGCATGGCCGCTGAGGACGGCGTGGCGGACGGCGGTGCACCGGCCCCACGCGCCGGCGGGAAGCCGAAGCGCTCGCACTGTGCCCCGCCGCTTCGTGCGATGCCCGGAGTCTACGTCGTCTTCGTGCGTGACGCCGACCGGGTCGAGGAGATCGCGGAGGACCTCGCCCGCCGGCACGACGCGAAGATCCGACGCGTCTGGCCTGCCCTCGCGAGCTTCAGCGTGTCCGCCTCCCCCGCGCAGCTGTCGGTCCTCGCCGACGACGAACGCCTTCGCGAGATCTCCGACAACTGCATGTGAGCCCGACGCCTCTCGAGCCGCCGCGTCACTCCGCGGGGACCGCCTCCGCCACGTCGCGCGTCGAGGTCGTCGCCTTGACCGGCCGGTCGTCGACCGCGCAGCTCTGTTCGAGCAGCTCGGCGACGTCCATCTGCTTGATCTTGTCCTCGAGCGACTGGCTCTTCAGACCGTCCGTCAGCATCGTCATGCAGAACGGGCACGCGCTCGCGACCGTCTTCGCGCCGGTGTCGACGAGCTGGAGCGTGCGCTTCACGTTCACGCGGTTGGAGTTCTGCTCCTCCATCCACATCTGCGCGCCGCCGGCGCCGCAGCAGAGACCGCGCGTCTTCGTCCAGTAGTCCGGCTCGACGAGCTCGACGCCGGGGATCCGGCGAAGGATCTCACGCGGCGACTCGTAGACGTCGTTGTACCGGCCGAGGTAGCAGCTGTCGTGGTAGACGACGCGCCCGTTCACCGGCCGCTTCGGCACGAGCTTCCCCTCGGCGAGGAGGCCCATCAGGTAGTCGGTGTGGTGGACGACCTCGAGCTTCGCGCCGAAGTCGGGGTACTCGTTCTTCAGCGTGTTGAAGCAGTGCGGGCAGGCCGTCACGACGGTCTTGATCCCCCCCTGCTCCTTGTAGGCGTTGAGGACCGCCGCGTTGCCCTCGGCGAGCATCGCGAAGAGCATCTCGTGCCCCGCGCGGCGCGCCGGGTCGCCCGTGCACGACTCCTCCTGACCGAGGATCGCGAAGTCGACACCGGCGGCCTTGAGCAGCTTCGCGGTGGCGCGCGCGATCTTCTTCGCGCGATCGTCGTAGCTCGCCGCGCAGCCGACCCAGTAGAGGACGGGCGCGGTCGGCTTGTCGGCCATGAACGGGATGTCGAGCCCGTCGGACCACGCCGCGCGATCCATGCGCGAGAGGTTCCACGGGTTGCCGTTCACTTCCATCGCCTGGAACGGCTTCTGGAGCTCGTGGGGGAACTCGTTCCGGATCATGACGAGGTTCCGGCGCATGTCGACGATCTTGTCGACGTACGAGATGAGGACCGGGCACTGCTCTTCGCACGCACGACAGGTCGTGCACGCCCAGAGGACGTCGGGATGGATGACGTCGGGCGCGAGGTCGATGTGCTTGTACGTGACGGCGGGCTTCGCGCCCTCCTTCACGTCGGCGAGCACCTCGGGATCGGCCGGCGACTCGGTGGCGTCCGGCGGCGGCGCGCCCGGATGCGGGCCCCAGCGCATCTCCTCTTCGACCAGCTCCGCCTGGTGCTCGTACATGTGATCGCGGAGAGCGAGCGTGAGGTGCTTCGGCGAGAGGATCTTGCCGGTCTTGTGCGCCGGGCAGTTGTCCGAGCAGCGACCGCACTCGGTGCACGTGTAGAAGTCGAGCACGTGCTTCCACGAGAGATGCTCGACCTTCGCGATGCCGATCTGCGCCTTCGTCGGCTCCGGGAGCTCCGACGCGGCCATCAGCTGCTCGCCGATCTGCTCGGCCGTGCCCATCGGGCGGAGCCGGCCGGGCGGATCGAGGTCCTTGAAGAAGACGTTCGGGATGCCCGTGATGATGTGGAAGTGCTTCGAGTACGGGAGGATGTTGAGGAAGATCAGGACGAGCGACGAGTGCGTCCAGAACCCGATCTGCGCGATGACCGTGAGCGCGCCGGTCGGGAGCTTCTTCAGGAGCGTCGCCGCCGCGGAGCCCGCGGGCGACGGAAAGATCGAGAAGCTCGCATGCACGTCGCTGCCGATCCCGTACGGCGCGACGATCTTCGACACCGTCTGACACTGGTCGCCGAGCGACACCGCCGAGGCGGGCGAGCAGATCTCCGGCGCACGCGCGGCGAGCGCGAGGGCCGCGCCGTCGTAGAAGATGTCCGCCAGCATCATCGTCGCGATGATGCCGAGGATGAGGAGCGCTTCACCGCTCAGCGTCATCCGCTTCTGCGGCTTGATCACGCGGTAGTAGACGAAGACGCTGACGCCCACGAGAACCGCGAGCGCCATCAGGTCCTTCGCGAACTCGTAGACCTTCCCGATCGGCTGCGTGGGCCCGAGGATGAAGAGGTTGAAGCTCGGATCGAAGCCGCGTCCCCAGAGCACGATCGTGCGCGCGAGGAGCGTGAGGAAGCCGACGAACACCAGCTTGTGGGCGATTCCCGCCGGCTGGTAGTACGCCATCTTCTCCTGCGCGAAGGCGTACCGGAGCACGGCCGCGATGCGCTCGGGGATCCGGTCGAACCGATCGACGAAGCGGCCGATCCGCAGGAGCTGCCATCGCCGGATCGCCGACCAGAAGAAGATGGCGTGCAGGCCGACGATCAGGATGAGCATCGCAGTCGGATTCATGGCACCTCGGGAATTCCGAGGAGATATAGGGGTATGCCCTCCCGCGTCAATCGGCCTTTCGTAAACCGGACCGTCGCGGCATGGCCGATGCCTCCTCGAGGAGCATGTGGCGAAGGGCAGTCGATCGGATTCGGGCGTCCGACGGGCCTGTGCTGCGCGCCGTGATCGCGGCCGTGGCGCTCGGCACCGCAGGTGCGGCCGCGGTCACGACGTGCATCGCCCACCAGGCCGGCCGCAGCGCGGACGAGCTCGGGGGCGTCCTCGCGCATCCGCTGATCACGCCGTCGCCGTCGCCGACGCCCGCGATCGGCGCGGCGAGCACGGCGCCGCCCACCACGAGCGACGAGGACCGCGATCAGGTGACGACCACGACGGCCGGCGACCTGACGACGCGACCGCGTGTTCCCGCGCCTCCCGCCGACACGGCCGCGCCTGCGCCGCAGGCCACCCGCGTCGAAGCGCGACCGCGAGCGCAGGCGAGCGACGTCCCCGAGGACGCCGGTCCGCCCGGCACGACGACGCTCACCGCGGCCGCCGACGCCGCCGCGCGAAGCCGCACGGACGGCGGGGCTTCGAGCTCCTCGGCCGCGCTCACGGGCCCGAGCGGCGCGCCGACGCCGTCCGCGAGCACGC
>JBDHVE010000324.1:0-3715 GCA_039809485.1 Polyangiaceae bacterium | reverse complement strand
GGCAGGGAACGCCAGCTGCCCCGGAGCGTGCGCGTCGCTGTCGATGCTGAACAGGCACCCGGCGGCCAGGGCCTGCTCGATCAGTTCATCGGGCGGGTCGGTCCGCTCGGGCCGCGAGTTGATTTCCACCGCCACGTCGTCTTCGGCCACCGGCGCGCGGAAAACGGTATTGGAGAGGTCGATCTCGGTCGGGGGGCGCCCCACAGGTCCGAAGACGAGTCCGCCATCGAGGACCTCCCGTTCGGCGCCGGCGCGAGAGCGTCCGAGGACGCCTGGCGGACGGCGGCTGCGATCGAAGGCGCGCTCTTCGTGCCGTCGCTCCCCGCGATCGTGGGCGTGGTCCGGTCGATCGCGGCCGAGGCGGGCGAGCCGCGCTCCGTGGTGTCGTCGGTCGGGGTCGGCTCGACGTCGGGCAAGCCGTGGACGCGCCTCGAGGTGCGCCTCGCCGACGTGCTGTTGCCCGAGGCGGCGGTCCACAGCGCGCCGGCCCTCGAGCTCGCCCCGCTCCGCGGGATGCCGGTCGAGCTCGAGGTGATCTCGCGGTCGGCCGTCGTCGCGCTCGTGCCGGACGTCGTCTCGGATCCGCGGCCGATGCTCGACGCGATCGAGATCATCCTGACGTGGATGCTCGAGATCCGCGGCGAGCGGCGCGTCTACTCGGCGTACCGCTGACGCCGGCTCCCACGTGCCGGCTCACTCCTCGAGCACGTGGCGCGCGACCGCTTCGCCGATGTCGGCCATCGCCGGCACCGCGACCGTGTCGTAGTCGTAGAGGTCGTCGTTCAGGCGGCCGTTCGGATTCGTGTAGAGCGTCGCCGCGACGAAGAACCCGCGGCCGCGGCTGCGATCGAACGCGTACGCCGTCTCGACCGAGAACCCGTAGGCCCGTCCGCTCTTGCTCGCGTAGGTGAGGTCGGCGCGCGGGACGACGCGCTCCACGCCGGCGCGGAGCGGCTTGTACTCACGGTCACGCCCGGCCCGTACGCCGCGCGAGCTCGGCAGTGCTTCGAGCGACTCGACGAGGAGCTGGCGCTCGCGGGCGCCGAGCCGCGGGCCCTCCGCGCCGCGAAGCTCCGGACGGATCACGGCGACGAGGACATCCTGGAGGTCCGCGAGCGAGATGCGGTTGCGCTGCTCGAAGGACAGCGGCTCCGCGACGACGCGACCGGACCGGAGGTGGCTCTCGCCGACGAAGAGCCCCTCTCCCTCGTTGACGCCGAGGCCGGTGCGACCCTCGCGGGCAGGGACGGACGCCACCGGCCGGCCACCGACGAACAGGTCGACGCGCGGCGTGATGCGAACGTCCGCCTGCTCGCCGATGCCGAGCCGGTGATGCATCCGGAACGAGGACAAGCCGATGCGCCACATGCGCTGGTGGATCCCGTCGAAGCCCGCGAGGTCGAAGAGGTCGTTGTTGGCCTCGTTGTCGGACATGACGAGCGCACCGCTGACGAGGTTCGCGACGCTGACCGGGCCGCTGCGCCTTCGCACGGACGCCGCGTCGACCTCGAGCTCGGCGGTGCCCCCCTCGCGCAGCTCGGTCATCACCTCGAGCGCGGCGACCGCGGTGCACAGCTTGATCGCGCTCGCCGGGTAGAAGTACTCCGCATCGACGCGGAAACCTCGCCGCCGGAGCGTGGGCTGCCCCTCCGCCTCGTCGACGATGCCGACGAGCACCTGGAGGCGGTGCTCGGCGGGGGCGTCGAGAAGCGGCGCGAGCGCGCCGTTCGCGCGAAGCGCCGTCTCGAGATCGGCGGGGGCGACCGCCGGCGCCTCGATCCGCGGCTCGACCGGCGGAGCGCTCCCCACGTTCGTCACCGCAGGCGTGCAGGCGACGAGGAGCGTCACGGCGAGGAGGAATGACGGCCGTCGCACCCCCTCAGCCTAGCAAGCGCGCGCGGCGCCGTTCGGGTGACGGGGTCGATTCCCATCTGCGACTCGGGCGTGTCCTCGAATTCTCGGTCTTCCACGTGCCCGTGCCCGTGCCCGTGCCCGATCGGTCCGAGCGGAAGTTGCTGTGCTCACTGCACGTCCTTTTCCATGGGGTCAGCCGCGTGCTCCATCCGGCGCATGGTTCGCCGGCAGCTTCGCGATGAGCCGTGGTCGAGGGTCGAGCGCGTGCTGCTCTCGCCGGGACGGGCGGCGCCCCGGGCGCGGACGACGGTGCGGCGGCGGACGACGCGTCGGGCTGCACCCGATCTTGTGAGGCTTCGCTCCTCGCCTACGATGGCGACGTGGCCGGTGTTGCGGGAGGCGTTCGGCTGACGAGGGCGCTGGCGGCGGCCGGCATCGTGGTCGCGGGCTGCATTCCCCCTCGGATCGACCTCGGACACAGACCCGCGGATCCCGAGGCGTGGTACTTCGGCACGGCCGTCGACGACACCCCCCTCCGCGGCGGCACGGACACGCGCGCGCGACGCGCCGTCATCGAGCGTCCGGGGAGCTGGTCCGTCGAGGTCGACGCGTTCGGCGCGGACGCGCTCCGGACGTTCGCCGCGGTCGCGCCGTCGGGGCGCCCCGGGTCCGCGCTCGTCCTCGCGGCAGAGGAGGGTGCGTCGAGCATCGCGCTCGTCGCCGTCCGTACGGCGGACGGTGACGTCCTCGCGGCCGCCGAGCTCCCGGTCGGAGCCCCCGTCCACATCGGAGCGACGTGGCTCGTGCCGGCCGACGGCGGCGCCGTGGCGGCCGTCACCGTGAAGCCGGTCGACGGGGCCCCCGTCCGTACGCTCCTCGTCCGGGTCGACGCCGAGGGTGCGGTCCTCTGGTCGACGTGGCTCGCCCGCGTCGGGTCCGTCCACTCGCTCGCGACGCACCCCGAGCACGGCGTCGTCGCGAGCCTCGACGGCATCTCCGCCGAGGGCCGTGGCATGCACGTGATCGCGTCCCTCACCAAGGACGGCGTCCTGCGCTGGATGCGTCCGTTGCTCGGCCCTTCGCTTCGCGAACGCGGCCCGGCAGGCGCGTCGTTCACCGGGGCCGGCGATGTCGTGTGCACGTTCGCGGCGAGAGCGACGACGACGAACCTCTCGCTCGTAGGCGTCGCGCGGCTCGACGCAGAGGGCGCGCTCCGCTGGGCCCGGTCGATCGCGCGCCCGATCCCGCCGGGCCCCCCGGGGAGCCATCCAGGCGTCTTCGTGCAAGGCATCGGCGCCGCCGGCGAGGACGCCTTCGTCGCCGCGACCGTCCCGACGTCGCGCATCGGGAGCACCAAGCTCGTGCTGGTCACCCTGGACCGCGAGGGCTCCGTGACGCGACAGCGCGCGGTCCCCGCGTCGACCGCGAAGCCCATCCGCGTCTCGGTGGAGGCAGACGACGTCCTCGTGCGCGCGGACGACATGGCGCAGCCGTGCCGCTTCCCGGCTCGCGGCGTGGCCTCCTGCAGAGGCACAGAGTCGACCCTCGCGCTCTCGGTGACGGACGAGACGGTCTCGGTCGGACCGCCGATCGGCAGCGCTGCGGAAGGCCCCTCGCGTACGAGGGCCCTCACGCTGCGCGCGCGACGGCGCGCCCCCACGCCCTGATCCTCGTTCACCTGCGTGAACCAGGCCGAGGCCGAGGAGGCCGAGGGCGCCTGCAAGACCGCATCGACATCGGGGGGAGGGTCGAGGCCGTCCTGCCGTATGCTCGAGACGTGCGTCGGCCGCTCGTCTTCGTGCTCGCGGCGCTCTGCGCCTGCGCGAGCCCGTCCGCGCCGCGCCCGGCGACGGTGGCGGTG
>JBDHVE010000323.1:0-3738 GCA_039809485.1 Polyangiaceae bacterium | reverse complement strand
GGCCGAGCGTCCAGCCCCGTCTGCGGTCGGGCGCCCCGTCCGGCCGAACGCTCGCGCGCGTTAACGATCGCGTTAGGGCCGAATCGGACCCATATGGATTCCATATGGATTCCATACGCGTTCCATATCGAGCGAATCGCCGTAAACCTTTGTCACAGAAGCCTTTCCCCGAATCCCGAATCGCCCTCCCCCGCCGGGCCCTCATTCCCCGGATCCGCTACCGGAAGACCGTGAGCTTGTCCCCGCCGCCGACGTCGCTCTCGATCGCCCAGAGTCCGTGACCGGCTCGTGGAGCTACCCGCCATCCGCGAAGTTCGATCGGCTTCTCCGACACGCCGGGATCCCCATCGGCCTTCTCTCGAACGGACGCGAGGTCCGGCTCCTCTACGCGCCAACCGGCGAAGCGACGGGCTCGCTCACCTTCCGCTTCGTCGACATGGTGGAGACGGGAGGACGACCTCTCTTCGACGCCTTCATGATGCTGCTGTCCGCACAGCGCCTCTACGGCGTCGACGATGAGCGCGCCCTGCCGCGCCTCCTCGAGGAGAGCCGCCTTTGGCAAGCGAGCGTCTCCGAGCGGCTCGCGGATCAGGTCTTCGAAGCCGCCACGCTGCTGCTCCGCGGGTTCGAGGAGGCAGCGTCGCGAGACGACAAGGCGCTCCTCGCCGAAGCGATGGCGCTCGGCGGCGATCATGTTCATCGAGGGATCCTCACGGCGCTCCTCCGGATCGTCTTCCTCCTCTACGCAGAGGACTCGGGGCTGATGCCCGTCGAGCACCCCGCGTACCGCGACGGCCTCTCGGTGACGGGGCTCTACGACGAACTCCGCACGGATGCGGCGAGCTATCCGGACAGCATGTCCCGTCGGTTCGGTGGGTGGAGTCGGCTCCTCGCAGTGTTCCGTGCGGTGTTCCTCGGCGTGGTGCACGGCGACCTGTCGCTCCCGCCTCGGCGTGGCACGCTCTTCGACCCGCACCGCTTCCCCTTCCTCGAGGGGTGGGGGCCGGCAGGTTCGGCTCCGATCGCGAGCGCCGAGGAGCGCGCCGAGCTTCGTGTGCCCACCGTCTCCGACGAGATCGTCCTCGGCGTGCTCCAGCGCCTCATCATGCTGGAGGGCCAGCGCATCTCGTATCGAAGCCTGGACGTCGAGCAGATCGGGAGCGTGTACGAGTCGATGCTCGGCTTCACGGTCGAGCGCCTGGCATCGGATGCGGTGTTCGTCCGCGGGGCCCGGCGATGGATCACCGTCGACGAGTGCCTCGAGGTTCCGCGCGCGCGGAGAGCGAAGTGGTTCAAGGACGAGGTAGGGGGCTCCGGAGCTGCCACCGAGCGGGCGGCCAAGAGCATCGCCACCGCCGCGAAGGCCTCGGACGTCCTTTCGGTGCTCACCTCCTTCGCTGCGAAGGCGCACGATGGAACCCCGCTGACGCACGCTGCCGGTCGACTCGTCATCCAACCTCGCCGAACGCTCGATACGACGACGACGCACTACACGCCGCGGAGTCTGTGTCGACCGCTCGTCGCGCGCGTCCTCGAGCCGGTCGTCGCCGCGCTGGGGCCCGAGCCCACGTCGGGTCAAGTCCTCGCCCTCAAGGTCTGCGATCCGGCGATGGGCTCCGGCGCGTTCCTCGTGGAGGCGTGTCGCCATCTCGGTGACGAGCTCCTCGCCGCGTGGCGCCGCGAGGGGGTACCAGACGAGGTGACCGAGTCGGGACAGGATCCGCTGATCGCCGCGCGCCGAGTCGTGGCGCAGCGGTGTCTCTACGGCGTCGATCGCAACGCCGACGCCGTCGAGCTCGCGAAGCTGTCGCTCTGGCTCGTTACGCTCGCACGGGAGCTCCCGTTCACGTTCGTCGACCACGCCCTTCGTCACGGTGACTCCCTCGTCGGCCTCGAGCCCGGCCAGATAGCTCGGTTCCACTGGCAGGCGGTAAAGGCAGAGCCGCCGGCGACGTCCGCCGATATCGATGCTGCGGACCAAGAGCTGCACCACGAGGTCAGCCTGGCCATGTCGGAGGCGCTCCCCATCCGTCATCGGATCGAGCAACTCGCGGACGCCGGCACGCCAGACGCTCAAGCCGAGAAGCAGCGGCTTCTCTGGGATGCCGATGACGCGATCGGGCGCATCCGCCTCCTCGGCGATCTCGTGCTCGCGGCCTACTTCGGCAGCGCGACCAAGAGCGACCGTGAGGCGGCGCGAACCAGATACCGCGACGCCGCGCTCCGCTGGCTGCGGGACGACGAGCCGCTCCCCGCCGACGTGCAGGCCGCGCTCGATCGCTTTCGAGCAGAGCTCACGCCGTTTCACTGGATGATCGAGCTTCCGGAGGTCTTCGATCCTGGGCGTGCGGATCCCCTCCAGCGCACCGGCGTGGCGCAGGCACGCATGGACGCGTTCGCGGGCAACATGCCGTTCATCGGTGGGCGCCGCATCGCGACGGTTCACGGCGAGCGGTACGCCGAGTGGCTCTGCGAGGCGTTCGAGGCGACTGGAGAGGTCGACTACTTCGCGTACTTCTTCTTGCGCGCGAATCAGCTGCTCGGAGACAACGGTACGATCGGCTTCATCGCGAAGAGCTCGATCACCGAGGGCGACACGCGGCGCGTCGGTCTCCAGCGCCTGATCGCAGCAGGTCTCGTCGTCTACGATGCGCAGGCGCGCGTGCCGTGGCCGGGTCCGGCGAACGTGCTCGTCGCGCCGGTGTTGCTCGCCAAGGGGAAGAGCCGCGAGCACGCCGCGCCGTTCCGCCTCGAGCGCGAGCCGGTGACGTCGATCAACTCGCACCTCCGCACGTTCCCCGAACGCACGGACCCGAGCACGCTCGCATCCAACGAAGGTGTTGCCCTCGTCGGCTGCTTCCTGCGCGGTGAAGGGTTCGTCCTCTCCCCCGACGAAGCGACCTCGTTGCTCGCTGAGGCGCCCGACGAGCAGCCCGTCATCCGGCCCTACCTCGTCGGGGACGACATCGCGAAGGATCCACGGCAGCGCGCGTCGCGCTTCGTCGTCGACTTCGCGCTGATGGATCTCGAGGAGGCGAAGAAGTCTCCGTGCGCCATGGCCATCATCGAAGAGCGCGTACGGCCGGACCGTGAGCGTCTCCGCACGACGGGCGCCGATGCGGCCCATCGACGGTACTGGTGGCGCTTCGCCAACCCGCGCGTCGATCTCCGGACCTGGCTCGCGAACCACGACGAATGCCTCGTCCTCCCTCGCGTGGCCAAGCACCTCATGGTCGCTCGCGTGCCGACCGATCAGGTGTTCTCCGAGCAGGTCGTCGTGTTCACCGTGGCATCGACGACCGCGCTGGCCTGCCTTCAGTCCCGGATCCACGAGACCTGGGTGCGCCTCCTCTCGTCGACCCACGGCCAGGGCCTCCGGTACTCGGCGACCGACTGCTTCGACACGTTCCCCTTCCCCGAGAGCGATCCACGCGCGACCGTGCCCGCGCTCGAGACCGCCGGCGCCGTGCTTCTGCGGGAGCGCGCCTCGTACCTCGAGGCGGAGGGCATCGGCCTGACCGCGCTCTACAACCGCCTGCACGACGCGAGCGTCGATGATCCGGCCATCGTCCGGCTGCGCGAGCACCACCAGGCGATCGACCGCGCCGTGATCGACGCGTACGCCGCTGCGGATCCGGAGGGTGATTGGGCGCGAGTCGAGGTCCCACCGCTCATCGCGCCCGCGGGCCTCGAGAGGTTCGAGGACGCGATCATCGAGCGCCTTTTCGGTCTCAACGA
>JBDHVE010000322.1:0-3818 GCA_039809485.1 Polyangiaceae bacterium | reverse complement strand
ATGATGGGGCCGCAGCCGCTCCCGAACGGCGGACGCGGCTGGGCGGTGCCGATGGATCCGGCGAAGCGCTGCATCCACATGGGCGACGTCCACGACGTAGGCAAGGCGGTCGCGCCCGCGTTCCGCGCGAGCAAGGATGCGCTCCCGAACGGCACCTACGTCGGCGTGTGCGGCGGCACGTACTCGTGGAACGACATCGTCGCGACGTTGAACGACCAGGGGCACCAGCTCCAGGTGATCGAGGTGCCGCCCAACGTCTACGACGGCTTCTATCCGGGCGCCCAGGAGATGCGTGAGATGTTCCAGTGGTTCGCCGACCAGACCTACTTCGGTCCCGACCACGAGAAGCACATCGCCGCCGCGCGGAAGCTCGTCCCCGGCGGGTTCACGTCCTTCGCCGACTGGGCGAAGAAGAACATGAAGCCGAGCTGACGCTCAGGCCGCCGCGCGCAGGCTGCGCGCCATCATGACGAGCCCGACGAAGAGGAGGGTGATCATGCCCGCGGTCTGCCAGAAGGCCGTGGGCATGAACATCAGCGTGAGGTTCGTGACGATCGCGACGAACACGGTGGCGACCGACCCGATCGTCAGGATCCAACCGAGCCACGAACGCGCGCTGAAGAAGAGCAGCGCGAGCCCGAGGCCGAGCGGCAGGAGCAAGAGCCCCGTGTGCCCGCCCCACATCGACGAGAAGTTCGAGAACACGCTCACGCGGTCCAGGAACATCCACATCGCGATCCCGGTCAGGAAGAGACCGAGGAAGAACTGTCCGATGCCCCCGGGCGTGCCCCCAGCGCCTCGTTTCGTCATGCGGCAGAGATAGACGTAAGCACGTCGACCGAGGCCGCAAGGCGCCGCGGTTCGCGTGCCAGCACCGAACGTCGCGCAGTTGCGCGACCGCTCGTCACTCCGGCAACGCCGCCGGATCGTTCAAGAGCGCGCCCGTGAAGCGCGCGCGGAGGTAGAAGCCGCGCGGCACCGTCTCGATGAGCTCGCCCTCGGCACCGTACGCCGTCGTGCGGACGCGGCCGTGGGCGGCCTTCGGGCGGACTTGCATCCAGCGTCCGCGGTGGGCCGTCAGCTCCTCGATCCGGCCGACGCCGACGAGGCCGACGACGTCGTCGAAGTCGCCGCGGAGCACGTGCTCCTGCTCGGGCGTCGGCGACCACAGGAGCGGCTCGCCGATCCGCCGCTCCGGCCACGGCAGCTCGGAGGCGCCGAGCGTCGGGACCCACAGGACGCACGCGAGCTTCGCGCGCACCCACGACGTCGCCCACTCCTGCTCCTCGGCGTCGGCGAGCGAGAGCGTGCACACGTACGTCGACTCGAGCGGTACGCCGCGCGGATCGAGCGGGATCGTCTTCAGCTCGACGCCGAGCTCGGGGAAGTCGTGCACCTTCGACGAGCCGCCGGTCGCGCCGAGGGCACGCTCGAGGATCGCTCCCGGCGTACCTTTCGTGCGCACGGCCTCGCCGCCGGCGAACAAGCCGAGCCGCTCGGCGATCTCCGCGATCGTCATCCCGCGGAGCGCACGCGCGCGGCCGAGCAGCTCCGCGCGGCCGGCGAGAGTCGACGAAGCGAGCACGGCCCTTCCGTGCCAAGGCGCGAGCGCGGACGCAAGAGCTGACGCAGCGCGTCTCTACGATTCGTCAGGATGCCGCTTGCGTGTCCCGGCCGCCGCGTCGTATGCCCCTTGCCGCCATGATGCACGGTGCGCTCGAGGACATCACCAAGGCGGTCGGCAACACCCCGATCGTTCGCTTGAATCGCGTGGTCGAGGGCCTCCCTCCGGGGATCGAGATCTACGTGAAGTGCGAGTACCTGAACCCGGGCGGAAGCCACAAGGACAGGCTCGCGTGGAACCTCCTCCGGCGCGCCGAAGAAGCGGGCCTCCAGCCCGGCGGCACGATCGTCGAGGCGACCAGCGGCAACACCGGCGCGTCGCTCGCGCTGCTCGCCGCGATCAAGGGCTACAAGTGCGTCTTCGTGATGCCGGACAAGATGAGCCAGGAGAAGGTCGCGAACCTCCGCGCGTTCGGCGCGAAGGTCGTGCTCTGCCCGACGGCCGTCGATGCCGACGATCCTCGGAGCTACTACAAGGTCTCGCGCCGCATCGCCGACGAGACCCCGAACTCCTTCTACGCGAACCAGTACCACAACCCCGCGAACCCCGAGGCGCACTACCTCTCCACGGGCCCGGAGATCTGGAAGCAGACGAAGGGTGACTTCGACGTCTTCGTCGCGGGGCTCGGCACCGGCGGCACGATCAGCGGCACCGGCAAGTTCCTCAAGGAGAAGAAGCCGGCGATCAAGATGGTCGGCGTCGACCCGGTCGGGTCGCTCTACTACGACTTCGTCAAGACGGGCCGGATCACGAAGCCCTTCTCGTACAAGGTCGAGGGCATCGGCGAGGACTTCTTCCCGTCGACGATGAACCTGAAGATCCTCGACGACATCGTCCGCGTCGACGACAAGGAGTGCTTCCTCATGACCCGCGACATGGTCCGCAAGGAGGGCCTGTTCGTGGGCGGCTCCGGCGGCGCCGCGGTCGCGGGCGCGATCAAGTGGGCGAAGCAGCAGCACGGCCCGCTGAAGATCCTCGTCTTCCTCTGCGATGCCGGCCAGAAGTACGTCTCGAAGATCTTCAACGACGACTGGATGCGCGAGAACGGCTTCCTCGACGAGGAGCCGGGCCTCGGCACCGTCGCCGACGTGCTCCACATGCGCGGCAAGCAGAAGATCGTCACGACGACGTCGAACGCGAAGGTGAAGGACGTCATCGCGACGCTGAAGGACCTCGGCATCAGCCAGCTCCCCGTCGTCGACGGCGGCAAGCTCCGTGGCGTCGTCGGCGAGGTCGACCTCCTCCGTCACCTCGTGAACGGGCAGAAGGGCCTCAATTCGCCGATCGCGGAGCTCGTCGAGAGCGACTACGCGACGGTGACGCCCGACACGAAGATCGAGCTGCTCCAGGGCGTCCTCGCCGACGCACGCGCGGCGATCGTGATGGAGCGCGACGCGGTCGTCGGCATCATGACGAAGATCGACCTCATCGAGTTCCTCGCGAAGAGCGCGCCGGAGCCCACCAGCACGTCGCTCTCCGCGGCGGCCGGTGTGCCCGTCGTGAAGGGCGCGAAGGTGAAGGGCGGTTCGCCGGCGAAAATCACGAAGGTCGCCAAGAAGGCGGCCTTTGCGAAGGTCGCGAAGAAGGCGGACAAGAAGCCTGCTTCGAAGAAGCCGACCCTCCTCGCGAAGAAGAACGGCGCGCGCGAGAAGCGGGCCTGAGGTGCGTCGCTGGACGCGGGACGGACCCTCGGTGACCGAGCACCCGTCCTTCGTTCCAGCGAGCCCCCCACAGCGCGCAGCGAAGGGGACGGGGTGGAGGCTCGGCGACCGAGCCACAGGCGCGTGCCACGGGTCGCAGGTGGGAACGAGGTCGCGAGGGTCCGACCTCCTCGGGGGCCCCGAACCATGTTGCCAGGTGGCACCGAGCTGACATCGCTCGGCACGACGTGGCGGGGCGCGACGGTTGGTTCGGGGGGGAGGACCCGCCGACACGACGTCACCGAATGGAAGACCGCGCCCATGCGAGGCGAGCCGAGCCTCCAGCCCGTCCCTGTCCCAGCGCGAGCCCCATGCCGGAGTGTGAGCGTCCACGCAGAGCACGTCGCCGACGAGAGATCGGGCACGTTCACGGGCGAGAACGAGACGCGAGCAGCTCGCGAGGAGCGGGAACGCAGGCCCCCACAGCGCGCAGCGAAGGGGACGGGGTGGAGGCTCGGCGACCGAGCCACAGGCGCGTGCCACGGGTCGCAGGT
>JBDHVE010000321.1:0-3873 GCA_039809485.1 Polyangiaceae bacterium | reverse complement strand
GGCGCGGCCGGCGGCGGCGGCGCCTCGCCTCCACCGCACGCAATCGCGACGAGCGGGATCGTGAGGAGAACGCGCTTCACTTCGCACCTCCCTTCGCGCCGGCGGGCGCCTTGGGCTTCGGAACCGTTTGCACGACGACGCGCGCATTCGGCAGCAGATACGCCTTGGCGGCGTCGCGGATCGATTCCTTCGTCGCCCCGCGGTAGCGCGACAAGTCGTTCGGGAGGAAGCCGGGATCCCCCACCTCGGCCTGGTACATGTTGAGGAGCGAAGCGCGCTCCCGCACGCTCTCGAGCCGTGCGACGAACGCGGTCTCGACCACGTTCTTCGCGCGGAGGAGCTCGTCGTCGGCGAGGAGCTTGTCGCGCACCGCAGCGAGCTCCTTGTCGAGCGCCGCCTCGATCGTCGCGAGCGGGACGCCGGGTCGCGCGAGCACCTCGACCTGGAAGTGGGAGCCGAGCGTGCCCGAATTCTGTCCGGCGTCGACGCTCTGCGCGATCTTCTGGTCGTAGACGAGCGCCTTGTAGAGGCGGCTCGCCTTCCCGTTCGCGAGCGCGGTCGCGAGGAGATCGAGCTCCGCGTCGCCGGGGCCGAAGTGGCGGGGCGACTGCCATGCGACGGTGAGCTTCGCGAGCTCGACGTCGTCCTCGATCGTCTCCCGCACGACGGACGTGAGGGTCGTCTTCGTGTCGCTGAACCCGGGCGCCTTCGGGTCCTTCGGCTTGCCGCGCGAGGGAATCGTCCCGAACCACTTCTCGGCCACGGCGCGGACCTTCACCGGCTCGATGTCGCCGGCGACGACGAGCGACGCGTTCGCGGGGTCGTACCAGGTCTCGAAGAACTTCTTCACGTCCTCGACCGTCGCGGCCTCGAGGTCGGCATGCGAGCCGATGACGGGATGGTGGTACGGGTGCTCCGGCGGATAGAGGAGCTCGGGGAGGCGCAGCTCCACCTTGCCGTAGGGGCGGTTCTCGCTCGTCTGGCGGCGCTCGTTGCGGACGACCTCGCGCTGGGCGTCGAGCTTCTCCTTCGTCATCAGCGGGCCGAGATCGCGCAGGCGATCGGCCTCGAGCCAGAGGAGGAGGTCGACGGCCGAAGGCGGCCCGACGTCGTAGTAGTCGGTGCGGTCCTCGCTCGTCCACGCGTTGTTCCAGCCGCCGGCCGCTTCCATCCACGCGTCGAACGCCTTCGTCGGCGCCCGGCGCGTCCCCATGAACATCAGGTGCTCGAACAGGTGCGCGAAGCCGGTCCGGCCCTTCTGCTCGAAGCGGGAGCCGACGTCGTAGGTGACGTTCACGACCGCGATCGGCAGCGCGTGGTCCTCGTGGACGATGAGCACCATCCCGTTCGGCAGCACCGAGCGCGAGAACGGAATCGTCGGCGTCCCCGGCGGGGTCGGGATCGGCTTGCCCTTCGGGGTCGTGGCGGGAGCCGCGGTCGGGGTCGGTTTCGCAGGCGGATCCGCCAGCGCTGCGGTCGAGCTCGCGGCGACGAAGGACGTCAGGAGGAGGCCTGCGGCAACGGCACGGCGCGAGGGGCGTTTCCCGGGCATGGCCGCCTTCTCTACCGGAGGCGCCGCGGCGATGTAAGGCCCCGCCATCCCGCCGCGTTCTCCCGGTGTGACCGCCGCTGCACCCACCGCGTGGCTCTTCGGCCCGGCCGGAGCGTCCGCGCCGTCGAAAAGGCCCCTCGAGCGCGGCCTCTTCACTATGCTGCGGGCCGTGGCGGGCGAGGAAGCGGTGCGGCAGACCGGCCGGGCGCCGGCAGAGGACGCCCAGGCCGAGGCCCGCGCCGCGAGCGACGCCGCCGACCGTGAGCTCGTCACGAAGGCCCAGGCCGGGGACAAGCGCGCGCTCGGCGAGCTGCTCCAGAAGCACGGCCCTTCCCTCTACCGGAGCGTGCTCCTCCCGCGGCTCGGGTCCGAGGCGGCCGCCAAGGAGGCCCTCTCCGAGACCTACGCCAAGGTCGTCGCGAACATCGCGAAGTTCACGTGGCAGAACGTCGGGTTCTACCCCTGGCTCCGGACCGTCGCGCTCCGCGTCGCCCTCGACCAGCTCCGCGCGCGGAAGCGCGTCGTCCTCTTCGAGGAGGAGGACCTCGCCCGCGAGGTCGACGAGGCCCAGACGCAGACCCCGGTCGAGCAGCAGATCAGCGACCAGCGCGACCGCGAAGCCGCGCGGAAGAAGGTCGAGGAGGCCCTCTCCCGGATCAATCCGCGCTATGCGACGGCCATCCGGCTCCGCGTGCTCGAGGAGCGGCCGCGCGAAGAGGTGGCGAAGACGATGGAGGTCACGCCGGCGACGTTCGACGTCCTCCTGCACAGATCGATTGCGGCGCTCAAGAAGGCGCTGGAGGTGAAGGGCGATGAGTGAGCGGGACGGAAAGCCGAACGCGCCTGTGACGGGCGACGGCCTCGATCCGCTCGCCCCCGCGACGGAGGAGGAGCTCGCCGCCGCGCGCCGGCTGCGGGACGCGCTCGAGGATCCGTCGATCCCGAGCGCGGACGCCGACCTCGCGAACGCCCTCCGCGCGGCGTGGTCTCCGGATGCGCTCGCCGCGGACGAGCTCGAGGCGCTCGTCACCGCAGCGGTCGACCCCGCGGCGCAGGCCGGAGCCGCCGCCGTCGCGCGCGCGCTCGAAGGCGAGGCGCCGGCGACGCCGGAAGCGGAGCTCGCCGTCGCGCTCCGCCATGCGTGGTCGCCGGCCACGCTCGAAGAGGCGGAGCACGCGGCGATCGTGCAGCGCGCGGTCGGGTCGGCCGCCGCCTCGTCTGGTGGCGCGACGCCGCCGGCCTCCTCGGCGAAGCCGCGGAACGTCGTCGTGCGGGTCGTGTTCGGCGCATCCGCGACTGCGCTCGCGCTCGCGGCGAGCGTCGCGCTCTTCGTGAACATCCAGCACGCAGAGTCTCCTGCCGCTCCCCTCGCCCGGGCGCGCTCGACGCAGCCGCTCTTCGACGAGCCCTTCCGTCCCGGCGAAGCGAGCGCGCGGATCGACCGGATCGCGCTCGCGCGGGCGAGCGACCTCCGCGAGAACCGCTTCTCGCGGTGGGGGGTGAAGCGATGAGCCTCCTGCCTCCCCGCATGCTCGCCGCCATCGCCGTCGCGATCGCGGCCGTCCTCGGCGGAGCAGCCGTCACGACGGGTGCAGGATGCACGCGTCGGGACGCCAACGAGGAGAACGCGGCGGTCGTCGACACCGAGCTCCTCGCCTACCTCTCCGAGGCGCGCGCGTTCCACCACCAGGCCGACCTGAAGAAGCAGAGCGGCGACGTCGCGGGCGCGATCGCCGCGATGGACCGTCTCGTCGCCGCGCGGAAGCCGCACGCGAACCAGACCCTCCCCGAGGTCGAAGAAGTGCTCGCCGACGCGTACGCGCGGCTCGCCGAGCTCCATCTCGAGCGCGGAGAGCTCGCCCTCGCCGCCGAGGCCGCGCAGAAGGGGCTCGCCCACGCGCCGGACGTGACGTACTTCCGCGGCCATCTCGTCGAGGTGCAGGGCCTCGTCGAGGAGGCGCGCGCCGCCGAGCTCGCCGATGCGGGCAAGACCGGCGAGGCCGCCGCCGCGCGGACGCGCGCGATCCAGCTTCTCGAGGACGTCGTGAAGATCCAGGACCAGGTCATCCAGGGCTCGCTCGGTGCACGTGACGGCGGGCCGGAGGGGGCGCGGTGAGAGAACTTCGTCGAATCGGCGGAGCGGCCTTCTCCGCGATGCTCGTCGCGGCGTGCGCGGCGCCGCGCGCCGAACGTGGAGCGGCGCAGCCCGAGGCGCAGGCGGCGCGTGCGAAGGCACCGGCGGACGCCGAGGCCGACGCGATGCAGCCGTCCGGCTCCGCGCAGCAGCAGGGCTACCCGCAGCAGCCCGGGATGGCACCGCC
>JBDHVE010000320.1:0-3886 GCA_039809485.1 Polyangiaceae bacterium | reverse complement strand
TCCGCGATCACGTCACGTTCTACGAGTACTTCCACGGCGAGGACGGCACCGGCCTCGGCGCGACGCACCAGACCGGGTGGACCGCGCTCGTCGCGAAGCTCGTCGCGCAGAGCCCGCAGTGGTGAAGCCTCACCCCATCACGAAGTGACGGATGTTCGCGAGCTCCTTCCGGAGCTCGGCGCGGAAGTCCGGATGCGCGATGCCGACGAGGAGCTCGCCGCGCTCGCGGAGCGTCTTGCCGTGCAGGTTCACCGCGCCGTGTTCGGTGACGATCCAGCGGACGTGACCGCGCGTCGTCACCACGCCGGCGCCCGGCTTCAGCTGGGCGGTGATCCGCGAGACCTTTCCTCCGGCCGCAGTCGAGGGCAGCGCGATGATCGGCTTGCCCTCGTGCGAGCGCGCGGCACCGCGGATGAAGTCCATCTGTCCGCCGATCCCGGAGTAGATCGTGTGGCCCATCGAGTCGGCGCAAACCTGACCGGACAAGTCGATCTCGATCGCCGAGTTGATCGCGACGACGCGATCGTTCTTCGCGATGAGCGCGGTGTCGTTCGTGCGATCGCACGGGTGGAACTCGACCTTCTGGTTGTCGTTCACGAAGTCGAAGAGCTTCTTCGAGCCCGTCACGAAGCTCGTCACGCTCCGTCCCATGTGGACCTTCTTGAGCCGGTTCGTCACGACGCCGCCCTCGACGAGCGGGATGAGGCCGTCGGAGAACATCTCGGTGTGGACACCGAGATCGTGTTTGTTCCCGAGCCGGGCGAGGACTGCATCCGGGATCGCGCCGATCCCGAGCTGCAGGCACGAGCCGTCCTCGACGAGGTCGGCGATGATCTCGCCGATCCGCGTCTCGACCGGGCCGATCTCGGTGTGGCCGTGCTCGGCGAGCGGGCGATCGGTGCACGTGAACGCCTTCACCTTCTCGAGCGGCACGACCGAGTGTCCGAGCGTGCGCGGCATCTGCTGGTTCACTTCGGCGAGGATCAGCTTCGCGCTCGTCGCCGCCGCCTTCGCGGTGTCGACCGACGTCCCCAGCGTGCAGTCGTCGTGGCCGTTCGGCGGCGAGAGCTGGAGGAGCGCGACGTCGAGCGGGATCGCGCCGGAGAGGAACAGATCGGGGATCTCGGAGAGGAACACCGGGATGAAGTCGGCGCGCCCCTCTGCGACCGGCTTGCGGAGGGCCGGTCCGACGAACAGCGACACCGACCGGAATCGCCCCTCGTGCGTCGCCTCGGCGAACGCGCAGTTGCCCGTCGTGTGGAGGTGATAGAGCGTCACGCCCTCGAGGTCGCGGCGCCGGCAGAGCGCGTCGAGCAGCGGCGTCGGCGTCGCGGACGCGCCGTGCACGAACACGCGGTCACCGCTCTTGATGTGGCGGACGACGTCGTCGGCCGACTGCGCGCGAGAGGTCCAGGTCTGTCCCATGGTGGCCGGCAATCTAGCGCCAACTCGTGTTTCGTGGTGGTGTCCGGCTGACGTAACCTCTCGGAGGTGACGCCGCCGTACCCTCCGATCGAGCCGGCGCGATCGCGCGTCCGATTCCCGGATCCGTCTCGCCCGCGCGCGCCGGAGGTCCTCGCGTTCGGCTGCGACTTCGATCCGGGGACGCTCCTCCTCGCATACCGCTCGGGAATCTTTCCCTGGCCCCACGGCAACCAGGAAGACCCCGACGGCGAGCCGCTCGTCCTCTGGTTCTCACCCGACCCGCGCGCGATCTTCCCGCTCGAGGGGCCGCCGCACTGGTCGCGCAGCTTGCGACGCACGCTCCGGATCCATCCCTACGAGGTCACGGTCGACGAGGACTTCGCGCAGGTGATCCACATGTGCGGGCAGACGCGCGCGAACAACACGTGGCTCATCCCCGAGCTCGTCGCCGGCTACCTGAAGCTGCACGAGCTCGGATGGGCGCACTCCGTCGAGGTCTGGGAGAAGAGCGCGGGCGGGACGCGCACGCTCGTCGGCGGGATCTACGGGCTCGCGATCGGCGGGCTCTTCGCAGGCGAGTCGATGTTCCACACGCGGACCGACTGCTCGAAGATCGCGTTCGCCTCGCTCGTCGAGAGGCTCCGTGCAGGCGGGTTCACCTTGTTCGACGTGCAGGTGCAGAACCCTCACCTGGCGTCGCTCGGGTGCGCGGAGATCCCGCGCCGGGAGTACCTCGGCCGCCTGCGAGCCGCCCTCGGCACAGCGGCACGGTTGAGCTGAGCAGACGTCGGGTCCCCGCGGGTTTGTCCGCGCTTCCCGCACTCGCGTTGCGTCGCCGGCGCGTCTCACCGTTCGGACCGGTCGCTTCTTGCCTCGGCTGAGCTGGATCGAGCGATTCCGCGCGCTAAACGACTCCTCACCTGGCCTTCGTGCCCGGGCGGGCGCTCGTGTGCGAGCGCGCCGTTCGGCCGGCCGCCCGAGGTAATCACATGAGCACGTGGGAGAACCTAGGCGAGCCGCCTTCCTGCCATCCGCCTACGACGCATGCACGAAAAGCGGCGTCTTTTGGCCGGAGCGTGGCGGACGTGCCAGACTTTGGAGGACACGGGGGAAGCGGGCGTTCCTCCGTGTCCGTGCGAGCGGCGACGCACGCGTCCTTCCTCGGCGCCCGCGAGGTTCCAGCGAAAGCCGGAGATCGGACGCGTTCGTGAAACGTGCTTAGTGAAGTGTTTGCTCGCGGGGCCCAGAGCGTGGTTGGCGGTCCCCCCGAGTCTCTAAGGTCCACGCAAGCCGAGCGTACTGCCTTGAAGAAGTCGTCCGAGGTCTCTCTCTCCAACGCGCCCATCGCGAACATGACGCCGCCGGCGGAGGCCGAAGAAGCGGTCGACATGTACTTCCGCAAGATGGCGCAGGTCTCGCTCCTCACCCGCGAGGGTGAGGTGGAGCTCGCGCGCCGGATCGAGGAAGGCGAACGACAGATCATCGAGGCGATCATCGACTCGCCGTTCGCAGCCGCGGAGCTCGATCACGTCGGAAGCCTTCTCTACAAGGGAAGGCTGAAGGTGCGTGACGTCGTACGGAACGTCGACGACGAGGACGCCTTCGACGAAGCGACGATGCTGAAGATCGCGCGCCTCCTCGAGCGCCCGCTCAAGGAAGTGCACGGTCCGAAGCCGGCGAAGAAGCCGGAGGAGAAGGCCGCCAAGGGCGCGAAGACGGCGAAGAAGCCCGCGCGCAAGACGAAGGCGGACATCGCGCGCGACGAGATCGTCGCGGAGCTCGAGGCCCTCCGTCTCGATCGCGGCATCATCGATCGCGTCGAGAAGAAGCTGCGCATCATCACGCGCGAGATGCCGGCGGCGCGCAAGCCGACCGCCGCCACGCTCGAGACGATCGCGCGCGGTCGCCGGATGGCCGACAAGGCGAAGGCGGAGCTCGTCGAGGCGAACCTGCGTCTCGTCGTCTCGCTCGCAAAGAAGCACGTGAACCGCGGCCTCCAGCTGCTCGACCTGATCCAGGAAGGCAACATCGGCCTCATGCGCGCGGTCGACAAGTTCGACTACAAGCGCGGGTACAAGTTCTCGACCTACGCGACGTGGTGGGTTCGTCAGTCGATCTCGCGCGCGATCGCCGACCAGGGCCGCACGATCCGCGTGCCCGTGCACATGTACGAGAGCCTCCAGAAGCTCACGCGCACGAGCCGCTCGCTCCTCCAGGAGTACGGTCGTGAGCCGACGCCCGAGGAGCTCGCCGAGACGACCGGCATCCCGGTCGAGAAGGTCCGCGCCGTCATGAAGATCGCGCGCGAGCCGATCAGCCTCGAGACCCCGGTGGGCTCCGACGGCGAGTCGCACGTCGGCGAGTTCATCCCCGACGAGTCGGGCGTCGCGCCGGACGAGGCGTACGCGCAGATGCGCTTCAACGACCAGACCCGCCAGCTCCTCAAGACGCTCACGCCGCG
>JBDHVE010000319.1:0-3895 GCA_039809485.1 Polyangiaceae bacterium | reverse complement strand
GCATCGATCGCTGCAGTCTGCACGTTGTCGAGCCGAAACCACTTCAGGTCGCCCGCCTGGTGGCACGTCGCGAGGAAGCGCGCAGGAGGCCCGAGCAGCACGCGATGCACGGAGGCATATCGTTGCGTGAGCGCTCCGCGGTGCGCGGAGTAGTACCGGAAATGGAGCGCACGCCGGCGCGCGACGGCGTCCTCGACCGTCGCGAGGAGCTTCTCGTCGGCCGGCGGAGCAGGCGGCACGATCCCGGTCGACGCGACCGGCGCACTGCCCGAGATCGCGCGCACGGCGATCGCGAGGAGCCGATCCCGGTCCTTTCCACGCGGGAGACGACCGAGGAGCCGTAGGAGCGGCTCGACGTCCTGCGCGGGGACGAGGACGCCGCCCGGGAACCAGGACTTCGGCACGCTCCAGTAGACGTGCGGGTGCTCTTCCTCGCGCGAGAGCGGCATGCCCGTCTCCTTCAGCTCGAGGAGCCGCTTTCGGAGCGCGGGGACCTTGAGGCCGAGCTGATCGGCGAGCTGGGACTGCTGCCATGTCCTCTGCGCGAGGAACGCCTGCATGACCGCGGCGATCGTCTCGGTGGCGCTGCGTTGACCCACGGCGGGCATGCTAACCGAACACCAGCCCGAGCCAAGCACCGCACCGGGTGGCCGAGGCCACTCTCGTGCCGGCCGAGGCCGGGCTCTGCCGGCGCCAGGCCCGCGAGATCACGCCGGCGCGGCCGTGGCATGCGCCTCGCTCTCGTCGTTGCGCATGAGCACTCCCCTCCCCGCCCCCGTCGATCGTGGTCCCTTCCGTCGCGCGCGCGTCACGGGTCTCGCCGATCGCGCCGCGCGCGCGTTCGCTCCGCAGGCTTGTCTCCTCGGTTATGCCGTGTTCACGAAGGGAGGCGTCAGCCTCGAAGCCGTCGACGAGCGCCGCGCGAGGCTCGTCGTGAAGGGCAAACGCGCGCGAACGGTGGACGTCCACGTCGTCTCCGGCGCGCTCCGCGTCACGTGCACGTGCGCGCCGTCGACGCTTCCGCTCGCACCGTGCCGGCATCTCTGGGCCGGGCTGCTCGAGCTCGACCGGCGCGAGGCCTTTGCGGATCTCCGCGCGACCCGTGGGCCGCTCCGCATCGACGTGGAGGCGCCCGCGCCGGCGCCGCCCGCCGGCGAAGCGCAACCCTCGCCGGCGCACAAGGGAGAGAAGGACAAGAGCGAGAAGGCGAAGAAGACGGCGAAGGCGCCGAAGCCGAGCGCGAAGCCCGAGCGCGCGCGCCGCACGAAGCGCGCTGCCTGATTCCGAGCGCGGGCGTGCGCGACGGAAGACGGCTCGACCCGCCGTGCTAACCTGGCCGGCGTGTCGTCCACGAACCTGGGCACGGGCCGGTTCGGTCCCTACGGCGGCCGCTACGTCTCGGAGACGCTCATCCACGCTCTGGACGAGCTGACCGAGGCGGCCGCGACCATCGCGTCGTCCGCGTCGTTCCAGAAGGAGCTCGCGACGCTCCTCTCCGACTACGTCGGACGACCCACGCCGCTCACCGAGGCGCGGAGGCTCGCGCGCGCGCTCGACTCGAGCGGCAAGACGCTCGCTCGCTTGTTCCTCAAGCGCGAGGACCTCTGTCACACGGGCGCGCACAAGATCAACAACGCGCTCGGCCAGGTCCTCCTCGCGACGAAGATGGGCAAGACGCGCATCATCGCGGAGACCGGCGCCGGCCAGCACGGCGTCGCGACCGCGACCGCGTGCGCGCTCTTCGGCGTGCCGTGCGAGGTCTACATGGGCGCCGAGGACGTCGCCCGGCAGGCGCCGAACGTCGGCCGGATGAAGATGCTCGGGGCGAAGGTCATCTCGGTCCAGGCGGGCTCGCGCACGCTGAAGGACGCGATGAACGAAGCCCTCCGCGACTGGGTCACCAACGTCGCGACGACCCACTACTGCATCGGGAGCGCGGCAGGGCCGCACCCCTATCCGGAGCTCGTCGCGCGCTTCCAGAGCGTGATCGGCGAGGAGGCACGGACGCAGATCCTCGAGCGCACGGGCCGCCTCCCCGACGCGGCAGTCGCGTGCATCGGCGGCGGCTCGAACGCGATCGGCCTCTTCCGCGGCTTCCTCTCTGCGCCGAGCGTGAAGCTCTATGGCGTCGAGGCGGCCGGGCACGGCGTCCCCTCCGGCAAGCACGCGGCGACGCTGACGGCCGGGCGCGTCGGCGTCCTCCACGGATCGAAGAGCTACGTCCTCTGCTCGGAAGAAGGACAGATCGAAGAAGCGCACTCGATCAGCGCGGGCCTCGACTACCCCGGCGTCGGCCCCGAGCACGCGTGGCTCAAGGACTCGGGACGCGCGAAGTACATCTCGGCGACCGACGAGGAGGCGCTCGCCGCAGCGTCGCTCCTCGCGCGGACGGAGGGCATCCTCCCCGCGCTCGAGACGGCGCACCCGTTCGCGAAGCTCGAGACGATCGCGAAGGAGGTGGCGTCTTCCGCCGGCCGCTCGGCGACGATCGTGATCTGCCTGTCCGGTCGCGGTGACAAGGACCTCGAGACGTACCTCGCGAGGCTCTCGTCGTGACGCCGAGCGAACGCTTCGCGAAGGTCTTCGAAGACCGGCGTGCGGAGGGCAAGAAGGCGCTCGTCACCTATCTCTGCGTGGGTGACCCCGACGAGCGCGAGTCGATCGATCTCGCGCTCGCGTGCGTCGAGGCGGGAGCGGACGTCCTCGAGCTCGGCTCGCCGTTCAGCGATCCGAGCGCGGACGGCCCCGCGATCGCGCGCGCGAGCGAGCGCGCGCTGGCGAAGGGCGGCGGCCTCGCCGCGACCTTGCGCGTCGCGAAGGCGGTCCGCGCGAGGACCGACGTTCCGATCGTCCTCTTCGGGTACTACAACCCGCTCTTCGTCCGCGGTGAGGACGCGGTCGTGAAGGCGGCCGCCGAATCCGGCGTCGACGCGTTCCTCGTCGTCGACCTGCCCGTCGACGAGGCCGCCGGCCTCCGCACGGCGGCAGCCGCCTACGACGTCGGCGTCGTTCCGCTCGTCGCGCCGACGACGACGGAACCGCGCCTCCGCGCGATCGCCGAGGCGGCGGGACGCTTCCCGGTCCCCTTCGTCTACTACGTGTCGATGACCGGCGTGACCGGCTCCGCGTCCGCCGAGAGCGTCCTCGCCGAAGCGGGCGCGCGCGCCGGCTCGGTCCACGCCGCGACGGGGCGACCGACCGTCGTGGGATTCGGGATCGACACGCCCGAGCGCGCCCGCGCCGCCGCGAGCCAGGCCGACGGCGTCGTCGTCGGGTCGGCGATCGTCCGGCGCATCGAAGAGGGCACGACCCCCGCGGCGCGGCTCGACTCCGTCCGCGCGCTCGTCCGCGAGCTCCGGGGCGCGGTCTGAAGACGGACGCGAGACGGCTCCCCCGACCACCGCTCGAACGCAAGGGCTCGCGTCCACCGGCTCCGCTGCTAGGATGGGCGCGGTTTCGCCATGCTGATGCTCTGCGTTTCCGACATCCACGGGCACCTGGACGCGCTCCGGGCCGTGCTCGCGACGGCCGAGAAGCGGTCGTTCCACAAGCTGCTCGTGGCGGGGGACATCGTCTTCCCGGGCCCGGAGCCGCTCGAGACGTGGCGGCGCCTCTCGGCGGCCGGCGCCGTCATGGTGCAGGGCGTGTCCGACCGCGCGCTCGCGACGCTCGACCCGAACGCGCTCTCGCCCCGCTCGGAGCACGAGCGCGTGATGCTCGAGCGCATGAAGGCGGTGCGCGCCGAGCTCGGTGAGCTCGTGCTGACGCGGCTGAAGCGGCTCCCGACGCACCAGCGGATCCCGCTCGAGGACGGCGGGGAGCTCGTCCTCGTGCACGGGTCGCCGGTCGACCCGGCCGAGCCGCTGACGCAGGACATGACCGACGAGGAGATCGA
>JBDHVE010000318.1:0-3896 GCA_039809485.1 Polyangiaceae bacterium | reverse complement strand
TCTTGCCGTGGTCGATGTGACCGATCGTGCCGACGTTCACGTGGGGCTTGGTGCGCTGGAACTTTTCCTTGGCCATGTCTCTCTCTCTTCTTTCGAAATCTGGGAAGTCAGGAGCGCGTACGCGCTCGGGTTACCTGCCGCCGCCCTTCACCTTCGCGACCACCTCGTCCTGGACCGCGGCCGGAACCGGCGCGTAGTGCGAGAAGTGGAGCGACGACGTCGCGCGGCCCTGCGTGAGGGAGCGGAGGTCGGTCACGTAGCCGAACATCGACGCGAGCGGGACTTCGCTGTCGATGACCTGCGCGTTGCCGCGCTGGCTCATGCCGAGGATCTTGCCGCGGCGCGAGTTGATGTCGCCGATGACGTCGCCCATGTACTGCTCGGGGACGACGACCTCGTTCTTCATGATCGGCTCGAGCAGGTGGAGCCCGGCGCGCTTCGCGCCGTCCTGGAAGCACAGCGACGCGGCGATTTCGAACGCCGCGGCGCTCGAGTCCACGTCGTGGTAGCTGCCGTCCGTGAGCGTCGCCTTCATGTCGACGAGCGGGTAGCCGGCGAGGACGCCGCGCTGCATCGCTTCGCGGATGCCCTTCTCGATCGCCGGGATGAACTCCTTCGGGATCGAGCCGCCGACGATGGCGTTCTCGAACTCGAAGCCCTTGCCGCGCTCGCCCGGCTCGATCGTCATGATGACGTGGCCGTACTGGCCGCGACCGCCGGACTGCTTCGCGTACTTGTACTCGCAGGGCGTCTTCTTGCTGATCGCCTCGCGGTACGCGACTTCGGGCTTGCCGACGTTCGACTCGACCTTGAACTCGCGGCGGAGGCGGTCGCAGATGATGTCGAGGTGGAGCTCGCCCATGCCGGAGATGATCGTCTGGCCCGACTCCTCGTCCGTGTGCATGCGGAACGACGGATCCTCGGCCGCGAGCTTCTGGAGACCGATGCCGAGCTTCTCGACGTCGGCCTTCGTCTTCGGCTCGATCGCGATCGAGATGACGGGCTCCGGGAAGATCATCCGCTCGAGGATGATCGGCTTGTTCTCCGCGCAGAGCGTGTCGCCCGTGCGCGTGTCCTTCAAGCCGACGGCCGCGTAGATGTTGCCGGCATCCGCCTCGGTGAGCTCCTCACGCTTGTTCGCGTGCATGCGGAGGATGCGGCCGATGCGCTCGCGCTTCCCGCGCGTCGAGTTCATGACCATCGTGCCGGAGCTGATCTTCCCCGAGTAGACGCGGAAGAAGGTCAGGTTGCCGTGCGGGTCGTTGATGATCTTGAACGCGTAGCCGGCGAACGGCTCGTTGTCGTCCGCCTTGCGCTCTTCTTCCTTCTCGTTGTCCGGGTTCACGCCGTGGACCGGCGGGATGTCGAGCGGCGACGGGAGGTAGTTGACGACCGCGTCGAGCAGGAGCTGGACGCCCTTGTTCTTGAACGCCGAGCCGCAGAGGACGGGGAAGAACTTGAACGACGTGCAGCCCTTCCGGAGGGCGTTCACGATCTCCGCCTCGGTGATCTCCGAGGTGCGGCCGTCCATGTACTTCTCCATGATCGTGTCGTCGACGTCGGCGCACGCCTCGATCATCTTCTCGCGGTAGGACTCGCACTTGGCCTTGATGTCGGCCGGCACGTCCTTCCACTCGTACTTCTGGCCCTTCGACTCCTCGTCGAAGATCGCGGCGCGCATCGTGATGAGGTCGACCACGCCCTTGTGCTGGTCCTCCTCGCCGACGGGCCACTGGATCGGAACCGGCGTGACGCCGAGGCGCTCACGGATCGAGTTCACGTTCATCTCGAAGTCCGCGCCGATCTTGTCCATCTTGTTGACGAACACGATGCGCGGGACGCGGAACTTGTCGGCCTGACGCCAGACCGTCTCGGTCTGGGGCTCGACGCCGTTGCCGCCGTCGAGGACCGCGACCGCGCCGTCGAGGACCCGGAGCGAGCGCTCGACCTCGATCGTGAAGTCGACGTGGCCCGGGGTGTCGATGATGTTGATGCGGTGCCGGACGCCCTTGTGCGGCCCCTCGTTCGGCTGCCAGAAGCAGTTCGTCGCGGCCGACGTGATCGTGATGCCGCGCTCCTGCTCCTGGACCATGTAGTCCATCGTCGCGGCGCCCTCGTGCACCTCGCCGATCTTGTAGTTCACGCCCGTGTAGTAGAGGACGCGCTCGGTCGTGGTCGTCTTGCCCGCGTCGATGTGGGCCATGATCCCGATATTGCGCGTCTTTTCGAGCGAGTATTCGCGAGCCACGTGCGGTCTCCGTTCGTTCGAGGATTCGGGAAAATCGGGGGGCCTGAGGGGGGCGACGGTCGTTTCCGGCGCGAAATGCACGAAACCCTCTCTGGCCCTCCCGCTGCCGTTGTCAGCGGGGCCGGATCGACCGGCGAGCTCCAGAGAGGGTGTCGGGGTATCGCTTTCAGCTCTTGCCCGGCGAGCTCGAGGCGAAGCCTCGGACCCGAACTGCGGGAGCTCGAGGGCGGAGCCCTCGAACATGACTGGGATAACCCGATCCTTATGTCGTCTCGAACATCTACGATGCGCTGACCTTTCCCGCGCCAGACCTGTTGAGCAGGACCGTGGACGAGGCCTTCCCCCGAGGAAAAGGGAGAAGGGGCGGGCTTTTTACCAAGGGCCCCGCGCATGTCAAGGCTCGCCGCGGCTCCGCTTCTCGCCGCCTCTCGCGCCTTCTCTCACCTGCCCGGCGGCGTGGCGTTGGTCTCCCACAATTCTCGTGGAGATTCATCGCTAGAGCTACGGCGCGGAGGGCGCGCCCGCCGCGACGCGGTATCCTCGAGTCTTGATGGACGCGCCTGCGCCCTCGGCGCGCGAGCGACTCGGTCGCTCGCTCGCTGGAAAGTACCGCCTCGAGTCCATCCTGGGCGCGGGAGGAACGGCGGTCGTGTACCGGGCGAGCGATCGGCAGGGGGAGCCCGTCGCGATCAAGGTGCTCCACGAGTACCTCTCGACCTCGCACGAGGTCTGCGCGCGATTTCTCCGCGAGATCTACGTCGCGAACCTGCTCGACCATCCGAGCACCGTCCGCGTCCTCGACGACGGCGTGACGGACGACGGCACCCTCTTCTTCGTCCTCGAGCTGCTCGAGGGCGAGACGATCGAGGATCGCCGCACCCGCGCCGGCGGCACCCTCCCGCTCGACGAGGTGCTCGACATCGCGGACCGCATCCTCGCCGTCCTCGAGCTCGCCCACACGCGAGGCGTCGTGCATCGCGACGTGAAGCCCTCGAACGTGTTCCTCACGCGTGACGGCGTGCTGAAGGTGCTCGACTTCGGCATCGCGCGCCTCGTCGCCGATGCGAGCTCTGCCACGGTCACCAAGACCGGTCAGACGATGGGCACGCCCGCGTTCATGCCTCCCGAGCAGGCGCTCTCGAAGCCGCGCGAGATCGATGCGCAGAGCGACCTCTGGGCGGTCGGCGCGACCGTGTTCACGCTCCTCTCCGGCGAGCACGTGCACGCGGCCGAGAGCGCTTCCGAGCACCTCGTGAAGGCAGCGACCGCCCCGGCGCGCGCGCTCTCGAGCGTGATGCCTCGCGTGCCGATGAACGTCGACGCGTTCGTCGCGAAGGCGCTGTCGTTCAACAAGTCGGACCGCTTCCGCGACGCCTCCGAGATGCGGAAGGCGCTCGCCGGCGTGCGTCGCGATCCGGGCGCGTCGGTCGGAACCGCGACGACGCCTCCGCCCTCTCGCGTCAGCGCGAGCAACGCGCCGACGATCATCTCGCGCCCTTCTGCCGCGCCGGGCGCGCTGCCGATGACGCTCTCCGATCCGGGGGCGGGCTTCGCCACGCGCGGGCCGCGGCTCTGGTGGGCAGCCGTCGCCGCGGCGGTCCTCGTCGTCATCGCCCTCGCCGGCCGCGCGGTGCAGGTCGCGACGTCG
>JBDHVE010000317.1:0-3967 GCA_039809485.1 Polyangiaceae bacterium | reverse complement strand
CCCCCGCCCCCGCCCGCCCCGCCCGCATCCACCGCCCGCCCGCCCGCCGACGCCCCGACCCCCCCGCCCATCACCACCATCCTCGCCGGCCGCCCGATCCAGGCCGTTGCCTTCGGCGAAACCCACGTCTTCACCCTCGAGACCGACACCCGCACGCGCCTCGTCGCGACCGCGAAGGCGCCCCCGCACGCGGTGAAGGTCCTCGTCGAAGAAGACGTCCTCGACGGCGTCCGCTTCGAGGGCGTCGGCGTCGCTCGCGGACGCGTCTTCGTCGCCGACTCGTACGGCGCGATGAAGAGCGCGATGCCCGACGGCGCCGATGTGAAGCAGGAGTACCCCTTCGGCAACGCGACGCGGATCCTCTCCGGCACCTCGCAGACGCTCTGGCTCGCCGAGCTCCCGCAGTTCCTCGGCGACACGTTCCTCTTCCGCTGGTTCGGCGCGACGACACCGGCGAACGCGCAGACGACCGATCTCCAGATGTCCCCCGTCGGCGCGGTGGGCGACGTCGCCGTCGACGACGAGGCCCTCGTCTACGCGACCCGCGGCGCGTCCACGACCCTCCGCCAGTGGGCCCCTTTCTCCGCGAGCGCCGCGCGCAAGGGACACAAGCTCCTCGCGACCCTGCCCGAAGAAGCGCGCACCGTCGGCGTCGACGCCGGTAACGTCTACGCGCACCTCGTCGCGGCGAAGGAGATCCGATCCATCGATCGCGACACCGGCACGTCGACGACGCTCCTCTCGAACACGAGCTTCGACACACCCCCGATGCTGAGGAGCGACGGCACGCACCTCTACATGCTCACCGAGACGGCGCTCCGGAGCTGCACGATCGCGAGCTGCGCGACGACGCTCACGGTGCTCGCCTCCGGCCTGGAGGCCGCGCGCGTCCTCTCCCTCGACGCGACGGCCGCGTACGTCGTCTCCGTCCCGAAGGGAAAGCCCGGCACCATCCTCCGGATCGCGCGATGAGGTCGTGGCGCGCGACAGCCCTCCTCGCGGCCGCGTCGCTCATCGGGTGCGGCGCGATCATCGGCGTCGACGAGCGTCACGCCGGCCCGCCCGCCGAAGAAGACGCCTCCACCCCCGACTCCGCGGATCGCGACGCGTCGCACCCCTCGCCCGCGACCCAGGACGCCGCGACCCCACCCCAAGCGAACGCTCCCTCCTCGGAAGCGCTCGGCGCCTTCGTCGACCCCTACGGCCTCTCCCTCTCCGCGACCCACATCGCGATCGCCGACGTCACGGGCCGCCCGACGGGCCGGAACAAGATCGTCGTCTACGACAAGGCCGACCCGAGCGCGCCGAAGACCGTCCTCGACGAGCCGTACGCGTCGTCGTCCGTCGTCTCGAGCCTCGAGCTCGTCAAGGACAAGCTCTGGTACGCCACGAAATCAGGCGTCTCCCGCATGCAGCTCGACGGGACCAACCCGACGTCCGTGTCGACCAGCCCCGCCGAGATCATCGCCGCGAGCGCCGGCGCGGTCTGGCTCGCGAGCCCGGACGCGCTCTCGAACGCGCCGACCCTTCGCTGGCACACGAGTGATCTCCTCGCGCAGCTCCCCGAGTCGTCCCTCGCGCTCGGGAACCCCGCGGTCTTCGCCCGCGCGACGAACGACGACGAGCTCGCGTTCCTCACTCGCGGTGCGGGAGGCGCGTGGAGCCTCTCGCGCTGGCGACCGTTCGCGTCGACGCCGCTCACGAGCATCGCGACGTTCGAGGCCTACCCGTCGTGGGTCGCATTCGATGCGGCGCGCGCCTTCGTCTATTCGGAGGACGAAGGGTCGATCCTCGCCTACGACCGGGCGACCGGCGGCACACCCACCGTCGTCCTCGCCAACGTCCCTGCCGGGAAGCGCGCGATCGCGAGCGACGGCAAGTACCTCGTCCTCCGCTCGGAGACGGCCGTCTCGCAGTGCGAGATCGCGTCCTGCGCGGCGACGCTCGCGAAGCTCCCGACGACGGCGCAGTTCACGAAGACGCGCGGCCTCGTGCTCGATGCCACCCACGTCTACTTCCTCCACGCGCTCGGGGACGGCGGGCCGATGACGCTCTCGCGGGTCCGGCGCTTCCCCTGAGATCCCGTCTCAGTCGCCCGTCACGAGGAGGAGGACGCCCCCGAGGACGAGCGCGCCTCCGCCGATGACGGAGATCGTCGCGCCGGTCGAGAGCGAACGTGCGCGCGCGCTCGCGTCGAGCCCGCGCGGATCCGAGCACGCGCCCGCGCCGGGACACGCCGAGTCGGCGGTGGACTCCGCGCCGATCGCCAGCGCGCCGAGCACGGCCGCCGTGAGGAGACCGGCGCCTCCGACGCCGAGCCCCGCGTAGCCGAGCGTGCGGCGCACCCCGGAACGTGCGGGCGCCTTCTCGGCCCCCGGCTCCACACCAACCGCGACCGTGAGCGCGGGGACCTCGACCACCTTGCTCTCGCCGGGCTCGAGGCGGACCTTCGCCGAGAACGGCCTCCGGCCCGGCGCCGAGACGGTGACGCTCCGCTCGCCGGGATCGACCGGGACGGGACTGCCGAGGACGAGCGAGCCGGCGTCGACGCCGTCGACGAGGAGCCTCGCGCCCGGTGCGGGGGCGCGCAGCACGACCGAGAGCTGCGGGACGCGCGGCTCGATCGCGCGGAGGTGGCTTTCGGCGAATGCCGCGCGGTCGAGGCGCCCGTCGCGGTGCGCGAGCGCGAGCGCCTCGCGATAGCGTGCCCACGCGGTCGCGAGCCGGCCTTCGCGCTCGTAGCAGAGGGCGAGGTTCAGGAGCGTGCCGCCGCCGGGGTCGAGCCGCTGGCTCTCGGCGAGGAGCGGACAGGCCGCTGCGATGTCGCCCTGTTCCATCGCCGCGATCCCGCGCTGGAAGAGCGCCTCCGCGAGGGGCGTCTCGTCCGCCGATGCCACCTTCGCGCCCGCGAGCGCCGCGAGCAGCACGCCGGCGGCCCCTCTCCATCGGAAGCCCAAGGCCCTCGAGTCTACACGAGCGCTCCGCGTCCAGCGCGGCCGTTCCGCGCGTGTGAACTCCTCGAAACAGCGCGAACTGCGCTTGCGAGCGCGCGTCCGATGGAGGAAACCACGCCCAGCATGGCTCGTTCGGCAGCACGTCTCCTCGTCACGCTGACCTGGTCCACGACGGCCGCGCTCGCGATCGGATGCGCGGTGGGGACGAGCGACGGGGGCGCCGAGACGCTCGCGACCACGCCGGCGGAGGCTCGCGACGCGGGCGCTACCGCGAAGCTCCCGCCGTCGTCGGAGACGGAGAACGAGAGTCCGACCGACGCCGCGGCGCCCCCCGTCGATGCCGCCACGAAGAAGGACGCGGGCACCGACGCCGGCTCGAGCCCTCCGCCCGACGCCGCGCCCTCCGCCGGCCTCGCCGAAGGCGACCTCCTCGTCTCCGAGGTGATGTTCAACCCGTCCGGGACCGAGCCCGCGACGGAGTGGCTCGAGATCCACAACACGACCGCCGCGCCGATCTCGCTGACCGGCCTCACGCTGAAGGACGGCGCGACCCCGGTGCACACCCACACGATCGGCGCCGGCGTCGTCGTGCCGGCCGGCGGCTACGTCGTCCTCGCGAACGACAAGGCCGCGACGATCGCCGCCGGCGTCCCCGCCGCGTCCGTCGTCTACGGGTACGGCGGCGGCGCCGACGCGATCTCGCTCGGCAACAGCGCGAACGGCGCGATCGCCCTCTACCTCGGCGCGAAGGAGATCGCCCGCGGCCGTTACGGCGCCCTCGGCTTCGGCGGCGTCGCGAACGGCACGAGCGTCCAGCTGAAGACGCTGACCTACGCGGCCTCCGGTCAGTCGAGCGGCTGGTGCGTCTCGCAGAACGCGTGGGCCGCCGGCACCGACAAGGGCACGCCGGGCGCCGCCGCCGACTGCCCTTGACGCCGCCGTGGCAACGAGGGCGATCCGCGCTGAGGGGAACGCACCGACATCGGCAGCCCGTCGGTCTGTCGGCGTCTTTC
>JBDHVE010000316.1:0-4162 GCA_039809485.1 Polyangiaceae bacterium | reverse complement strand
CCCCCTCTCGCGAGATCGTCTTGCGACTCATGCATGAAAAGCCGTGGACGGACGGCAACGACGAGTCCATCCGGAGCCGCATTCACGCGTTTGTCGAAGCGGAACGTGGTCGGCCCGACGTGAAGCATGAGCTTCTCGGGAAGTAGCTGCACGAGAGCTGCGGTTCGATACCGAGTGCGGCAGCCGCTCGGAATCGGCGGCCCTTCGGCCCATGGGGCGCGAGATTCTGCTCGGCGTCCCTCCGCTGAGAGGCAGCGCATCACTTCTCGACGAGGAGGAGGCCAAGCGTCGCGCAGGCGAGTCGTGCCGACGCCGGATCGCCCGCCCGCAGGAGCGACGCGATGTGCTCGGCGAGCGCCACCGCGAAGGACACGCGAGCGCTGGAAGGTTCCGCAATCGGGCGGCGCGGCTCGTCGCCTTGCGCTCGCGCGTCCGTCGCGACCTCGCGCCGATTCGCACCCGTTCGCGCCGGGTCGTGCCCCTCCCCCTCCGGCTTCGATTCCCGGCGCCTCCACCTCTGAGCACCGCTTCGCGGTGCTCCATCGCGAAGCTCATCTGTCTCGCCTGTACTCAGTCCACTTCGTGGACTTCGTACAGGCGAGAGCGATTCCCGGCGCCTCTCCACCTAGCTTGATCGGCCAACGGTGGATCGTCCCGGACGTCGCCTTCGCGGAGACGACTCCGTAGACGATTCACATCGGAGGATCGCCTTCGGCAGCTCCGGGAAGGGAGCGTCGAAGGACGCCCCGCGGAGGTTCTCCGCCTCGCGGATGTAGCAGTTGGTCATCTCGAACGAGGTGTGACCGGCTCGCGCCTGGATGACCACGGGCGTTCGCCTTTCGGATAGAAGTCGTTCGCTCCTTGGATTGCGGCGGCGCCCAGCTCGACCGAACGTCGAGGCATGCAGCGTCCACTCGTCCCCGTGTCCGTCGCGAGCGCCGTCGTCACGACGGCGATGCGAACGACTCTCGGCTTGCTCGTCCCCGCTCTCGTCGTCGTCGCCGCGTGTGGAGACGGCGGTTCGGCGAATGACGATCCAGGGGCACGGGATCCCGGCGTAGTAGCCGACTCCGGGACCGACGCCGGAACCGACCCCGTGTCGGCCCAGTGCGCCAACGACGGGGTGCGGAGCGGCTCCGAGACGGATGTCGACTGCGGAGGCGGCTGTACGCCCTGCGGGCTGTGCGGTCGCTGCGCGACGGGATCGGACTGCGCGAGCGCGAACTGCGTGAACGGTCTCTGCAGTCCGCTCCAGCAGGCGCTTCCGGAGCTCGATCCGACGAGGCGCAAGCTGCAGAACCTCGTGACGGCGATCGAGGCGGGAATGCGCTGTGACATGGGAACCTACTACGACGCCGTCGGGATCGTCGGGCGCGAGACCTACCGGTTCTCGGTCAAGGAGCCCCGATACACGTCCGAGCTCCTCGGCGGGGGGACGAGCGCGCTCGCGGCCGACGCCTTCTACGTCACGGGGCCTTGGTCGGCACGCACGTGGGTCGCCCGAAACGCGCAGCAGCTGCAGGACACGAGCGCATCCGCGAGCGACATTCCCGAGGCAGAGAAGAAGGGCCTGGCGGCGTTCGCTCGGACGATCATCGCCTACCAGCTGCTCCTCAACCTCAACCTCTCCGATACGAACGGGCTCCGCGTCGCCTCGAACGGCACGTCGGAGCCGGTCAAGACGAAGAGCGAGGCGCTCGCGCACCTCGCCAAGCTGCTCGACGACGCGAAGGCCGATCTCCCGACCGCCACGTTCGGGTTCAAGCTCTCGAGTGGCTTTCGAGACTTCGACACCCCCGCCACTTTCTCGCGGTTCAATCGCGCGCTCGCGGCGAGGATCGCGACATACCGACAGCGGTGGGGTGAGACCCTCGAAGACCTCAGCGAGGGCTTCTTCGAGCTCGATGGCGACCTCTCGACCGGCGTCTACCTGCGCTTCACCGACGTCCCAGGCGATCTCTCGAACCCGCTCTCTGCGCCATCGAACGCGACCGGCGACGTCCGGCTCGCCCATCCATCGTTCGTGACCGACATGGTTCCGGGCGACGACCGGAGCGGCAAGGCGACGTTGCGCGCGTCCCCTGCGAGCAAGGACGGTCTCATGAGCCCATACGACCTCTCGCGCTACCCCGACGCGGCGGCGCCGATCCCGATCGTCCGTAACGAGGAGCTCGTCCTGCTCTACGCCGAGGCGAAGATCATGACGGACGACTTCCCGGAAGCGGTCGCCGCCCTCGACCGAATTCGAACGGCACACAAGCTCTCGAACTTTACCGCCGACGGCGCGACGAAGGAGACATTGCTCGACGAGCTCGTCCGACAGCGACGATTCTCGCTCGCGTTCGAAGGTCACCGCTGGATCGATGCCCGGCGCCTCGGGAGGATTGCCGACCTGCCGCGCGACCGCACGGACGACGATGTGTGGCTCGCGTTCCCGATCCCGTCGAACGACTGAGCGTCGTTCGCGCTCTTCGAGTCCTCACTTCTTCATGCTCTTGATGTACGCGATGAGCGCATCGAGCTGTTGCTCCTGGAGGACGAACGCGGGCATTGCGACGTTGCCGTACCCCTTCACGATCTTGGCGTTGGGGCGGAGAATCGATTCGCGGACGTAGTTCTCGTCCATGATGACCGCGTCGCCGCTCGCGAGCGCCTGCGGCGTGCCCCACTGCCCGACGAGGCGCGGGCCGGGCGAGGGACTGCCGGGAGCGATCTCACCGCTGCCGCCCTGGCCGTGGCAGGATGTGCATGCATTCTGCACGAAGAGGCGCGCGCCATAGTTCTCCGGCTTGCACTCCTCCTCCGTGCCGCGGCACTCGGTGATGCCCTCCCCGAACTTCTCGTAGTCCTCATGACTGAGGACCGTGACCTTCGCGAGCATGCCCGAGTGGCTCGTGCCGCAGTACTCCGCGCAGAACACGTGAGCCTCACCGACGACGGTGGGGGTGAACTGGACGAAGGAGTACTGCCCCGGAACCGCGTCGCGCTTGACGCGAAACTCGGGGATGTAGAACGAGTGGATGACGTCGTCGGAGCTGAGGATCACCTTGTACGGACGCCCGACCTCGAGGGTGAGCTCGCTCGGGACGCGGTCGCCGGTCGGGTACTCGAACTCCCAGACCCACTTCTTCGCGCGGGCACGGATCTCCGTCGCGCCCTCCGCCGCCGTCGCGTTCTTGATGTACGCGCTGAAGGAAGCGTGGAAGAGGAAGACGATGAAGATCGTCGGGGTGACGGTCCAGAAGATCTCGAGCTTGTTGAAGTGGCCCGTCGGCTCGCTCTTCACCCCCGCGCGACGCTTGTACTTCCACACGAGGTAGAGCATCGCGGCGGTGACACCGACCGTGAACACCACCGAGAACCAGTAGACGAACATGTAGGCGCTGTCGATCGGCGCCGCCGTGTCCGCCATGGCCGGCGGGAGCTGGAAATTGTCAGACGGGATCGTCACGTCAGGTCTCCTGCACGACGGCGTGCGATGCGCGATTCGACGATAGACGTCAGGGCCTGCCGCCGTCCTGCTCCACGAGCACGGTGAACATCACCCCGGCGACGCTCACCTCCACCTCGCGCGGCGAGCGATCCCCGAAGCCATAGACCACGTTGCACCTGAACACGCCGCCGGGCGGTGCCGTGCCGACGCACGACGCGAGCTGCGTGGGATCGCGGTCGAGCGTGCCCGATACGCGATGGTCCGAGTTGTCGGCGATCGCCGCCTCGGTATGCCTCTCGGCGTGGATCGGGAGCGCCGCGGCGCCCTTGTTCGAAATCGTGAACGCGAGCGCGACGCGGCCCCGGCCCGCGCTGCGAGCGCCCTCGAACGTGACGACGATGTTGTTGGGCCGCAGGATCTCCGAATCGGGATAGGCGCCGCCGTCGGGAAGAAGATCGCCCTTCTTCCCCGTGCCGGGCACGGCGATCCTCGGCGGTGGCTTCGCGTAGCGCGGGAGCTTGGGATCGAGCGACGGCTCGGGCGTGGTCTCGAACGGTGCGTCCTCCACCGTGGCGTCCTTCTTGCGGCAGCCAGAGCAACCGAGCGATGCGACGAGCCCGAGGGCGACGGCGACCTGATCACCGCGCGAGGCTAGCGTGGGCGTAAGCCGCCGTCGTCACTTCTCCGGGACGAAGACCACCGGAATCGAGATCGTGGTCGCGTCGTTCG
>JBDHVE010000315.1:0-4167 GCA_039809485.1 Polyangiaceae bacterium | reverse complement strand
GGAGGGGGTGCGGGTGCGGGTGCGGGTGGCGCGGGTGCGGGTGCGGGTGGCGCGGGTGACGGCGCGAGGCCGAAGACGGGCGCCGAAGTGTTCGTGCCGCCGCCGGCGGACGCGCCTCCGCGTGCGCCGGCGCGGAGCGGCGCGTGCGCGTGTAGCGCGGCGGGGGCAGGGGGCGAAAGCGCGTGGAATGCGGTCGCCGGAGCGGTCGGCGCGCTGGTGCTCGCGGCGCGGCGCCGGGTGCGGCGGAGCGGGGCGCGGTAACCGAAACGGCGCTGGGCCGGCCGCGCGCGAGTTTGCGGCCGTCCTGGGGCTCCGCCTACGCCGTCCGTTCGCAGCGATCGCGTCCAGGCAATGGTCCGCGAACGCCCCGCGTGTGCGTCCGCGCGACACCTTGAATCCGCACCCTTCCGCGTTCGGGTTCGGGTTCGGGTTCGCGTTCGCGTTCGCGTTCGCGTCCATCCCCGTTGGCGACGTGAAGCGCCGGTGATGCCGTGCTTGCCCTTCCGCTCGCGACACGCCGGTCATCGATGCCCCGACTGCCGACTGAGTGCAGGCGGAATCCAGAAGGTTGCGGAATCAAGATCCGTGGCTGAATCGCCGGCTGCGAAATCGGATCCAGCAGTCCGGTTAGGATCGTCCCCCGATCCAGACTGACGCGCATGAAGCAGCTCGCACTGCGATTGCCACGTCCCGAGCCGAAGAAGACGTGGGGTGGGCGTCGGAAGAACGCAGGCCGAAGGCCCGCGCTGCCGGGACGCCGGCGCGTGCCGCACGTGCCCCGTCCCCGCCACGCACGCGCGAACCCCGTCCACGTGACGATGCGGGCGAAGCGCGAAGTCGCCTTCTTGCGGAAGGAGCACGTCTTCGCGCACGTCCGCGCCGGGATCCGCGCAGCGCAGCGCGCCGACTGGCGCGTCGTCCACTTCTCGGTCCAGGGTGATCACGTTCATCTCCTGGTCGAGGCGGAGGACGGCGCGACGCTCCGCTCCGGCATGCAAGGCCTCACGACCCGGCTCGCGCGCGCGATCAACAAGGCGCTCCGCCGGCGTGGGAAAGTCTGGGCCGACCGCCATCATCGCCGAGAGCTCACCAAGCCTCGCGAGGTCCGGAACGCGATCGCCTACGTGCTGCTGAATCATCGGAAGCACGGCGCGCACGACGTCCTGCTCTTCGGCGCCAGCACTACGACCGAGCGCCCGAGCTTCGACCCGTGCTCGTCGTTCGCGTACTTCGACGGCTGGACGGCGCGCTTCACACCGCTCGTCGCGGCGTTCGCCGCTCGAGAAGACGCCTCCGTTCGCCCCGTACCGTCACCGCGGACGTGGCTCCTCCGGAAAGGGTGGCGGAAGTACGGCCTCGTCGACCCGTCCGAAGTGCCCGGCCCGGAAGGACGTCGCCGTTCCCGGTCGGTTTGCCCGTCGGCTTGAAACGGCAACCTCTCGCTCGGCTCGGCGGCGCGACTCGGAGTCCGACTCAGCGGCTGACCTCCGCCGCTCTCGATCCCCGCACGACGGAATGGTTGCACCGAACAACCATCTTGCCCTATCTCCACGCCATGGCTCCTGCTCCGCTCTACCCCGAGGTGCTGCCCGTCCGCGAGGCCGCGCGCGGCATCGTCCGCGAGCTCGGCTTCCTGAGCGAGAGCTACGAGGGAGCCGGGCTCACCCACTCGGAGGCGCATGCGCTGATGGAGATCGGCGCCAGTACGGAGACGACCCAGTCCGACCTGAGCCGCGCCCTCCGCCTCGACAAGTCGACGACGAGCCGCCTCGTCGCCGCGCTCGTCGAACGCGGATGGGTGAAGGTCGGGCGCGATCGCGACGACGGACGAAAGCGTGTCCTCTCGCTCACCGCCGCCGGTCGTCGCCGCCTCGGCGTCGTGCACGGTCCTGCGAATGCGCGCGTGCAAGCCGCGCTCGCCTCGCTCGCACCCGCCGATCGCGCGACGGTGCTCTCCGGCCTGTCCCTTTACGCGCGGGCGCTCCGCGCGACGCGCCTCCTCGAAGAGATCCACATCCGCCCGATCGAGCCGCGCGACAACGCCCCGCTCGCCGACCTCATCACGCGTGCGCTCGCCGAGTTCGGGGCCGGCGGACGCGGCTTCGTGACAGGCGATCCCGAGTTCCGCGAGCTGTACAAGGCCTACCAGGCGCCGCGTTCGGCGTACTTCGTCGCGACGCGCGAGGGACGCCTCGTCGGGGGCGCCGGCGTTGCTCCGCTGCAGAACGGGCCGAGGACCGTGTGCGAGCTCCAGAAGATGTATCTTGCACCCGAAGCCCGCGGGCACGGCCTCGGCCAACGCCTCTTCGACCTGTCGCTGAGCACCGCCCGCGCGCTCGGGTTCCGTCGCTGCTACCTCGAGACGCTCGCGAAGATGACGGCCGCGCGCGCCCTCTACGAGAAGAACGGCTTCCGCCCGACGACGCGTCACGGCGGAACGGGCCACTTCGGCTGTAACGCGTTCTACGAACGGAAGCTCTGAACGTCAGGGGGGCTGCCCCGATCGTCGCAAGCCGCGCGGCAGGAGGCGAGGAACGCGCACGATCCAGTCACGGTGCGCGCGATCCAGGCCACGCGGAATGCACTCATCAAGATCCTTGCGGAATTCGCCGCCGGAAGGTGGCACGAGTGGTGCTGATGTGGGGAAACATCATGAACACCACGTTCCGCTTCGTCTCGCTGGGCCTTGCGACGATCCTCTCCACCCTCGTCGGCTGCGCGGCGCCGGCGGGCGACTCCGACGACGTCGGCGGAGGAGCGGGCGCGGCGTCCGCCGCTCCGGCCGCGCCGAAGGTCGAGATCGTGGAGATGAAGGTCACCAAGAAGGCGACCGACACGTCGTTCAGCGACACGATGACGGAGTGCGAGATCTCCGGGAACTACGCCAAGGTCTCCGGCCTCGCGAACGCCGCGGCGCAGGCGAAGCTCAACGAAGCGCTCCAGCCCGAGGAGCTCCGCTCGCTCGAGAAGGACGGCTGCGAGCAGCCGTTCACGTTCGAGTCGTCGACGAAGGTGATCCTCGAGAGCCCCGTCGTCCTCAGCGTCGAGCGAGCGGGCAACGATTATTACGCCGGCGCCGCGCACCCGAACGCGTACATCAGTGTCGACTCGTTCGACTTGCAGACCGGTCAGAAGCTCGCGATCAAGGATGTATTCTCCGATCCGTCGGGCAAGCAGCTCGCGCACGAGGTCGTCGCCGTCCTGCAGTCCGGCAACGCGGAGCAGAAGGAGCTCGCCGAGATGATCGGCGAGCAGATCGTCGAGAACCCCGAGTGGATGTCGTTCGCGCTCACGCGTGACGGCGTGCAGATCTTCCTGACGCCGTACATGAGCCACGCCTCGTTCGCGCTCGCGACCGAGCCGGTCACCCTCCGCTACAGCGATCTCCGCGACGCCCTCAGCGGCGCGAGCCCCGCCGCGAGCCTCTGGGCGAACGCGCACTGAGCGGAGCGGTCACCGCTCCACGATCACCAGCTGCCGCTTCCCCGAAGGCGCGAGCGGGATCGCTTCGACCCGCTCGAACCGGAGCGGCAGCCCGCGCAGGTGCGGCGCCATCAGGCCGCGTAGCTTCGTCTCCAGCTCCGGCGTGAGCGCGTCCACGACGAGGCGCACGGTGACCGAGAGGTCCTTGTGCTGCACGAGCTGGAACGCCTTCACGCCCTGACCCGCGTAGACGACGGCGACCACGACGAGGAGGCCCGAGACGCGTCCCCCCGCTCCATCGGTCAGCGTCTCCGCGACGCGGCCCTCGACGCTCCCGATCCGCGCGAGGCCGCGTCCGCACCGACACGGCGTCTCCCCGTGCCACGTCGCGTAGTCGCCGGAGGCATACCGCAGGAACGGCATTCCCCAGTTGTGGAGATCGGTCAGGACGACCTCGCCCGTCTCGCCCGCCTTCGCCGGCCGCTCGCCGTTCTCGTCGCGCACGACGATCTCGACGAGAAGGTTCTCCATCGAGAGGTGCATCCCGTCGTGCGCCTCGCACTCGGCCGCGATCAGCATCACCTCGCGCGAGCCGTAGGTCTCGAACACGTGCGGGCCGAACGCCTTCACGATCGCCTCGCGATCGGCGGGTAAGAGGCGCTCGGCGGCGCAGATCACCCGGATCGGCGGACACGAGATCCCGCGCTCGTTCACGTACCGCGCGAGGTCGGCGGCGCCTTGCGA
>JBDHVE010000314.1:0-4174 GCA_039809485.1 Polyangiaceae bacterium | reverse complement strand
ACGGCGATCGGGTACACGATCTACCCGGGCTCCGGCATGCGGAACACGATGTACCAGGACCTCCGCGAGCTCATCCTCGAGGCGAAGGACCACGGCCTCCCGACGATCCTCTGGGCCTACCCGCGTGGCGCCGGCCTCTCGAAGGAGGGCGAGACGGCGGTGGACGTCGCGGCGTACGCGGCGCAGATCGCCGCCCAGCTCGGCGCGCACGTCATCAAGATCAAGCCGCCGAAGGAGCACATCGAGCAGGCCGAGGCGAAGAAGGTCTTCGAGAAGTACAACATCCCGACGAAGACCCTCGCCGACCGCGTCCGCCACTGCGTGCAGAGCGCATTCAACGGCAAGCGCATCGTCATCTTCTCGGGCGGCGAGGCGAAGGACACGCCGGCGGTGCTCGAAGAAGTGCGCGGTCTCGCCGAGGGCGGCGCGTTCGGCAGCATCATGGGCCGCAACGCGTTCCAGCGTCCGAAGGCGGAAGCCGTGAAGCTCCTGCAGGACGTGATGGAGATCTTCCGCAAGGCCGGCTGATCGCCGTCCGCCGCACGAAGAGGCCCGCCGGTCCTTCCGGGACCGCGCGGGCCTTCGCATGTTCAGGGGCAGCCGGCGTGCTGCTTCCGGTACTTGAAGTAGGCCTTCTCGGGTTCGAGGAAACCCACGTATCCACTGCAGCCCGGCGCGAGCTCGATGTCCTCCGTCACGAACGCGTTACTCCACGCGACCGTCCCGCCGAAGACCTTCGTGCCGTCCTTCGAGATCTCGAGCGCGAGACCGCGCTCGTCGCTGCGCGAGACGGAGACAGTGCGCCCCGCGTCGGTCGACGTCCCCTTGTACACGTCGCGCTGCGCCGTGAAGGTCGCGTCGACCTTGATGGCGAGCTCGATCGTGCCCTCCACCCTGACCTGGCGCGGGCCCGTGCGGGTGAAGCGCAGCGTCGTCCCGTCATCGCGCTCGACGACCATCGTCCCGCGATCGGAGAGCGGAACGTCGGCGAAGTCGAAGAGGTTCTGCCGGTCCCGGAGCCCGCCGAGCTGGAGGCTCACGCTGACGGCGCCGGCGGTCGAGTCGATGAAGAGCGCGCCCGGCCCGTTCGACGACACGTAGTGCCCGGGCTCGATCTTCGAAATGATCGAGCCTCCCGTCTTCACGGCGCCCTCGTCCTCGCCCACGTCCTCCTCGACGGGGGCGGCGCAGCCGGCGGCGAGAGCGACGACGGCGAGAACGAGGGGGAAGGTCGAGCGCATGCCCGACTCTTCGCAACCCCCGTGCCGTCCTCCTCACCCCACGATCCCACGTCGAATCGCGGGGTCGGTCGAGATCCTGTCTCGAACGTGATCTCGATCGGAGATCTCAGCCCTTCAGCTTCGCGATGTCGTCGAGGACGACCTTCTCGTGGCCGTTCGGATCGACCTTCGCGTAGACCTTGCGGACGACGCCCTTCGGGTCGACGAGGAACGTCGTGCGATCCCAGAACATCGTTCCCTTCCACTCCGACTGCCCGACGCCGAGCGCGGCGAGGAGCTTCTTCTCCGGGTCGGCGAGGAGCTCGATCGTGAAGGAGAACTTGTTGCAGAAGCTCTTGTGCGAGGCGACGTCGTCCTCGCTCAGACCGACGACGACGGCGCCGGCCGCGTCGTAGTCCGCCTTCGTCGCGGTGAACGACTTGCCCTGGATGGTGCAGCCCGGGGTGTCGTCCTTCGGGTAGACGTAGAGCACGAGCCACTTGCCTTCGTAGTCCGCGTTCGAACGCGAGACGCCATCCTGGTTCTTCAGCGAAAAGGTGGGGAGCTTCTGGCCGACGTCGATCATGGTTTCCTCGTTAGGCCACCCCGATGCCGCCGCCAAGGCTCCGGTTGCGCGGAGGACGTGCTTTCCGCCGCGACGCCCCTATGCTGACCGTTCGTCATGCGGGTCCACGTGCTCGGCGTCGGTGACACGTTCAGCGAGAAGCACCACACGCACGCGCTGCTCGTGGAAGAGGCGGGCTTCCTCCTCGCGATCGACTGCCCCGACTCCTATCGACGAGTCCTCGCCGCGGCGCGGGAGAAGATGCGCATGCGCGGCGTCTCGCCCGAAATCGCGGCCGTGCTCGAGCTCGCGGCGATCGATCACGTGATCGTCACCCACGTCCACGGCGATCACATGAACGGCCTCGAGGGCTTCGCCTTCTTCAAGCGCTTCGCCCAGCAGAAGAAGGTCGCGCTCTGGACGATCGCCGCCGTCCGCGAGCAGCTCTGGGAGGGACGCCTCGCGGCCAGCATGGGCCGGCTCTGGAACGGCAGCGCGTTCCTCGAGCTCGGGTTCGAGGACTACTTCGACTGGAACGAGCTCTCGCTCGAGCACGAGACCCGGATCGGCCCGTTCTCCGTCCGGGCTCGCCGCACGGTCCACCACGTCCCGACGAGCGCGCTCGTGCTCTCCGCCGGAGACCGCAGCCTCGGGATCTCGAGCGACACCGCCTTCGACCCTTCGCTCGTCACCTTCCTCGAGCAGGCCGACCTCGTCATCCACGAAACCAACCACGGCCCGGCCCATACGGCCTATACCGATCTCCTCGGTCTGCCCGAATCGACGAAGCGGAAGATGCGCCTCATCCACTACCCCGACGAGCACGACGTCGAGCAGAGCGCGATCCCGGCGCTCCGCGAGGGCGAGGTCCTGGAGCTCGCATGATCGCGGACGACGACGAGCAGCTCGAGGTCCTCACGGCCGAAGGCCTTCCCACCGGGATCGTGAAGGCACGGACGGACGTGCATCGCGACGGCGACTGGCACCGGTGCGTCTTCGTGTGGATCGTGCGGAGCAGCCCGCGCGGGCCGGAGATCCTCCTCCAGCGCAGAGCCCCCTCGAAGGCCACCTGGCCTTCACGCTTCGACGCGAGCGTCGCCGGGCACGTCCGCGCCGGCGAGTCGCGCGCGGAGGCGCTCCGCGAGGTCGAGGAGGAGCTCGGCTTCGTCGTCCACGAGCACGATCTCGTCCCGCAGCCGCCGCATGCCGAGGAGCACACGTTCGAGGACGGTCGCGTCGACCGCGAGCACCACGACGTGTCGCTGCTCCGTCGCGATCACGCGGTCGAGACCTACCGCCCGTCGCGCGAAGAGGTGAGCGGCCTCGTGTCGGTGCCCGTCTCCGCGCTCGCCGCGCTCTCCTCCGGCGAGTGCGAAGAGGTGTCCGGACTCGTCCTCGTCGCACGCGACGCTCGCGACAACGTCCACATGACCCCGATCACGCTCCGGAGCGAGGACCTCGTGCCGTACCGCGCGGGGTACCTCGCGCGCCTCTGCGCGAGCGCGCGCGCGCTCGTCGGCGACGCGACCGCAGAGGAGTGAAGCGTCAGGGCCGCGCGTCGATCGCGCGCCGATAACGCTCGCGCCGCGCCGGGTCACGGAGGATCTCGTACGCCTCGTCGAGGACGACGACGATCTTCTGCACCTCGCTCGCGAGGTCGGCGAGCCGCGGCGTGAGGATCCGGCTCGGCTCGAACGCGCGACGCAGCTCGAGGTAGGCGCGACGCACTTCGTAGCCGGTCGCGTCACGCGCGATGCCGAGCACGGCGAAGTAGTCGCCCTCCTCGACGAGCTCGAGGCGCGCGCGCACCCGGACGCGGACCGCTTCTTCGTCGAGCGCGGCGATCTCCGGGTCCGGCATCGTGCCGGCGCGGCGACCGGCATCGTGTGCGACCGCGAGCTCGACGACCCCGAGGAGCGCGAGGGCATGGAGCGTCGCAGTGATCTCGGGATCGGTCGCGCGCGCGAGGAGGTCGGCGATCGTGCCGCCTCGCACGCGGGCGAGGAGCTCGATCTCGCCCGGTTGGAGGGCGCACTCGGCGAGGAGTGACGGGTGCGGGCCGTCGCCGATCCGCGTCCCCGGCCCGCCGAGCGCGAGGACGGCCTCCTCGGACCCGACCGCGCGCCGCACGAGCTCGACGAAGATCGAAGGCCCGGTCGACGCGCCGAACACGCTCGGCTCGGTGCGGAGCCGCCCGGGCGGATCGATCTCGAGCTGCGCCGTCGCGCTCGGAAGGCGCAGCACGATCGTCGCGAGCCACTCGGCGTGCGCGCGGAGCGAAGGCCAGAGCTGGTCCTGCCCGACGAGCCCGTGCGCGACGAGCGCCGCACCCGCATGCCGGCCGTAGGGCGCGACCTTGGACACGAGCTTCGCGGCCTCTTCGCGCGAG
>JBDHVE010000313.1:0-4216 GCA_039809485.1 Polyangiaceae bacterium | reverse complement strand
CCGTGGCAGACGCTTGGACATACGGCATGAACCACATCTCCCAAAGAAACACTTGGTGCACCAACTCAAGCGGTAGCGTTTCCTACGGAGGAGGATTCGGCGTAAACGGATGCGGCGGACACGCAATCACAGGACGCGGCGCATCACTCGCAGAAGCCAATGCTTTTCGGTCGGAAAACTGGTACGGATTGCTGCAAGATTTTCGCGACGCCCAGGGACGTGGCTACTGGGCTTCGCAATGGATGTGCAATTACGATTGCGCAACCTGGCCGTTCAGTCTGTAAGGAGACGAGATGCTGAAGCCAGCGAAGCTCTTGTCCGGAGCACTCGTGATCGCGGCCTCGGCCGGCGGAGCCGCCGCGTCGTGTTCGGATGCGGAGCAGAAGACCGGGCCTGGAGGTGTTCAGGTTTCAAGCCGGTTGGCACCCCAGGATCAGAATTCGATCAAGAACGCTGCGCTTGAGGCGCGCCAGCCAGGAAGCGTTTCGGTTGTGCCCGTTCCCGACAATGGCGAGGCGAAAGTCGCCGGGTACGCACACTCGATTGCAAAAAGCAGATTTAGTACTGGATCTCCGGTCAACACTAGTATTGATTCGAGTGGCATCGAGAGGCGGATGGGACCAAACGGCGTCGTTGCCTTGTTCCCGAACGGGTTCTTTGCGGCGCGGCCTTTGCCGGAATCGCCCAGCAAAAAGGCCCCACCCCTCACGGCGCACGGGGACGCCCACAACGCGCATGTGTTGGCCTATTTTCTTGAGGCCGGAGTTCCAGCTTCCCAACTCGGGCCGGTGCACGCCAACGCGTTGATGGTGGCGACCGGTTCAGTCGCCGGCGACCGCGAAGTTCAACATCTCGGCTTCGTTTCCGTTGTGGACCGCGTAATCGACGGCTTTCGGATCGAAGGTTCGTTCGCATGGGCTCAATTCAATGCGTCTGGAGATGTGGTCGCCGAGACCGTCTGGTGGCCTCCAGTACCAGCCGGGCTCGTGCAGAACGCACACGCCCTGAAGGTTGCGCTCACGGATTCAACCGGGTTTTCGTCGAGAATCCCGGCCCGTTTTTCCGCAGTGCCAGGCGAGGTTGTCATACACCATGCAGCGCCGGTCGGAGCTGGGTGGTACGTCGCAACCACAGTCGATTACGCATTACCCGGAGAAAAGGAGGTCGCCAGTTTCGACTCTAATGGCGTTCGAGTCCATTTTAGCTCAGCGGCTGTCGGTCCCCTCCCCGTCGGAAATGGGAACTGATTTGCGGAGTTGCATCCGAGTGGAGGAAGTCGTGGCCAACGCGTCCTGCTGGTGCCCCATGGCGATTGCCGTCTGCGTCGCGGCCTGTTCGTCGAGCGGCCGCACGTCGGAGATCGGCGCGCCGGCTGGCACCGCGAGCTCGAGCTCGTCCGGAGCCGATGCTCAGGTGGTCGCTCCCTGTTCGTCGGGTGGTCGGTGGCCGCTCGAGACGCACTTCGAGTTCGAGCCTCAGGCCCCGGCGGGCGCTCCGGAGTGCACGCCGCACTGCGGTCCGAATCGCCCCTCCGGTCGAGTGCCCTACGTCCTCACCACCGAGGCACTCCCTTACGGCGCGTGCTCGTCGGACGTCCCCACGTGCGTCATGCGCGCCGAGTGGCTACCCGAGTGTCCCGCTGGGATCCAGGGGTCGGGTCCGATCGATCTCTACATCTGCCGCTGCGAGGCCGGCACATGGGCATGCCGGGTCGACGCGAGCCAGCAGTCTGCGACCTCGTCGGATTGCTCGCCGGGGCCGTCCTCGGGCGACGGAGGAACGTAGCGGAAAGCGAGGACCATGGCACGGGGACGCCCGGCCCCCGTCGCCTCACGTCCCATCGACGCCCCGGCGGAAACCGCGTAGGTAAGGGCTCTGATGCGTAAACCCCTTCCTTCGCGCACCGCGGTGCTCGACTTCCTCGGTGACGAGGATCGCCCCGTTCATGCGCAGGAGATCGCGACCAAGCTCGGTGTCGACCCTTCGAGTTACGACGGCCTCCTGCGCATGCTCGACTCGCTGGTCTTCGACGGCGTGCTGACCGCGCGCGGCCAGCGCTTCAAGCTCGATCAGAAGCACGGCACCCACGCGCGCGGCAGCCGTGACCGCCGCGAAGGGTCGCTCACGATCAATCCGCGCGGCTTCGGCTTCGTCGCGAGCCCGACCGCGACCGGCGACGACGTCTTCATCCCGGCCGAGGCGCTCGGCGGCGCGATGCACGGCGACAAGGTCATCGTCGAGATCGTCGCGCGGAGCTCGCGCGGCGCAGAGGGCCAGATCGTCGAGGTGAAGGAGCGCGGCGCGACCCGCATCTCCGGCATCCTCCGGCGTCGGGCGAAGAGCGCATGGGTCGAGCCCGACGACCCGCGCGTCCGCGGCCCGGTCGTGCTCACGAGCGAGATCGACATCCGCGGCGGCGAGGGCAACAGCGGAGAGGACGGACAGGTCGTCGTCGTCCAGATCACGCGCTTCCCGACGTCACCGGACGAGAACCCCGAGGGCAAGCTCGTCGCCGTCCTCGGCGCCCCCGGCGAGCTGTCGGTCGAGATCCGGAAGATCCTCCTCCTCGAGAAGATCGAGGAGCTCCACTCCGACGAGGCGATCGCCGAGGCCGAGGCATACGGCCCGGAGGTCCCCGCGGAGATGCTCGAGGGGCGCGAGGACCTCACGCACATCCCGCTCCCGACGATCGACCCGGACGACGCGCGCGATCACGACGACGCGGTCTGGGTCGAGCGCACGGCGGGCGGCGGCTACGAGCTCTGGGTCGCGATCGCCGACGTCAGCTCGTACGTGCGGCCCGGCACGAAGATCGACGAGGAAGCGCAGAAGCGCGGATGCAGCATCTACCTGCCGGATCGCGCGATCCCGATGCTGCCGCGCGCGCTGTCGTCGAACCTGTGCTCGCTCTTGCCCGACGTCATCCGCCTCTGCCTCTGCGTGCACGCGGAGCTCGACGCGAAGGGCAACGTGAAGAAGACGCGCCTCATCCGCGGCTTCATGCGGAGCGCGGCGAAGCTCACCTACGGCGGCGTCGCGAAGGCGCTCGGCCTGACCGCGGAAGGCCCCGATCAGCCGAAGGCGGTCGAGATGATCGAAGGGCTCCGCGTCGCCCACGAGCTCTCGCGCATCCTCCGCGGCAAGCGGATGAAGCGGGGCGCGCTCGACTTCGACCTCCCCGAGGCGGTCGTGAAGCTCTCGCCCGACGGCAAGCCCGTGAGCATCGGCAAGCGCTCGCAGGACCCGGGGATGAAGAAGGCGTACCAGCTCATCGAGGAGCTGATGCTGTTCGCGAACGAGACGGTCGCCGAGTGGCTCCTCCGTCACGAGCTGCCGGGCGTCTTCCGCGTCCACCTCCCGCCGGATCCGAAGAAGCTCGAGCGCCTCGCGGCGATGTGCGAAGCGCTCGGCGTCGAGTTCGACGTCGACGAGACGCAGACGCCGAAGGGCCTCGCCGACCTCCTGAAGGTCTTCGCCGATCACCCGAGCGCGAACGTCCTGAACAGCCTGCTGCTCCGCTCGATGAAGCAGGCGACCTACGACGTCGCGAACCTCGGCCACTTCGGCTTGGCCTCGCAGGCGTATCTCCACTTCACGTCGCCGATCCGGCGCTACCCCGACCTCGTCGTGCACCGCATCGTGCACGCGGCGCTCGAGAAGGACGAGAAGTCGAAGCGGAAGGCGCTCGGCCGGGCGGCGAACCCGGAGGCGCTCCAGGAAGCGGCGCTCCAGTCGTCGATCGCCGAACGGCGCGCGATGGAGATCGAGCGCGAGACGGTGGACGTCTACCGCTGCTTCTACATGATGGACCACATCGGCGAGCGCTTCGAAGGCGGCATCAGCGCGTTCGTCGGCTCGGGTGCGTTCATCACGCTCGACGACCCGTTCGTCGACGTCCTCGTCCGCACCGAGGACATGGGCGGCGACTACGTCATCGACGACGACGGCCTCACCGCGACGAGCTCGCGGAGCGGCGACTCGATCCGGCTCGGCGACCGCGTGATGGTCGAGATCAGCGACTGCGCGATCCTGCGGAGGAGCGTCTACGCGTGGATGGTCAGCGGCGAAGCGCGTCGTGGCGGCACGCGCGGTGCGCGCGGGCAGAGACCGGGACGCGGCGCGCCGTACGATGGCCGGCCCGGCGAGCGCGCCGGTGCGCGCGGCGGGCGCGGCGCAGGTGGCGAGCGCGGCGGAGCTCCGTCGCGCGGACGAGCTG
>JBDHVE010000312.1:0-4251 GCA_039809485.1 Polyangiaceae bacterium | reverse complement strand
ATCCTCTGGTTCGGCTGGTTCGGGTTCAACGCCGGGAGCGCGCTCACGAGCGGCTGGCTCGCGGCGCTCGCGTTCCTCACCACCCATTGCGGAGCGGCGGGCGGCGCGCTCGGGTGGCTCTTCATCGAGTGGAAGCACCGTGGGAAGCCGACTGCGCTCGGGATCGCGTCGGGGCTCGTCGCCGGGCTCGTCGCGATCACGCCGGCGGCAGGGTACGTGTCACCGGTCTGGGCCCTCGTCCTCGGCGCGATCGCGTCGGTCGTCTGCTACGTCGCCGTGCTCGCGAAGTACAGGCTCGGCTACGACGACTCGCTCGACGCGTTCGGCGTCCACGGCGTCGGCGGTCTCACCGGCGCCATCCTCACCGGCGTGTTCTGCGAGATGCGCACGCTGCCCGGCGTCGCGGATCCGGTCGGGGCCGACGGCCTCCTCCACGGCAACGTGAAGCAGCTCGGCGTCCAGCTCCTCGCGTGCGCGGTGTCGGCCGCCTATGCGCTCCTCGTGACGTTCGTCCTGCTGAAGGTGATCGACAAGGTGATCGGCCTCCGCGTCTCGCCGTCCGACGAGCGCGAAGGCCTCGACACCACCCAGCACGGCGAAGACGGCTACGCCGGCTGACGCCGGGGGCATCCACGGCCGATCCCTTCGCGCTGCCTTCGTTGCCTCGCTGCGACGTAGACGGACTACGACTCGCTCGGCGCCTCGGCATCGCTCGGTCTCGGCCGCGGCTGCCCCCGGCGTCGCGTCGTGGTGAGCACGTCAGGGCGTGGTTACGAAGACCACGTCGAACCGCACCTCGACCCGGTCCTTCACCTTGAAGGCACCCATCGGGCCCTTCACCGCGTCCGAGCCGATCGCGGTGAGGGAGAGATCGACCGCGCCGCTCACGCGGACGCCGTTCGGTGTCTCCCGGACCATCGGACGCGAGGCGAGCGTGACGGGACGGCCGTTCGGTGGTGTGAGCACGATCTTCGACGCGCCTCCTTCGAGGACGGCGGAGATCTTCACGAGCGCATCGGCGTCCGCGTGGAAGACCTCGCGTCGCATCTTCTCGAGCGCGTCGTGCCGATCGCTGGGAGAGAGGCCACGTTCGTCGATCCGATCGCCGTGGAGGACGCCGAGGATCGCGATCCCCGACAGCGGGATCTCGACCTCGGCCTTACCCGCGTCCGTTCCGTCCCGTGAAGCGGTCCCGCGCATGGCGGAGCACTCGAGCGCGAGGTCGTGTGCGAGCCGGGCGAAGAGACCTTCGGCGAAGGTGTGGATGCGCACGCGGCTCGCGACCGCGTCGAGGACGAGGTTCGTCACGAGACGAGTATACTCCCACCGCGCATGGCAACGCTCTACGGCATCGCCCAGTCTCCCTGGACGGAACGCGCACGCTGGGCGCTCGACCACCACCGCGTCGCGTACGCCTACCACGAGCACATCCCGCTCCTCGGGGAGCCGCTCCTCCGGCGCGCGGCGAGGAAGGGCGGCCTGTCGGAGGACCAGCCGGCGACGGTGCCCCTCCTCGTCGACGGGAGCGTCGTCGCGACGAGCTCGACGGCGATCGCGCGCCACGCGGAGCGCGTCGGTCGCGGCGCGTCGCTCTTTCCCGCCGGGAAGGACGTCCTTCGCTGGGACGACCTCTCGCAGAAGATGGCGGAGGTCGGACGGGCGTGGCTCCTCCGCAATCTCTCGCGCGATCGCGGCGCGCAGCGGGAGGCCGTCCCGTGGGTCGTCCCGGGGCTCCTGAAGGGCGCGCTCGCGCCGTCGGCGGCGCTCGGCGCGGCGTTCCTCCGGAAGAAGCACGCCGTCGTGGAGGACGTCGACGCCGCGGTCGCGCGCGTCCTCGTTCCGGCGCTCCAGGAAGTGCGCCGTGCGCTCGGCGGAGGCAGCTACCTCGAAGGCGCGTTCAGCTGGGCGGACGTGTGCATCGCGACGTCGCTCCAGGCGGTGCGCCCCCATGCGAAGGCGCCGTTCGGGCCCGCGACGCACGCCGCCTGGACGAACGAGGAGCTCGCGCGCGAGTTCGACGATCTCCTGATGTGGCGCGACGCGATCGTCGCCAAGCATCGGTGACTCACGTCTTCGGATTCGTCACGCGACCGACGAAGAGGACGCGCCCGCTCTTCGTGTCGCGGATGAGGAAGAGGAACGGACGATCGACCTTGAACGGTGTCGGCGGCGGCGGCCCGCCGAGGCCACGCGTCGTCCCGACGACCGCCGACGCTGCGGCGGCTTCGGTGCCCTGCTCGTCGACGGCGATGAACGTCTGGTGGAACACGTCGCTGATGTAGAGCTCCTCCGCCTTCGTCACGCCGGTGAAGTCCGACGTCTTGTCGAAGGCGTGCGTGATCCCCATCGCCTTCAGCGCGTCCTTCACCGGACCGCCGCTCCGGAAGGTGAACTTCGGGAGCGCGAGGTCGATCCGATCGGGGAGGAGGGACGACGTCCACGCGGAGAGCGTGGCGGCGGAGAGCGTGCTCTCGAGCGCCTCGAGTCCTTTCGGGTCGTCCGAGAGGATGACGTTCATCGCGAGCGTGCTGTTCGCGTAGGGCATCTCGAGGACGCGCGCTCCGGGCGCCTTGCCGACGCGGAAGCTCGCGACCTGGTGCATCGTCTTCACCTGCTCGATCTTGCCGGCGTCGGTCGTGAAGGGATCGTCGCGCGTCGCCTGCGGCTTGAACGCTTGCGCCCAGCTCGCCTTGAAGTAGATCGCGTTGGTGACGACGAACCGGGTGAGCTCGGTGATCGAGCCCTGGGGGAGGATCTCGGGGATCTTCGTCTTCGTGCGCTCCGAGACCCAGTCGTTGATCGTCTTCCGCGTCGGCTCGCTCGCCGAGAAATCGACGTTCTCCGGCGGCGCGCCCGCGGCGCTCGTGGCGAGCCCGACGAAGTCGGGGAGGAATGCGTACGCCTTCGCGAGCCAGAGCCGATTCGCGACGGCGAGCTCGTTCGTGCCTCGCGCGGCGCCCCAGATCGCGGCCTCGTTCTTCAGCTCTTCGGCGGCGGCCTCCGGCGCGCCGAGACCGAGCGCGCTCGCCATCTGCTTCGCGGTGTCGCCGCGCGCGCCGAGGTAGGCGATGCCGAGCGCGGTGCGGAGGCTCGTCCCCGAGACGAGGGCGTTCCCTTTCGCCGCCCGCGCCTTCGCGTAGAAGCCGAGGGAGAAGTCGTTTGCGGCCATCACGGGGTCCTTCGGTGTCGGGACGGTGCTCGGAGGTGAGCCCGAGGGCGCCGGCGGGGACGTCGAGACGGCGGGTGTCGCGCTCGTCGTCGCGGTGGTCGCCGGATCCGACGTGACGGATGCACTCGGTTTGCACGCGACGAGGAGGGCGACGAAGCCGAGGAGGTAGTGCGCTCGCATCTTGGCATTCATAGCTCGAGAACGCCTCCGTCCGCCGCGGCATGCACGCCTTCGATCCCGATCGCCCGGAGCTTCGCGCGGAGGGCGCTCTGCGCGGGCGGCTCGCCGTGGACCAGCGCGATCTTCTGGAGCGGGCCGCGCTCGCGGAGCGCCGTCGCGTAGCCTACGAGGTCGCTCTGGTCGGCGTGGGCGGAGAAGCCGTCGAGGATGACGACCTCCGCGCGGAGGTCGCGCTCGACACCGAAGATGCGGACGCGCGAGCGCCTCTCGACGATCCGCCGGCCGAGCGTGTGCGGAGCCTGGTAGCCGACGATCACGACCGTGTTCTTCGCGTTCTCGATGCTCGCCTTGAGGTGGTGGAGGACGCGCCCGGCTTCACACATCCCGCTCGCGGAGATGATGACGCACGGCTCGGGGGAGGCGTCGATCGCCTTCGAGTCCTCCTTGTCCGAGACGTAGCGCACGTCCTCGAAGTCGAACGGCGACGTGCTCTGCCGGAGGAGCGCGCGCGTCTCGGTGTCGAAGCACTCCGGGTGGAGGCGGAAGATGTCGGTGATCTTCACGGTCAGGGGAGAGTCGACGTAGACCGGCATCTTGGGGATCGCGCCCTGCAGGCGCAGCGTGTGGATCGCGTAGAGAACCTCTTGCGCGCGCTCGAGCGCGAACGAAGGGATGATCACCTTGCCGCCGCGAGCGTGGGTCCGCGAGAGCACGCTGGCGAGGTCTTCTTCCATCTGCGCGATCGGTTTGTGGAGCCGGTCACCGTACGTGCTCTCGGTGACGAGGACGTCGGCGCCCTCGACGAGCTCGGGATCGCGGAGGATCGGGATCTTCTTCCGCCCGAGGTCGCCGGTGAAGACGACGCGCTTCTTGCCGATGCCGCTGCCGTCGTCGTCGACGTC
>JBDHVE010000311.1:0-4362 GCA_039809485.1 Polyangiaceae bacterium | reverse complement strand
GCGCCGCGTTCGCGCTCCTCGTGCTCGCGCTCGGCTGCGGGAAGCGGGAGGAGAAGGTCGCCACGCCCGGCCCGCCGGCGACGAACGCGTGCGGGACGTGTCACGCCGCGATCGCGGCGGAGTGGAACGGCTCGTTCCACCACACCTCGGCGACGGACCGGACCTACCAGGCGAGCCTCGCGCACGAGGAGCCGAAGGACCGTGCATTCTGCACGGGATGCCACGCTCCGCGTGGAGAGGCCGCGGGCATCGATTGCGTCACGTGCCACGGCGCTTCGTTCGAGGCGCCGCACGCGCGCGTCGCGATGCCGACCGCGGCGTGCGCGAGCTGCCACGAGTTCGCGTTCGAGGGCCGCACCGAGCTCGTCCAGAAGACCGCCTCCGAGCACGCCGCCTCCGCGTTCGCGAGCGTCCCGTGTGCGGACTGCCACATGCCGGTACGCGACGGTCATCGCGACCACCGCTTCCTCGCCGGCCACGCGCCGGAGACGGTCGCGCGCTCGGTCCACGTCGAGGCCGCGCGCGAGGGCGAGGCGGCCGTACGCGTCGCGATCCGCTCGGATGCGGGGCACGCCTTCCCGACCGGCGACATGTTCCGTCGCGTGCGGCTCGAGGTCTTCGCCGAGGGCGCGCGCGGCGAGATCGTCGGGAGCGCCGAGCGCGTCTTCGAGCGCACGTGGTCGAGCGTTCCGCAGACGGCCGCACGCACGCAGGCGTCCGACACGCGGATCCGCGGAGAGTGGCAGAGCGTCCTTCCGCTCGAGCCGACCGCGCCGATCGCCCGCGTGCGATGGCGGCTCCACTACGAGCGCGTCGTCGCGACGCGCGGCCCTTACGCGACGCTCGCCTCGAGCGACGTCCTCCGCGAGGGCGAGCTCGCGTGGTGAGCCTCAGGTCGCGTCGGCCTTCGCCTCTTCGCGCTCCGCTTCGGCGACGGCCTCGGGATTGAGCGCCACACCCTTGCGCTTCGGCTCGACGAGCGGCTCCGGGATCGGCACCGGGCGGACGAGGAGCTTGTCGCGCGCTCCCTGCACGTCGCCCTGCTGCTGGAGCGCGAAGCGCTCGCGGTCGCGCGTCCGAACGTCGGCCTCGATCTCGGCGACGCGCTCCGGCTCGAGCTCGAGCCCCTGGAGCGCGGCACGTCCGAACGCGATCGCGCTCTCGTACGTCTCGCGGATCTGGAAGTCGGCGCCGCGCTCGAGCAGCTCGAGGGCATGGACGCGGTCGTAGGCCCGCACGTAGACCTGCGCGAGCGGGAACGCCTCGCGGAGCACTTCGAGCGTCTTCGTCGCGGCGGCCTTGTCGTCGACGCAGACGCACACGACGCGCGCGTGCTCGGCGCCGGCCGCCCGGAGCACGTCGAGCCGCGTGCCGTCGCCGAAGTACACCTTGAACCCGAAGCGCTCGGCGGCCTCGATCATGTCGAGGTCGTTGTCGATCGCGGTCACCTCGCAGCCCTGCGAGAGCAGCATCTGGGCGACGATCTGGCCGAACCGCCCGAAGCCGACGAGGAGGATCGAGCCCTTCGCGCCGTCGAACGTCTCGTCGCGCGAGCGCTTCTCCTGCCGGACGAGGAGCGGCGTGATCGCGCCGAGGACGGGCGTGAGCGCCATGCTCAGCGTGACGAGCGCGACGAGGAGCGTCGCCTGCTCCTGCTCCATCACCTTCGCCGAGACCGCGGTCGCGAAGAGGACGAAGCCGAACTCGCCCCCCTGCGGAAGCAGCATCGCGGTGCGGAGCGCGGTGACGTGGTCCTTCGTCGCGTGCCGGACGAGCGCGTAGACGACGCCGACCTTGATCACGGTCAAGGTCAGGAGCGCGCCGAGCAGAATGGCCCACGAACGCGCGATGACGTGGAGGTCGACCGACATGCCGACCGACACGAAGAACAGGCCGAGGAGGAGGCCGCGGAACGGCTCGACGTCCGCTTCGAGCTCGTGGCGGTAGCTCGACTCGGCGAGCATGATCCCGGCGAGGAACGCGCCGAGCGCGGACGAGAGGCCCACCGCGGTCATGAGCCCTGCGGCCCCGAGCACGACGAGGAGCGCCGCCGCCGTCATGATCTCGCGCGCGCCCGTGCTCGCGAGGACACGGAAGAACGGGCTCAGGACGTAGCGCCCGATCGCGATCACGGAGCCGACCGCTCCGATCATCTTCACCGCCGAGAGCCACAGCGGCGTGCCGGTGCTCGAGCTCTCGGGCGAGAGGATCGCGACGAGCGCGAGCAGCGGCACGATCGCGAGGTCCTGCATGAGGAGGATCGCGAACGCCTTCTGCCCGTGCGGCGACTGCACCTCGTTGCGCTCCTCGAGGAGCTGCATCACGAGCGCGGTCGACGAGAGCGCGAGCCCGAGCCCCGCGACGAGCGCCCCGCGCCACGGCCGACCGACGACGAGGAGCGGAAAGAGCGTCGCGAGCACACCCGTCACGACGACCTGGAGCGACCCGACGCCGAAGATGTCCTTCCGCATCGCCCAGAGCCGCGACACGTTCAGCTCGAGCCCGATCAGGAAGAGGAACAGCACGACGCCGAAGTCGGCGACGTGCATCACCGACGCAGGATCGGAGAAGAAGCCGAGCCCGTTCGGACCGATCACGAGCCCGGCTGCGAGGTAGCCGAGGATCGAGCCGAGCCGGAGCTTCCGGAAGAGCGGCACGGCGATCACCGCGGAGGTGAGTAGGACGGCCGCTTCCGTCAAGACCGAGGGCGAATGCGCTTCCGCCATGTCGCGGGCAGCATCGCACGATTCTGCGATCGCTTTTCACGAACAGCCGAGCTCCTCTCCCGCGGCACGGTGGGGCTTCCTTGCGCGCATCCGCGGTGGGGCCTAGAGTGAAACGTGCTCACGACGCGTCTCGACGTCCTTCGTGACAGGTAGAGCGAGCGCTCTACTGCCCCTCGTCCGATCCTTTCTCGGCTCGTTGGACGACCGGTTTTCGACCCCAAGGCGCCGACACGGGAGACGGACATGATGATGAAGCGCAGGACCGAAGCCGCAGAGCGGTTCGCCGAACGCCGCCGGCAAGAAGACGAGGCTCCCCGCCTGCGCGACGTCGTGCCCGATCTCGTCTCGTGCAAGATCGACGTCCAGGAGTGGCGCTCGACCGCGACGAGCGCGGACGTCTCGCACACGCGCCGCGTCGTCGTCGACCACGCGCCGGCGCTCTTCGTCATCCCGTGCGGTGACAGCGCGTGCAAAGAAGGCGGTCACGACGTCACGTCGCAGCTGCTCCGTGGGCTCCGGGAGGGCCGGACCGAGATCACCGGCGACGACACGTGCCACGGCTCGGTCGGCACCGCGACGTGCGGGCGAATCCTGAAGTTCACCGCGCACGCCGAATACAAGCCGAAGACCTGACGGCTCACGGGCCTTCGGCGAGCCCTCCGAGACGACGCGGCTCGGCCACGCCGACCCACGCATCCGCCTGACGCCCGATCGCCGGCGCGTCGGCGATGTGCGGGCGCTCCTTCATCGTGTACCCCATCGCCGACAGGCGCTGCGCGACGTCCGGAAGGAGCCCGCTCTTCTCGAACACGACCTCGTCGGGGAGGTGCTGCATGTGGAAGCGCGGCGCGCCCACGGCCCGACCGAGATCGAGCCCGAAGTCGACGACGTTCGACAGCTCCTGGAAGACCGACGTGATGATCGTCGGTCCGCCGGCGGCGCCGAGGACGAGGACGACCTTTCCGTCCGGCGCGCTCACGATCGTCGGCGCCATCGACGAGAGCATCCGCTTGCCCGGCGCGATCGCGTTCGCTTCGCCCTGGACGAGACCGAAGCCGTTCGGGGTGCCGGGGACGGCAGCGAAGTCGTCCATCTCGTTGTTGAGGACGAACCCGCCGCCCTTCACCGTGACGCCGGAGCCGTACCAGAAGTTGATCGTCGTCGTGAGCGCGACGACGTCGCCCTTGCCGTCGACGACCGAGAAGTGCGTCGTGTGCGGGCCGGACGCGCTCGCCTTGCCGTCGGTCGCGATCGCCGACGAAGGCGTCGCCTTGTCGGGGAGGATCGTCGAGCGCTGCTCCTTCGCCCACCCGTCGGAGAGGAGCTCGGTGAGCGGCATCTTCACGAAGTCGGGATCGCCGAGCTTCGCGTTGCGCGCGGCATAGGCACGTCGCATCGCCTCGAACTGGTAGTGGAGCGCCTCCGGTGACTGGTGCCCGAGCTTGCCGAGCTCGTAGCCCTCGAGGATGTGGCAGATCATCGCGAGCGTCACGCCGCCGGACGAAGGCGGCGGCATCGACGTGACCTTGTAGCCGCGATAGGTGAGCTCGATCGGCGTCCGCCACTTCGCCTTGTAGGCCTTCAGATCGGCGAGGGTGACGAAGCCGCCTTCCTCCTTCATCTGCGAAGCGAGCGC
>JBDHVE010000310.1:0-4402 GCA_039809485.1 Polyangiaceae bacterium | reverse complement strand
TGGCGCTCACGAAGATCGCCGGGTGGTTCCGCCGCGCGCTCTCAGAGGCTCAACTCAACCGATCACGGTGTTAGCGCAGGAGCGCGGTCGACGGCGGCGTCCTCACCGGGAACGTCGTCGTCGCGCCCTCGCGATGCGTCCCACGGTGGGCATTCATCGCGAGGACGCCGGTCGTGAGGAGCGCGGCGCCGATCCCGAGCGTGACCGCGCCGAGCACTTGCATCGACCGCGCGTCCTTCTCCCGATCGAAGTCGCCGAAGGTGCCCATCGCGACGACCGAGACGCCGCCGAGCGTGAGCGGCGCGCCGAAGAACGCGCCCGCGAACCCGAGCAGCCATGCCGGGCCCATCGGACGCGATTGCTCCATCACGTGACGGACGGCGATCGTGCCTTCGCTCACGCCGACGGTCGCCATGCTCTTCTGGTCCTTCGACGTCGTCGGGGTGAACGCGAAGCGATGGGCGCCGACGGGAAGGTCGGCCGCGCACGGCGTCACGCACAACGGCGTCGCGTCGACCTTCTCGCTCCCCGCCACGAGCACGAGCTCGCCGCTCGACGACGTCTCGTACCGTGGGGCGATCTTCTCGTAGGCATCCACGTGGGAGACGAGCGCCGGCTCGCCCTCCGTCGCGAACAGCACCCGACCGTGCCTCGGGGGAGGCGGCTCGGCCGGCAGCGACGGGATCTCCGGCGCGACCGCCGGCGGCGCGCGCGGCGGCTCGAGCTCGCGAGGCGTGCACGCCGCGACGGCCACCAACGTGAGGGGCGGGAAGAGCTGGCGCATCGGAGCCGCGAGAGCAGGACGCGTGCCCCTCGCGTGGACGCGTGGACATAGGGTTGCGCGGATCGAACCCGCGGCCTCGTTCACGGCCTCGCCGTCCACCTCGGTTCACGCAAACGGCCGTGCGCACTGCGCAGCGGCGCACGCAGCCGGCGCTACTTCGCGACCTTCAGCACGCTCGTCGTGGTCGCCCAGTAGACGAACTTCGCGTCGAGTCGGATCTTCTTCGCGCCGGTCTGACCCGTCGCGAGGGTCTCGCCCGCACCCTGGCAGCCGGCGAGGTTCGCGCAGCGCAGGACCTTGCCGGTGGTGCCGTTCACCCAGTAGATGCCGGAGGCGTCCACTGCGACGTCCGTGATGCCGTTCGTGTCGGTGACGAGCGGCGTGCGAGCAGCAGTGGGCGCCGCATCGCTGACGCTGAAGATCGTGCCGGTGCCGGTCGCGGCGTAGTGCTTCCCGTCGTGGTACGTCAGCGCGACGATGTATGCCGCGGCGGTGTCGATCTCCGTCGGGGTCGGGCAGGGGCTCGCGAGCCCGCACGCCCGCAGCTGCTTGTAGTTGTCGTTGTAGAGTGCACCCGTTGCCCAGAGCGTCGACACGGCGCCGACGCTGACGATCTTCGAGGGGACCGTCATCTCGCGCGTCGCCATGTCGTAGTACGGCCCGGTCGTCGGCTTCGGACGGACGTCGGCGATCGACGCGCAGCCCGGCAACGTGCAGCGCCGCGAGTACGGGCCGTAGTAGCTCTGGTAACGCGTCCAGACGACCTCGGTCGGTCCGGCGACGACGCGCCCGATGGAGTCGTTGACCACGTTCTCGACGATGGTCGGCCCGCCGCCCGGGCAACCCGCGACCGGGCACTTGTACACGATCTCGGAGTCGCCTTCGTTCCCGTCGAAGTAGACGTCGTTCCCCGCGACGGCGACGTCGTTCAGCTGGCTCACGCCCGCCTTCAACGTGGTGAGCGCGGTTGCCGCCGTGCAGCCCTCGGGCTTCGTGCACAGGCTCACGTCACTGTCGGCGGAGATGACGAGCCCGGTCGGGCCCATCGCGATCGCGTGGACTTCGGTGAAGCCGCTCGCGACGGGGAAGGGCTGACACGCGCCGTCGGTGCACTTGCCCGCACCACACGCGTGATCGCACTTCCCGCAGTGGTCGGCGGAAGCCGTCGTATCGATGCAGGTGTCGCCGCACAGCGTCTGTCCCCCGCTGCATTTCTTCGCGCACGCGCCCGCGATGCACTCCACCGTGCCCCCGGCCGGCGCCGTGCACTTCGTGCAGGACGCACCGCACGCGTCGATCGTGTCCCCCTTGCAGGTGCCCGGACCGGTGCTGCCGTCGGCGGTCGGCGGTGTGGAACCGCCGTCGACCTGGCCGCCGACGTCCGGCGGCCCGACCTGCGGATCCTCCCCGAGACACGCCGCGAGCACGACGACGGCGACACCGAACGCGACCGACCCCAGCGTGGACGAGCTTCGCATGGAGCAGGCATATCATCCTGACGCGGCGTCTGGAATCGCGCGGACCGCGACCGGGCACGCTTCGGCACGAAGTGCACGCTTGTTGCACACCGACGCCGGTCGGGGGTGAGCATCATGGGAACGATCAGCTCGTCGAAGCTGCAGGTCGGTCGCGCCAACGCGCCGAGCGAATCACGGCCTTTCGCAGGGAAGGGCCATGCGGAGATGCACCAGCTCGGGGACATTGCAGTGATGCGCGCGGTCTTCGAGCCAGGCTGGAAGTGGTCCGAGCACGTCGCACCGCTCGCGGGGACGAAGTCCTGTCAGGCGCGCCACCTCGGCTACGTCCTGTCCGGGCGCATGCACATCGAGATGGACGACGGCAGCGAGCAGGACGTCGGTCCTGGCGACTTCATGCGTGTCGCGCCTGGACACGACGCGTGGGTCGTAGGAGACGAGGCGTGCGTCGTCGTCGACTTCGGCGGCACCGAGGAGTACGCGAAGCGGATTGCCGAGGCGTCGGCGAAGCGCGAGCAGGCCCAGCCCGCGACGCGCTGAGCCAACCGCGAGGGAGCGTCAGCGCCCCGCGCAGAGCTGATCGAGCGTGCACGACGGCGGGAGAGCGGTCTCCTTCGCTGCGCCGTCGCACGCGCCGTCGCCGAGCTCCGAGAGGCACGACGAGAGGCGGTCGGCGTCGATGCCGGTCGGACAGTCGGCCACCGGTAGCTCGGCGACGACGTCGTGCCCGACGGCGTTCACGCATTCGTCGCGGTCGCCGAAGGTGCGGCCCGTGCCGATGTGCCCGCAGGACTGCGCGCGGTCGCATCGCGTCGTCGAGACGCGGACGACCGCGCTCGCGGGCTCGACGCGCGCAGGTGTCACAGGCGCGCTCGATGCCATGCTCGAGCTCGCAGCCGGTTGCGTCGTGAGAGCTGCGCTCGTCGTCGTCGTGCGGCTCTCGACGACCGCGGCGCTCCGCGCCGGCCGGCGGGCCTCTGTGCTGCCGCCGCAGGCGACGAACGTGGCGGTGGTCAGCGCGAGCACGACGAGATGACGATCCATGACGACGAACCTCCTCCGCGCTCGCGTTGCACGCCGCAGACCACCGCGGCCGCGCTCACGACCGCGGCGCGAGGTCCCACGCGACCGCTACGCGGCGGGCCGCGAGGGCGGGAACCAGACCTCGACGCGTGCGCCGCGACGTGATCCGGACGGCTCACCGACGCGCGTCGTCCCTTGGTAGCTCGCGACGATCTGGGCAACGATCGCGAGACCGAGCCCGGTCCCGTCGCGGTCGCCTTTGGTCGTGAAGAAGGGCTCGAACACGCGGTGGCGGATGCTCGGCTCGATCCCGAGCCCCGTGTCCTCGACGGCGAGCAAGGTTCCGCCTTCGTGCTCGTCCACGAAGACGGCGATCTCGTCCTCGCCGTCTCTCCCGTGCGCCTCGATCGCCTGCGCGGCATTGACGAGGAGGTTCGTGACCACCTGTGCGATGCGACCTCGGTTGGCGACGAGCGGAGGCGTCTCGCCGACGTGGAGCGTCACGCGCGCTCTCGCGCCGATGTCGGCCTCGACCGTCGCGTTCGTGATCTCGGTGTTCGCCTGCGCCTGCGCCTTGTCCATGCGTCGCACCAGTCGACGTCGGCGAACGACACGTGCCCGCCGCGCGGTGGAGGGACGGCGACGGAGACCGAAGGCCTTCGCTGCGCGCTCTCGTCGACCCTCCCGCCCGTCCGCACGCGCGGCAGCAAGGCGAGCACGATCGGCATCCGCTGCTGCGCGAACTGAGGGGGTCGCGTCAGCGCCGCCCGATCCGCGAGACGTCCTCGATCACCTTCGGCGCAGGACGTTCGCTCGGCATGCGCGTCGCGGGGAGCGCGTCACGGGCGTGCGCGGCGCTCGGGCGTGAGGGGGACGCCGCGCTCGTCACCGGGAGCGGCGCGGCGCGGGGGAGATCGTGGACGTCGGTGTCGTGCTCGGGCGCGCCGGGCTCTTCACCGGCGAGCAGGAGCGCGCTCGTGACGTGCGGCGCGGCTTCGGCGGCGACGCGCGAGCCACGTCCGGCGAGCCCGCGTTCGACGAGCCCGATCGAGAGGACGGCGGCGGCGAGGGCGGCTGCCGCGAGCACCATCTCCCGGCGGCTCCGTCGGCGCACCGGCGT
>JBDHVE010000309.1:0-4459 GCA_039809485.1 Polyangiaceae bacterium | reverse complement strand
TCTTCTCGCACGACTCTCCGTCGTGAGCGCCGCCCGTCGGCACGCATCCCGTCGTGCCCTTGTCGTTCACGATCGCGCAGGTCTCGCCGTCCGCGCAGTCGCCCTCTTTAAGGAGAGTGCATGTCTTGATCGGCATGCACACCGGCGCGACGAGCGGAGATTCGATCGGCGCGGCCACGCTCCTTACGACCTGTCGCACGTCGCAGAACGTCGGCCCGCCATTCTGCGACGTCACGCCCTCGCAGCTCGACGAGCAGCAATAGCGACGGCAGACGTTGCTCTTCTCACCGGAGCCCGGCGCCACGCAGTCAAAGCCCGGCGCGCAGTCGGTATCCGACTGGCACGAGACGCCGTCGATGCCGCGCGTGTCGGCGTTCATCGCTCCCTCGGCGCCGCAGGCGGGCCCCTCTCCGAGCGTCACGCGGCAGGCATAGTCCGTCGTCGTGGACGAGCCATCGGCGCTCTCCGTCTGCCTCGTCCCTCCGTCGAGGACAGGTGTCGCGCATGCCTGAGGCGCCGTCAGTCCCAGCCGCCCGTCGTCGTCCGGCGAGCAGGTCGTCAGCGACAAACCGCAGAGCGCGCCGGTTGCTCCCGCGTCCGTGCTGCCGTTTTCGTTCGACGTTGGCGGATTCTGCACGACGCCCATCGTCCCGTCGCCCTCTGGGTTGGACGGACCGGCGGTGAGCTCGCTCGACGCCGAATCCTCCACGCTGCACGCAACTGCGAGCGGAAGGGCGAAAAGCACGAGCGGAAGGAAGCGGCGAAACACAGCAAAGACCCCGGGAACGAACACAAATGTATCACGCGCCGTGCCGCGCTCGAAAATAGGCCTCGGCGGAGATCCTCGCCTGTCGACCTATGACATTCATGTCAGACCGCCCCGAAAATTCAGCTTCGAGGACTGTATGTGGTTGCAGGCTTAGCGTGCTTCGACGTCGCGCGTCACCGAATTGCCGGCCGAGTCGAACGCTCGCACGACGATGATGTGCGACCCCGGCGGCACGAGGGACGAGACGTCGCTGTCGACATGCTCATCTACCGTATCGAACACGCCGTCCGCCGGTCCGAGCGGCCTCCAGTCGGATTTGCCGTCGATCGTCAGCTCCACCCGAGCGATCGGCGTCGTGCCGTCGATAACACGAGCCTTCAGCTTGCGCCCCGTGATGGTCAGCGCCTCGATGCGCGGCGGCGTATTGTCGACCATCACCGTCTCCGACTCCATCGCGTGCTTCTGCACGCGCTCGGGCGGGTTGGCGAGCTCATCGCTCGCCTCGACGCGAACACGGTATTTGCCCTCCGGCAGCGACGACGTGTCCCAGTCGAGCTCTGTCTTCGTTTGCACATCGTCCGGCTTCAGCGCATCGCGCCACTCCGTGTGCCCCTCCTTCTTGAAGGCCACGCGGTAGCGGAGCGCGTCAGCGTCGGGGTTTTCGACCTTCCAGGACACCTTCACCACTGCGTCGTGCTTGCCCGGATCGCCGCCGCTCGCCGGGAGCTCCTTTGCCGGCTCCTTCGTCGGTCCGCCTTTCGCGACCGCGCTCACCTCGGTGACCACCGGTCGGGCGTTTTCGGTCACGAACGGGATCGTCACCTCCGACAGCGACGCATTGGGATCCTTCGAGAAACGCGCGCGTACCTGGACATAGCGCGCCGTCTGGTTGAGCGCCGTCGGGCCGTTCAGCGGATTCGACCAGCCGCTCCACGTGGCGTCAGGCACGCCGGTCCCGCCCGTTCGATACGAAATCTCGACCGGACCGCTCGACTTCCAGGAGAGCGTTCCGAACTGCGCGCGCAGCGTCGCGTCGAGCACCTTGCTCGTCCACACGGCATCTGCACCGCCTTTACCCAGGATGCGATGAAGCACGGGCGGATCGCTCGCCGCGATGACCCCCGACTTACCGCCCGCGCCGACGACCATCGTGCCGATCGAGCGTTCGTCCGTGTCCGCGACGAGCGTGACGACGTGCGCGTCGTTCACCGTATACACACGCCCTTCGGCGCCGGTCCCTACGTACGCGTTGCCTTTGTCGTCGAGCGCGAGCGACATGTAGTGCGTGTCGTCGTGCTTCATCATCCGCTCGTCGCGGCCCGTCGTATCGAAGCGATGAAGCTGCCCTTTGCCCGGCTTCCCCTTCGCCGTCGAGGCGGGGCCCGCCGGCACGCGCGCGGCCGCCGCCGAGCGCTTCGGCGGATCGGGCTGCTCGCCGTATTCGTTGGCGATGGCCCAAAGCGTGCCGTCCGCCGCGACCGCGAGCGCTTTGACCTCTTCACCCGGCAGGTCGCCGATGACGGTCGCCCGTCCGGGCCCGGTGATCTTGTAGAGCTGGCCCTTGCCGCTCGAGCCGGCGTACACGTCGCCGTTCGGCGCGACGGCGATCGACACGAGGTGCGTCTCCGCCGTCCGGAAGTACACCGACGCCGTGCCGCTCGGCTCGACGTGGAACACCTTCCCCTCCGGGCCCGTCGCCGCATAGAGGCCGTTGCCGGTCTTGTCCGCCGCGAGCGCCCAGACGTGCGAGACGTCTTGCAGCGTCGCGAACGCGTCCGCCTTGCCTTGCGACAGCTTGAAGATCTTCCCGTCCGGCATCGTCGCCGCGTACACGGCGCCGCTCTTCGCTTGCACGATCGACGTGACGGCGAGCGCGCCGGTCTCCGCGTACAGCGAGACGGTCTCTCCAACGGCTCTGTACACCTTACCGTTCGGGCTCGTGCCGATGAGCGTCGAGCCGTCCGCGAGCTGCGCGACGGCGAACACCGCCGCCGCGTCGGGGATCGGCGCGTTGCCCAGCGTGAACCCCGCCCGCACGTTGCCGTCCGAGCCGACCGAGACCCCCTTCATGTCTCCGCCCGACATCTTGTCGAGCGTGTCGAGCACGAACGTGCGGGTGCCCACGGCCTCCGCGTCGTTGGTCACGAAGAACGGAACCACCGCGATGGCGGCGGCGAGGGCGAGTCTCATGTGGCGCATATTCTCAAATCCCCAGAAGCTCAGCGAACGAACGACAAAACCCGGCTGTCTGCACGGCGACCGGCGGCGGCGAGCCGCGGTCGTCAGCGCATCAGCGGACGAACCTTGATGCGGGCGCGGTCACCGCCCTCGATGTACTTGTCGAGCGGCACGACGACGCGCGTGTACGACGAGAAAGCGTCCGGCGCGACGTCCGACGACGACGGACGCAGGAGCTCGGCCGCGAACGCCGGCAGGCGGTCAGCGACATGACCACGGTACGCGACCCCCGACGCTCGCGACCGATACTGCAGCACGAGGATCTTCGGCGTCAGGGTCTGCTTCGTCTGGTTCGCGAGCAAATCCGAGAGGCTCTGCGGTGCGGGGCGGTCCGGCTGCACGCCGTACCCCGGCACGAGCTCGATCTCCACGTCCTTGCCGGCCATCTCGTCCGGCATCTTCATCTCGACCACCTTCGTGGTCTCCGAACCGACGAACGGCACCAGGTGCACGCGGATGCGGACGTTTTGTCCGACGTCGACCACCGGATCGAGCACGTCGATGCCGCGGACTCGCAAGAGCTCACGCGAGTAATCCACCGTGAAGACCGACTCCACCTTCTCGATGTGGACGTTCTCCCACGGGTTATTCAACACTTCTCCAATCGCGCGCGCGATCTTCGAGTGCGCGAGCTCGCTCGCGTCCGGCATGCCGCCCGTCGCCACGCCGAAGTCGTCGAGCGTGATGGTGCCGTGCCCCTGAACCGTGAGCTTGGACGTGAGCTTCCAGGTCACGTCCCTCCTCTCGTTGACGGAGGCGTCGAGGATGGAGCCGAGCACGGACGCCGTGATGCCCGCGCTCATGAAGCGCTCCTCCGCGATCTCGACGCGCCAGTTCTTCTTCGGGATCCCCGTCGCGCCTTGGATGTCCGCCGTGAGCGGAAACACGGGCGCCGTCTTCGCCTCGTCCACGACGATCGAGCTCTGGCGATCCTGCACCAAGGCGCCGAGCGAGCGCGCCGACTCACCGATCTTCGACGAGTGTTGCTCACTCGCGAAGATCCAGTGCACTTTGCCGATCGTCGTCGGGAGCGCCGTGACGCCTGCTTCCATCATCGGGTGACCGAAGCCGCACAGCTTCGTGCCTTCGACGTGCGTGACGGTGCCGAGCCCCATCAACGACACGTCGCCGCGCGCCATCTCCACGCCGACGCCGCCGCCGTCCACGAAGTGCTTCGGCGCGTTGGGGTCGGCGACGCCCCCGCCGCTGCCACCCGCCTGGATCGGATCCATGCCGAGCGGCTCGAAGATCTTCCTCACGAGCGCCATCGACCGATCGCTCATGCCGCCCATCATGAGAGGAGTGGCGCTCGGCACGACCGGCTTCGATGGATCCTTTCCGGCGTTGAGACGCGTCGCGATCTGGGCAACGTGTTCATTGAGGTCGTAGGTGCCCGGCGCCCCGCTCCAGGTCGTCGTGCCGCCCGCGTCGTTCATCGCGCGCTTGGGCGCC
>JBDHVE010000308.1:0-4557 GCA_039809485.1 Polyangiaceae bacterium | reverse complement strand
GCTCCGCGCTGGCCGGCGGCTCGACAGCTCGGCGAAGGCGCTCGAGGTCGCGCCCGAGGCGCTGCGCGGCGTCGTCGAGTGCGGCTTGCGGCTCGCCGGCGCCGGCCCGCTCGCCGCGGCCGGCGCGACGAGCGACGGAAGACCGACGTTCCTCCTCCCGAAGCTCGATCGGACGTGGGACGTGACGCTCGACACCTTGCGGTCGCCACGAGGGCGTGACGAGCCGTTCTGGCAGTGGCGCGAGAAGCCGCCGCGTCCCGTCACGTTCCACCCGCTGACGCGCCTCTCGGACGAGGCCGAGCAGCTCCACCTCGCGCACCCGTTCGTGAAGCGGATCCTCGACCGCTTCCTCGCGCAAGGCTTCGGCGCGCACGATCTCTCGCGCGTGACGGCGCTCGTCGCGCCGGACGAGAGCGTCGTCCGCGTCGCCGCGTACGCGCGGCTCACGCTGTTCGGCGCGGGCGCCTCGCGCCTGCACGATCAGCTCGTCGTGGTCTGCGGCGCGTGGTCCGGCGAGGCGGCCGAGATCGTGCCGTACAAAGACCGCACGACGAGCGTGACGGCGATCGCGAAGATCGAGCGGCTCCTCGCGAGCGGCGCGAAGGCGCCGAACGAGCGGATCGCGAAGCACGTCCGAGAGCACGAGGACGCGCTCTTCCGCGCGCTCTGGCCGCACCTCGAGGCCGAGGCCGACGCGCTCGCGAGCGAGGCGCGCGCCGGTCTCGGGCAGCGCGCACGCAAGGAGGCCGGCGAGCTCCGGACGCTCCTCGAGCGGCAGCAGAAGGCGATCGACAAGGCCGAGGACCGCCTGAAACAGGCAGGGCTGTGGGACGTGGAGGACAAGGAGCAGAAGCGGCAGATCGAGCTCGATCTCCGCCACCTCGAGCGACGGCGTATCGACGCCGCGCGCGAGCTCGACACCGAGCCCGCCGCGATCGAGGCGCTCTACGACGTGCGCATGACGCGCCGGACGCCGATCGGGCTCGTCGTCGCGTGGCCGGAGATGATGACGTGAAGGATCGCGACACGCTCTTCCACCAGACGTGGCTCGGCCTCGCGCAGCCGATCGATGGCCTCGTCTTCAGCGTGCCCGTGCTCGCCGACGCACAGATCGCGCCCGAGGTGCGACCCGAGCTGACGGCGTCGTTCGGCGCGCACCTGACGGGCGAGGCGGCAGCTGCGCGGATCCGCGACCTCGTCGCGTTCTTCCGCGATTTCCTCGGGTATGCGCGGCCCGGGATGCTCGTCATGCGGAGCGAGCTGCCCGAGGCGCTCTCCTTCTATGCGGCGGAGGGCGGGCAGGAGATGAGGCCGTCGTTCGCGCTCGCGCGCGGCCCGTTCGAAGAGGACGATCCGTTCGCGGCGTTCGATGCGCCGAAGGAGCGCGGCTCGGCGGCGGCGGACGTCGAGCCGTCCAGCCGCTTCTTCGCGCTCGCGTGGGATCTGACCGAGAAGGGGACGCTCGATCTCGACGCACCGGAGGCCGAAACGGGGACCTGGAAGTATCCACCCACCGCGAAGCTCGAGCGGCTCCTCCGTCACGTCGGGATCCCGGTCGGCTTCCTCTTCAACGGGCCCGAGCTCCGGCTCGTCTATGCGCCGCGCGGCGAGTCGACGGCGCATCTCACGTTCCGCGTGGAGCACCTCGCGCGCGTCGACGGGCGTCCGTTGCTCGCCGCGCTCGAGCTCCTCCTCCACGCCCGGCGCGCGTATACGGCCTCGCCGGCGCATACGCTCGAGGGCCTCCTCGCCGAGAGCCGGCGCCGGCAAGCCGACGTCACCGAGGCGCTCGCGAAGCAGGTCTTCGAGGCCGTCGAGATCCTCGTCTCCGGCTTCGAGGCGGCGGCGATGCGCGACGTCACCAGCGGCGATCGGATCGACTGGCTCCGGGCCGCGCTCGAGGCCGAGGGCGAGCCCGACCATTTCTACCAGGGCGTCCTCGGCGTCGTGCTCCGGCTCGTCTTCCTGCTCTACGCCGAGGACGGAAGCCTCCTCCCCGTCGAGCACCCGACCTACGCCGAGCACCTCTCCCTCTTCGGCCTCTACGAGCGGCTCGCGCAGGACGCCGGCGCGCACCCGGAGAGCATGCACCACCGCTTCGGCGCATACGGCCAGCTCCTCTCGCTCTTCCGCGCCGTGTTCTTCGGGATCCGCCATGGCTCGCTCGCACTGCCCCCGCGCCGTGGTCGGCTCTTCGATCCGAACGCGTACCCGTTCCTGGAAGGCGGCCTCCCCGGGTGGACCGCGGCCGTCGTCGATCCGGCCGCGCGCGCGGCGCAGATCCCGCCGAGCGTCGACGACGGGACGATCTTCCGCGTCCTCCGCCGGCTCGTCGTCTTCGAGGGGCAGCGCCTCAGCTACCGGACGCTCGACGTCGAGCAGATCGGCAGCGTGTACGAGTCGCTCATGGGCTACCACGTGCTCCGCGTCACGAGCCCTGCGGTCCGGATCGGGAAGCTCGGCGTGTGGGTCGAGGCCGGTGCGCTTCGCTCGATGAGCGGGACCGAGCGCGCCCGCTTCTTGAAAGAGACGTGCGGGCTCGCCTCGGGGCCGGTGACGACGCTCGAAAAGGCGCTCCGCGACGCGAAGGACGAGGCGGCGGTGCTCGAGGCGCTCTCGGCGCAGGCGCCGGGGAAGAAGGCGGACCTCGCGCGCCACCGCGCGGACGCGGGGCGGCTCGTGCTCCAGCCCGGCGAGGAGCGGCGCCGGACGGCGAGCCACTACACGCCGCGCTCGCTCACCGAGAAGGTCGTGCGGCGCACCCTCGAGCCGCTCCTCGCGTGCCTCGGGCCGGAGCGGAGCGCAAAGCAGATCCTCCAGCTCAAGATCTGCGATCCGGCGATGGGTTCGGGCGCCTTCCTCGTCGCGACGTGCCGTGAGCTCGCGAGCGAGATCGTCGCGGCCTGGGCCCGTTCGCCGCACGGCGAGCTCGCGAAGGTGATCGAGGAGCACGGCGACGCGCACCTCTACGCGCGGAGGCTCGTCGCGCAGTCGTGCCTCTACGGCGTCGACAAGAACGCCGCGGCGGTCGAGCTCGCGAAGCTCTCCCTCTGGCTCGTGACGCTCGACAAGAGTCTGCCCTTCACCTTCGTCGACCACGCGCTCCGCCACGGCGACAGCCTCGTCGGCCTGGATTTTCGGCAGATCGAGGCGTTCCACTGGGCGCCGGCGAAGCAGACCGACACGTGCCGGGGCCTGCTCCGCGATGCGCTCGCGGAGGTCGTCACGCTGCGAGAGGACCTCGTCCGACTCGCGGACCGGGACGACCCGGCCGCGCAGGCGGACAAGCGACGCCTCCTCGCGTTCGCCGAGCAGGCGATCGACCGCGTGCGGATCGTCGCCGACGCGTGCGTGGGCGCGTTCTTCGCGGAGGCGAAGGACGCCGCGCGCGAGAAGGAGCGGAAGCGGAGGCTAGATCTCGTCGAGCGCTGGCTCCGCGGCGACGCGGAGGCGGGGGCCGAGGTCGACGGCCTCGCGCGCGACGCCCGCGCGAAGCTCGCGCCCTTCCACTGGTGGATCGAGTTCCCCGAGGTGTTCATCGAGACGCGCCCGGATCCGCTCCAGGGCGGCGCGGAGAACGGGGCGGCGCTGATGGAGGCCGTGGTCGGGAACCCTCCGTTCGGGGGCAAGAACACCATCATCGACGGCAACGCCGAGGGCTACCTCGATTGGCTCAAGGTCATGTCGCCGGGCGCGCACGGGAACGCGGACCTCTCCGCGCACTTCTTCCGCCGCGCGGCGACTCTCCTCGGCGAGCACGGCGCGTTCGGGCTCATCGCGACGAACACGATCGCGCAAGGCGACACGCGGGCGACGGGGCTCGGTGCGCTCGTCGGGGACGGATGGGAGATCTACGACGCAACGAACTCGATGCCGTGGCCCGGCGACGCAGGGGTTCAAGTCTCTCTCGTCCACGCGGCGCATGGCGGCGCCGCGAACAGAACCAAGCGTCACCTCGATGATGCCCCGGTCGCGGCTGTGAATTCGCGCTTGAGGCCGAAGCCGGAGCGTGACGACCCCAAACCACTCGCATCCAATGGCGGCGCGAGTTACCAGGGCAGCATCGTGCTCGGGATGGGGTTCACGCTCACGCCAGCCGAGCGCGACGCGCTCGTGGCGAAGGACCCGAGGAATGACGAGCGAGTGTTCCCCTACCTCGGAGGCGAGGAGGTGAACACGAGCCCGCTGCAAGCGTTCGAGCGCTACGTCATCAATTTCGGCCAAATGTCCCTCGAGGAAGCGGGTCATTGGCCGGACCTTCTCGATCTCGTTCGCGAGCGGGTGAAGCCAGAACGGGAGCGTCAAAAGGACGCGGCCGGCGTCGAGTACTGGTGGCTCTACCTGAGGCCGCGCTCCGAGCTCTACGCTGTCCTCGGGAGACTCGAGCGGTGCCTTGTGACGTCGCGCGTGACGAAGCACTTGATGTTTTCGTACCAGCCCACCGGCCGCATTTTCTCCGAGCAGCTGTACGTCTTCCCGCTCCCCACGTTTACCGCGTTTGCTGTCCTCCAGTCCGCGATCCACGAGCCGTGGACCCGCCTGCTCTCGTCCTCTATG
>JBDHVE010000307.1:0-4563 GCA_039809485.1 Polyangiaceae bacterium | reverse complement strand
TCCTTCGCCATCCGATCGACGCCCGCCTTCGCGACGCCGTAGGCGACGCTCACGGCGTAGGTGCCACCGGCGAACGACGAGACGTTCGCGATGAGCCCCTTCTGCGCCGGCACCATGATGCGTGCAGCATGCACGCTCGCGACGTAGTGCGAGCGGAGCCCGACGCCGGCGTAGACGTCCCACTGCGGGATCGGCAGCTCCCAGAACTTCCCGAAGAGCTGCCCTTCCGGGAGCGCGAAGGCGTTGTTCACGAGGACATCGAGCTGCCCTGCCTCGCGCTTCACTCGTTCGAAGAGCGCCGCGACCGCTTCGTCGTCGGCGTGATCGCAGAGGGCCGCGACGCCGCGTCCGCCCCGGCGCGTCACGAGCTCGGCGGTCTCGTCGATCGATCCCCCGAGATCGCTCGAGCCCGCGCGGCTCCGGCCCGTCACGTAGACGGTGGCGCCGGCTTCGCCGAGCGAGAGGGCGATCCCCTTGCCGACGCCGCGGCTCGCGCCGGTGACGACGGCGACCTTGCCCGCGAGCGGCAGCGTCATCGTCAGAGCCCCTTCTCGCTCACGTCGAGCCCGAGCGCGGCGCGACCCGCGACGACGTAGGTCTGCTCCTGGACCATGATGTGCTGCGTCGCGACGTGCACGTTCCGGAGGTGCCGCCCGAGCGGACACTTGTTGTAGACCGACGTGCCGCCGGCGGCCTTGTGCATCGCGGTGACGACCTCGGCGCTCGTGTGCGTCGCGAACGTGGCCGCCCGACGGAGGCGGAGCTTGTCCTCGAGCCGCACCGCCTCCCCGCGGAGCGTGCGCGCGTGGATCGCGTCCGCCGCCGTGCAGAGTCCCGCCAGCGCGGCTTCGATCGCGGCCCGCCCGCGACCGACCTCGAGCTGCACCGTCTCGCGGTGCGAGACCGGACGCGACGCTGCGACCGGCTTCTTCGCCGTCGCGAGCGCGACGAGGTCGGTCACGGCGGCCTCCGCGATCCCGAGCGCGACGCCGGCGACGCCGATCGCGAGCAGGCCGAAGACGGGGAACACGGTGAGGGGCGTCTTCTCGAGCGGCGGTGCGTCGAGGTCCGCGATCCGCGCGTCCGGGACGAACACGGCCTCCGCGCTCATGTCGTGACTGCCCGTGCCGCCGAGCCCCATCACGTCCCACGTGTCGTGGATGCGGGTCGCGCTCGCGTCGAAGAGCGCCTGCCGCATGACGGGCTTTCCGTCGGGGCCTTCGCCGACGAAGCCGCCGGCGCGGACCGCCGCGTGCTCGCTCCCGCTCGCGAACGCCCAGCGTCCCGTGATCTCCCAACCGCCCTCGACCCGCTTGCCGGTCGCGGTCGGCGCGAAGACGCCGGCGGCGACGAGGCGCGGGTCGCTCCAGATCGAGCGCGCTTCGGTCGGATCGATGTACGCGGAGAGGAGGCCGGAAGCGGAGCCGACCATCGCGCACCAGCCGACCGCGGCGTCCCCGCGCGAGAGCGCCACGAGCGCGCGCACGAACGTCGCCGGATCGGTCTCGAGGCCGCCGTACGCGCGCGGGACGAGCATCCGGAAGAAGCCCGCGTCGGCGAGCCGCTCGACGACGTCCTGCGGGACGCGGCGCGCTTCTTCGATCGCGCGGCTCCGTGCTGCGAGCTCCTCGCGCTGCGCTTCGGCGACACCGATCAGATCCACCATGGGATCGACGATACCAGCACCTGCTCAGCGGAGGAGCGCGAGCAGCACCTGGGCGATGAGGATCTTGGCGATCGTCGCGACCGGGTACACGCTCGCATAGCCGACGTTCGGCAGCTCGCTCTTCGTCTGCTCGCACGCGAAGGCGAGCGCGGCCGGCTGGGTCTGGATCCCGGCGAGCATCCCGACGAGGACGCCCATCGGGATCCCGAGGAGCTTGTGGCCGACGACGAGCGCGGTGAGGGCGGCGCCGAGCGTGATCGCCGCGCCGGCGAGGATGATCGGGAGTGCGCCGCCCTGCGCGACGGTCGCGACGAACGCGTAGCCGGACCGCGTCCCGACGCCGGCGAGGAAGAGGACGAGCCCGAGCTGCCGGAGGGTGAGGTTCGCGCTGTACGGCAGGGTCCAGACGAGCGACTTCGTCCGGCCCACGCGTCCGAGCCAGAGCCCGACGAGGAGCGGCCCGCCGGCGGCGCCGAGCTTGAACGTGGCGCCGCCCGGGAGCGGGACGCCGATCGCGCCGACGAGGAGCCCGAGGCCAATCCCGACGCTGAAGGTGATGACGTCGATCTCCGACAGCGCGCGGTACGAGTCGCCGAAGAACTTCGCGACCTCCTCCATCCGCTCGCGCGTCGCGACGACGCGGACGCGGTCGCCGAGCTCGAGCTCGGTCGTCGCGTCGGGCAGGATCTCGGCATCGCCACGTCGGATCCGCGTCACGATCGCGCCGAACCGCTCGGTGAGGCGGAGCTCGGAGAGCGGCTTCTCGGTGACCTCCGCGCTCGAGACGAAGATGCGCCGGAAGTCGACGACGTGGCGGTCGAGGTCGAGGCGGTCGTCGCTCGACGCGCCGAGCTTCTTCGCCGCTCCGTCGAGATCCGACGCGGTGCCCACGATCGTGACGAGGTCGCCCGCCTCGAGCACGGTGTCGTCCGTCACGATCCGCGTGACCGCGCCTCGCTTCATCCGCCCGAAGAGGAGGTGGCCGCCGAGCGCTTCGCGGATCGCGCCGGCACGCTTGCCCGCGAGCGGCCCCGGGTCGACGCGGACGGTGACGTTCGCGAGCGGCTTTCCGACCTCCGCGCCGGGGACGAGGCTCACGCGCTCCTTGGCGTAGTCGACGTGCATCCAGCGCTGCGCGACCACCATCGCGCCGAGCACCCCGAGGACGCCGATCGGATACGCGAGGGAGTAGGCGACGACGGGGTCGGGACCGCCGGTTTCGCCGCGCGCCTTCAGTACCTCGAGGATGCTCGCGAGCGCAGGCGTGTTCGTGCTCGCGCCCGCGAAGAGCCCCGCGACGAACGGCGGACGGAGGTGGAGGAGCGCGCCGAGACCGACCGCGACGAGCGCGCTCGCGACGAGGAGCGCGACCGCGAACGCGTTGTCACGCACGCCACGCCTCCGGAACGAAGCGAAGAAGCCCGGCCCGCTCGAGAGGCCCACCGTGTAGACGAAGAGCACGAGGCCGAACTGGTAGACGATCTCCGGCAGCTTCACGCTCGCATCGATCGAACCGACCGCGAGCCCGACGAAGAGCACGGCGGCGACCCCAAGCGAGAACCCGAGCACCTTCAACCGACCGACGACGTAGCCACCGGCTGCGACGACGAACAGCAAGAGCAGAGGGTTGTCGCGGAGGAGAGCCACCATCGCGAGGACGAGACACCACGAGGAGCGCGCCCGCGCAAGCTCCGTCGTCTATCCTCGGGGGGTGCTGAAGCCCTGGATGATCGGCGTCGCCGGATTCGCAGGCGGAGCGCTCGTCGCGAGCGGTGCATGGACCGCGTTCCCGAAGCGCGAGCCGCCGAAGGTCGTGAAGGACGACAAGCTGCCCGCGCACGAGGGCGACGAGGACCTCGCGAAGGCAAACGAGAACCTCACCGACCTCCTCCACGCGTGCGACCGCCAGCTGACCGAGCTCCGGAGGCGCACCGGCGAGCCCGCGCCCGTCGCGAGCGCTGCCGAGCAGCCCGCGCCCGAGCGCGAGCGCGGACGCGGCGGACGGCGACGCGGCGAGCTCACGAAGGAGGACTGGGAGCGGATGGCCCAGCAGGGCGTCGTCCGGGTGCGGATCCCGTGCATCCGCGACACGCCGTGGAAGCCGAACGAGCGCGCCGTCCAGCGGCTCGCGCTCGCGCCCGACGACGTGAAGACGCTCGAAGAGGCGTACGCCGCATCGAACAAGCGCGTCCAGGAGCAGCTGAAGCCGCTCTGCGCGAAGGTCGTCGGCAGCCCGGAGGTCGCCGACCGGATCGGCGCGAGCGCGTGCATCGACGCGATCCAGGCGACCGCCACGAAGGCCGACCCGAAGGCCGCGAAGGAAGCGCTCACGCGTGCTGCGGAGACGCAGGCCGGCAACCGGAAGCCGACCGGCGACGACGGCGCGCCGCTCGAGCGGCTCGCGACCGTGCTCGTGAGCGAGAGCCGCGCGTTCGAGGCCGACCTCGCGCAGAAGCTCGGGCCCGAGGACGCGAAGCGCATCGCGAACGATCCCGCGCTCTGCTCCGAGCGCCGGACCCTCCGCGCGGGCGAAGAGCAGCCCTAGGGTGTGTCCCTGAACGGGTTCGGTCCTCCCGTGCCCGTGCCCGTGCCCGTGCCCGTGCCCGATGGAGGCAACGAGGGCGCTGAGCGGCCGATGCGAGATGCAAGCGCTCGATCACGAACGACTCGACGTCTACCACCTCGCGTTGGACTTCCTCGTCCTCGCCAGGCCGACCAGTTCACGTTGCCGAGGGGGGCAGGGTGTCGAAGGCGACAAGCGGCGCTACGACCAACAGCAAGTTCCGCTCTCGCAGGACCCCAGACCGCCGGGCACGGGCACGGGCACGGGCACGGCTGACGACTCGTCAGAAGTCCGCGCGCTCCCGTGCGCGCCAGCCGGCCTCGTACGCGAGAAG
>JBDHVE010000306.1:0-4564 GCA_039809485.1 Polyangiaceae bacterium | reverse complement strand
CTAGAACCGCGCGACGGCGGAGAGGCCGCCCGACTCGGCGCTCACCCACGGGACGACGATCGGCGTCGCGCTCGCCTTCTTCGGCGACGACGAGCTCGACGAGGCGAGGATCACCCAGATGACCCCGCCCGCGAGCACGACCGCGCCGGCGCCGGCGACGATGAAGCCGGTCGTCGCCTGTGAGTCGTGCTTGCCGGCCTGGTCGCGTCGCTTGTCGAAGGACTCTTGCGACTCGCCGTCGAAGCGTGTGCACGTCTGCCGGGTGTTGTCGCAACCGGCGGGCAGCGCGGGAGCGGTGAGCGCGTAGACGAGCCCTCCGACGACGCCGACGCCGCCGATCCCGACGACGACCCAAGGCAGCACGCCCGCGCCGCGCTTCTCGGTCGCGACCTGGACGCCCGTGTCCTTCCTCGTGCCGTTCGTCTCCGTCGTCGTCGTCGGAGACGGCGGCGGCGGCGCACCCCCTTCGAAGACGACGTCGATCGGCCGTGCGCGCTCGCCCTCCTTGACGAGGACCCTCTGCGTGACGGTCGGCATGCCGGCGGCCTCGAACTTGAACGTGTGCGCGCCGGGATCGACCGCGACCGATTTCCCGTCGAGCTTCTCGACGAACGGTTTGTCGTCGACGGTCACCTTCACGTCGAAGAGGTCGCGGCCGCCGCGGTCCTTCGCGCCGATCACGACCGAGGGCATGCGGTTGCCGATGTCGTCGGCCCACTTCGCACAGTCCTGCCGGATCGCGCCCGGGCACGAGTCCGAGGCGCACGCGAGGAACAGCTCGCGCGCATCACGCAGCTTTCCCGAAGCGCGCGCCTGCTGACCCTTCTCGTGGTTCGCGACGCACGTCTTCACGTCGGCGTGCGCCGCGGAGGTCGCGAGAACGGTCGCTACGAGGAAGCTGATGGAGAAGAGGGGACGCACGGTCGAAGGGAGGCCCGCTCGAGCGCCGGGCTCACACCATCGTACGTCATTTGAAGCACTGCGGCTTGAAACGCTTCACGCCGTCGGCGCCGATCGTGAAATCCGGGTTGCAGTCGTCCGCCGGCGGCTTCGGCTGTGGCTGCGGCTGGGGCTGTGGGCGCGGCCGCGGATTGGGCTTCGTGGTCGGGACGACGGGCGGGTGCGGCGGCGCGGTGCCCGCGGGCGGCGCGCTCGGGGGCGTCGTCGCGATCGGCGGCGTCGGTGCGAGCTCGGGCGTCGGCTCCGGCTCCGGTTGCGGCGCGGAGACGACCGGCGCGACCTGCGAGGTCGTCGGCTCCGGCGTCACGCCGGTCCGCGTCGCGGGCGCGCTGGTCCGCTTGAAATAGAGCGCACCGACGAGGAGCATGATCCCGACGACGACGCCTGCGAGCGCGGCGAGGAACGACCGCGTCTTCGGCTCCGCCTCCGGATGCAGGCCGGTCGGCATGTGGCTCTGGCTGACGGAGATGCTGGAGGGCTGCGTGACGGGCGGACCGTCGACGTAGGGCGGAAGGAACGGCGACGACGCCGTCGCGCCCGTGCGCGGCGCGCCCGGGATCATCATGTTCGGGGGCGGCGCGCTCGGCATCGCGAGCGTGCGGGCGAGATCCTGTCCGGACGGCCCCGTCACCGTCGCCGGCGTCTGGCCGGTCATCCCGAGCGGCCCGGTCGAGTTCAGGACCCGCGAGACCCCGTTCTCACGGAGATCCTGCGCGCTCATCGACGCGCTGCTCTCGATCTCCGAGACGAGCGCCGCCCGCGAGTGGAGGACGTCCCGCGCGATCGCTTCGACCCAGTCGCCGACCTCCGACGCCGTCGCCGGCGGGCACGTCCGCTCGAGCTCGAGCGCCATCTCGCGCGCGGTCGTGAAGCGCTCCTCCGGATTCATGCGGAGTGCACGCATCGCGGTGCCGTCGAGCGCTTCGAACGCGCGGAGCGTCTGGCTGTTCATCGTCGCGCCGAAGGTCCGCGCGAGGACCGTGCTCGGGCGCTCGATCTTGCCCTCCAGGACCTTCGCGACGATCGCGCCTTCGTTGTCGGCCGAGAAGAGACGCTGCCCGGTGAGCAGCTCCCAGAGCATGACGCCGGCGGCGTAGATGTCCGTCTGGCGTCCGACCGCGCCGCCCTTCAGCTGCTCGGGTGGCATGTAGGCCAGCTTGCCCTTGATCTGGCCCTCTTTCGTCGTCTGCACGCGGCCGGCCGCCTTTGCGACGCCGAAGTCGAGGACGCGCGGCACGCCGTCGGTCCCGACGAGCACGTTCTGGGGCGACACGTCCCGGTGGACGATCCCGAGCGGATTGCCGCGCTCGTCCTTCGCCTCGTGCGCGGAGTGCAGGCCGTGGAGCACGCCGGTCATGATCGCGGACAGGACACGGAGCGGCATCGCCGTCCGCTTCTCGCGGGCGGCGCGCGCGAGGCGCGAGAGCGACTCGCCCGGGACGTAGTCCATGACGAGGAACAGCTCGCCGCTCGTCGCGACGACGTCGAGGGTCGGGACCACGTTCGGATGACGGATGCGCGCGGCGAGCCGCGCTTCGTCGAGGAACATCGAGACGAACTCGGGGTCCGACGCGAACTGCGCGTGGAGGCGCTTGATCGCGACCGTGCGCGAGAAGCCGACCGGCCCGAGCAGGCGCCCAAGATGGACGGTCGCCATGCCACCGGCCGCGATCGCTCCGTAGAGGGCGTACCGGCCCACGACACGCACGTTCGGTGCCGCCGCAGCCACGTCCTGGATGGTAGCGGGGCATGGGCCCCGAGGCGCCACAAAATGCCGACGCCCGCGCGAAGGGCGCGGGCGTTGGGGGGGGATCACCCTCGGCGCGGTTCGCTTCGGCGTGCCGCGCGTTCAGGTCGGGGGATCAGGGCTTCTGCTGCGCTGCGGCGGCGAGGGCGGCCTGCTGCTGCTGGAGCATCTGGCTGATCGCCTTGCTTCGCTCGATCGCGAACTGCTTCACCTCGCGGTCGGGCGAGGTCGCGAGCTTGTTGAGGAGCGCCGTGATCTTGTTGAGGTCGCGCGACTGGAAGAGCGCCTCGAAGTAGTTGTGCGCGATGCGGACGTCCTTCAGCATCATCGCCTCGTGCGGGGCGAGGAGCTTGACGACCTCGTCGATCTTGCCCGACTGGCCGTAGAGGGCCGAGAGCACGATGAGCGGGATCGGGTCGCCCGGAGCGCGCTCGACGCCCTTCTTCGCGAAGCCGATCGCCTTGTCGCGGGTGCTCTCGTCCTCGGCGTAGAAGCCCTGGAGCGCGACGTACGGCGCCGCGGTCTTCACGTTGACGGGGGCGTTCGCGAGCTCCTCGATCTGCGCGATCGCCTTCTCCTCGCCGTCCGCCTGCTTGTGGAAGTTGAAGAGGTAGGCCCAGGCGTCGACGTTGCCCGGCTGGATCTGGATCGCGCGCTCGACCGCCGAACGCTCGCCCGCCGTGTCGCCCTTCTCCTTCGCGACCTTCGCGAGGTGGAGGCTCGGGTACGGGTTGTCCTTCATCAGGTTCTGGGCGCCCTTGAGGGTGCCCTCGGCCTTGTCGAGCTTCTTCTGCGCGAGCTGCGCGACGCCGAGCGCGAGCCAGTCCTGCCCGTCGCCGCCGCGCGCGACGACCTTCGCGAGGACCTGCTCCGCACGCGCGTGGCGCTCGTACTTCATGAGCTCCTGCGCGTAGACGCGGCCCATGTCGAGGTTCTCCTGGTCCTTCGACCACTGCTCGTCGAGGCCCTTCAGGAGGTCCTCGAGGCCGATCGCGATCGGGCGACCGTCCGCGTCCTGCACCTGGACCGCGGGCCCGTTGAAGCCGAGGAGCTTCCAGACCTGTTCCATGGTCAGCGCGACGGGGCCGTCGACGACCTGCTTCTCGACGGGGACGCCGTTCGCGAGCGGGATGAGCACCATCGCGTTGGCCGGCACCCCGTTCGGGAAGGCCTGGATGGGAGCGAGGATGGCCGCGCCGCCGGTGATGGCGACGTTCTGCGTGTCAGGAGCGTTCTGGGTCATGAGCGAGCGCGGACGCTAGCACGCCGTCACGCGCCTTCCCACGGTCGGCGGAGAGAGAAAACAAGCCGATCCGGACCGCGTCGCACGATCGGGTGCGACATGTAGGTGAGGGCTCAGCGAGGCGTGTACCGCAGCGTGAACAGGAACCGGCGCCCCGGCAGCGGGTACTGGTAGAGGTCCCCGATCGGCGCGCGGAGCGTGCCGCCGCCGAAGGCCGGGTAGTCGACCGCGCGGAGGTCGAACAGGTTCCGCACGTCGAGCGAGGTCGAGAGGCCGGGGACCTGCGGGATCTCGAGCTTCGCGCCGAACGAGTGGAGCGCGCGATCGGGGACGAGCCCCTCGGGGCCACCGGTGAGGTTCGCCTGGATCCCGGTGACGACGTCGACGCCGTAGCGGAGGCGGAGCGCGCCGAACGAGTAGGCGACGTCGACGACGAGGTCGTGCGCGGGACGGCCGGGGAGGGCAGGGCGCTCGCATGCACCCGCATCGAAGCGGCACGCGCTTCCATTCTCCGTGACGAGCGCCGTGTGCGAGACGCGGAGGTCGCCGCGGAAGGCGCTCACGCGGAGCTCGCTCTCGACGCCCGCGAGCCTTGCGCGGCCGATGTTCTCCGC
>JBDHVE010000305.1:0-4565 GCA_039809485.1 Polyangiaceae bacterium | reverse complement strand
CGACCCCGACGTCGAGCGGCCGGCCCCCCGGCGCGGCCACGCGCTGGCTGAGACGCGCGGTCCGGACCGCGGTCCGTACGGGTGCGTGGGCGGCGACCGCCGCGCTCGCCGGACCGGCACCACGCGTCAGCGGCGGCGACTCGCTGCTCGTCGTCGCGCGCAAGCGCTGACGCGCGACGGTCGGGTGGACGACATCCTGTCCCCGAAACGCACACGCGGCCGCGCACGTGCGTGCAACGGTCCTTTGGACATGCGGCGCGATTCACAGCATCTTCGAGGTATGAACGTTTCGCGCCTGCTCCGCTCCGGACTCTTCGTCGTCGCCGCTTCGGTCGCCGCCTTCGCGTGCGGGAGCAGCGAGGACTCCGAGTTCGGATCGAGCAGCGGAGCGTCGTCGTCGGGCGAGAGCAGCTCGAGCGGCTTCGGCGGCAGCAGCAGCGGAGGCGACGGCGGCTCGAGCTCGGGCAGCGACACGTGCGCGGCGACGACGGCTCAGACGCAGAAGGCGAAGGTCGACATCATCTTCGTCATCGACAACTCGGGGTCGATGAACGAGGAGATGGTCCAGATCAAACAGAACGTGAACAAGTTCGCGTCGAAGATCCTGAACGTCGGCCTCGACCTCCACGTCGTCTTCATCGTCGCGAAGGCGAGCTCGCCGACACAGACCGGCAACGTGATCTGCGTGCCCGAGCCGCTCGCGGGCGCGAACTGCGCGGACAAGACGCCGACGTTCAAGCACGTCCCGCAGAGCGTCGGCAGCACGAACTCCTTCCAGCTGATCCTGCAGACGTACGACAGCACCACCGCCGCGCTCGCGTGGAAGGACATGCTCCGTCTCGACGCGACCAAGATCTTCGTCGAGGTCACCGACGACAAGTCGGCGATGGCGTACACGCAGTTCGATCAGCAGCTGCTCGCGAAGCAGCCGGCCGGCATGTTCGGCACGGCGCAGGCACGGAAGTACATCTGGCACTCGATCATCAGCAAGCCGTTCGCCGACGCGGTTCCCTCGAACAACATCTGCAGCGGCGCGGCTGGCACGAGCGTCGACTACCAGCAGCTCTCGAAGTTGACCGGCGGCCTCATCGACGAGGTCTGCAAGACGGACTACTCCGGCGTCCTCGACAACATCGCGAAGAGCGTCGTCGACAAGCTCGGTTGCGAGCTCACCTACCCGACGGCGGAAGCGGCCGACCCGACCAAGCTCGTCGTCCAGTTCACCCCGAGCGGCCAGGCGGGCAAGGCGCTCACCCAGGTCACCGACGCGAGCAAGTGCGGGCAGGTCCCGGACGGCTGGTACTACGACGACAACGCGAAGCCGACGAAGATCATCCTCTGCCCGACGATGTGCTCGACGGCGAACGAGTCGCCCGGCTCGAAGCTCGAAGCGCTCGTCGGCTGCAAGGCCCCGGTAGCCAGGTAGTCGGTCACTTGAAGACGATGCCCGTCGAGACGACGAGGGAGAGATCCCACGTGTGACCGAAGCGGTCGGCGGACTGCCACGTCGCTTCCGCCACGCCGCGCAGGTCTAGGACACGGAACGCGACGTGGTCGGACGCCTCGAGCTCGAGGCCGACGCCGAGGTGCCCGCCGAGCCGCACGAAGTCGAGCCCGCCTTCGTCGGTCGCCCAGCTGTGGCCGACCTGGGCGCCGGCGCGCGCGTAGAGATGCGTGAAGCGTCCGTCCTCCCAGAGATTCACGAGCGCGGAGAACGGGGAGACGACGAGATCGGTGGTGCCCACCGTCCCGCCCGTCGTGAGCTGCGTCTCGAGGAAGTCGAGCCCGACCGTGCGACGACGCCACGGGACGAAGAGACATCCGCCACCGTGGAAGCCCGAGTGGAGACCCACGCGCGCGATCCCGCACGCGCCGAAGCCGGTCCAGTAGCCGCCGTGGCCGACTCTCCGTGAAGGATCGGGCGGCGGAGGAGGCGGCGTCGGCGGGAGGATGACCGGCGTGGCCCTCGGCTCGGGCGGCGGAGGGGGCGGGGGCGGGGGCGGCGGTGGAGGTGGCGGAGGCGGACGGGGCACGTTCGCCTGGCCATTCCCGTTCCCATTGCCGTTCGCGTTCCCGTTGCCGCTCGCGTTCCCGCTCGCGCCGTTCGGGCCGACCTGGCCGCCGGCTTGTCCGCCCGCGGAGGCGCCGCCCTGCCCGTTGCCCTGCGCACAGATCGAGGTGCCCGGGATGCACCAATTCGGCGGCGGAGTCTGCGCGTACGCGGACGCGGGTGCAGCGAGGAGCGCGGCGATCACGAGCGCGCGCTTCATCGGATCACCAGCCCGAGCGAGAGGACGCCGCCGACGTCGAAGTACGGGATCGTCTCTTCGTGCCCTCGGCTCCGTGCGTAGAGCCCGACGAACGTGCCGAGCTCGAGGCGGAGCGCGACGTCGTCGTTCAGCTCCTGCGAGACGCCGAACATGCCGTTCGTGGTGGCCGCGATCGCCGACCAGCCGTCGCCGGAGCTGTCACTGCCGAGCTCCACGAGCGTCCACCGGGCGTAGACGTTCGTGAACACGCTGGCGCTCCAGAACGATGCGCCGAAGCTGAACGGAGCGATGCGGAATCCCAGCCGGCGGTCGAGCGGTGACGCGAGCGCCGTGAGCTCCATCACCTCGATCACGTCCGTGTAGCGCTGCGAGGGGCTCGACGACCGGAACGACACGCCGACGCTCGGACCGACGAGGAATCCGGAGCGGAGGGCCACGCGCGCCTGGGCCGACTGCGTGAGGCCCCAGTCGGAGATCGACGGCGCGCTCGCCAGCACGGACGGAGGCCCGTATCCGTAGGCGGGCTGTTGGGCGATGGCCGAACGCGCGCTGCACGAGAGAAGGAGGAAGACGATGAGCGCCGTGAGGCCGCGTGTCACCCCGATAGGACCGGCGTACCCGCTGGTCGATTCAATGACTTCGTTCTCCCCGAGGCGCTCCGAGGCGGCTTGCCGCGGGGCGCGGAGCCGCGATCACGCGGGGTTGCGCGGAGATGGGCACCGGCGCATCGTATGGACGTGATCGGCAACGTTGCGGTGTTCACGAGTGGCGTCGGGCGTCGCGAGCCGGCGTCCGCGCGACGTCCGAGCTCCGGCTACCGGACGACGACGGATCGTCTGAAGGTCCTCGTGGTCGACGACTTCGCCGACGCGCGCGCGCTCTACTCGGAGGCGCTCGCGGAAGCGGACATGGACGTCCACCAGGCAGAAGACGGCCTGACGGCGCTCAACGCGATCGCGCGACTCGAGCCCGACGTCGTGCTGATGGACCTCTCGATGCCGGGCTTGGACGGCTGGGACGCGACGCGCGCCGTTCGCGCGCTGCCGCTGACGAAGCAGCCGTACGTCATCGCGGTGACCGCCGCCTCCGGGCCCGACAGCCGAAAGCTCGCCTACGAAGCCGGCTGCGACGCGTTCATCGCGAAGCCCTGCACGCCCGACGTCATCGTCGACTGCGTCCGCGCGATCTGGCGCTGCGACGCTTCCTAGCGTCGACCGTCAGCGACACGTCGAACGCGACTTGCTCACGGGCTTGCACGTGTAGCGCGACGCGCACTCCGACGAGGACTTGCACGACTGGCCGAGGCCCTTCTTCCCCTTGTCGGGGTCCGACGCCTTGGTCGGCCGCGCCGGAGGCGACGATGACTCGTCCGACGACGATCCGGCGCTGTCGGTCCAGCACTTGTTGCTCGAGCACGTCCGTCCCGGACCACACGACGTCTCGGAGCACGCCTTGCAGGTTCCCGACGCGCAGAGCCGGGACTTGCACTCGCCGTGCTTCGAGCACGAGAGCCCGTTACGCTTGTCGGTCGTCGGCTCCGCGCCGCCGGTGCTGATGAGCGTCGAGGCGTTCCACTGAACGTTCGCGAGACGTGGGTGGAGGCGGATAGTGAAGGCGCCGCCCGAGAACGACATGTTCCGCAGCACCTGGTCGTCCGCATCGTCGCCGAGCTCGGCGTCGTGCGCGCCCGCGAAGAGACATGCGACCGACGTCACGGTGCGGTCCTTCACGGCGGGCGCCGGATCGGACGAGCCCTTCGAGGGCTTCCGCTTGGGCGCATCGCGATCTCCGTCCGAAGAGCTCGGGCTGCAACGTCGCGTGACCTCCGCGATCAGCGTGGCGCAGGCGACACCGACCTCGGGCTTCGCGCCCTTGCGTCGCTGCTGATCGGTCCACTTCTTCTTGTCGAAGTTCTCGAAGTCAGGCGTCTGCACCGTCACGTTCGGGCACTTCGCGCGCAGATTCGCGAGAGCGTCCTTCGTGTCCTCTTCGAACGTCGTCTTCGCCTCGAGCTGATCGGCGGTCAGCGCCGGCTTGGGGTCGCCGCGCGATTCCGAGCTCGCGACGAGGATCCCGCCGAGGACGAGCGCAGAGCATAGGTGTTGCCTCAGAGACATCGCGGATCCCCCGTTCGCGCGCAGGCGCAGTTACGAAAGACGTAGCCCATGCGGTCTCCATTCACCACCGCGTTGTCGATTGTCGCGACGACGAACGACGCCGGTACGCGCGCGCGGTCCTTCGCGCGTGCGAGCGCTACTCGGACCTCGTGCACGTGCGGCGAGACTTCCGATGCTC
>JBDHVE010000304.1:0-4584 GCA_039809485.1 Polyangiaceae bacterium | reverse complement strand
GGACGAGCGCCAGGTCGAAGCCGCTCGTCGGCGACCACGCGCGTCCCGTCGCGAGCAGGGTGCCGCCCGGCTCGAGCGTCACGGACCGGAGGCTGAGCGGCCCCTTCGCCCACGGCACGATCGCGACGCCGTTCGTCGCGATCGACGCGTCGAGCGTGCCCGTCGACGTGAGCCGCGCGGCGAAGCCCTCCTCACGGCCTTGCGCCACACGCCGCCCGACGACGAGCAGCTTGCCGTCGGGCTGGAGCGCGACGGCGTAGGCTTCTGCGCGATCGCCGCCGAAGGTGCTCTCGAAGACACCGGCCGTGCCGAACGTCGGCGGCGTGCCGTCGTCGGCGAAGCGCGCGACGAGCGCCGCCGACGTCTTCGCGGTGAGGTACGCCGCTTCGAGGCGATCGACCTCCACGATGCCGTCGCCGGTGTTCCCGGCGAGGACGAGCTTGCCGTCGGGTTGGAACGCGAGGTCGCGCGGCTGTTCCACCTTCGCCGCGGTGAGGTGCACCTTCGCGAACGCGCCGCTCGCGAACGCAGGATCGAGCTCGAGATTCGACGTGCATCGCGCGAGCACCATCGAGAACGAGCTGTCCGAGTTGCGGACGTAGCCGGCGAGAACGATGCGTCCGTCGGGGAGGATCGTGACGAGGCGCGGGGTCACGGTCGCCGTGCTCGCGATCGGGAACGTCTTCTTCACGAGCGGGGTGCCGGACGGACCTCGTGCGACGAGCGCGTACGACCCTCCGTCGATGCCCGTCACGAGCACGCGGCCGCCGGGATGAAGCGCCATCCCGGCGCCGAGCGTGAAGTCCGACGGCGGCGCGAACGTCGTGTCCTTCTGGCCGTTCGCGTCGAGTCGCAGCACGGTGTTACCGGCGCCGACGAGCAGCTTGCCGCTCGTCTCCAGCGCGACGCCGAATGCGGCCGACGAGATGCCGAGGTTGACGTTGCCGGTGCTCGCGAACGTCGCAGGCCGTCGCTCCGAACGCTTCCCTAACCGCGCCCCGTCGTCGCGCTGCCTCCCGCACGCGCGGCGATCAACCCCGACGCAGCCCCGGTCGTCGGCCGAGCTCACTCAGGAGCTCGCTTCATAGGTTTCACGAACCCGTGTCTCAAGCGCGTTTGACACGTTCCGGATCGCGTCCGGATCGCCGGTGTGCCCGCGCAGCGGGCCGCTTCGGCGACAACGGCCCTCGTTGATGCCGTCGCCGACGAAGAGCGTCTTACGTGGGCAAGCTCGTCGCAAAGTATACTCCGTCATAGAGGTCGCAACGTGGCTCTCGTGGTGTAGTGGGATGGGCAATCCAGGCGATTACACTGGCTGGGTCCCGGCCGGTGTTGGTGCTGATGCGGATATCAATAGCTCGTGGACGATAATGGAGGGGTACGACGCGTCGCCAGATTACAATTCGGTGCCAGTTGGGGCGGCGCCCATCCCGCTTCCGGATCCGAGCCAGGAACCAGGGCGAATTTATGCTGTTGGTTCGATGCTTACGCGCATGAACAATCCGGGGGTCGCATGGATCGACTCGCAGCGCCCCTTGGCTATCCTTCACCACGTTGACAGTACCGGCGGCTCCAGTGGAGCGGGCTTTTTGAAGAATCTTTTTATTCTTGGCGGTGATTCGACATATTACTGGTCAGGTATTCACACGTACTCTTCGAATCCATATGGCGGTATTCCTGATAATTCAGGTCGTCGGACGGACTATAGTCTGCTCTACTTTGTGGCATCAGCCACAACGGAGTGGTAAGGGGTGGCGGATGCGCGGGAAGTTGCTGACTGCCGTTTTGCTGTGGTGCGGCGGATGCGACGGCAAGGTTGCCGACGGCAGACTCTCGTCTGCCGGCGGACGCGGATGTCGGTGACGCGACTTCCCTCGACGGCGCCGCGGATGCGTCGTTCCTCGATGCGGCAAGCGTCGATCGCAGCAAGCTGGGCGGCCCATGCGGCACCGGCTGCTATCCCGGTCGAGGCCAGTGCGTGGACTACTCGGAGGTCGACCCGACGCTCACCGAGCGCCAGTGCGTCGCCGGCCCGGCATGTTGGCCGGTGACCTGTCCGCCGGGCCAGCGGTGCCACGAGCTGGACTTCTACGTGAACTGCCGATGAGGGGCGGCCTCAGCCGCGTCGCTCGACGCCGCGCAGCTTCATCGTCGTCGCGAGCACTGTCGAGACCGAGCTCACCGGCATCAGGATCGCGCAGAGGAGCGGCGTCATCAGGCCCGCGAGCGCGAGCGAGATCGTGATCGCGTTGTAGAAGAGCGCGATGAGGAGGTTCGTGTGGACGACGTGGCGGAGCCGCTTCGCGACGTCGAGCGCGGTCCGCACCGGACGGAGGCCGGGCGTGACGAAGTAGAAGTCACACCGCGCGGCCATGAAGGGCCGGTCGATCGCGGGCGTGCCCGCGCAGAGCGCTTCTTCCGCGACGAGGCTGTCGTTGATGCCGTCGCCGACGAAGAGCGTCTTCTCCGGCGCGCCCGCGTGCTCGCGGAGCCAGGCCGCCTTGCCCTCCGGCGAGCGACCGCCGAAGGCGTGATCGGTCGGGATCCCACACGCCTGCGCCATCGCCTTCGTCGCCTGCGGGCCGTCGCCGGAGAGGACGAACGCGTCGTAGCCCTCGGCGCGGAGCGCGGCGACCTCGGACGCGGCGTCGCTTCGGAGCTCCTCGCCCGTCTCGAACGCGGCGAGCGGTGCGCCGTCCTTCGTGAAGAGCACGTCGGCGCGTGCGCTCGCGAGCGGCGTCGTCTTCACGAGCGCGGTGGCCCAGGCGGGCGAGCCGAGGCGGTAGGTGGCGCCGCCCTGGACGAGCTCGAGGCCCTTGCCGGCGATCTCGCGTACGTCGCGCGAGGCGTCGAACACCGGCGCTTCGCCGCGCGCGGCGAGCGCTTCCACGATCGCGCGGCTCTTCGGGTGCGAGCTCCGCACGGCGAGATCGCCGAGCCGCGCGCGGTCCTCCGTCGAGAGGCGATCGAGGACGGCGGCGTTCTTCACCGTGAGACCGCCGGTCGTGAGCGTGCCGGTCTTGTCGAAGACGACGCGATCGACGTCGACGGCGCGATCGAGGAACCCGGGCGTCCGCACGAAGAGGCCGACGCGGCGGAGACCCGCCTGCGCGAGCTCGTAGGCGAGCGGCACCGCGATCCCGAACGCGCACGGGCACGTGACGATGAGGACGGCGGCGACGACGTCGAGCGTGCGGTGGACGTCGTGGGTGCCGAACCACCAGCCGAGCGACCCGAAGATCGCGAGCGAGAGGACGACGCCGACGTAGATGCTCGTGAAGCGCTTCCACCACGGCGTCGCCCGCGCGACGTCGGCGTCGCGCCGCGAGCTCGTGCGGAGGAGCGCGACAATCGTGGAGGCGTCGAACGGCGCCTTCGCGACGAGGGTCGCGGCGCGGGTGTCCTGGCAGAAGGCGCCGGCCGGGACGATGTCGCCCGGGGCGAACGAGCGTGGTGCGCTCTCGCCGTTGATCCAGTCGAGCGAGAAGGTCGCCTTGGCCGACGTGAGCTCCGACTCGACGGGGATGAGGTCCTGGTGGCCGACGAGGAGGCGGTCGCCCTCGGCGACCTCGTTGCAGCGAACGAGCTCGGCGGTCCCGTCCTCGCGGAGGCGACGGGTGAAGAGGCCTTCGGCGCCGTCGGAGGCGAGGAGGTAGGCGCGGTTCTTCGCGAGGACGCGCTCCTGGAGGAAGCGCCCGACGAGCATCAACGCGATGAAGACGTTGATCGTGTCGAAGTAGGAGGACTCGCCGCCGCGCGTGAAGAACGTGTACGTCGAGCTCGCGAACGCGAGGAGGATGCCGAGCGCGATCGGCAGATCGAGGTGGAGGACGCGGCGCTTCAGCGCCTGCCAGGCGGAGCGGAAGAACACGGTCCCGCCGACGAGCACGCTGAGGAACGAGAGGCCGAAGTCGAGCGTGTGGAACAGGCGGAAGACGCGACCTTCGCGGAGCCCGAGGTAGAGGGCGAAGCCGAAGATCATCGTGTTCATCGCGATCGCGATGCAGACGCCCATGCGCCACACGAGGTCGGTGCTCGCGGGCGGCGCCTTGCCTTTGAGCGGCGGCCCGAACCGGTACCCGAACGACTCGACCGAGCCGACATAGTCGGCGAGCGGGAAGTCCGGCGCGACCGTGAGCTCGACGGAGCCGACGGCGGGGTTCACGAGGATGCCGCCGGCGCCCTTCTCGCGCCGGAACATCTCCTCGAAGAGCCACACGCAGGCGGCGCAGTGCACGCCCTGGACGTCGAGGACGATCCGGCAGTAGCGCTGTGCGTCCGGCGTCGACGGCGCGGCCGCGCTCTGCGCGAGGCGCGCCTGGATCGGCTCGAGCCACTTGTGGTCGGCGGAGCCTCGCTGGACGGGATGACCTTCACCGCCGCCGAGGTCGTAGTACTTCGCGAGGCCGGCCTGGGCGATCAGGCGGTTCACTTCCTCGCAGCCACGGCAGCAGAAGGCGTCGGAGGTCCCACGCGCGCCGGGCTTCGCGAGCGGCGTCCCGCAGTGGACGCACGCGTCGACGAGGACGACGTCCTGAGGAGAAGAAGAGGAGGAAGGGGAGGGGGCAGCAGCCACGGGGATCG
>JBDHVE010000303.1:0-4708 GCA_039809485.1 Polyangiaceae bacterium | reverse complement strand
GTCCACGAGCTCTTCAGGAACTGCGGGTCGCTGAACCGCGTGCGCATCGCGAACTGGCGTTCCGCGAGCGCGAACGCGCCGCCGAGGGCGATCCCCGTTCCGCCGAGGTTCGTCTCGGACACGTCGAGGCCGCCGTAGGCCGTGAGCGGACGCGCCGCTCCGTTCGGCTCCGCGTCGGTCGCGAGCCCGAGCCACACGTCGTTGACGAGGATCGTGTTCCGCTCGGCGACGTCGATGACGAGCACGACCGCGCCGCGCCGCGATCCTTTCCGGAGCGAGAGCTGCACGTCGCGGAAGAAGCCGGTCCCGAGGAGACGGAAGCGCGTGAGGGCGAGCTCCTTGTCGTCGACGTCGAGCACGTCACCGGGCTTGAACGGGACGAAGCGGAGGATGACGCGCGCGAGCGTCGAGGTGTTGCCGCGGATCTGGACGCCTTCGAGCTCGTACTTGAGGCCGACACGGCTCCGGCGCGGCATTCGCGCGGTGTCCTCGCGCGGTTCGCGTTCCGCGCCTTCGTCGGCCGGACGCGGCGGACGGTCCGCGCCCTCCTCGGTCACGGGCGTCCCGATCCTCGACCGCGGAGGCGGCGGCGGCGGTGCCGGCGCGCTCGGCGCGGTCTGCGGCGTCTCGGGCTGGGGATCCTGCCCCCACGTGCGCAGCGCCTGTCCGGCCGCGGGACGTGCCAGCGAGGTCACCACGAGCGCGACGAGAGCGGCGTTCGCCGCGGCGAGCCTCACGACACCGGCAGCATATCAGGGCTTGGCGTCGGGCTGCGCCTCGGGGTGCGCAGCGGCGACGAAGGGGAGGGCGGACGCGGCTTCGTTCGCGCGACGGATGCGCGGGAACGGCTCGAGGTCGATCCCGTACCGCTTCGCGGCATAGATCTGCGGGACGAGGAGGACGTCCGCCATCGTGAAGCTGTCGCCGTACGCGAACGGCCCCTTGTGTCCGAGCTGCTCTTCGTGACGCGCGAGGAGCGCTTCGAACGCAGAAAGCCCGCGCCCGATGAAGTGGCGGAGCCAGGTGAGGCGGCGCTCCTTGTCCTCACCGACCTGCTCGAGGACGACGAGGTTCTGGAGCGGCTGGATCCCGGCGTTCACGAACTGCACGAGCGCGCGGACGCGCGCGCGGTCCTCCGGCGTCTTCGGGAGGAGGCGCGGCTCGGGGAACTTCTCCTCGAGGAGCTCGAGGATCGCGACCGACTCGACGTAGGGCGAGCCGTCGAGGACGAGGCACGGGAGGTACCCCATCGGGTTCTTCGCCTTGTACTCCGGCGAACGCTGCTGGTTCTCGAGCAGGTTCACGAAGATCGGTTCGTAGGCGATCCCCTTGTAGCCGAGCGCGATGCGCACGCGGTGCGAAGCAGAGGAACGCCAGTACGTGTGGAGGACGACCGAGCCCATGTGCCGCTGGCTAGCACGGCGACGCTCCCGCGGGGAGCGTCAGCGGCGCGGAAGCTGCGACGAGAGCACGGTCCGGAGCTCGCGCGCCGGGAGACCGAGCCAGCTCGCGAGCGTCGCGTCGTCGGGGCGGTCGTTCCCGTTCGCGGCCGCGACCCGCGTGAGCGCGCGGTCGAGGACGTCGGCGCGGATCGCGCGCGCGCCGAAGACGGGATAACCGATCGCGAGGTACGCCCGCGAATCGACGCCGCGCGCGGGCACGAACGAGACGGCGCCGCGTGACGGCGCACCGAAGCCACGCGGCGTCGCGTGGAAGGCGGCCGCGAGCGCGGCGCGCGCGGAGACGGCCTCGGGGCGGAGCCCCCGTTGCATGTACACGACGACCTTCCCGAGCACGACGCCGGCGCCGTCGAGCGCTTCGCGGTCCTCGTCCGAGAGGCACGCGAGCACGTCGGCGAGATCGGCAGTGAGCATCGTGCCGAGCCCCTGTTCGAGTCGGTGGACGAGCCCGCGGAGATGGGACGACGCGCCCGTCCGTGACGCGGCATCGCGCGCGGGGCCGACGAGCTCCGTCACGGCGTCGCGCGCGGCGGCGAGGACGCGGCGGTGGAGGCGCGAGCGCGCGCCGGCGCCGAGCTCGGCGCCGCCTTCGAGGCGCACGTCGGGCAGCGTGATCGACGTCCCGGGGAGGAGCACTCCGCAGGTCCGCCCGCTGGGCCGGTGGACGACGCGCGCGGGCGACGCGAGGACGAAGTCCTCCGGCGGGCTGTCGACGGTCGCGTCGACCCACGAAGGCGAGCGATCGGCGAGCGGTCGCGGCTCGGGAGGCGCCATCGCGGCGCGGAGCTCGGCGAGCTTCGCGAAGGGGTGATTGGGGTCGAGTGCAGGGCCGCGCGACACCGGCTCGAGGTCGGCGCGCGCAAGCTTCGCCGTGCTCGAGCGCGGTCGCGCCTTCGGCGTCGCGCGTCCGCGGCGCGGCTCGACGAAGCGCGCGACGAGCTGCTGGTGGAGCGCGTCGGAGAGGCGATCCTCGAGGCCGCGCGTCCACTCCTGCCACGCGACCGGCTCGTCGAGCCACGTCGCGCGGTTCGCGACGTAGGTCCACGTCCGCGTCGCGGCGATCCGCGAGACGAGCGTCTCGACGTCGCCGTCCATGTGCTCGAGCTCGCGGACGCGCGACGCGATCCAGTCGTTCGAGAGCCGTCCGGCGCGCGCGAGCTCGAGGAACAGCTCGGCGAGGAAGTCGACGTGCACTTCGAAGAGCAGCTTCCGGAAGTCGGGGACCGAGCACACGTCCCAGAGGAGGCGTACGCGCTCCTCCCCGTGCGCCGCGCGCACGACGTCCTCGCGGTAGGCGAGGCGGTCGAGCGCCTGCGCGTCCTCCGCGTCGCGCGCGAAGGCGAGCATCGGCCGCGAGGGGCCCACCGCGAGCGACGCGCGGAGCGCCGTGACGGAGGAGAAGTCCAGATCGTCGTTCCGCCAGCGCACGCGCCGGACCGGCGCGAAGTGGTGCGCTTCGATCGCGTGCGCGACCGAGATCGGGAGGTCGAGCGGCGTGAGCGTCCCGAACGTGCCGTCCTGGATCCAGCGGCCGGCGCGACCGGCGATCTGCGCGAGCTCCGCTTCGTCGACGTCGCGCACGTCGCGGCCGTCGAACTTGCGGAGCGCGGCGAACGCGACGTGATCGACGTCGAGGTTGAGGCCCATTCCGATCGCGTCGGTCGCGACGAGGTAGTCGACCTCGCCCGCCTGGAACATCGCGACCTGCGCGTTGCGGGTGCGGGGCGAGAGCGCGCCGAGGACGACCGCGGCGCCTCCGCGCCGGACGCGGAGCCGCTCGGCGAGCTCGTAGACGTGGGGCATCGAGAACGCGACGACCGCGCTCCGGGGCGGGAGCCGCGCGAGCGGCGTCGCCCCCGCGAACGTGAGCTGCGAGAGACGCGGGTGCTCCGCGACCCGCGCGGTGGGAACGAGGTCGCGGATCATCCCCTGCATCGCCTTCGACCCGAGGAGCCACGTCTCCTTCGTCCCGCGGGCGGAGAGGATCCGCGACGTGAAGACGTGTCCGCGCTGCTCGTGCGCCGCGAGCTGCACCTCGTCGACGGCGACGAGCTCGACCTCGCGCTCCACCGGCATCGACTCGACGGTGGCGACCCAGTACGAAGGCCGCGGCGGGATCCGCTGCTCCTCACCGGTGACGAGCGCGACCCGCGACTCGCCGACCCGCGCACTGATCTTGTCGTAGACCTCGCGCGCGAGGAGGCGGAGCGGCAGGCCGATCATGCCGGTGCCGTGCTCGAGCATGCGCTCGATCGCCCGGTGCGTCTTGCCGGTGTTCGTCGGACCGAGCAGCGCCGTGACCGACATGCTCCACGACTAGCGCAGGGCACCGTCGCCGGCCAGGGAGCCCGGACGCGGCGCGTGGCGACCGGAGGAGGCTCGTTCACGCGTTGCGTCCCGAGCCACACCGACGAAGCTCGACCTGACGCCCGCCCCTGCTAGGTTCCGCCGCCATGCCGTCTGCGAACAAGATCTGGAAGCCGCTCGACGCGCTCACCGCGGAAGACCTCCAGGCCTATCCCTTGTGGACGTGCCCGGTCGTCGACGAGGACGACGAGAGCCTCCCCGAGGATTGGGACGAGTCCTGGCTCACGCCCGTCGAAGCGGGAAGCCTCGGCGGGGAGCTCGACGAGGAGCCTCTCTGGGCCGCCACGCGGTTCCGCACGGCCGCGGGGCGTGAGCTCGTCGGCGTCCTCTCGGCCGACGGTGGCGAGATCTACGAGGACGAAGGCGCGCTCCTCGCCGACGGCGAGTGGGTGCACCTCGCGCGCTCGCGCGTAGGCCGTGATCAGATGGCGGCCGCGCTCGGGGCGTCGGTCGCCGAGATCTTCCCGCTCGCGTACGAGGTGCTCGCGAAGGCGCCGCTGCTCTCGCCGGCGTCCCGGACCGGCGTCATCGAGTGAGCCGGCGGACGCTCCTCTCGCCCGAGCTTCCGCCCGTCGCGGACGGCGCGCCGCTGGACTAGGATCCGGCTGCCGTGCTGCCCGACGTCGTCCAGGAGAAGCTCGACGCCTTGCCCGTCTCGCCGGGCGTCTACCTCTTCAAGGACAAGAAGGGGTCCGTCGTCTACGTCGGCAAGGCGAAGAGCCTGAGGTCGCGCGTCCGGAGCTACTTCCAGGAGGGCAACAGCGACAACCGCTACTTCATCCCGATCCTGCAGCGGACGATCGGCGATCTCGACACGGTGGTGACCGGCTCCGAGAAGGAAGCCGCCATCCTCGAGAACAACCTCATCAAGCAGCATCGGC
>JBDHVE010000302.1:0-5038 GCA_039809485.1 Polyangiaceae bacterium | reverse complement strand
TTGCCGTCGCCGACCGTGTCCCAGTCGTCGAGCAGCGCGGTGAAGAAGTGGATCGCCGTCTTCGCGTGCGCGGCGTCGCCGGTCGCGTGCCAGGCGAGCGCGCAGTTCGACGTGTTGGAGGCCCAGTTGAACCCCATGTACTGATTCTTGGCCTCCTCCTTGATCGCCATCGTCGCGCGACGGCACTCGCGGATCGCGCGATCGACGCCGCTGCCCGGCTTCGACGCGAGCGCTTTCACCGCCGCCTTCGTCTTCGCGTCGAGCCAGAGGCGCGGGTGCGGTCCGGACGGCTCGGGAGGAGCCGCCTCGGCACGCCCCGCTGCGAAGGTGCATGCGAGCCCGACGACCATCGCGGCGAAGCACTGCGTTCGCACGGCCATGACGCCGGAGCGTATCACCGCGCGCCGGCGTAGAGCGCGAGGTACGCGTCGACCACGCGATCGGTCGCGTAGTGCTCTGCCCGCGCTCGCGCTCGCGTGGCGAGCGCGCGCATCGTCTCCGGTGACGCGATCACCTCGCGCACCGCCGCGCGGAGGGCCGCCTCGTCCGAGGCCGGCACGAGCCGCGCCGCCGTCCCACGCTCGACGACCTCACCGACGCCGCCCACGTCGGTCGACACGATCGCGAGCGTGCTCGCCATCGCCTCGAGCAGCGCGAGCGGGAGTCCTTCGCTCTTCGACGAGAGCGCGAACACGTCGAACGAGGCGAGCAGGCGCGGGATGTCCTCGCGCATCCCCGTCAGCGTCACGAGGTCGCCGAAGGCGCTCGCCTCGCCCCGCACGCGCGCCATCTCCGCACCGTCCCCGACGATGACGAGCCGCACGCGCTCACCGAGCAAGGGACCGACCGCTCGCACGAGGAGCGCATGATCCTTCTCGACCGACACGCGACCGACGGTGCCGATCACGATCGCGTCTTCCGCGATCCCGAGCTCCGCCCGCAGCGCTCGCCGCGCGGCCGGATCGGGCGCGAACGCGGCGAGGTCGACCCCGTTCGGGATCACATGCAGCCGCGACGGCACACACTCGCGATTCTCGCGCGCGACGACCGCCGTCGCCTCCGACACCGCCACGTATGCATGCGCGAGATGCCCGGTCGCTCGCCGCAGCCACAGGCGACGCCCGCGCGCCGGGTTCCGCCCGTGCTTCGTGTGCACCACTCGTGCGCGCGCGAGCCGCCCCGCCGGCGCGCCGTACGCGAGCGGCTGTGGGTTGTGGGTGTGGACGATCTCGATCTGCTCTCGGCGGAGCAAGCGAGCGAGTCTCCCCACCAGCGCCGCGTCGAACCCTTGTCCCTTCGGCGCCCCCAGCACGCGGACGCCGGCCTTCTCGAAGCGCGACGCGAGCTCGCCGTGCGGGAGCGGTGCGATCGAGATCGCCGCCACGTCGTGCCCGCGCCTCACCTGGGCCGCCGCGAGATCGAGCGCGACGCGCTCCTGCCCGCCCATCCCGAACGACGACAAGACGTGCGCGATGCGCATCACGTGGAGAGGTAGGGGATGGCGATCATCGAACGGAACTGCGCGTCCGTCATCGCCGCGTCGGTCGACATCCGGCGCGCGTCGAGCGGATCGAAGCTCCACGCGTGGTTCACGCCGGAGCAGTTCGAGAACCCGAGCTCGTAGCCGGCGTCCTTCACCGCCTCGCGAATGTGGGTCGCGTGCTGGAGCGGTTTGCCGACCGGATAGGAGATCGTCCGAACCGGCTCGCCGAGGACGTCCTCGAGCTTCGCCCGCGACGTCGTGAGCTCGCGCGCGAGCGCTTCCGGCGGCAGCGTCTGGAGCACGCGGTGCGTGCTCGTGTGGGACTGCACATCCATCCCGGCGCGACGGAGCGCGCGGACGTGGTCCCAGGTCATGAGGAGCGAGTCCACGCGCCGGCGTTCTTCTTCGCGCGACAGGCTCACGTCGGCCGCCTCCGCGAGCTCGGCGAGGAACCGCTCGAGGTCGAGCGCGTAGCGATCCTTGATGATGCGGAGGACGGTCCGAATGGCCGCCGACCGCTCCCGCGGCGTCGCGAGCGACAACGCGAGCGGCTCCGGATACGAGAGCGACACGCGCTCCTTCTTCGTCGTCTTGAGGAGCAGGTTCACGCGGTCCCACCAGAAGAGCCGACGCTCCTCGACGTAGTGTGTCGCGATGAAGAAGACCGCGCTCATCCCGCGCGCAGCGAGCGCAGGCACCACGACGTCGTGGTTGTCGAGGTACCCGTCGTCGAACGTGACGAGGACCGGGTTGGGCGGCAGCTTCTTCGCGCCGCCGGAGGCGACGAAGGCGCGGAGCTCGTCGAGCGCGATGACGCTGCAGAAGCGACCGAGGAAATCGAGCTGGCGGCCGAAGCCGTCGGGCGTCACGTCGACGACGCCGTCGTCGTACTCGGTCTCGCCGCCGTTCTCTCCTGCCCGGTGGTACGAGAGCACGGTGATGAACGGCGAGGCCGTCCATCGCATCGCGGCCCAGCGCTGCGCGGCAAGGAGCGCGGGCGCGGCCGCGGAGACGCCGCGCGCCCGGGCGATTCGTAGCTTGAGCGCCGCGTACGCCACGGAGAGGAACGTACCCCGGCCGGGACCGCATTTGAAGCATGCGAGCGGGAGGCCCCGTGCAAGAATGATCGGGCATGCTCGAAGCCGCCCAGCTCCGTCGAACGATCCTCCGCGCGGTCGCGGACGTCGCGCCGAACGGGCTCGTCGTGCGCCACGGCCCGCGCACCTCGAACGGCGTCGCGCTCACCTTCGACGACGGTCCCGACGATCACACCGAGGAGCTCCTCGCGCTCCTCGATCGGCTCGAGGTCCGCGCCACGTTCTTCCTCCTCGGCGCCGCGTGCGAGCGCTGGCCGGCGCGCGTCCGGGACATCGTCTCGCGGGGGCACGAGGTCGCCCCCCACGGCTTCACGCACACGACGTTCCCCAAGCTCTCCGCCGAGGCCCTCGAGGACGAGCTCCGTCGCTGCGCCGCCTTCGTCCCGCCCCAGGCGCGGAAGCGCCCGCTCGTGCGTCCGCCGCGAGGAGCGGTGACTCCGACGAGCCTCCTCCGCTGCGCGCGCGCGGGATGGACGACGGTCCTCTGGAGCCTCGACTCCGACGACTGCCGCACCGACGATCCGGACGTCGTCGCCGCGCGCCTCGAAGAAGCGCGCGGCGGCGACATCGTCCTCCTCCACGAAGGCGAGGCGAGCTCGCGTGGAGCGCTCGCGCGCGCGGTCGCCTCGATCCGCGCGCGAGGTCTCGAGCTCGTCACCGTCTCGGAGCTGATCGGGTGAGGCGCCATGTGCGGGATCGCAGGGTTCACCGGTAGTCTCGGGTCCGCGGACGAGTCGCGCGCCGTCCTCGAGCGCATGATCACGGCCGTCCGTCATCGCGGCCCCGATGGCTTCGGCTACCGGGTCGAGCCCGGCGTCGGTCTCGCGCACGCGCGGTTGTCGATCATCGACCTCGCCACCGGCGATCAGCCGATCCACGACGAGTCGGAGACGATCTGGACCGTCTTCAACGGCGAGATCTTCAACTACGTCGAGCTCCGCGAGGCGCTCGAGCGCCAAGGGCATCGCTTCTACACGCACTCGGACACGGAGGTGATCGTCCACCTCTACGAGCAGTACAGTGACGACTTCGTCACGCACTTGAACGGCCAGTTCGCGATCGCGGTCTGGGACGCGAAGAAGAAGCGCCTCGTCCTCGCGCGCGACCGCGCCGGGATCCGCCCGCTCTTCCACACGAAGGCGCACGGGCGGACGTGGTTCGCGTCGGAGGTGAAGTCGCTCCTCGCCGTGCTCCCGGAGCGCGCGTCGCTCGATCCGCTCGGCCTCGCCGAAGCGCTCACCTACTGGGCGCCCGCCGATCCCGACACGGTGTTCCGTGGGATCCAGAGCCTGCCGCCCGGGTCGCTCCTCGCGATCGAGGAGGACGGTCGCGAAACCCTCCGTCGTTACTGGGACTGGACGTTCCCGAAGGCGAGCGACGCGCCGCGCGTCACCTCGGTCGAGGGCGCGACGGCCGAGCTCCGCGACCTCCTCGTCGATGCCGTCCGCCTCCAGCTCCGCGCCGACGTGCCGGTCGGCGCGTACTTGAGCGGCGGGCTCGACTCGTCGGGCATCGTCGCGATGATCCGCGGCTTCACGAGCACGCCGGTGCGTACGTTCTCGGTCGCGTTCGAGGACGGCGAGTTCGACGAGAGCGAGCACCAGCAGGCGATGGTGCGCTTCCTCGGCACCGATCACACCACGCTCACGTGCACGCGTCGCGACATCGGCGAGGCGTTCCCGCGCCTGATCCGGCACACCGAAGCGCCGATCCTCCGCACCGCGCCCGTGCCGCTCATGCTGCTCGCCGGCGAGGTCCGGAAGCAGGGCTACAAGGTCGTCCTCACCGGCGAAGGCGCCGACGAGGTCTTCGGCGGCTACGACCTCTTCAAGGAGGCGAAGGTCCGCCGGTTCTGGGCGCGCCACCCGGACTCGAAGCACCGGCCGAAGCTGCTCGGAAAGCTCTACGGCTATCTCCAGACCTCTCCCGTGCAGAATGCAGCCTTCGCGCAGGCGTTCTTCGGCAACGGCCTCGAGCACGCGAACCGTCCGATCTTCGCGCACGTCCCACGCTGGACGACGTCACGGCGGGCGCTCACGTTCCTCTCGAAGGAGCTGAAGGCCCAGGTCGGCGACTGGGATCCCCTCGCCTCGTACGAGGCGCGCCTCCCGGACGACATCATGGCGTGGACCCCGCTCGCTCGAGACCAGTACGTCGAGGCGAAGTCGCTCCTCGCCGGCTACCTGCTCTCGTCGCAGGGCGACCGCGTCGCGATGGCGAGCTCGATCGAGGGACGCTTCCCGTACCTCGATCATCGCCTGATCGAGCTGGCCTCCCGGCTGCCCCCGCAGCTCAAGATCCAGGGGCTCACGGAGAAGTACCTGCTACGGCGTGCGCTCGCGGATCTCCTGCCGCGCGACATCGTCAAGCGCACGAAGCAGCCCTACCGAGCGCCCGACAGTGCGAGCTTCTTCTTCGAAGGCAAGCCGCTCGACTACGTCGCGGATCTCTTCTCCGA
>JBDHVE010000301.1:0-5204 GCA_039809485.1 Polyangiaceae bacterium | reverse complement strand
GGAGGAAGAAAGCGACGAGAGAAGGGAAGAGGACGGAGAGGACGAAGAGGACGAAGAGGAAGGAGAAGAGGAGGAGCGCTTCGACGACCCCGAACGAGAAGAGGAGGCCCCGGAGCCTTCGACGCATCGCCACGCCCTAGACCTAACGCCTCGACGCGCCGCGCGAAGACGCGTCTCCCGCGAGCGGCACGCTCCGTTCGGCGAACGGTCGCAGGCACGTCGCGAACGGCCGCGCCGAGCGCCCTCCCGAACGCGAGAAAGAGGAGAAGAGCCGCGCGACATGGGGACACGCGCCGTGTTAGGGTGCGCGCCGCATCATGGCCAAGACAGCCCGACTCTGGGCGGCCGCGCTCGCGCTGGGTGGACTCGCGATCGGCGCCGCCTCCCTGCCGGCATGCTCGGAAACGAGCCCCACCGAGGCACGTCCGTGCGGGCCCGGCGAGAAGGCGTGCGAGGTGAGCCTCACCATCCTCCACACGTCCGACATCCACTCGCGCCTGTTCCCGTACGAGCAGGTGATCACGCAGGTGGACGCGACGCTGGGGCTCGGCGAGCTCAACGCGGTCGCGAACATCGGCGGCGTCGCCCGCATGTCGTACGTGCTCCAGCGTGAGCGCGCGCGCGCGGGACGCGTCATCCACCTCGACTCGGGCGACTGCTTCCAGGGCGCACCGATCTTCAACTTCTTCCGCGGCGAGCCGGAAGTCCGCTCGATGGACGCGCTCGGCGTCGACGCGATGGTCGTCGGCAACCACGAGTTCGACTACGGCGCGCAGAACGTCGCGACGCAGTTCCAGCGCTGGTCGAACTTCTCGCTCCTCTCCGCGAACTACAAGTACGACCCGGTCGACCACGACCTCCCCTCGTACGGCCGCGTCGGGACCGTCGCGAAGCCGTTCACCGTGCTGAACGCCGGCGGCCTCAAGATCGCCGTCATCGGAGCGGCGAACCTGTCGAGCCTCACGTCGATCTTCGACGCGCCGAACCGGCTCGGGATCACGCCGCTCAACACGGCCGAAGTGATGCAGTTCTACGTCGACCTGCTCCGGCCCTACGTCGACTTGATCGGGACCGTCTCGCACATGGGGCTCGAGGTCGACCAGCGCGTCATCCGGAACACGACCGGCCTCGACTTCATCATGGGCGGCCACAACCACGTGGTCATCAACCCGCCGCAGGAGATCAAGGACTGCTCGGCGGACCCCGCGAACCCGGGCTACGTCTGGGCCGTCAACCCGAACGCGAACATCGACACGACGGCGACGCCGCCGGACGACCCGGAGCCGGAGCTGAAGGGGCGCGCGGGCAACTTCGACCCCGAGTTCCACCCCTTCATGTTCAAGCGCGCGTGCACGCCTCGGAAGGTGCTCATCGTGCACTCCGGCGCGTTCGCGAAGTACGTCGGTCGCCTCGACGTGACGGTGACGAACCGGCCCGAGCTCGCGTCGCCGAACGGCGACCCGGCGAACTACGACCCGGTGAACGGCTTCGAGATCCTCTCGTCGCGCTACCAGGCGATCCCGATCACCGCCGAGGTCCCCGAGGACCCCGTCGTCGTCGACATGCTCCAGCCGTATCGGCGTCAGCTCGACAACCTCGTCGACCTCGACATCCTCGTCGGCTACAGCCCGAACGGCTCGCGCCGCTTCGCGACGACCGGCGGCGACTCGCCGCTCGGCAACATGGTCGCGACGTCGATCTGGCTCCGCCTCGGTGTCCAGACCGACTTCTCGCTCACGAACTCGACCGGCATCCGCACCGACCTGAACCCGGGGCCGATCACCGTCGAGCAGATGTACAACATCTTCCCGTTCGACAACTCGATCTCGAAGATGCAGCTCTCCGGCGTCGAGGTGCAGGAGCTCTTCGACTTCTCGGCGCGCCGGAGCGCGAACCGCGGTTGCGCGAGCCAGATCCAGATCGCCGGCGCGCGCGTCCGGATGAACTGCACCGGATGCGATCGCCTCGCGCTCGCGTGCGAGGACGACGCGACGTGCGTCGCCGCCGGCCGCGACGCCTGCGACCAGGGTACGAAGCGCTGCATCTGGAAGTGTGACAAGGACGAGGACTGCCAGCTCAAGAAGGGCGGCGTCTGCGACCCGATCCGGAAGCAGTGCGAGATCAACGCGTGCGCCGAGCAGGTCTACATCGGCAACACCGGCGCGCGGTGCAACGCGGACGCGGACTGCGTCGCGCCCGGCGAGCCGGTGAACCCGGGTCAGTGCGACCGGAGCGGCATCCGCGGCTACTGCCCCGACAACGTGCGTCGCTGCCTGTCGGACACCGACTGCGCCGACACGGCCGGCAAGGTCGAGGCGGGCGCCTGCGACCTCAGCCCCGCGCGCGCGCAGGGCATCTGCATGTCGCTCATCCGCGACATCAACCGCTACGAGCTCGCGACGAGCAACTACCTCGCCGGCGGCGGCTCGGGCTTCCGCGTCCTCCAGCGCAACACGACCCAGCTCGACACGAAGATCCAGCAGCGTGACGCGCTGCTCGACTACATGCGCGCGGGCCGCCCGTGCCTCTGGGGTCCGAACAACGGCACTCCCGACGGGCTCAAGGCGTGCAGCGTCGACGCCGACTGCGGGAGCCCGGACGCGGTCTGCTCGTGCCCGCGCGCCGTCACGCAGGAAGGCAACGTCTGCAAGACGACGAGCGACTGCGGCGGCACCGGCCGCTGCGTGCTCCGCGACTGCCGTGACCAGGTCGCGCAGTTCCACTTGAAGCGCTGCGCCGGCGCGCCGAACCAGGCGTCGTGCCAGTCCGAGGTCAACGCCTGCCAGATCGCCGGCGAGACCTGCAAGGTCCTCACCTGTATCGACGCGAACCTCGGCAGCAAGAGCGACGGTCGCGTGGAGATGATCGGACGATGATGCGCGCGAGCACTCTCGTTCTCGCCGCCCTCGTCGCGGCGACGGGCCTCTCGGCCGGCGTGTCGTGCTCGAGCGACGGCTTCGGCGACGTCCGCGCGGGCCGCCGGCTCGCGGTCGACCTCGTCCCGCCGTCGAACCCCGGAACGCGCGACGCGCCGCTCCCCCTCGCCGTCGACACGCCCGTCGTGTTCCGCGTGAAGGTACGCGCGCTCACGCCGACCGGCGCGCCGGACACGCGCTTCACCGGTTACGTCCGCCTCTCGTCGAAGCCGGGCGCGATCGCGCCGCTGAAGTCGGACGGCACGGCGGGCCGTAACGTCCTCCTCACCGCGGGCGAGTCCGGCGAGGTCGACGTCGCGGTCACGAACGCGTACGGCACCACGTACGTCGTCGCCGAGGAGCTCGGGTACATCCCGGTCGACCCGCTGCGGAAGAAGGACAACGGCGATCCCGAGCCGCCCGCGTGCGCCAACGGCAAGGACGACGACGGCGACGGCCGGATCGACTTCCCCGCCGACGAGGGCTGCGCCTTCGCCGACGACGACGCCGAGCAGGGCTCGAGCTACGCCGAAGGGATCAGCGCCCCGATCTTCATGAGCCTGCCGCGCGTCGCCGACGTGCGCGGGCTCACCTGCCAGGTCGTCGGCACCGAGCTCGGCTGCTCCAGCACGGGCGCGACGCCGTACCCGAAGGAGCAGATCCAGATCGAGACCGGCTTCGACGAGACCGGTGCGCCGCGCGGCCAGGCGCGCGTCATCGTCACGACGATCGCGTCGAACGGCTTCTACGTGCAGGACATCACCGACAAGCGGTGGGGCCCGGCTTCGGCGCCGCTCGGCGGCTTCAACGGGCTCTTCGCGTTCAACTTCAACGCGCCCGCACGGATGCGCGTCTGCGACCGGATTCGCACCCTCCGCGGCACCGCCGGCGAGTTCTTCGGCTTCACGCAGCTCTCGTACCCGACGTGGACCCTCGAGGAGTGGAACCCGAAGCTCTCGCGCTGCGAGGTCCCCGATCCGACCGTGCTCGCGCCCGGCGCGATCAACGACCGGTCGAACCTGCTCCGGCTCTCCGGCTCGCTCGTCCGCGTCGAGACGACGCCCGGCCGCGATCTCGTCGTGAAGGTCACGCCGAAGTTCGGGTCGAAGAAGGTGCCCGAGCCGCAGCCGAACATCTTCGTCGCCTCCGCCGAAGCGTCGAATTGCGACTTCAACGACGACGGCAAGATCGACTTCACGCCGAATGCGAAGGAAGGCCTCTGCTCCCAGCAGTGCGCCGCCGATCCGGAGTGCACCGAGTACTCGAACTACCGCGACCGCGGCACGTTCCGTCTCACGGTCACCGACGCGGGCAACCAGCAGGGAGCGATCCAGGCCGACGCCTCGCAGTCCGCGGGGTTCGACGCGCTCGCGTCGAAGGGCCAGGAGCTCCGCGCCTTCAGCGGCATCCTCACGTTCTTCTCGGGCGGCTCGCAGTTCACGATCGAGGCCCGCTGCAAGGACGACATCATCGCCGACCCCAAGGGCGTGCCCTTCGGTCCCGACACGCGGACCGATCTCACGCAGCCTCCCCCGCCCCTCGCCTGCGTCCGGCCGCGCACCGAGGGTGAGCTCAACCCGCAATGAGCACGAACCCGCGCCGCAACTCTCCCGCCTCCCTCTCTCTGTCCTCGGAGCCTCGCTCGATGTCCTTCTCCTCGGGTTTCCTCCGCCGCCGCGCGTGGATCGTCGCGCCGTGCGCCCTCCTCCTCGCTGCCCCGGGCGTCGCGAACGCGCAGCAGCCTGCGCCTCCGCCCACGGGCTCGGGGACGACGCCGAGCACGCAGCCCGATCGGGGAACGGGCGCGGCGGGGACCGCCGCCGGCGCTGCCGGCGTCTCGACGGGCGCGACGGTCGATACCGGCTCGGCGAGCGGTCAGGTCACGACCGGCACGCAGACCACCGACACGAGCGGCACGGGCACGACGCCGAACGGCACCGCACCGGCGACGCCGGACGCGGCGGCGGCGGCGGCCGCGAACCAGCCCGACATGGGCGGCTCGGCCGGCGCGCGCGCCGCGGGCACGCTCCCGGGCGCGAGCACGGGCGGCTTCATGGACACGCGTCTCACCTGGACGTTCGGTGACGACGACTTCCTCCACAAGACCGGCGAGCTCCTCCCGCTCTCGCCGACGTTCGGCGTCGGTGATCGCCCGCAGTACCGCCTCTTCTTCGACAACCTGAACTCGCGCTTCTCCGGCCGCGAGAACATCACGCACCTCGTGATGTACAAGCGCATGCCGTCGTTCATCGAGGGGCTCACCACCGAGGCGTCGCTCGTCCTCCGCTT
>JBDHVE010000300.1:0-5227 GCA_039809485.1 Polyangiaceae bacterium | reverse complement strand
GGCGCGACCGCGAAGAAGGCGGGCGCGAAGAAGGCGGCGGCGGGCGCGACCGCGAAGAAGGCGGGCGCGAAGAAGGCCGCCAGCGCGACGGCGAAGAAGAAGGCCGGGGCGGCGACGGTGTCCAAGAAGAAGGCCGCCACGGGGACTGCGAAGAAGGCGTCCTCGTCGGCGAAGAAGACGAGCGCGAAGAAGTCCCCGAAGAAGTAGCGGTCAGCCGCTGCAGACCGACGACGTTCCGGTCCGCGGCGCGCGCGACGCGAGCACATGCATGTCGGCATCGGCGGCGCCCGGAACCCCGTCGACGGAAGACGTGACCAGTGACACCATCATACGCGTGAGTGCGGGGCGGACCACGGACACCTCTGCGCGGTTCTCGGCGCAGCTCGCGGTCTGGGGGAGCGTGTACCTCGCCGTGCACCTCCTCGGTCGCGCGTTCGCCGACGAGGAGCGGCACGTCGCGGCGATCTGGCCGGCGGTCGGTGTCACGGTCGGGGCGCTGCTGTCGATGCCGCGCCGTCAGTGGCCGTTCCTGCTCGGGGTCGTCGGGACCGTCGGCTTCGTCACGAACACGATCCTTCATCCGACGCTCGCGATGAACCTCACGTTCCTCGCCGCGAACGTGCTCGAAGCATCACTCTGTGCATGGCTCGTCTCGACGCTCTGCCGTCGGCGGGTGACGTTCGCGCGCGTCGACGAGGTCCTCGCCCTGAGCGCCGTAGGCATCCTCGTGAACGCGCTGACGGCGCTCATCGGAGCGGCCGGGCCCTGGGCCTTCGGCCATGCGTCGTTCTGGGAATCGTATCGGACCTGGTGGAGCTCGAACCTCCTCGGGATCGTCCTCGTCACGCCGCTCGTGACCTCGTGGACGCTTTCCTCCGGAGCACGTCCGGCGCAGCGCGCGCATCCGGGCGAGACGGCGCTCTTCTTCCTCGCGTGGGGCCTCGCCGTCTGGGCCGTCACGAACACGACGATGCTGCGCGGACCCCTCGCGCCTCGTTCTTACACGCTCGTGTGTCTCTTGATGTGGGCGTCGCTCCGGCTCGAGATCCGCACCGTCACGACGGCGACGGTGGTGCTCGCCGCGGCCGTCATCTCCGCCTCGAAACATGGGATGATGCGGGGCGACTTCGCCGGCCGTCATTTCGCCGACAGCATCATGAAGGCGCAGCTCTTCGTCGCGGTGACGAGCGTGACGGGGCTCCTCCTCTACGCCAGCACGGCGGAGCGGCGCCATGCGCGCGAGTTCGCCGCCCAGAGCGCGGCGCATCTCCAGCTCGCGCTCGAAGCAGCGCGGATGGGCACGTGGGAGTGGGAGGTCGCGAGCGACATGATCCGCTGGTCGGATCGCGCGGTGCGCATCTTCGGCATCCTCGACCCGAGCTTCTCCGGCAAGTACGAGGAGTATCTCGCGCTGATCCACTCCGACGACCGCGAGACCGTGGCGTCCGCGGTCCAGCGCGCGCTCGAGGGGCGCGAGAACGACTACGCCGTCGAGCACCGCATCGTGCGGCCGGACGGGACGTTGCGATGGCTCTCGTGCCGTGGCCGCGTGTTCCGCGACGCGAAGGGGGCGCCGCTCCGGATGGCGGGCACGGTCGCGGACGTCACGGAGCAGCAGCAGGTCAGCGACCATCTCCGTCAGACGCAGAAGATGGAAGCGATCGGGCAGCTCGCCGGCGGCGTCGCCCACGACTTCAACAACATTCTCTCGGCGATCTCGATGCTCGCGGAGGTCGGTCGCCGGAGCGCGAACGGGTCGGACAAGCTCCGTGCGCTGCTCGACGAGATCGTCTCCGCGACCAAGCTCGGCGCCGCCCACACGAAGCAGCTCCTCGCGTTCGCGCGGAAGCAGGTGCTCCAGCGGAGGCCGGTCGATCTGAACGTGGTCGTCGCCGATCACGCGACGATGCTCGGCCGCATGCTCGGTGAAAGCGTGCGGCTGCGCGTGGACTTGGCGACGTCGCAGCTGGTGACGCGTGCCGATCCGGCGCTGGTCGCGCAGGTGATCGTGAACCTCGCCGTGAACGCGCGCGACGCGATGGACGGGAGCGGTGAGGTCGCGATCGCGACGGAGGAGACGGTCATCACGCGCGACGGCGACGTCGCGCCGCCGGGCAGGTACGCGACGATCCGCGTCACCGACATGGGGTGCGGAATCCCGCCGGAGAACCTCACGCAGATCTGGGAGCCGTTCTTCACGACGAAACCGGCGGGGAAGGGGACCGGGCTCGGCCTGGCGACGGTGTTCGGGATCGTGAAGCTGCACCAGGGCCACGTGCGGGTGACGAGCACGGTGGGGCAGGGCTCCGTCTTCGAGGTGCTGCTCCCGCAGACCGAAGACCCGATCACGAAGTCGTCCCCGGTCCCGCCTCCCCCCGAAGCGAAGGACACGAAGAAGACGATCCTCCTCGTCGAGGACAACGCAAGCCTCCGCCGGACGACGAAGGCTCTCCTCGAGATGCACGGCTACGAAGTGCTCGAGGCCGCCAACAGCACCGAAGCAATTCGCGCGTGGGACGAGCACGCGGACCGCATCGCGCTCTTGTTCACGGATCTGACGATGACGGAGGGCCTCGACGGCCGCCAACTGGCCGCGGAGCTCCGAAAGCGCCGCCCCGCCCTGCGCGTCCTCGTGACGAGCGGCTACAGCGCGCATGTCGCCGGGAAGGTCCTCGACGAGGGCGAGGTGTTCCTGGCGAAACCGAGCACGCTGGAGGAGCTGCTCGACGCGGTGGGACGGAGCCTGGACGGGTAGGGGACGCCGCGCCTACTTGCCCTTCGGCTTCGCTGCGGGCTTCGTGGTCGTCGTCTTCGCGGGCGCAGCCGTCTTCGTGGTCGCGGCCGGTGCCGCCGTCGCGCTCGTCGCGGTGGACGCGGCGGGCGCCTTCGCTGCGGTCGCCGCGGCGGATGCGCTCGCCGTCGCCGCTTGCGCGGTCGGTGTCTTCACCTTCGCGCGCGACACGAAGAAGATGCCGCCGCCGATCACGGCGATCATCACCGGCGCGAAGAGCCACACCGGCGCACCACGCTTGGGCATGGCGGGCATCGCGGGCATCGCGGGCATCGCAAACGCGCCGTGGGCTGGCGCCGCCGCGTGGCCACCTTGGAACGGCACCGGCTGGGGGCCCGGCGGCGCGGCGTACGCGCCTTGGGGCGGTGCGCCGTCCGACCAGTCTTCGCGGAGGAGATCGTCCTCCAAGTACTGGACGAGGCCCTGGTGATCCTGGATGGCGCTCTGGAGAAAGATCCGCTCCGGCACCGCTTGGTTCTGGATCGGCGCGAACGCCGCGTGGAGCGAGGCGAGCTTCTCCTTCGTGCGGTTCAGGCGCCGGACGACGGCGCCGCGGAAGTCGTCCCCGCGCACGCCGAGATCCCAGAGCTTCCGTGCGCCGCGCTCGGCGTCGCTGGTCGTGTGCTCGTCGGAGCGTTCGATCATCTCGAGGAGGATCGGCGCGACGTTCATGATCGCCTGGTTCTTGTCGGGCACGTTCCCGAGGTCGGCCATGTGCGCGTAGTGGTACGCGTACTTCCAGCGCTCCTTCTGGCTCGGCGACTGCATCTTGTGGAGGCACAGCTCGGGGGTGAGCTCCTCCTCCGGCTCGTCGACGCGGTCGCGCGGCTTGTTCGCCTCGGCGAGGATCGCCGCCGTCTGATTCTGCTGCTCCTGCGCGAACGAGCTCCCGGCGTATTTCGCGTAGAGCTCGCCGTACTGCATCGAGAGGGCGTGGGTCGTGTCCTGGCCCATCTTCTGGCCCCACGCGGCGTTGGCGCGCTGCCAGTGGGCGGCGTCGGCGAGCCCGAAGCGCTGCACGATCTCGTCGACGTTCGCGCCCTGTCGTGACACCGCCACGCAGATCTGCGCGTACTGGTCGAGCGTGATGCCCTCGACGGTGTCGCCGCTCATGTCGCGCACGTCACCGAAGTGCGCCTTCGCGCTGAGCTTCGCGAGCTTCATGTGGAACTGCGCTTCGAGCTGCCCGGTCGGGTCGGCCTTGAAGCGGTCGTGCCACGCGTTCCACGCGTGCGCGAACGTATTGGAGTCGCAGCCCTGGGTGCGCAGCCAGCGGTCGAACTCGGCGCGGCCCTGCTGGTCGCCGAACTGCGCGCGGAGCTCGCCGTCCTTGCTGAACATCGCTGCGAGCTGGTCCATCGTCACGCCGTAGATCGCGTCCATCGTGGGTCCCTTCCGTGGTGGCTCGGCGCGCGCGAGGGTTCGGCGCCAAACGTCAGCGTACAGGAGGTCGGGATTTCGGTACGCTCGTCTTCGATGCAAGCGCTCAGGTGCCCGCAGTGTGGGGCTCCGGTCCAGGGTGCGATGGACGCTCCCCTCTACACGTGCCCGTTCTGCAAGCAGACGAGCCAGAATCCCGCTGCCGCGCGGGCGTCGGCGCCACCGGCGGCAAGCTTCGTCATCGTGCAACAGATGCCCGCGCCGGCGTCGGCGCCGGTCGTGCACGCGGCTCCGGGCGGAGGCGGCGTTGGCGCGGTTCGACGGGTGGCGATGATGCTGATGCCGCTCGTCATCGTCGCGAGCGTGCTCGTGATGACGAACCCGGGGCTCCGTGCATCGGTCGTGTCGTTGTTCGCGGGGTGGGACGGTGAAACGCCGCTCGTGTGCGACGGCAACGATCACGTGAAGGCCGAGGGCGTGACGGCGACGTTCACCCAGGGCCCCGCCGTCGTCGCGCACGGCAACTGCCGGGTGGAGCTGGTCGGCTGCACCTTGAAGGCGGCCGTCGCGGTACAGGCGGACGGCAACGCGCATGTCACCGTCACGAACGGCTCGGTCGAGGGTTCGTCGGCCGCGGTGGACGCGAAAGGAAACGCCGTGGTGGACCTGCTCGGCAGCGTGAAGACGACGGGCGCCGTCCGCGGGCGCGTGACGGGCAGGTGAGGGGCGGCCTACGCGTCCGCGTCGTTCCCGAACGGAGCGCGACTCGCAGCCGGCTTCGAGGACTTCGTTCGCGAACGGCGCGCGAAACGCGGCCCGCTTCGATTGGCACTCGGTCTCGAACGATGGGTGAGACGCACTCCGCTTCGATCGGCGCACGCTCCACCAAGCGCCCGTGTGCCGCCGGTCCACCGGACCGTTGTGCCGCGGCGCGCTCTGGCGCTTTCCGGCGCACGTGTGCCGGAGCGAGCTCGCGCTGGAAAATCGGCCTCGAACGTTGACTGGACCCAACCCCAGATCTAGAAGCGCCCTATTCATGTTCCGCAAGCGGACCCC
>JBDHVE010000299.1:0-5347 GCA_039809485.1 Polyangiaceae bacterium | reverse complement strand
GTGGATGGTGCGCGACTCGATCTCGCTGTCGGAGTCGATCGTGACCAAAATCGAGCCGGTCGCCGCGCGGAAGCCGGCGACGAGCGCCTCGCGCTTCCCGCAGTTGCCCTTGAACCGCACCAGCTTCACGAGCTCGGGGTGCTCGCGGCGGAGGCGCTGCATGTGGAAGAACGTGTCGTCGCGCGAGCCGTCGTCGACGACGATCACTTCGAGCAGGTGCTTCGGGTAGTCGCACTGCGCGACGGAGCGGATGCTCCGCTCGACCATCGGTCCTTCGTTGAAGCCGGGGATGACGACGCTCACGCGCGGGAGCTCGGCGCCTTCGGGAGTCGTGAACGGCCGGTACCGCATCCAGAGGATGCTGAGGAGCGCCGTGTAGAGCGACTGGATGACGACGATGAGCCCGACGGGGTGGCGGAACATCGCCGCCGTCGCATGGCCGAGCGCGGCCATGCGGTTCCCGCTCTCGGCCGTCGCGAGAACGAGCCAGGCCATGCTCACGAGCGCTCCCACGAGGGGGAGCAGTCCGACGGACGCGACGACCCAGCGCCGCAGCGTGATCGAGAACCTCATGCGCGTGCGACGGCCATTCTAGCCGCCGCCGCGCGATAGTCACGCCGCCCGACCCGCTCGGGCTGCGACGCGTCGTTCACGAGCGACGCACGTTCAGAACGCGTAGCGGAGCGAGACGCCGCCGTCGATCGCGAGAGGCGTATCGTTTCCGCGCGTGCGCGCGAAGCCCTGCGCGAGCTTCACGCCGGAGCTCAACCCGATGCCGAGATGCCGATCGAGCTGGAGCCACTCGACCCCGAGCCGCCCGCCGGCGTACGGGCCGAGGCTCTCCGCGTCCGCGAAGCCGACGGTGCGGAGCCCGTTCACGCGGATGTCGGCCTTCATCACGCCGGCGCTGCCCTGGAGGTAGATCCCGACGCGATCGGTGAACCGGAGGGAGAAGCGGACGCCGCCCCCGGCGCCGAAGATCGGGAACGCGCGCGTCTGCGGCGGCTCCTGCTCGCGCGACGTGTCGGTGAACGAGAGGTCCCCTTCGCCGAACAGCATCAGCCACTGGAAGAGCTCGTAGCCGAGCTGCGTGTGGAGCCAGAGGCCCGGCGGCGCGACCTTGCCGAACTCGCCGAGGAACGCCTGCACGCCGATCGACGAGTCGAGTACGACGGACTTCTTGTACGGCGGCGGAGGCGGAGCCTCGGCGGGCGGCGCCGCGACCTCCTCGGCCGGCGTGGTCTTCGTGTCCTTCTCGAGATCGATCTGCGCCTCGGCTGTCGCCGGCTTCTCGTCCGCACGTGCGTGCGATGCGCTCACGATGCACGCCGCAGCAGCCGTTGCCGAGAGCAGCGCGCGAAGCGTGTGGGACGTGTGACCCATTGATTTCAAAGGCTAACAGTCACCGGAAGGACGCGTCACCATGTTACCGTCTCGCGGGCATGGCGGTCCGCGCAGACGCCTTCGACGTCTACGTCTTCGTGCCGAAGGCAGGCAGCGCCCCCCCGTGGCGGCCGCGGCGCTGGGAGGGGATCGCCGCGGCGCTCGGTCCTCTCGTCGACGCGGTCGAGCACCCGGTGCGCGTGCGTTCCACCCAGCTCGAAGGCCGCGGCGGCGCGCTCGAGCCGGTGCCGTTCGGCGACCTCGGGTGGAATTGCTCGAGCCACGCGGAGTGGACCTTCGACGAGGCGTCCTCGCCCGAGGCGACGCGGGTGTTCGTCTCCGTCGAGGCGTGGGCGCCGGATTGGGAGTCCTGCGCGGCTCGCGACGCCGCGCCCGACTTCTTCTTCACGATCCAGCACGAGGTCGCGCCTCCCCTCGGCGCCGAGGACGGCGCGACGGCGCTCCTCCTCGCGGTCGCGGCGTCGCTGCCGGCGGCGACGCTCGACGTCGCGCGACGCGCCGCGCTCGGCATCGCCGAAGCGTGCGAGGCGGCGACGACGGTGCATCGTCGTCGCACGTGGGACGCGAGCGCGAAGAGCGGCTCCGCCGAAGCGGTGCCCGAGCTCCTCTCGCGCGTCGGTCCGCGTTTCGCGGCGACGCTCAGGCGTGGTTGGAAGCGGCTCTGAGCTACTTCAGCAGCCAGCCGAAGAGCATGTGCTTCGTCGTCTGGCGCGAGACGACGGCGATCGAGTCGACGAGCGGGATCTCCTTCGGGCAGACCTCGACGCAGTTCTGCGCCTTGCCGCAGTCGGCGATCCCGCCTTCACCCATGAGCGCCTCGAGGCGCTCGGCCGCGTGCATCTTCCCGCTCGGGTGCAGGTTGAAGAGGCGCACCTGGCTGATCGCCGCGGGCCCGATGAACTTCGAGTGACCGTTGATCTGCGGGCACGCCTCGAGACAGGTCCCGCACGTCATGCAGCGCGAGAGGGGGTAGGCCTCTTCCTGGTTCTCGGGGGCCTGGCGCGGCCCGGGCCCGAGCTCGTGCGATCCATCGAGGTGGATCCAGGCCTTCACCTTCTTGAGGTCCTCGAACATGCGCGACCGATCGACGACGAGGTCACGGACGAGCGGGAACTTCGTCATCGGCGCGACGGTGATCGCCTCGCCGTTCGGTGCGAGCCGCTCGACGAGCGCCGAGCACGCCTGCCGCGCCCGGCCGTTGATGATCATCGTGCAGGCGCCACAGACCTCTTCGAGGCAGCAGGACTCCCAGACGACCGGCGCGACGGTCTTGCCGTCCACCGTCTTCGGGTTCTTCTGCACCTCCATGAGGGCGCTGATCACGTTCATCTGCGGAGTCCACGGGACCTCGAACTCCTCCCAGCGCTTCTCGCCGGAGGGAGCGTCCTGACGCTGGACCTTGAGTCGAACGGTGCGCTTTTCCGCCATGACGCACCGTGTTTAGGGGCAAATGCACGAAGAAGACAAGGCTGAACGACCTCCACGCGCGCCGAGCGTGGCGCGCTGCCGCGCGGGTCCCGGTTCAGTCGTCTTCGTGGCGAGGAGGCCGGAGCGTTCCGCCCTTCTCGGGCGACTCCGCCGGGCGCGTCGCCGCCATCGTTCGCGTCTGCCGGCGCGGCGGGATGTGCGAGTAGCGGCCTGCGTTGGCGGGCGTCGGCGCGATCGCCTTCACCGCCTTGCCGGGGCGTGCCTGCGAGACCTCGGCGGCCTCGTGGAGCTCCTGAATCTCGTCCGGGTCACCGAGCCCACGCTGCGTGACCTTTGCATCTCTGACGGGCTTCACGATGGCACCTCCTCGAAGGGGTGAACGCGCTTCTTCGTTTCAGTAAGCGCCGTCCGGAGCCGATCGTCAACGCGATGCTCGATGGTCGCGCGAGTGACCGTCGGCACGGCCGCGCTCGATGTGCCCGCTCACTTCTTCGGATGCGTCGGCGCGGCGCTCGGCGCTGCGGCATCGCCGGCGGCGAACACGAGCGGATAGGAAACGGAGGTCTCGGCCGTGTCGGCCGGAAAGCGCAGCTTCACGAACTCGCGTGTGAGGCAGGCGACGAGCTCCTTGTCGTCCAGGTCGGAGTCGGCACCGGCCACGTTCTTCGTCGTGCCCTTCTTGTCGATCGTGAAGGTCATGATGATGCGACCTTCGAGCCGCGGCCTCCGGCGGAGCGCTGCGTGATAGCAGGTCTGGAGGCGCCCGTAGTCCTGCCGGACGATCTTGTCGACGAGCTCCTGCGGGAGCTTCCCGCTGACGATCGTCGCGCCGTGACGGATCTCCGGCGTGCGGCTCCGCGCGGTGCTGCTCTCCGTAGGTGCCGGGCTCGGAACGATCCACGTCGCGGGTGCGGTGCTCGAGACCGCCGTCGGCGCGGACGCGTCCTCGACGGTGATCGACGGCGGCGTCGCCGACTTCGCGACGCTGGCCGGCGGCGCCGGCTCGGGGGGCCTCGCCGGTGTGGATCCGCCACTGCACGCCGTGATGACGCCCGCCGGAGCGAGCACGATCACCGCCGTGACGAGGAGGGCATCACGGGTCCGCATGAAGCGCACTCTACAGGACGACAGCCGACGCGACACCTTCGCGTCATCTTGCCGTTCGGAACCGGTGCAGACGTCCGCGTGCCGGTCGGATACGATCCACCTCCCGTCCGTGAGCTCCCGCGACCCTTGGCTCGGCGCGCTCCTCGGCGGGCGTTATCGCCTCTCCAGCGTGCTCGGGCGCGGCGGGATGGGCACGGTCTACGAGGGCGTCCAGGAGGACCTCGGACGCCGTGTCGCGATCAAGGTGCTGCATGCGAGCCTCGCGAGCGATGCGGCATGGGTGAAGCGCCTCCAGCGCGAAGCGCGCGCGGCGGCTGCTCTCGATCATCCGGGAATCGTCCAGGTCACCGACTTCCAGGTGACGCCCGAGGGCGTGCCGTTCCTCGTGATGGAGCGCCTCGTCGGATCGTCGCTCCGCGAGGTGATCGACCGGGAAGGACCGCTGCCTCCCGAGCGCGCCGTGTCGATCGCGGTGCAGATGCTCGCCGCGCTCGGCGCCGCGCATCGCGCCGGGATCGTGCACCGCGACGTGAAGCCGGACAATGTGTTCCTCGTCGCGTCTCCGGCCGTACGCGACCTCGTGAAGCTGCTCGACTTCGGCATCGCGAAGGCGAACGAGGAGGGAGGGACCGCGGTCGAGTCGCGGCGCGGCTGGATCGTCGGGACCGACGGCTACATGGCCCCCGAGCAGGCCGGCGGCGAGCGTGTCGACGCGCGTGCCGACATCTATTCCGTGGGCGCGTGCATCTACGAGGCGCTCTCGGGTCGCTTCGCGTCGGACGACGCGAGGACGGCCGGGGTGACCGGCGCGCCAGGGTCGTCCGGCGCGCGTGTCCCGCTCCGCGAGCGACGGCCGGAGCTCGACCCGCGGCTCCTCTCGGTCGTCGAGCGCGCGCTCGATCCGGTCCCTGCGCGCCGCTTCGAGAGCGCCGAGGCGATGATCGCCGCGCTCCGGGAGCTCGCGACCGCACCCGCTCCGGCTCCGAGCCGCCCATCCGAGCCGGTCGCCGCGCGGACCTCCCCGCCGACGGCGGTGCTGCCGCGGATGAGCCCGCGCACGCAGCCGCTCACGCCGCCGCTCGCGCCGCTGCTGCCGGCGAACGCGCCGCGTCACGCGTCGCTCGTCGCGCCGCCGGCGCAGGCTCCGCGCGCGAACGTCGCCGCGATCGTGATCGGCGGCGTCGTCGCGCTCGGAGCGCTCGCCGGGATCGTCGCATGGTGGCTCTTCGCATCGCCGCCGGCGCCGGAGCCGGCCGTCGCGAGCACGCCGCCAGCGGCGCCGCCGACCGCGCCCGTCACGACGCCGCCACCCGAGCCGTCGGCCCTCGCGTTGCGCGAGCCGATGCCGAGGTCCGTGCCGCGTCCGGTCACGACGCCGGCAGCGCCGCGTGCGCCGCTCGTGCGCGAC
>JBDHVE010000298.1:0-5420 GCA_039809485.1 Polyangiaceae bacterium | reverse complement strand
GAGCGCGAGCTCCAGCCCGGCAACGTCGTGACCGTGGGCGGCTCGACGATCGAGGTGATCTCGCTCGAGGAGATCCGGACCAGCGGAGGGAAGAAGGCATCTCCGCTCCGCCACGTCGCCGTCGCCCTCGCGACGGTCGTGGTCGTCTTCGGCTTCGCGATCGCGAGCAGCGCCGGCTCGACGTCGACCGCGCTCGCGCCGCCTCCGCCCGATCCGGCGCCGATCGCGAAGAACGGGACTTGCCCCGAGACGGACCGCGGCCTCGCCGGCGAGCTCGCCCGCCAGAAGCTCGGGCAAGCAGTCGACCGCCAGCAGCGCTTCCGCTTCCACCCGAGCGACGGCCCCGAGTCCGTGCGGCTCTTCGCGATGGCCTCGACGTGCTTCGCGCTCGCCGGCGACGAAGCGAACGCGGCCGACGCCCGCCTCCGTGCCGAGCGGATGCAGGTGACGATCATCGAGCAGTTCCGGGTCGCGCGCGTGCGTCTCGATCGCGCGTTGACCGACGGCCAGGCGGTCCAGGCCTTGCAGCAGATCGAGTTCATGCGGGCGCTCCTCGGCACGCGCGACGACACGCGCGCGTACGTGGAGTGGCTGATCGTGCTCCAGAGCAAAGTCGAAGGCGCGCTCGCAGCGGTCAGATGAAGGAACCCACCATGAACGAACGCGAGTACCGCTGGGAGCTCTCGACCGAAGGGCGCGTCGTCGGCGCCGGCCGGCTGACCGAAGGTGATCGCGCCGTCCTCGGGCCGACGGGGCATCGTCGGGACACGGGCTTCGTCACGGTCCCGTGGCACCTGCGCCTGACGGTAGCGAGCGGCCGTCTGCTCGCGGCGAGCGTCGACGAGAAGGCGCCTGCCTGCGCGGGGTCATCGGTCGTCCCGAAAGCGTTCGTCGAGATCGAGACGCCGTGCGTGGTGAAGACGGGCAACGTCGAGGTGCGTGGGTTCGCCGTGCGCGCGGCGGCGTCGATCGCCGCGAGCGCGGCGAACCATGCGACGACGCGCCGGCACGACGACGAGCCGACGATCGCGGCGCGGATCGACGAGCCGTCGCTCACGAAGCTTGCCGCGTCCGACGAGCACGTCGTCATGGGCGGCTCGTCCGAAGTGCGCGCCGCCGGCACGGCGCAGCGCGTGACGCCTTCGCCGGCGCGTGGGGTGCGGGCGATCAGGCCGCCGGCGCCGGCGCCGGTCGGCGCGGATGCGTCGATGATGACGCGCGTGGGCCCCCTTCCGATGCCGGGGCGTACGCCGGGGAGCGGAGTGGCGGCGGCGCGTCCGGCGCAGGTCGCGCAGCCTGCGCGAGTCGCGCAGGAAGATCTGCGCGAGACGCGCATGGGCGCCTCGCCGGCGGAATTCCAACAGGCGCAACCGTTCGGCGCCGGGCGTCCGGGCCCGGTGACGCCGATGTCGTTCGCGCGTGGCGTCCCGACGCTGCTCCCGCATCCAGCACCGCAGCCGCCCCCGTACGCGTACGCGTCGTCCCCCCCGCCGTTCCCGTACCCGTCCCCGTACCCGCACCCGCACCCGCACCCGCACCCGAACGCGAACGCGTACCCGAACGCGCCCCCGTACGCGAACCCGACCCCGTCCCCCGACTCCCCGCGTCCGCGTCCCGACACCTCCGCCGTCTCCGTCTCGCAGCCTCCTCCCGCGGAGGCGAAGAAGCGTCCGCGTCCAGCCGTCCTCGCGATCGGCGCCGTCGCCCTCGCCGCCGCGGGCGCGCTCTTCTTCGCGAGCCACAAGCCCGCGCCGAGCGCGAAGCTCACGCCCGCCATGGCGAGCGCGAACCCCACCCCAGCCCCGCGCGCGAGCACGGCCATCGCGCCGACGCCCGCGCCGACGCCCGCACCCGCCGCGTCGACCAAGGCCGCGACCCCGACGGCGGCAACGAAGCCCGCGCCCGCGGAGACGCACGCGCGGCCGGAGAAGCGGGATGCGCTCGCAGAGCGGCGGATCGCGAAGGCGCTCCTCGCGGGTGACGCGTCGGCGGCGACGACGGAAGCGGATGCGCTCGCAGCCGCGCATCCGGATGTCCCGGAGTACCGCACGATGCGTCGCGCGCTTCGTCGGATGACGCCGCCGACGACGGCGGACTGACAGGCGCGTCGACCTGCGAAATCGGGCCGGGGGCGATCACCCCGATCGTGTTGGCCAGACCCGACCCGAGTGTCGGGTCCACCCTACAGAGTCGAGTCCACAGTGTTCCAAACCATTGAAATCCTTGATGGCACGCCGCGTGCTCGATCCGAGCACGTGACCGAACAGAGCAACAACGCCCACGACGACACCGAGCCCATGACCCAGCGTTTCGACGCGCCCCGCGCGCCTGCCCGCCTCTCGGCGTGGTGGAGCGAGGGGGCGGTCGAGCAGGATCTCGAGCCGTCGACGTCGCTCGTCCTCGGGCGTGACCTCGGCTGCGACGTGCGCCTCGCGCACGCGTCGGTGTCCCGTCGTCATGCGCGGCTCGAGGTCGGGCCCTCGGCGTCGTCGATTCGGATCCAGGACCTCGGGAGCTCGAACGGCACGCGGGTCGACGGCAAGAAGCTCGCGAGCGGCGAGAAGATGACGCTCCGTCCGGGTGCGCTCGTCGAGCTCGGGACGTGTCTCATGGTCGTGCGCACGCTCGATGCGGTCGACACGAGCGCGCGGACCGCGATCCTCCCGACGGGGTCGATGCCGATGACGCCGCAGGTGGCGGGCGGCCAGAGCACGCACATCATCGTCGAGGACCCCGCGATGGTGCGCGTCCACGAGCTCGTCGAGATCGCGGCGCGCAGCACGCTGAGCGTCCTTCTCCTCGGCGAGACCGGCGTCGGCAAGGAAGTCATCGCCGCGCGGGTCCACGAGCTCTCGCCGCGTCGCAACGCGCCCTTCTGCAAGATCAACTGCGCGGCGCTCGTCGAGTCGCTGCTCGAGGCCGAGCTCTTCGGCTACGAGCGCGGTGCGTTCAGCGGCGCGGTCGCCTCGAAGCCGGGTCTCCTCGAGAGCGCCGACGGCGGCACGCTCTTCCTCGACGAGCTCGGCGAGATGCCGCTCAGCACGCAGGCGAAGCTGCTCCGCGCGCTCGAGAGCGGGGAGGTCCTCCGGGTCGGTGGTCTGAAGCCGCGTCGTGTCGACGTGCGCGTCGTCGCGGCGACGAACCGTGACCTCAAGGATCTCGTCGCGCAGGGCCGGTTTCGCGAGGATCTCTACTATCGCCTCGACGGGCTCGCCGTCCGCGTCCCGCCCCTCCGCGCGCGCAAAGCCGAGCTGCCGAGCCTCGCCTTCGCGCTCCTCCGCGCCGCGTGCGCTTCGCTCGGGCGCGAGCCGCTCGGGATCTCGGACGAGGCGATGGATTGCCTCCTCGCCCACACCTGGCCGGGGAACGTCCGCGAGCTCCGCAACGTGCTGCGTCGTGCGGCGCTCTTCTGCCAGGGCGAAGCCCTGACGGCGAGCGACGTCCAGATCAACCCGCTCGGCCAGGAGGAGGACCTCCCGACCGCCACGCCGGATGCGACGACGGTCGCGGAGGGGATCCGCGCGATCGAGGTCGCGCCGGGCGCCGACACGCGCATCCTCCCGCCGCCGCCCGCGACACGCGCCGCGGCGAAGGAGTGGGAGAAGCAGCGGATGCTCGATGCGCTCGCCGCGTGCGCCGGCAACCAGACGCGCGCCGCGATGATGCTCGGGATGTCGCGCCGCACGTTCGTGAAGCGCATGAGCGAGTTCGCGCTTCCGCGCCCGCGCAAGCCGAACGGCGCGAACGCGAACGCGGACGGCTGATCAGCGCACGCCGGGGAACGACTTGCACGCGGCGTCGAACGTCGCGAGCGCAGCGTTCAGCCCGGTCGTGAGATCGCCGTTGCAGATCGAGCTGAACACGCCGTTCTTCCCCGCGAGCGACACGAGCTCCTTCAAGCGCTTCGCCTCGACGGCATCGCCGAAGCTCGACTTGCAGCTCGTCTCGCCGGCGATGACGGCGGCCGCCCAGCGGCCCGGTCCCTTCGCCGCGGCGTCGAACGCCTGCGTGAAGATGCCGACCGGCCTGACCTCGCCTCCGGTGCACGCGCCGTCGGCGCCCGCGACCGTGAAGTCGTTGTCCTCGCGCGAGCAGTCGTCCTCGTCCGAGAGGATGACGATCGCGAGGAGCGCATCGTCGCGGAGGAAGCCTGCGTTCGTGCCGTCGGCCATCCGATCGGCGAGCGCGAACTTCGTCGTGAGGAGCGGCATCTCGAAGCCGGGTCCGCTCGTCCCGACCTGAGCGCGGCACGAGAAGTCGGAGACGGCGTTGGGCTCGCTCCGATCGATCCAACGCTTCGAGCCGCCGCCGCACTTCGCACCGTCGCGGAAGGCGCCGTTGTCGCCCTTCTCGTCGAAGGGGAACGACTGCGGCGAGCCCGGGAGCTGGATCTTGTATTTGACGTCGCGTCCCGTCGTCGTGACCGCGATCCGCCAGTCGAGCTGCGCGCCGCTCTTCGTCTTGAACGAGTTCAGGGTGTCGACGAACTTCGGGAAGTTCGAGGCGAGGTTCGACTGCTCCTCCTTCATCGAGCCCGAGTCGTCGACGACGAAGAGGATGTCCATCTTCTGGCACTCGTCCGCCTTCGGGTCCTCTCCTGCCGGCTGACCGACGAAGCCGTTCGAGCTGCCGACGTTGCCGCTGCTCGTCCCGCTCCCGTCGCCTCCGGTCGTGTCGAACCCGGACCGCGGCTCGGTCGAGCCACAGGCGACGAGGGTGGCGGCAGCTGCGAGGAGGACGACGAGGGGCCGGCGCATGAGGCGTATTGAAGTCCGCAGCCGCGCTTCGGGTCGAGCAAAACCGGTTGTTCCGCAGGCACGGAGACGGCGCGGTGACGGTTTGCGGTGATCTGCCCCCACAAAAGCACACCGGCCCGGCACGCTCTCGCGTACCGGGCCGCTGGTTCACACCGACGTGCCTGGTCAGGCCGACGCGCTCGTGCGCTTGTCCTTCTTGCCCTTCTTCTTGTCCTTCTTGCTCGCCTTCTTCGTGGAGAGCTCCGCCTTCACCGAGCCGTTCACGTGGCCGTTGGTGTGGCCGTTCGTGTGACCGTTCGTGTAGCCGTTGGTCTCTGCGCCCTTGGTGAGCTTCGTGCCCTTCGCCTTGCCGCCGAGGAGGTCGGCCGCCATCTGCGCGGCGCGGTTCGTCTTCTCCCAGGAGAACTCCGAGCGACCGAAGTGGCCGTAGGCCGCCGTCGCCTTGTACTGCGGCGCGAGGAGACCGAGCTCGCCGATGAGCGCCTTCGGGCGCATGTCGAAGTGCTGGAGGATGTACTTCTCGAGCTTCTCGTCCGGCACCTTGCCCGTGCCGAACGTGTCGACGCGGACGCCGACCGGCTTCGCGACGCCGATCGCGTACGCGATCTGGACCTCGCAGCGCTTCGCGAGGCCGGCCGCGACGACGTTCTTCGCGATGAAGCG
>JBDHVE010000297.1:0-5440 GCA_039809485.1 Polyangiaceae bacterium | reverse complement strand
GTCTTCCTCCGCCTCTACGGCGCCGAGCCGATCGACTACCTCGCCGGTGACGTCGGGCTCGGCGCGAAGGACGTCCTCCCGCTTCGATCCGCGCTCACGACCGCCGTCCGCGGGTCGGTCCTCGGCAACCAGCACGAGCGCGCGAACGGGATCCGCTGGTCACTCCTCGTCCTCGCCGCGGCGGCGTTCGCCGGGCTCGCCCTTCCGCGGACGCGGCGCGAGCTCGCGCGGGGCGAGCGCCGCGTCCTCGTCTTCGCCGCGGTCCTCGCCGGCGCCTCGTTCTTGCTCGCGTTCTCGCCCGGAGGCCTCCGCGCGTTCGGGCGCGACCTCGGCCCGGTGCAGCTCGTGAACCGCGTGCTCCCGCGCTACCGCGTGCCGAACCGGATCGCGACGATGGTGCATCTCGGTGCGCTCCTCGCCGTCGGCGTCGGCGTCACCGCGCTCCGTCGCGCCCGCCCGCGCGCCGGCAGCACGCTCGCGTCCGCGCTGCCGGTCCTCGTCCTGCTCGACTACCCGCCGCTCGAGCCGGTGCCGCTCGCCCCGGTCGCGCCGGTCCACCCGATCCTCTCGCGGTTCGAGGACTGCGGAGCGGGAGTCACGGTGCCGTACGTCACGTGGGGCGCGCCCGGCGTCGACTGGTACACGCTCACCTCCGAGATCCGCGGGACCACCTGCCGGATGATCCATCCGCGCTACCAGACCGAGGCGGACGAGGCGTTCCGCGTCTCGGTCGCGGGTCCGGCGTTCGACGAACCCGGTCTCCAGCGGATGCTCGGCGTCGCCCGCTGCACGAACGCACGCTTCGTGATCTTCCGTGGGCCGATTCCGGGCCCCCAGCGCGAGGACTACTGCAGGCGCCTCGGCTTCCAGTTCTTCGCCCCCGACGTGTGCCGTGCCGCCGAGCCCACCGGCCCGCCTCGCTCGGCGGAGGCGTGCGCGCCGCCGCCGCCGCCGCGCTGAGGCCGTCGGACGCGAACCGCGTTGTCCCGACCGCACCGTTCGGCTACAAGAAGGCCGCTTTTTCTTCGCTCGGAATGACCTCGGACGCTTCTCTCCCAGGCGCCTCGCGCCGCACGCGCCTCTGCCTCGTCGTGCTCACGCTGGCGCTCGTCGCGTACGCGGCGATCGTGGTGCGCGACTTCAGCGGGCCGATCGGTGACCACGTCGAGTCGTTCCTCTACGAGTACCTGAGCTACTACGTCTCGAAGAACCTCACGTTCACGCCGCTCCCCCATCTCGGGCTCACGAACGATCAGGTCTTCTATCCGTTCGGCACCACGCAGGCGCTCCAGAGCTTCTGCGTCGAGCGCGATCTGCTCTTCACGTTCCTGCAGTCGACGTTCGGGCGCGGGCCGTGGCTCCAGCTCTATTACATGGCGGGGCTCGCGGTCTCGACCTACGGCTCCTTCTTCCTCCTCCGGAAGGACCACGGCGACGTCAACGCGACGGCGACGGCGCTCGTCGCGAACCTCTTCAACTTCTACGGCGCGCAGAAGTACCCCTACCACTTCAACATGGCGTGCGTTCACTGGACGACGCTCGCCATCGTCGTCGACTTCCTCCTCGCCGAGCGGATCGCGGAACGAAGGCGCCTCTCGTTGCGCCTTCTTCTTCTCCGCGCCCTCTTGCTCGTCCTCGGCTTCGGCCTCGAGCTCGGGCATGTCGTCGGTTACGGGCTGACGACGCTGCTCGCGACGACCGTCTTCGCGTTCGTGATGTGGTTCCGCCGCTGGCGCGAAGGCACGCTCGGCGAAGCGTTCGCGACGTGGCGGCGCGAGTCCGCGATCGAGCTCCGTGCGCATCGGGTCGTCGTCGGCGCGCTGACGGCGGGCATGGTCCTCTTCGCGCTGCTCTACGGCTCGATCGTGGCGCAGATCGTCCTCGCGACGCGCCAGTTCGACTTCCGCGGCGTCGAGCTCGGCGTGTGGTGGTCGCATCCGATCCGCCTCTTCATCCCCTACACGCCCTGGGTGCATCCCTCGCAGCAGCCGCGGTTCCTCCGCGTGTTCCAGGATCAGGCGGAGGTCGGGATCGGCTCCGGCGGCGCGGGCCTCTTCGTGCTCGCCCTCGGCGCGGCCGGGATCTGGTTCGCGCGCGGACGGAGGCTGCGGTTCGTGCCGCTCCTCGTCGTCTTCTTCGCGTTCGTCGTGAGCCGCCCGGGCTTCGATCTCGTGCGGTGGATGCCGTGGTTCGCGTTCACGCGCGTCTTCTCGCGCGCCACCGTCGTCTACAGCACGCTCCTCGGCATCTTCGCGATCGGCGTCCCGTTCGAGAAGCTCGCCTCCGAGCTGCCGACGAAGAGCCTTCGCTTCCGGATCCCGGCCGCAGCGCTCGGCGCCTTCGGCCTCCTCGAGCTCTTCACGTTCGGCTCGATCAAGATGAGCCACCCGGCCTACGCCTTCGACGCCACCTTCATGGATCACATGAAGAAGATCGAGGCGCTCCCCGGCGAGGCGGTCCTCGATTTTCCGTTCTGCATCCTCGGCGGGAACGGCGACAAGGCCTACCTCTGCCCGTACATGGAGAAACTGAAGAGCGTCTATGCGCTCCAGCGCTTCCACCACAAGAAGGTGATCGGGCAGTACCTCGGACGCGTGCACCCGTCCCAGACGCAGCCCTTCGTCGATCAGGGGTGGCCGCGGATGTGGGATCCCGACGATCCCGATCCCATCGAGGCCGATCACCAGGACCGCTGCCTCACCGAAGCGGAGTGGACGTTCTTCACCGAGTTCTACGAGAAGAACGACTTCGCCGGGATCCAGCTCGCCGTCGACCGCCTGCCGCCCGGTTGCCCGGAGCAGTTCTACGCGCGCTTCGGCAAGCCGATGGGCACGGTCGAGATCCCGAAAGCCGGGCACCTCGCCTTCATCCCGCGGGATCCGGCAACGCGAGGCCTCGTCGACAAGGAAGCCGGCAAGCGCGCTCATCTCGTCGTCGCCCTCACCGATGCGGAGGAGCTCGTGAAGCGAAAGCCGGCTCGCTTCGTCAAAGTCTCCGGCATGTCGGACTACGAGTGGCTCGGCCCGAAGGAGGCGGACACCGCGCGCTGGAAGTGGGCGCTCCTCCCCGCGACCGAGCTCGCGTTCGACACGGTCGGCGAGCGCGAGCTCGTCCTCGAGACGCGCTTCCGCGTTCCGGTGAAGGGTCAGGCGATCGCGCTCGAGCTCGACGGCGCGCCGGTCGACACCTGGAAGGACCTGCCCACCGAGGAGACGCTCACGCGGACGCTCCGCGCGCACGTGGCGCCGGGCCACCACGTCCTCCGCATGAGGTACGCGGTGGGCAATGCCGGCGCGAACGCGTTCGCGCCCAATGATCCCAGGCAGATGAGCGTGATGTTCGAGTCGCTCAGCTTGCGTGCCGACCTGGAGCGCCGCTAAGGTGCGCCCCGTCGAGCTGGAGGCATCCGTGGACAACACCGCGAAGAAGACGATGGACGCGCTCGGTTCGAGCGAGGCTTCGAACACGAACGGCGCGTCTGCACACGGTCCGGGCCCGATGAGCACGGCGACGCCGACGGAGCCGCCGACCTTCGACTACGACGGCATCCCGAAGGGCTACTACGACTCGGTCCTCCGGAACGGCAACCCGATCCGGCGCCTCTGGCACGTGTCGAAGTTCGAGCGCGTGCTCGACTACCTCCCCGAGCGCCCGAACCAGTCGATCCTCGACATCGGCTGCTTCGCCGGGACGTTCCTCTCGCTCATCCCCGAGCACCGCTTCGCGCGCCAGCTCGGCGTCGACATCCTGCCGGACCAGATCGGCTACGCGAACGCGACCTACGGGACGAAGTTCCGCGAGTTCCGTCACCTCGCGCGCATCAGCGAGCTCAGCTCGCTGCACGAGAAGTTCGACTGCGTGACGTTGATCGAGGTCATCGAGCACCTCCGGCCCGACGAGATCCGCGCGCTCTTCGACGGCATCGTCGACCGGTTGAAGCCGGGCGGAAAGCTCGTGCTCACGACGCCGAACTACGCGAGCGCGTGGCCGGCGATCGAGCTGCTCCTCAACAAGGTCTCGGACGTGAGCTACGAGGAGCAGCACATCACGCGCTTCAACTTCTTCAACATGGAGCGCAAGCTCGCGGAGCTCTATCCGGACTTCCACCTGTACTTCAACACGGTGGACTTCAAGACGACGACGCACTTCGTGACGCCGTTCCTCGCCGGGCTCTCGTTCGACGTCGCCCGCGGCCTGTCGCGCGTCGTCCCGCACCAGAAGTGGCGGCACCCGTTCGGGAACCTGATCCTGATGGTGCTGACGCGCGGCCCGGCCGTCCGCGACGGCGCGCCGATCTCGCGCGCCTGAGACGCCGCTTCAAGGCGCCGTGACCGCCGCCGAAGGTGTCGGACACACGAGGCGCTCCTCCGGTGCGAAGTAGAGCGTGACGTCTCCCGCGCTCGCGACCTTCTCGAGGCACGGCTTCGTCGTGAGCGGGAAAGGGACGTGCTCGGCGTAGACGTGCACGACGCGCTCCCCCGGCGCGGGGTCCGAGAACTGCCGCCCGAAGAGCCATCGCTCGCCCGGAACGATCCGGAGCGGGCGCCCATCCTTCACGAGCTCGAGCTGGAGCGCGGTCCCGACGTGCCAGCCGGGGCCGCCGTGGATCACGGGGACGACGTTGTCGCGATCGAGTCGCGTGACGAGCTCGCGATACGCGGGCTCGATGCCGGGGATCGCCGCGAGGTACCCCACCCCGCGGAGCGTCACCGCCGCCGACGTCAGACGAACGGCGAAGACGGCTGCCGCGGCGATCGCGAGCGCGCCGATCCCGGCAGCGATCGGGGTGGCCCGCGAGCGGAGCGCGCGGAGGTCGAGCGTCGCCGCGAAGCCCGCGCCGACGGACGCGAACGTCGACACCACGCCGAGGAGCGCAACGGTCGATGCGGTCGTCCCCCAGAACAAGAGGTACCGGAACGGCTCGCCGACGATGCCGCGGAGGGCGATGATCGTGACGAGGGCGCCGACGACGGACCCACCGAGCAGGAGCTGGCTCACGCGATCGCGCCGCCGCGTCGCGACGACCGCGGCGGCAACGAAGAGGACCACCGCGACGATCGCGAGCGTCGACGACGGACGCGCGAGATCCGGCGGAAACGGCGCGCTCCACATCGGCTCGGGATCGATCGGCTCCTTGGCGAGCGAGCGCGCGAGGATGCGCTCCGGGATCCACGCCGACACGCGCGCGAGCTGGAGGACCGCATCGCCCCACGGCTTCGGCGGCTCGGGGCGCGAGACGAACAGCTTCACGATCTTCGAGAGGTTCCCGCCGCGCGGGAGGAGCTCCTCGACGAGCGCCGGCAGCGAGGTGAGGACGAGCACGGCGAGCGCGGCGAGATACGCGCGGCGCCCTTCCCGCGGCGCGCCCCGCGCGCGCAGGACGACCGCAAGGGCCGTGAGCAGCACGATCACGACCACGTACGGCACGCACGAGAGGTGC
>JBDHVE010000296.1:0-5460 GCA_039809485.1 Polyangiaceae bacterium | reverse complement strand
GGACGACATCGCTCCGCTTCCTGGCAGAGGACGAGGAGAGCTCCAGCTCGGGAGAGTCGAGCGCCGAGGAGTCGAGCGCCGAGGAGTCGAGCTCGAGCGAGTCGAGCGAGTCGAGCGAGACCGGCGAGGAGAAGGTCGACGACGAGAGCGCGGAGAACAACCAGGCGTCGGCCGATCCGGCGCCGAGCAACGACGAAGAGACGCCCTCCGCGAAGAGCGACGAGGAGCGCAGCGACAAGGAGCCGGCCGAGGATCCGCTCACCGAGAAGGAGCCCGCCGACGAGCCCTCCGCCGACGAGGAGGAGCGAGGCTCCGGCGGCGAGCCGACGGACGAGAAGGATCCGGGCGCCGAGTCCGAGACGGAGAAGCCGTCCGCCGACGAGAGCGAGAAGGAGACCGCGCCCCCGAGCACCGGTGAGTCGCCCGAGGATCCGCTCGTGCCCGCCGGCGAGACGAAGGAGGAGCCGCAGACCTCGGAGGATCCGGATGCGAAGAAGCCCGCCGAGACGCCGGCGACGACCGACCCGAGCGGGTTCGAGGACAACCAGAAGGACGCGCCCCCGGCGGGCGCGAAGGGCTCCGAGACCGAGCCGCTCACGACCGACACCGGCAACGAGACGAACCCCGGCCGCGGATCGATCCCCGGCGTCGCGCCGCTCAAGGCGCCGGCAAAGGACGAAGAGAACGTGATGCACCCGAGCGGCAACGCCGTCACGGTGGCGAAGCCCGGCGACCCGCCGTTCGCGACCGACGACAAGCTCGCCGAGATGGTGAAGGGCAAGGCGAACGTCTACAGCTCGCACGGGATGCCGGGCACGCTCGTCGGCGGCGTGCCGCGCGAGACGGTCGAGAAGTTCCTGAAGGACGACAAGCCGCTCATCGTGTCGTCCTGCTTTGCCGGCGCCCCGATGGCGGGCGGAAGCACGATCCGACGGATGGCGTCGACCTACAGCGACGATCCCTCGGTCACGTCCCGCATCTACGGCTGCACCGGCTACGGGTCGAACGGCGACAACGCCTTCAAGTGCACCGGCACCTGGGTCGACGGCAACGGCAAGGCCGTCCCGAAGGAAGAGCGCGATCGGCTCGGGCTCCAGCACAATCGCTGCGCGGTCAACACCCTCACCGAAGACGGGCAGCTCGACGTCCGCGACTGCCCGGCCGTGAACTGACCGTTCGAGTCCTCCGTCCGCTACCCTCGCCCGCATGGATCCCCGAATCAGCTTCGTGACGCTCGCCGTCCGCGACGTGGCCCGTGCGCGCGCGTTCTATGTCGACGGGCTCGGCTGGAAGCCGGAGCTCGACGTGCCCGGCGAGGTCGTCATGATCAAGGTCGGCGCCCACGTCGTCCTCTCGCTGTGGGATCGGAAGGCGTTCGAAGCCGAAGTGGGGGCGCCCGCCGGCGAGGGCGTGCCGCCGATCACGCTCGCGCACAACGTCGCGACGCGCGCCGAAGTGGACGCCGTGCTCGCGACGGCACGCGCGGCGGGGGCCGCGCGCGTGTCGCCGGCGAGCGCGCGCGACTGGGGCGGCTACAGCGGCTACTTCGCGGACCCCGACGGCTTCCGCTGGGAGATCGCGTGGAACCCGACGCCGATCGGGGCGGCCGTGCTTCCGTGACCCGACCTTGCGAGACCGCGACGCCGCGCTAGGCTCTCGTCCTGTCGCGGCAGCGCGCTGCGACCCCGACGAGGGCGACCCGTACCGGGCAGGAACGACGGGCCGTGGAGGTATCCACCATGGCTTGGTTCGTTCTCGTCGTCGCGGGTCTGCTCGAAGTCGTCTGGTCGCTCGGGCTGAAGTACACCGAAGGGTTCACGCGGCCCGTACCGAGCGTCGTCACCGCCTTGGCGCTCGTCGCGAGCATGCTGCTCCTCTCGCACGCGGCACGCACGCTCCCGATCGGGACAGCGTATGCGGCGTGGGTCGGGATCGGCGCCCTCGGAGCGGCGATCGGCGGCGCGGTGCTGTTCGGCGAGCCCGTGACGCTCGCGCGCGCGGGGTTCCTCGTGCTCCTCGTGATCGGGATCGTGGGCGCGTCGCTGACGAGCTCGCCTTCGACCCCGCCGGCGGGATGAGGCGAGGGCGAGCGCGCACGTCATCGTGCATCTGCATCTCTCCGCGGCGACGCTCGTCTAACCTCGACGCGCGGGGAGGTTCGTTTGACCACCAACGGAGTGAAGCTCGGCATCGGCATCGGCGTGGTCGTCGTGGGCGGCGCGCTCGTCGCACGGCTCGCGGAGGCGCAGGTCGCCGTCAAGCCGACCGCGAGACCGGCGCCGACGATGTCGCCCGCGGGAACCTTCGCGCGGATCACGAAGATCGAGCCGAACATGCCGCGGCCCTCCGCGCTGGCGAAGGCGACGCCGCAGGTGAAGCCCGAAGCGGCGCCCGACGCCGCGGCGCAGCCGACGACGGCGCCGCGTCCGAAGACGATCGCGAATTCCTGCGACCCGGCGCACTTGAAGCTGCGCTGGCCGCTCGACGGCCAAGCGGGCCGCGTGTGGGGGATCAACCACTACACCGACCTCGACACCTACAACTACACGCGGCGGGACTTCCGCGGTGCCACCAGCGACAACGCGATCACCTACGACGGCCATCGCGGCTACGACATCTTGGTCGGGAGCTTCCGCCAGATGGACCAGGACGCCGTCCTCGCCCGCGCGGCCGCCGCCGGCAAGGTCGTAGTGGTCGAAGACGGGCGCTTCGACCGCGAGACGACCACCACGCCCAGCAAGGGCATGGGGAACCACGTCGCGATCCAGCACGCGAACGGCTTCATCTCCTACTACGCCCACCTGAAGAAGAATTCGCTGAAGGTCACGAAGGGCCAGTTCGTCGAGGCAGGCACGCCACTCGGCGTCGTCGGGAGCTCCGGCTGCTCGTCGGCCCCTCACCTCCACTTCGAGCTGCACGACTGCGACAACAAGTGGATCGAGCCCGCGAACGTGCAGGGGATGTGGCCGGTGCACCTCGGGACCCTCGAGCAGAGCGGGGTGATGGATCTCGTCCTGACGGAAGGGCTGGCGACCGAGGCGCAGGTGCTCGATCCGCCGTCGGCCAACATCGCCGCTCTGAAGAAGGGCCAGCGGCTCGGCATCGCGATGACCGCCATGCTCCGTGGCGGAGACGACGTGCTCGTCGGCGTCCTCGGCGCTGGTAACGACATCCGCGAGGAGTGGACCGCGACAGGTAAGTACGGAGGGCAACGCCTGCGCTTCGTCGCGACGATCGCGGAGGGACCGGGCCTGGTCACCGTTGGCGTCTGGGTCAACGGCACCCTGCGCGAGACGCGACCCGTGATGATCGTGCCGTGAGCACCGATCGCAGACGGTTCAGCGGCGCTTGAAGCGGTCGCCCGGCCGCGGGCGCGCGCCCGTCCGGCAGCTCGGGCTCTGCGGGCCCCGCGCGGCGGCGAGCCGGTCGGCCGCGCCCTCCGGCGGGACGAGGTGCTGCGGGCCCCGCCCGATCAGATCCAGGCGCCCCGCCTTCTTCAGGGCCTCGCGCGCGAGCGGCCAGTGCTGGGCGTCCCAGTAGAAGATGAGCGCCTTCATCATCCGCTTCTCGCGGAGGTCGTGGGCCGTGTAGACCTCCTCCCCGCTCATCGGATCGATGCCTGTATAGTACATGGTGGTGGCGACCGCCATCGGCGTCGGGATGAAGTCCTGCACCTGCCGCGGGCGCATCCCGTTGCGCTTCAGGTACTGCGCGAGCTCGATCGTGTCCTTCAGCGTCGAGCCGGGGTGGCCGGTGATGAAGTAGGGGACGAGGTACTGCTCCTTCCCCGCCTCTTCGCTGGCCTGGCAGAACGCCTGCGCGAAGCGCTCGTAGGACTTGATGCTCGGCTTCTTCATCTTGTCGAGCACGCCGTCGTTCGAGTGCTCGGGCGCGACGGAGAGCTGGCCGCCGGTGTGGTGCTGCGCGAGCTCGCGCACGAACTCGGGGCTCCGCTCGGCGAGGTCGTAGCGGACGCCCGAGGCGATGAAGACCTTCTTGATCCCCTTCTCCTCCCGCACCTTCTTCATGAGGCGGATGAGAGGACCGTGATCGGTGACGAGGTTCTCGCAGATCCCCGGGTGCACGCACGAGAGCCGGCGACACGCGCTCTCCGTCTTCTCGTCACGACACGACATCTTGTACATGTTCGCGGTCGGGCCGCCGAGGTCGGTGAGCACACCCGAGAAGCCGCCCATCCGCGAGAGCTGACGCACTTCGCGGAGGACGCTCTCCTCGCTCCGGCTCTGGATCACGCGCCCCTCGTGCTCCGTGATGCTGCAGAACGTGCAACCGCCGAAGCAACCACGCATCGTCACGATGCTGTGCTTCACGGTGTCGAACGCGGGGATCCGTTCACCGCCGTAGGAAGGATGCGGCGCGCGCACGAACGGCAGGTCGTAGAGGCCATCCATCTCCTCTTCGGTCAGCGGCGGCGCGGGCGGGTTGAAGTAGACCGCCTCCTCGCCGTGGACCTGCAGCATGGGACGCCCGTTGTGCGGGTTCGTCTCGTGCTGGAAGGTACGCGACATCTTCGCGAACGCCTTCTTGTCCGACGTGACCTCTTCGTAGGACGGGAGGACGAGGAGCTTGCCGTCGGTCGTGTAGCGGCTCACGTTCGCGAGGAGCGGCCCCCAGGCACGGCGGTTCTTCTTCACGTGCGCGGTGCCGCGCACGTCCGTCAGCGCGCTGACCGGCTCGCCCGCGTCGAGGCGGCGCGCGATCTCCCAGACCGGGCGCTCGCCCATCCCGAAGACGAGGAGGTCGGCCTTCGCGTCGAGGAGAATCGAGCGGCGGACCTGATCCGACCAGTAATCGTAGTGCGCGATGCGGCGGAGCGAAGCCTCGATCCCGCCGATCACGACCGGCGTGCCCGGGAAGGCCTGCCGGCAGAGGTTCGAGTAGACGAGCGTCGCGCGGTTCGGACGCATGTCGTTGCGACCGCCGGGCGAGTACTGGTCCTCCGACCGCATCTTCTTCTGCGCGGTCAGCTTGTTCAGCATCGAGTCGAGGTTGCCCGCGGCGACCCCGACGAAGAGGCGCGGCTTGCCCATCCGCGCGATGTCAGCGGGCGAGTCCCAGCGCGGCTGCGCGATGAATCCGACCTTGAACCCGCGCCCCTCGAGGAAGCGGGCGATGAGGACCGGCCCGAACGCGGGATGGTCGACGTACGCGTCCCCGCTCACGATGAGGATGTCGAGCTCATCCCAGCCGCGGAGCTCCATCTCCTCGCGCGTCGTCGGGAGGAAGCGCGCGCGCGGGTCTCCGAAAGCTCCCCGACCGCGCTTCTTGCCGAGCTGAACGAGATCCATGGACCACGGGGTATGACGCAGAAATGCGCCCTTGACCAGCTCGGGCGCAGATCAGCTCCCCCCGGTGAGCTAGAGCGTGTCCCTGAATCCAGGGCTCCGCTCCTTCTCGCCCGTGCCCGTGCCCGTGCCCGTGCCCGTGCCCGGCGGTCTG
>JBDHVE010000295.1:0-5502 GCA_039809485.1 Polyangiaceae bacterium | reverse complement strand
GCCCGTCGCGGCGCCGGTCGCGTCGGCGGCACCGGCCGAGACCAGCGCGCCGCCGCCGAAGCCGAGCGTGCGCGCGTCGTCGGCGGCGCGGCCGGCCCCGAGCGCACGCGGCGCGCCCGTTCGTCTGCAAGGAGGGGTGGCTGGTGGCATCCCGTTCTGATCGGCTCGCGGCGGTGGTCGCCGCGCTCGTCCTCACGCTCGCGTCGAGCTCCCGTGCGGCGCCGACCGAAGTGCCCGAGAACGTGCAACGTGCACGTAACGAGTACGCCGCCGCGGTCGAGCACGTGAAGCAGGCGCGCTGGGGCGAGGCACTGGCCGCGTTCGAGCGCTCGGCGGCGGCACGTCCGCACGTCCTCACGACCTACAACATCGGTGCGTGCGAGCGGGCGCTCGGCCGCTACGTCCGTGCCCGCGCGTCGCTCGCGGCGGCCCTCGCGATGGACGAGGCGGCCCCGAAGCGCGAGCTCCCGGCGAGCTTCGCCGCCGACGCGAAGAAGTGGGTGCAGGAGATCGACGCCCTCCTCGTGAAGGCTTCGGTGGCGCTCACGCCTGCGGACGCGCAGGTCCTCGTCGACGGCGCGCCGCTCGTCGCGGACGGCTCGAGCAAGGTACTGCTCGCCGGTCTCTCGAGCGTCGAGGGCGCGACGCGCGCCCCGGGCGGCCGCTTCGAGGCGGAGCTCGACCCGGGCACGCACATCTTCTCGATCTCGCGCCCGGGCTTCACGAACGCGATCGTCACGAAGACGTTCACGCCGGGCTCGAAGGTGGACGTCGAGCTCGATCTGAAGAGCCTCCCCGCCACGATCCAGATCTCCGCGAGCCATCCCGGCGCCGTCGTCACGATCGATGACGTCGACGTGGGCGTCACGCCGGTCACCCTCTCGCGACCCGCGGGCGACTACCGGATCGTCGTGCGCAAGGCCGGGTTCGTCCCGTACGTCACGAGGGTGAAGGTCGCCGCCGGAGACCATCCTGCCCTCGCCGCGACGCTCACCGAGGGGAGGACCCCGGTGTTCGAGAAAGGCTGGTTCTGGGGAGCGGCGGTGGTGGTGGTCGCGGGCGCGGCGACCGCGACGTACTTCATCGCGCGCCCGGCGCCCGAGCGTCCGGCGCCCGACGGCGGTGGGCTCGGCTGGGCGGTGCCGATCCCGGCGAAGTGATCAGCGCTTCCGGAGCGCCTCGATCGCCGCGTCGACGAGCACGGCGTCGTAGCGCGCGTGGTTCTCGAACGTGCGCGGGACGGGCAGGTCGAGGTGGACGGGCACCGCCTCGATGCTCTCGTCGCTCCCGGCCGGGGTGTCGTACGCGACGGCGAGGTCGAGGGAGCCGAGGCGCTTGCCTTCGAGCACGACGTCCTTCTTCAAGCGGTGGGTGGTGAAGCCGCCCATCGAGGGGCGCCCGACGATCGGGCCGAAGTCCTGCTTGTCGAAGTGCCACGCGACCGCGTCGCACGAGCTGGCGCACCCGGGACCGAGGAGGAGCGCGACGGGCGCGGTCGTCACCCGGTGCTGCGGGACGTAGTGGTTGTCCCACTCGCACGTCTTCGCCTTGCACTGGAACGGACGACCGCGGGTGACGCGCTGCCCTTCCTTCTTCGCCGCGAGCTCGCGGTCGTACCAGCCGCGCAGCGCGTCGTTCCAGCTGCTCACGCGCGGCTGCCGTCCTCGGGTGAGCGCCGGGAGCGAAGAGTCGAGGACGACGTGCGTCTCGGTGTCGGTGTAGGGCTTGTCTCCCCACCAGTCGAGGAACACGTTCGGGTTGATCCCGCCGCCGTTCTCCTGGACGTCGAGCAGCACGCCCTTCGGCTTCGCGCGCGCGAGCGTCGACGAGACGAGCGCGTGATCGGCGAGCGGTCCGTGCGGGATCTCGTCGTAGCGGAACGAGACCTGCCGCACGATCGGGTAGTCGCGGTACCTCGGCGCGGTCGAGGTGTAGATGCACGTCCGGTAGCCGCGCGCCGCCAGCGTGTACGGGCCGTAGTCCTTCGGATCGAGGTAGACGCAGTCCTGCGTGGCGTAGTCGATGTCCACGTCGTCGGGGGTGTCCTCGTTCACCTTCGTTCGCCACGTCGCGACGACGGTTCGAGGTGCGCCTCCGTCGCGCGGGCGGACGACGAACGACGTCGTCGTGCCGTCGCGCGCGGTGGTGAGGCCGCTGTGGCGGTTCGTGAGGAAGCGCGCGACGCCGAGCGCGATGTTCGGCCACGCGTTCATGTTCGACTCGAGCGCGTGGTGGCGGACGAGATCCCTACCGGGGACGCCGTCCACGGCGACGACGACGTCCCCGGGGTGCACCGCCTCGCGGAGCTCGGAGGGCGCCCACTTCGCCACCCGCTCGACGTAGAGCTCGAATTCGCCGCCGCGCTCCTCGACCCCGAGCGAGAAGCCGACCGTGAGCCGCTCGCCGCGGTCGTCGGGACGGAACTGGCAGTGCACGTCGTGCAGGCTGTTCCCGAAGTGGTGGAGCGCGACGCGGAGCGCTTCGGCGCTCGTCGCGGCTTCGAGCTCCGCGCGGAGCGCCGGGACGTCGTCCTCCCACGTCCGACCGAGGTTCTTCGCCGTCTGCGGCGCGAAGAGGTGGTAGCGCCGGACGTCGCCCGCCAGCTGCTCGAAGAGGGCGCGGCGGCTCTCGACGTCCGAGGGGGCCTTCGCGAGCCGCGGGGCCGGCGCGGACGTCACGACCGGCGGCGTCTGGGCCGCACCTCGCCCGCATGCAGCGGTCAACGCGGTGAGGAGGACGACGGCGGCGCGGCGGAGGGGGAACATGCCCCCTTCCACGCCGCGCCCACGGAAAGGTTCCCGACTATTTCTGGTGCGCGTTCAGAAGCAAAGCGGTGAGCCGTTCGTCGACCCCGGGCACGCCTCCCCGGTCGCATTCCGCCAGCGGCTCACGGCGCACGCCGGCATGCTCGTGAAGGTGTTGGTCGCCTTGAAGTCGGGGCCGGCCTCGTCCGAGGTCCAGCCGAGGAGGAGGCCGGTGTCGCCGCCGCCGTTCCGGAACGTGGTGTTGGTGATGAACGCCTCGGTCGGGCGCGTCGACAGGAGGAGGACCGAGGCGTCGTTCTCGATCGGGCCGCAGCCGTAGCCCTGCGCGCCGCTGAAGTCGCCCGCGTACTCGATCACGGCGTGGTCGATCTTGTTGCCCGTCGCGGGGCTGTACGCGAAGTAGATGTTCTTCCAGTCGGCGGGCGCCGGCGTCGGCTTCGCCGAGGTGAACGTGATCGGCGAAGCGGCCGTCCCGGCGGCGACGAGGAGGCCCTGGCGCTTGTCGGAGGAGCCGAGCTGGAGGCCGTTGTCGGACGTGCTGTCGAAGCGGATCGTGACGCCCGGCTCGATCGTCAGCGTCGAGGCCGGGCCGTCCGCACCGGGCGCGACGCGGAGGCGGCCCATCATCCGGTAGGGAGCGCCGCGCGCCTTGATCGTGTCCGAGATCATCGACGTGTTGCCGGCGCCGATCTCCACCTCGTCGGCCGCGTTGCCCGAGAGCGAGAGGCCTGCCGGGAGCGACGAGAGCGCGCCGGGCTCGAGCCGGATCGGGAACGGCCTCTCGGCGCGACCGCCGCCCTTCACGACGACGTCCTTCGAGTCGTCGGTGAACGCGGAGAGGCTCTGGAAGTTGAAGGCGTACCCGCGCGCGCGCTCGACGGTGACGTCGACGGCGCGCACGTTCTTCACGATCGTGGTCCCGTTCGAGGCCTCGCCATAGGAGAGGATCGCGCCGCCGCTGTTCTGCTCGGAGGCGATGCTGGCAGCGTCGGTGATGACGACGCTCTCGAGATCGAGCTTGCTGCCCTGGTCGACCGCGATGCTCCCCCACGGCTTCGCGGGGTCGGCGGCGGCGAACGTCACCGCGCGGCGGAGCGGGGCGCCGCTCGCGTCGACGCCACGCTCGCCCTTCGCGACGAGCGCGCCCGCCGGCTTGCCGCTCGAGCCGATCGCGATCGTGTACGAGTCGCCGACGAGGACGGTGGCGCACGGCTCGACCGTCACCTTCGCGAGCAAGCGGATGCCGAAGGTGACGCGGTGCGGGCTCGCGGCCGCCGTCCACGTCTCGTCCGCGGTGATCTCCTTGTCGTGGGTCGTGCCCGTCCCCGAGCCCGTGTCGGGGCACGGCGTGAGGACCGGGAGCGTGGCCGTGCCGCCGTCCTCGGCGGGCTCGAACGTGCCACCGTCGGCCGTGGGCGTCGTGGTCGACGGTGAGCTCGTGTCGTCGCACCCGACGACGGCGAACGACGTGAGGAGAACGCTGGAGAGGAAGACAGGAAGAGCTCGCATCGAAGGTCCACGTTACGCCGCGGACAAACCTTCGCAATGTTCGGTCCCCGAACGGGTGACGTCCGAGCGCGGCCTTGGCGCGTTCCTGGAACGCGGTGGCGCGTGCGAGCGCCGCCCCGCGTCAACCGAAGGCGCGCGGACGCGTGCCGTCGACGTCCGTGAAGCCGTACGTCTCCGCGAGATCGGCGACGACGTGGACCTTCCCGCTCTTCTCCATCACCGCGGGGTCGGAGGCCAGCGCGACGACGGCGCGACCGGTGAACTCGGCGCTCTCGCCCTTCGAGACGTCGAACGGCCACGCGTCGCCCATCGCGAGCACGCGCTCCGTCTTCACGACGCCGGGCCAGAGCGAGACGACCGCGACGCCGCGCTTCCGGAGCTCGATCGCCATGTCCTTCGCCATCCGATCGACGCCCGCCTTCGCGACGCCGTAGGCGACGCTCACGGCGTAGGTGCCACCGGCGAACGAGGAGACGTTCGCGATGAGCCCCTTCTGGGCGGGCACCATGATGCGTGCAGCATGCACGCTCGCGACGTAGTGCGATCGGAGCCCGACGCCGGCGTAGACGTCCCATTGGGGGATCGGCAGCTCCCAGAACTTCCCGAAGAGCCGACCTTCCGGGAGCGCGAAGGCGTTGTTCACGAGGACGTCGAGCTGCCCTGCCTCGCGCTTCACTCGCTCGAAGAGCGCGGAAACCGCGTCGTCGTCGGCGTGATCGCAGAGGGCCGCGACGCCGCGTCCGCCGCGGCGTGTCACGAGCTCGGCGGTCTCGTCGATCGATCCTCCGAGATCGCTCGACCCCGCACGACTCCGGCCCGTCACGTAGACGGTGGCGCCCGCTTCGCCGAGCGAGAGGGCAATCCCCTTGCCGACGCCGCGGCTCGCGCCGGTGACGACGGCGACCTTGCCCGCGAGCGGCAGCGCCATCGTCAGAGACCCTTCTCGCTCACGTCGAGCCCGAGCGCGGCGCGACCGGCGACGACGTAGGTCTGCTCCTGCACCATGATGTGCTGCGTCGCGACGTGCACGTTCCGAAGGTGCCGCCCGAGCGGACACTTGTTGTAGACGGAAGTGCCCCCGGCGGCCTTGTGCATCGCGGTGACGACCTCGGCGCTCGTGTGCGTCGCGAACGTGGCCGCCCGACGGAGCCGGAGCTTGTCCTCGAGCCGCACCGCCTCCCCGCGGAGCGTGCGCGCGTGGATCTCGTCCGCCGCCGTGCAGAGCCCC
>JBDHVE010000294.1:0-5612 GCA_039809485.1 Polyangiaceae bacterium | reverse complement strand
CCCTCCGCCGCGCGACGCTGACCGTGCCTTGACCACGACGATGACGGCCGTCGCGGGCCCGACGAAAGCTCTGGAGGGCTCTCGAACCACGTGCTCGACGGTGAGCTCCAGCAGCTCGGCACGTACGCGCTCGTGACGCCGGCGATCTTCCTCGGCGTCGCGGCGTTCCTCCTCAACGTCGTGCTCGCGCGCACGCTGCACCGCCAGCGCGGCCAGATCGCGACGCTGAAAGCGGTCGGGTACACGAACACCGAGGTCGGCCTCCACTACGTCGAGCTCGTCGGCATGATCGTGGGCGCCGGAGCCGTCCTCGGCATCCTCCTCGGGACGCTGCTCGGCGAGGGGATGATCGCGCTCTACCGGCCGTTCTTCCGCTTCCCCGATCTCGCGTTCCGCCTCGACGCGGGCGTCGTCGCGACGGGCGTCATGGTGAGCCTGACGTCGGGCCTCGCGGGCGCGCTCGGTGCGGTCGCACGTGCCGTCCGTGTCCCGCCGGCGGAGGCGATGCGGCCGGAGGCGCCTGCCGTCTACAAGCGGCCGCTCCTCGAGCGTCTCGGGATCCTCCGCCTCGTCGGCGCCTCCGGCCGCATGGTCCTCCGCGAGATGCTGCGCCGGCCGATGCGCGCGTTCCTCTCGTGCGTCGGCGTCGCCTGGGCGACCGCGGTCGTGATCGCGGGGTACTTCGCATACGACTCGCTCGATCTCCTCATGGCGCACCAGTTCGAGGGCGCGCAGCGGGAGGACGTCGAGGTGAGCTTCCTCCGTCCGGTCCCCCTCGCGGCGGTGAGCTCCGCGCGCCACCTCCCCGGCGTCGTCGAGGTCGAGCCGCGCCGCGCCGTCCCGGTCCGCGTCCGGAACGAGAATGTCTACCGTGACGTGGTCGTGCTCGCCGGGAGCGATCGCGCGATCCCGCTCCGCTCCGTGGCCCAGTGGCCGCCGCGGAAGCTCGAGGTCCCCGCCTCGGGCGTCGCGATCAGCAGGAAGCTCGCGGAGGTCCTCGGCGTTCGCGTCGGGGAGCGGGTCCAGCTCGAGGTGCTCGAGGGCGACCGGCGCGTGCTCGACGTCCCGGTGAACGGGCTCGCGGACGACATGTTCGGTCTCTTCGTCTACACCTCCACGTCGGCGCTCGAGCACATGCTCGGAGAGGAAGGCAACGTCTCGTCCCTCCTCCTCACCGTCGAGCGTGGCGACGAGAAGGCCCTCCTCGCTCGCCTCGCGACCTTCCCCGGCGTCGCGTCCGTCACGCAGCGCGCCGACGTCCTCGCCAAGTTCCGCGAGCAGACCGAGCACATGTGGGTCACGACGACGATCCTGACGCTCTTCGGCGCGATCATCGCGTTCGGCGTCGTCTACAACCAGGCGCGCATCGCCCTCTCGATGCGGAGCCGCGATCTCGCCTCGCTCCGTGTGCTCGGCTTCACGCGTGCGGAGATCTCCGCCGTCCTCCTCGGCGAGCTCGCCGTCTACGTCGCGGTCGGCGTGCCGATCGGGATGCTCCTCGGACAGTGGCTCATGCACGCGATCATGTCGACGGCCGATCCAGAGAGCTACCGCATGCCCGCGTATGCGACGGCGCGGACGTTCGCATTCGGCGCGATCGTCACGATCACTGCCTCCCTCCTCAGCGCGCTCGCCGTCAGGCGCAAGCTCGACGACCTCGACCTCGTAGGCGTCCTCAAGACGAGAGAATGACATGACCACGACCTTGTCCCGCAAGACGGGAGGCTCCTCCGCCCGCGATCCGCATGGCCCTCCGCCGCCGACGAAGAGCGTCGGGAGGAAGCGCGCGCGTCTCGCACGTCGCATCGGGATCGGCGCGCTCGGCGTCCTCGTCGTCGCCGGTCTCGCCTACGCGTGGCGGCCGAAGCCGGTGGAGGTCGAGGTCGCGGTGGCGAAGCGAGGGGACCTCGTCGTCACGGTCGACGAGATGGCCCGCACCCGCGTGCGCGACAGGTTCGTGGTCTCGGCCCCCATCTCGGGCAACGTCCTCCGCATCGAGCTGAAGCCGGGCGCGCCGATCGAGGCCTCGTCCGTGCTCGCGCGGATCGCACCGATGACGGCTCCGATGCTGGACGCACGGTCGAAGGTGGAGGCGCAGGCCCGATCCTCGGGCGCCCACGCGGCAGAGCACCAGTCGCAGGCGTCCGTCGCGCGCGCGGAGCTCGCGTCGACCCACGCGCGTGACGAGCTCGAACGCACGCGCCGCCTCGTGGCGTCGGGGAGCCTCGCCTCCGATGCGCTCACGCGCGCGGAGCTCGAGGCACGCCTCCGCGCGGAGGAGCTGACGTCGACGCGCTTCGCCGCGCAGATGGCGAGCCACGAGGCCGCGATGGCGGGCGCTGCGCTGAAGCGCTACGACGGCGCCGCAGGGGAGAAGGACATCTTCGACGTGACGGCGCCCGCGACGGGGCGCGTGCTCCGCGTGCTCCGCGAGAGCGCAGGCCCGGTCCAGGCCGGCGCGCCGCTCCTCGAGATCGGAGACCCGGCCGGCCTCGAGGTCGTCGCGGATGTCCTCACCGCGGACGCCGTGCGGATGAAGCCGGGGTCACGCGTCACCGTCGAGCGGTGGGGCGGGGACGCGCTCCGGGCCCACGTGCGTGCGATCGAGCCCTCGGCGTTCACGCGGGTGTCCGCGCTCGGGGTCGAAGAGCAGCGAGCGTCCGTCGTCGTCGATCTCGACGAGCCGCGCGAACGCTGGAGCGCGCTCGGCGACGGATACCGCGTCGAGGTGCGGATCGTCGTCACCGAGCGTCACGGCGTCGTCCGCATCCCGCTCGGCTCGGCATTCCGACATGGAGACGGCTGGGCGGCGTATGCGGTGCGCGGGGAGGAGATCGCGCTCGTCCCGGTCCGTCTCGGCGCGCGCAGCGATCTCGACGTGGAGGTCGAGAGCGGGCTCGGCGAAGGCGAGCGCGTCGTCATCCACCCGAGCGAGCGTGTCACCCCGGGGATCCGCGTCGCCGTCCGCTGACGCGCCGTCGCGGTCGCGGTCGGCGGGGTCCCGGCCGCCCGCCCTGGGGGGATTTGGACGATCCCGAGCGCGCGTGCGAATCTCCATGCCTCTTCCGTTTCCGCGGGGGGGCTCGATTGCGTCGCATACTTCGATCCCACGGTCGGCGTCGGCGGAGCATGGGGGATCCGGTGCTTCCTCCTCGCGCAGGACCGCTACCTCGAGCTGTCGATGGAGGGGTTGGGGAGGCCGACCGCGACCAGCTACCCGCTCGGCCTCGCGTCGACATCCGCTGCCGGCGACGGCGGCTTGGTGTGGAACGGCACCCTGACCTTCAAGATGTCCGAGGGGGCCGCCTGCGAGGGAGGCGAGACCACGAGGAAGGTCTGGTACTCGCCGACCGCCGGCGGGACGCTGGTCATCGATTCGATCGCGGGCGCCCAGCTCGCATTCCACGTCACCGAGACCCTGCTCGAGCCGATGCCGCTCGCGGGCGAGAAGAACCTCGCTCAGGGGTCGCTCCGGGTGTCGGGCGCAGGGCGCGTGACGATGACCGGCCTCTGAGCCGGCTCCTCGCTTCGCGCCACGGCTGACGGCGGTCACTCGGGCGTCGTCGTGATCGCGCGGAGCTCGAACGGCGTCCCCTCGCTGCCACCGGCGCGCGTGACCGCCGCGGCTGCCGGAGCGCGCAAGGCCCGCTCCGCTTCCGCCGGGGTCGGGAGTCGATCCATCTCGAGCCGGACGCCTACGCGCGAGGCGAACTTGAGATCGCTGCAGTCGACCTCGCCCTCGACCCAGAACGTGCGGCGCTCGCCCGGCACCGCGTCACGCCAGCCGAGGAGCTCGAGGAACGCGGCGCGGTCGACGTCACACCCGTCGACCACGAGCGCGTCGACGTTGGCCGGCTTGCCGCGCGCGCGTGCGATCCGACATCCGAGGAAGCGTGCGCCGGAGAGGAAGCGGTCGTCGAACCTGGCCCCCGTGAAGTCGCAGTCCTGGAACGTCGCGTCCTTCGTGCTGCGCCCCGACGTGCTCCGTTCGGACGCGAAGCTCGCACCGCGAAAGCTGCACCCCTCGAAGATCGCGCTGTCGAGCATCGCGTTGGCGAAGCGCGCGCCGTCGAAGCGCGTTCGAGCGACGCGCGCGCCGTGCCAGAACGCGTTCGGGAAGGCGGCGCCCGAGAAGTCGACGTCGCGAATCGACGACCCGCCCATCCTGGCGGCATCGAGCGACGCGCCGGCGAAGGATCCTCCTTCGATGCTCGCGCCCGTCATCAGCACGCGCGTCAGCGTGATCCCCGCTGCAGAGCAGCGCACGAACGACGTCTCCTCGAGGTTCCCCTGGGCGAAGTCCACGCCGGAGAGATCGCACTCGGTGAACGTCGCCCCGCGAAGCCGCGGCGCGCGATGGACGTCGCCGGCGAGGCTCTGCCCGCGGAGGCGAAGCTGCCCCTCTCCCGTCCGGTCCTTCGCCCACCGCGTGTGAGCCTCGAGCGCAGCCGCGTCGATGGTGGTCCTTCTCGACATCCGCGCCATCGTAGCCGTCCTCGGTGAAGGTCACCCCTCCGGCGGCGCCACCAGCGTCGGGACGGACGACGCCGGCTCGTGATCGAGCCGCCGCCAGTGGCCCCAGCACGCCACCCGGCCGCCCGCGAGCAAGGCGCAGATTTCGTCATGCGACGCCGCGAGCTGGAGGGCCGGCTCGGTGAGCCCGGCGCGGACGGGCATCTCGCGCTCCGTCGTGCTCCCGTCGCCGAGCTGACCGCGCTCGTTGTCTCCCCAGCAGTAGACGTTGCCGGTCGCGGTGCGCGTGCACGCGAAGGCGCCGCCGACGGCGAGCTCCACGGCGCGCTCGGCGGGCGGCAGCGGGTACTCGCGCGGAGACGGCTTCGCGCCTCCGTAGTTCGGGATCTTCGCGCCTCGCGGGTCACCGAGCCGGCCCCAGCAACGTACGCGAGCCTGCTTGTCGAGCGTGCACGTCGTCGACTCGGCGGCCGCGACCGTGACGACGTCGCGCGCATGCGTGACGAAGGTCGGCCGCGGCGTCGGAGGATGAACGGGAGTGAAGCCGCACTCGCCTGCGAGGTTCCCTCCCCAGCACGAGAGGCGGCCGTCGGTGAGCGCTGCGCACGTGTGGTAGGGCCCGACGCCGACGGACGTGACGCCCCGCAGGATCGGCGGCCCTGCCACGCGGCGCGCCTTCGCGACGCCGTCGTCGACGAGGGTGCCGTCGCCGAGGAGCCCCCACGCGGTGTTGCCCCAGCAGTGGAGATCGCCGGTGACGGTGACCGCGCACGTCCGCTCGGAGGCGCCCGCGACGGAGGCGACCGGACCGAGACCGACGACCGGGCGCGGGACCGCCTGGTACGTCGTGCTCCCGTCGCCGAGCGCGCCGGAGTCGTTGTTGCCCCAGCACGACACCATCGCGCGCGCGTCGAGGGCGCAGCCGTGCGTGCCGCCTTGGGTGGCGCGCAGGAAGCCGCCTCGTGGACCGTCCTCCGCGCGCTCGAAGGACATCCGGTTCCAGCACCAGAGCGCGCCCGTCTCGTCGAGGCCGCATCGCGCCTCCGCGCCCTGCGAGAGGGTGACGATCCGCGGCGGCGGCAAGGTCCGCGCGGGCGCGTGCGGCACGCTCGGACGCGCAGGGCGGACGTACGCCGGGC
>JBDHVE010000293.1:0-5636 GCA_039809485.1 Polyangiaceae bacterium | reverse complement strand
CGGTCCTTCGTGTCGGATCGACGTCGGCACCGTCGGCGCGGAGAGCAGCGCGCGTGCCACCACGCCGGTGGCGCGATTTCGCGACGATTCGTGCGCAAGCGCCTGGCCTTGCCTGGCCTACGGCTGGCCCCGGCCAGGTCCCGCGCAAACCTCAGTCGTCGTCGTGCCGATGGACGGCGTAGAAGTCGAAGTCGACGGCGAGGCCCATGCCGGCGAGCTCACCCGGCCGCGACACGCCACTGTTCCCACAACGCCAGCGCTGTCCCTAGGAGCTGGTCGTACTCGGATGCCGGCTCCAGCCCAGGTGACGTGCTGAAGATGACATGCACGCCGCCGGCTTCGAGCACCCAGGGCAGCGGGCTGTCGACCATCATCTCGCCGAGGGGAGCCAGGCTCTGCTTCCACCACTCTGTGGAAGTCTTCGCCCACGGAGGGAGAGCCTCCGACCAGACGACGTCCGGCGCGACGATGTCGAGGTACGCGAGGACGCGGTTGCCACCGGGGGGAATCGGCGTGTGGCTGGCGACGAGCTGTCCAGGGTGCTCGTGAGGCACGGAGAGCGGGTTGTCCGGGAACGGGTCTGCTCCCGGGACGTCGTGGAGGTGCAGGAAGGCATGCAGTGCTTCCGCCCCGGCGGCGCTACGCACGCGTTGAGCCGTCAGGTACATGTCACGCCGCGACCCTGCGATGTGGCCCGTTGCTTTCTTCGGCGTCGACGCACTTCTCCGCCGGGAGCACGACGTCGCGCGGCGCCGCGATGGGCTTGAAGAAGCTCCGGAGAACGTCGCCGTAGCGCTCCTTCGACTGGCGAACGGAGTGGAAGATGACGACGAGCGGTCCGCCCGCTGCCTCCTCGAGCATCGCCCGGTGCTGGTCGATGATCTCGAGGAGGTGCCGCTGGTCTCGCGCGTCGGCCTCGAAGACCTGAAGCGTCCCGTCGCGGCCGTCGTAGTCGCCGACGAGCCTCTCTGGCGGTAGCCACCGCACGGGCCTGCGGCCCACGATCCGCGACACGAACCCGGGGACTTGTTCTCGCTTCATGGGAGGAGCTTCGTGACGAGCTTCTGAGCCAGCTCGGCGGCAAGATCGGCTTCGTCGAATTCGACGGGGTCGTCCAGGTAGTCGGCTTTGATGCGCATCGCGTACAGCTCGCGCAGGTCGCGTGCGCCTTCGACGTCCAGGATACCGCTCCTGTAGGCGTCGTCGGCAAACCTGTCGTGTTGGTAGTAGGCCTTGTCGGAGGTGAACTCGATCCCGCGTGCTTGGGCCAGGTGCGCGACGGCGTGGTACGCGGCGTAGTAGGCGCGGTTCGCAACCGCGTCCCCGAGGCAGTCGCGCACGCCGCCTTGTGGCGCCGGCCAGGTCGCGATCGGAGGGGTTGCGTCGACCTGGATCTCGCAACGGGCCGCCCCCGGCGTGTGTGAGCTGCGCACGCGCGCAGTCGCCTCCATCCGCTCCACCGAACACGGCGCAGCGTGTGGGTCACGCTCGTTAGCAGCTGATGAATCTGCACGACGTACGTGGTTCCACGGATGTGCCCGGCGACGCCTTCGTTGATACTCCAAGTATCAGGGGAGTCTTGCGCATCTATCGCTCCGCCAGGCTCGAGGCTCTCGTCGACGCGTTGAACGACGTGGTCCGGGAGCCGCTCGTGTCGCCGTTCGCGAAGGAGACGATCGTCGTTCCTTCGCGCGCGATGGGGGACTGGCTCGCGCTGCGCCTCGCGGAGAAGCAGGGGATCTGGGCGAACCCGTCGTTCGTGACGATCGAGGAGCTCGTCGCGAACGAGGCCATCGACACCGACACCCTCACCTGGGCGATCGCCGCCGTCCTCCCGTCGCTCCTCACCGACGCGAAGCTCGCGCCCGTCGCCACCTACCTCGAAGGCGACGCCGACGGCACGAAGCGCCACGCCCTCGCGCGACGCCTGGCGGCGACCTTCAGGCGCTACCTCACGCATCGCCCTGCGATGATCACGGCCTGGGAGCGAGGCGAGGACGACCTCCCCGCCGAGCACGCCTGGCAGCCGGTCCTCTGGCGCGCCGTCGCCGGGCGCGTCGGTCGTGAAGCGAGGCACCCGGCGACCGACGCCGAGCGCCTCTCCGTCTTCGCACCCGAAGCCCTCTCTCCCGCGCACGCCGACGCGCTCGCCGCGCTCCCGAACGTCCACGTCTTCGCGCGCTCGACCGCAGGCCATCCGCTCGCCACCTCCCTCGGCACGCGCAACGCGGAGACGCTCGCCACCCTCGAAGCCCGCGCTCAGTCGATCACCGACCTCGACGCCACCCCGCCCTCCACGCTCCCCCAGCACCTCTCCGTCCACGCCTGCCACGCGCCGATGCGCGAATGCGAGGTCCTCCGCGACCAGCTCCTCGCCGCGCTGAACGACGACCCCACCCTCGAGCCGCGCGACGTCCTCGTCCTCTGCCCGGACCTCGACACCTACGCGCCCGTCATCGACGCGGTCTTCGGCGTCTCGGACAAGGAGCGCACGTTCCTCCCGTACCGCATCGTCGACCGCGCGTCGCGAAAGCAGCTCCGCGTCGTCGAGGCGTTCCTCGCGCTCCTCGATTTGATCCCGTCCCGCCTCACCGCGCCCGACGTCGTCGACTTCCTTTCCCGCGAGCCCGTCCGCGCGAAGTTCGACCTCGAGGAGAACGAGCTCGACACCGTCCGCCGCTGGGTCTCCGAAGTCGGCATCCGCTGGGGCGAGGACGAAGCGCACCGCGCCGAAGTCGGCCAGCCCGCCCTCCGCGCGAACACGTGGCGCTTCGGTCTCGACCGCCTCATCGCCGGCTACGCGATCGGCAAGGACGGCAGCCACGACCGCACGCTCTGCGAGAACACGCTCCCTTACGACGACGTCGAAGGCCACGCGACGAGCACCCTCGGCGGCCTCTCCGCCTTCTGCGAGGAGCTCTTCTTCTTCCGCAAGGAGCTCTCCGGCAAGCACACCCTCACCACCTGGCAAGACCTCCTCCGCGACGCCCTCGCGCGCCTCTTCCACACCTTCTGGCAGACCGAATTCCAGCACGCGATGGTGCGCGACGCGCTCACGCGCATCGCCGACACCGCCACGAAGGCCGGCTTCGCCGAAGAGGTCCCGCTCGCCGTCGTCCGCGACGCGCTCGCCGCCGAGCTCGAGGAACGTGGCCGCCGTCGCGACGTCGCCGCCGGCGGCGTCACCTTCGCCGCCTACTCGTCGGGGCGCGCGACGCCAGCGCGGGTCGTCGTGCTCCTCGGCATGAACGACGGCGACGTGCCCCGCGCCCCCCGTGCCGACGGCTTCGATCTCCTCGCCTCGTCCCGCCAGCCCGGCGATCCGTCCGTCCGCGACGACGACCGCCAGGCCTTCCTCGACGCTCTCCTCTCGGCCCGCGAACGCCTGATCGTCACCTACGTCGGCCAGTCGATCGCGAACAACGCCGAGCGCCCGCCGTCCGTCCTCGTGAGCGAGCTGCTCGATCTCCTCTCCGACGCCGAGCGGAAGACCGCCCTCGTCCGTCACCCGCTCCACGCCTTCAGCCCGACCTACTTCGGTGCGACCGAAGACATTCGCCTCTTCAGCCATGCCGACTCGCTCTGCGAGGGCGCGCAGGCGATGAGCGGCCCGAAGTCGATGATGGCGCCCTTCGCCCGCGCGCCACTCCCGCCGTCGGATCTCCCGCGCACGCTCACGCTCGATCAGCTCGTGAAGTTCTTCGAGCACCCGACGCGGGCGTTCATGATGACGCGCCTCCGCGTCTTCTTCGGCAGCGATGCCGACGTGCTCGAAGATCGCGAGCCCCTCGAGCTCGACGCGCTCGAAGCCTGGAAACTGGGCGCCGGCCTGCTCGAGCGGGGCGAGCGCTCACCGGACGTGCCGGCCGATCTCGTCGCGGAAGGCGCGCTGCCGCTCGGCGTCGTCGGTGCGTTCACCTACGCCGAGGTCGCGAAGAAGGTGGCGTGGATACGCGCGCAGATCGAAGAGCACGTCGGCGGCACGAAGCTCCGCGCGCCGCTCCCGATCGAGCTCGACGTCGCGGCGCACGACACCCGCATCGTCGGCTGGGTGAAGGGCACGACGCCGTCCGTCCACCTCGTCACGACCTACAGCAACGCCGGCGGCAAGCATCGCGTCGGCGCATGGGTGCGGCACGTCGCGATGAACGCGGCCGGCCTCTCGCTCCGCACCGTCCTCGTCTGCAAGAACGAGGTCTGGCAGCTCGCCCCGTTGAAGGCGCGCGATGCGGAAGCGCAGCTCCGTGAGCTCGTCGCGCTCTACTGGCGCGGGCTCGAGGCGCCGCTCCTCTTCTTTCCCGAGACGTCGATCGCGTACGTCGAGCGCCTCCGGAAGACGCGCGACGAGAACGACGCGCTCACCCACGCCGAGAAGGCTTTCGGGAAGGACTTCGGCGACGGCACGTGCCCGTACATCGATCGCGCCTTCGGCGGCGCCGCCGCGCTCCATGAGCCTACCTTCGCGTCGCTCGCCACCGAGCTCGTGAGCCCCATGCTCGCGCAGGTGACGGCATGACGCCGCTCGACGCCTTCCGCGTGCCCCTCACCGGGACGATGCTCGTCGAAGCGAGCGCCGGCACCGGCAAGACGCACACGATCACGTCGCTCTTCGTGCGCCTCGTCCTCGAACAGGGCCTCGGGGTGCAGGAGATCCTCGTCGTCACCTTCACCGAGGCGGCGACGTCGGAGCTGCGAGACCGCATCCGCCGCCGGCTCCGCGCCGCCGCGCAGGCCCTCGCCGGCGAGCCGACCACCGACACGGAGCTCGCCGCCTTCGTCGCCGCCGCGTCGCCCGATCTCCGCGCGACCTACCGCGAACGCGCGACACGCGCGCTTCGCGAGCTCGATCTCGCGGCGATCTCGACGATCCACTCGTTCTGCCTCCGCATGCTCCAGGAGCACGCGTTCGAGAGCGGTGCGCGCTTCGACCTCGGGCTGATCTCCGACACGGCGCTCCTCGTCGACGACGTCGCGAACGACTACTGGTCGTCGAAGGTCGTCGGGCTCTCGCCAGGCCTCTTCGCGCTCCGCGCCGGCACGAACGGCTTCGAGCGCGCGTGCGCGCAGAAGATCGCGACGGCGATTGCGCGACGTCCGGTCGATACGCCGGTGCTGCCGCTTCCGCCGTCGCCGATCTCCGCGCGCGCGACCGATCCGCGCGAGCTGGCGATGACGGCGGACCAAGCCTTCGCCGACGCACGCGACATGTGGCGCGACAAGGGCGCGGAGGTCCGCGCCGCCCTGAAGGACAGCCTCCCCGGCCTCAAGGCGAACATGGTCTCGGAGGAGAAGCTCGCGCGCATCTACGAGGCGCTCGACGCGTTCTTCGCGTCCGAGTCGCTGCCGATGTCGATCCCGCGCGAGGCGCTCCAGAAGCTCACGGAAGTCGAGCTCCAGCGGGCGACGAAGAAGGGCTTCGCGACGCCGAGCCACCCGTTCTTCGGGCAGACCACCATCCTCCTCGCGCAGCTCGATGGCGCCCAGCGAAACCTCGTCACCCGCCTCCGCCGCGGCGTCGTCGACTACGTCCGCACCGAGCTCCCGCGCCGCAAGGAAGCGCTCCGCGCGCAGGGCTTCGAAGATCTCCTCTTCTCCCTCGACGCCGCCCTCGATCCCCTCCGCAGCCCGCGCGCCGG
>JBDHVE010000292.1:0-5652 GCA_039809485.1 Polyangiaceae bacterium | reverse complement strand
GTGGCGACGCCGCGCGGCCGCGCGCCGCGCGCGCGCGAGCTCGTCGCCGCCGGCGCGATCGCCGCGCTCGCGCCGCTCGGCCGTCTCCCGCTCGCGCCGGTCGTCGGTGTGGTGGCGCTCGCGGTCATGTTCGAGGACCGATCACAGGCCGCTCTCCTCCGACGCGGGCTCGTCGTCGCGATGATCACCGCGACGGGGGCGAGCCTCGTCTCCTTCCCCGTCGCGGGCGCCGCGATCGCGACGCTCGCCGCGGCGACGGTGATGGGCACCGGCCCCGGCGGCCTCCTCGCGCTCCGGCGCGCGGGTCTCGTCACGATCGGCGCGGCGGTCGTCCTCGCGATCGGTCTCCTCCCCTTCTGGCTGACGTCGCGCGAGCAGCTCGCCTACGGCCTCGTCGGCTACCACGCCGACACGAGCACGCTCGCCTCGTGGCCGAAGACGCGCCCGTTCCTCTCCGCGATCCTCGGCGGCGGTTCGCTCGGCGACCTCTCCGCGCTGGGGTCGCAGGACGTCCTCCTCGTGCTCGCGTCGCTCGTGTCGCTCGCGCTCCCGAATGCCGAGCGCCGCATCGCGCCGCTGGTCGGCGTGCTCGTCCTCGCGATCGGCGGAGCGCGCCACGTGCCCGCGATCGAGCACTACGCGACGCCGCTCGTATCCTACCTCGTGCTCGGCGCAGCGGTCACCGTCGCGCATCTGTTCGACGGCGAGCTCTCCACGAGACGCGCCGTGCGCAATGTCGTCGTCACTGCCGGGATCGGCCTCTACCTGCTCGCGACGGCGGGCAGCTTCACGAGCAAGTGGCTCGCGGGCCGCTACGGCGTCTGGGACATGCGCGCGTATCGTCCGGGACGGATGGACGCGGCCACACGCGCGGTCGCCGAGGTCGCGGAAGCGCATCCGGGTCCGGTCCTCACGATGTGGCCCGGCAGCGCGCTCGGTCTCGCGACGTGGATCGTGCCGGGCTACGAAGATCACTTCTCGCGCCTCTCCGCCTCGAAGCGGAGCGCGGAAGAGCGCGAGCGCCTCCACCTCACGACGGAGGACGACCTGAAGGCGACGATTCGCACGCGCGTGGCGAGCGTCGTCGTGCTCGACCGCGAGACGCCGCCCGACCGGAAGCCGTACGAGGACCTCCTCGCGGAGGCGGGCTACACGCTGGACCGGCGCCTGGGCGACGTCGCGATCTACGTCCGTTGACCCCGGCCGGACGGCACACATGACGCCGATGTCCGACCCACCCGGAGCGCGGATCTTTCCCTGCGCTGGAATTCCCGCTACTTCCGAACAGGCGCGGCCGTGGCACGTTCGCTGCTCGGAGCCCGAAGACCCCCATGAACCGCTTCCTTCTCAGCGCCTTCGCCGTGACCACGATCGCCCTCGTCGCCGGCTGTCCGGCGTCCCCCGAGCCGGAGCGCGCGCCGACGGATCTCGAGCCGCCGGCCGCGGGTCAGGGATTCCAGCTCCGGACCGAGCTCTTCACGGTGAACCCGGGCGAGGAGGTGCAGGACTGCTACTTCTATCGCGTCCGCGATCTCGCGAAGGCGAACGGGATGCCGGAGAACGAGCCGGTGAACCTGCACCGCGTACAGCTCGCGCAGCGCGACGGCTCGCACCACATGAACATCTTCCGCGTGAAGACGGTCGTGGGGCTCGACCCGAAGAACGGCCTCGTCCAGCGCGGGAAGAACGGCATCGGCGAGTGCTTCAAGAGCCCGAACTGGGCAGACTGGCCCCTCGTCGCGAACACGCAGCTCGACGGCAACCTCGACTGGACCTTCCCTGAAGGCGTCGCGAACGTGTTCCAGCCGGACGAGTGGCTGATGCTCCAGACCCACTACGTCAACGCCGGCACGCAGAAGACGCCGGAGGGCGCCGAGGTCGTCGTGAACTTCCACGCGATCCCGAAGGACCAGGTGAAGCACGAGATGGGCACCCTCTTCGCGACGAAGCAGTCGGTGCGCGTCTGCAAGAGCAACCCGACGCCCGAGTACACGGGCACCTGCCAGTTCAAGTCGAAGGAGCCGGTGAACATCATCGGCGCGAACGGCCACTTCCACTCGCGCGGCAAGAGCTTCGAGATGTACTCGTGGGACGGCACGTCGATCGGGAAGCCCTCGAACGACTCGCGCTTCTACACGTCGACCGCGTGGGACGATCCGCCGATGCTCCGCTCGCCCGATCTCGACGTGAAGGTACAGGCCGGCGGCGGCGTGTTCTTCTCGTGCGGCTACCAGTGGCGTCCGCCGACCGAAGAGGTCGGCTGCCAGGGCCTCGACGCGGCGGACAGGAGCGCGGAGAAGGACTGCTGCTACACGTTCGGCCCGATCGTCGAGAAGAACGAGCACTGCAACATCTTCGTCTACTACTGGCCGAAGCAGGACGACATCTTCTGCAACTGACCTGACGTGGGCACACGACGCTTCCTCCTCGCGACCCTCATCACCGGAGCTCTCCTCGCCGCGGCGACCGGGGCGTGTGACGACGAGGACGTGCCCGCCCCGCTCACCGACGCGGGGGCCGACGGCGACACCACGTCGGTGTGCCCTACGGGGTATCTCGGGGACCTCGCCGCGCCGGCGGAGATCGAGCTCCGTGCGCTCCGCGCCGATGGCACCGACGTCCCGATCGTGACCGGCGACGACCTCGCCGTCATCTTCCCCCCGCAGGGCGGGCGCGTCGCGTTCGTCGGCGTCCGGGCGAAGAACGTGGATGGTTGCGGAATGCAAGTGATCGGCGCGCTCCGCGATCCGCTCTCGAAGCAGATCCGGCTCGACGGACGCACCGTGAACCTCCGGCGTGAGGAAGACGGCTGGGGCGCGACGGGCAAGGGCATCTCGACCGACCTCGCCAGCGCCGACGACATCGGCAACTACTCGAACATCCCGCTCTGCCCCAACCAGTGGGCCGACCAAGACGTGTTCGACCAGACCTTCGAGCTCGAAGTGCAGATCCAGGACCGTCGCGGGAAGAAGGCGAGCGCGAAGATCGACGTCGTCCCGCGCTGCGCCGAGCCGGGGACGAAGCTCACGTCGTGCCGCTGCCTCTGCAAGAAGGGCTACGTGCTCGGCGAGAGCTGCGGTGAGGACGCGGGCGTCGACGGAGGCTCGCTGTGAGGCGCACGCTCCTCTTTGCGATCCTCCTTCTGACCGGCTGTCCGTCCGACCCGGTGACGCCCACGCCCGACGACGCCGGTGCCGACGCCGGACCGGCTGCGTGGCACGTCGTCGCCGAGAACCTCGACGGCGCGCTCCTCTCGGTGTGGGGCACGTCGTCGACCGACGTGTGGTCCGTCGGCGGCGCGCTCGGCAACGGCGGCTCGCCCACGGTCGTCCGCTGGGACGGCACGAAGATGTCGACCGTCGCGACGACCGGGACCGAGACGTACTGGTGGGTCCACGGCACGAGCGCGACGGACGTCTGGCTCGTCGGCGAGAAGGGCCGCATCTCGCACTGGAACGGCTCGGCGCTCGAAGAGAAGACGTCCGGCACGACCGCGACCCTCTTCGGCGCGTTCGCGTTCGCGCCGAACGACGTCTGGGCCGTCGGGGGCACGCCCGACGATCCGGGGGCGCCGAACGACGTCGTCCTCCACTGGGACGGCACCGCGTGGAAGACGGAGACCGTGCCGGAGCCGAAGAAGCTCGCCTTCTTCAAGGTGTGGGGCGCGAGCGCGGACGACCTCTGGATCGTCGGCGAAGCGGGCATCATCTGGCATCGCACGGGAGGCGCCTGGAAGCGCGAAGGCGAAGGCGTCGCGAAGGGCCGCCTCACGACGGTGGCCGGCTGCAGCGCGAACGAAGTCTACGCCGTCGGCGGCCGCGACCTCCTCACCTGGAACGGCACGACCTGGACGCGATCCGATGCGCTCCTCGTCAACGACGTGAACGGCGTCGCGTGCGCGCCGGCGAGCGTGCGTGACAAGCCCGGGCAAGCGCGTGCGGTCGTCGTCGGCGGCGGTAGCCTCAAGCTCCGCCTCGTGGGCGGCACGTGGCAGAGCGACTTCGGCTCGGTCCCGTTCAGCGACTTGCATGGTGCATGGATCGACGACACCGGCGCGCTCTGGGGCGCCGGCGGCGCGTTCGCGGCAGCAGCGCGCCCGGGCGGCAAGCGTGACGGCGTCCTCGCGCGCTACGGCGTCCGCTAGGTCGTCAGCGGCACTTCGCGACTTCGGTCTCGGTCTCGAGACACGCCGTGGCCGTCGTGCCGTAGCAGCGGCAGGCCGAGAAGGCGACGTCGGGGAAGCCGCTCGTCGCGCAACAGAGCGGGGCGCCGTTCCCGGACGGGACCTGCGCGCTCGAGCACGGCGCGACGGCGGCGGTGCCCGCCGCGTCCTGGGTCTGGACGGAGCACTGACAGCCGTTCTTCGTCGGCACGCACGCGACGTTCGGGTTGCTGCCGCTGCCGCCGACCGTGCCGAGGCACGGCGTGGCGCACCAGCTCTGGATGCACGTGGCGATCGGGCCGCCGGAGTACGAGCTCGTCGAGAGCGACGAGCAGCCTTCGCCACGGCTGCACGCATCGACCTTCGGCATCTCGGTCTTCAGGCAGCTGTACTGGTCGTCGCAGCACTTGTTCACCTCCGACTGGCACGACGCCGCGATGCACTTGCCGCACGCCGTCGTGTCGTCGCCGTCGAACCGGCAGCGCGCCCCGTTGTCCGGGGGACATCCGAGCGAAACGCACGCGATCGCCACCGTGGCGAGGGCCAGGGCCGCAGCGCGGAGGGCCGCAGGCGCGCGTCGGACGTTCACGGGGCGCAGACTACCCCATCGAAGGCACTCCCGTGCTATCCACGCGCGCCGTGGGGAAGAGGCTCTTCCTGTCCCGAGCGCTCGCCTTGCTCGCCGTCGTGTGGGCATCATCCGCACGCGCGCAGTCGACGACGACGCGCGGTCCGAGCCCTTCGGAGCAGCTCCTCGCCGAGTCGCTCTTCGAGCAGGCGCGCACGCTGATGGACCAGGGCAAGTTCGCCGAGGCATGCCCGAAGTTCGCCGAGAGCCAACGCCTCGATCCGAGCGGCGGCACGTTCCTGAACCTCGCCGTCTGTCACGAGAGGGAAGGCCGGCTCGGCACGGCGTACGTCGAGCTCACGGCCGCGGCGACGCAAGCGGCACGGGACGGCCGGAAGGATCGTGAGCAGGTCGCGCGCGATCACCTCACCGCGATCGCGCCGAGGCTGCCTCGCCTGACCGTCGTCGTCGCGCAGGACGAGAGCGAGCTCGAGGTGATGGTCGACGGCACGCTCCTCCGCCGTCCCGCGTGGGGCGTCGCGGCCGTCGTCGATCCGGGGCCGCACATCGTCGAGGCGACCGCGCCAGGCAAGGTCTCGTTCTCCACCCAGATCACGATCACCGAAGGCGAGAAGCGCACGGTGGACGTCCCGCCGCTCCGCGCCGGCGCCGGCGCGCCGCCCGCCGAGACCGGGAGCAAGCCGTACGAGCACGCGCCCGAGCCTCCTTCCCACGCCGGCCGCACGCTCGCCGGGATCGCGACGGGCGTCGGCTTCACCGTCGCCGGCGTCGCCGCGGCGCTCTGGGTGCCGTACACGATCCAGCGCCGTACGCAGTGTGTCGACGACCGCGAGTACTGCTCTTCGAAGGGCCTCGACTACCTCGATGTGGAGCGGATCACGTTCTGGGTCGCCGTGGGCGG
>JBDHVE010000291.1:0-5701 GCA_039809485.1 Polyangiaceae bacterium | reverse complement strand
ATGTTGCCGGGCTTGAGGTCGCGATGGACGACGCCCTTCTTGTGCGCCGCCGCGAGGGCGCGGCACACGCCGATGAAGACCGGGATCGCGAAGCCGGGCGCGACGACGTGCTCGCGCGAGAGCTTGTCGGCGAGCGAGCGGCCGTGGAGGCGCTCCATGACGACATACATCGAGCCGTCCGGCATCTGATCGAGGTCGTGCACACGACAGACGTTCGGGCTGTCGATGTTGACCTGGATGTACGCTTCGCGCCGGAGGCGCGCGATCTCGCCGCCGTCACGCGCAGCCGCGCCGCGCAGCACCTTCACGGCGACCTCGTGGCCGAGCGTGTTGTGCTCCGCCGCGTAGACGACGCCGATGCCGCCGGAGCCGATCTTCTTCCCGATGCGGTACTTGCCGCCGAGCACGGTGCCGGTGAGCTCGCCGGGCACCGCCGTGCTCGTCGCCTCGCCCTTCAGGTCGAGACCGCGCTCGAGCGCCGCGATCCGGTTCTTCTCGAACGTCCGTGCCGAGGCGTCGCGCTTGGACGCGTCGAGCAGCCTCCCGACCACCGCGCCGAGCCCACCGGCGAGGGCCGCGCCGAGGACGGCAGCGACCCAGCCTCCCGCGATCCCGACCGCGGCGCCGGAGACACCGGCCGCGCCGAGGGCGGTGAGGAGCGGGCGGTTGTTCGCCGTCGGCAGCTTCCAGGAGACGACGTAGGTGCAGGCTTCGTCGCCCTTCGCGAGGCAGCTCTCGTGTGCGACGTGGGCGTCCTCGAGGCCCCAGATCCGCGGGATGCCGACGAGCTCCCCCTCGCGTGCCGCGCAGAAGAGGACCTCGGCGGCGGTGTCGACCTTCTCGCCGTCGTCGTACCCGTCGCTCCGCGGGCGGTACGTGAGGCGGACCGAGCGGATCGCCGCACGCTCGGCCTTCCCGGTCGGGAGCGGCTCGGGGAAGCCTTCGACCTCGGGCGGCTCGGACTTCGCGTCCTTCGGGCCCTCGGGCGCCTTCTTCGGCTCGGTCTTCTTGCCGCCTTCCGGCGCGACGAGCGCGATCTCCCATGTCCCGACGCGGGTGACCTCGCGGGCGTTCTCCGCGAGGTACTGGTAGGCGTCGAGCGGGACCTCGGCGGTCCGGAGCATGCGGACGAACGTGCCGAGCGCTTCCGCGTTCGTGACCCACTCGCCGCGACGACGGAGGGCGTCCATTCCGAGCAGCTCGCCGATCCCACGAAGCGCCCGCTTCGCGGCCTGGGAGCTCACCCAGCCCGTCTCGTTGTCGACCATCGACGGGTCGATCCCCGCGTTCGACAGGATCTGACGAACGGCGCGCTCACCCTTCTCCGCGCGGATCCGAAGGAGGTAGGTCTTCAGGAGCGAGGCGCGGAGCTCCTCTTTTCCACCTTGCCTCACCGAAGCTTTCGGCAGTTCCGACGCGCCGGCCATGCGAGATGGAACGTAGCCGACGGCCAAGGTGACGAGAAGCCACATCGCGCGAGGGGCGCGTGTGGGCAAGCCTCACGCGTTGGTGACGACCTCGAGCGCTGCCGCGCCGGCTTCCGTCGCGCCGAGGTCGCGGATGTCGGCGAGCATGGACGCAGGACCTGCCGCGAACACGAGCGCGGGAACCGCCCCGGAGCCGAGCTCGCCACGCGCGAGAGCGCGGGCGATCGCCGTTTGGACGTAGCCGGCCGTGCGCGCCGCACGCGGGATCACGTCGGGGTCGTGCGCGACCTCGGTCCGCGACAGACAGAGCGTGACATGAGCGCGCTCGGCCCAAGCCTCGATCTCGTCCTGGAGCGGGAGCTCCGACGGCGAACGCGCGCCGATGAAGAGGTGCGTCTCCGTGCCTTCACCCGACGCGATCCGCTCGCGGAGGAGCGGCCGGGCGACGGCGAGCGCGCTGCCAGCAACGGCGACGACGAGCCGACGCCCCGGTGTCCGATCGACGGGGAAGCCCGCGCCGAGCGGACCGTTCACGTCGACGACGACCGGCATCGCCGCCGTCGTCAGGACGGCGGACGCGTCGCCGTTGTTGCGGACGAGGAGCTCGAAGGGATTCGTCCGCGGCTCGCTCGCGAGCGCGAAGTAGCCGTTTCCCTGCGGCGTCTGCACCTGGATGTACTGCCCCGGGGCGACGTACGCGGCGGCCTGCTCGGGCGAGACCTCGAGCGTCGCGAGCCAGAGCGATCCGCCCGCCGGTCGTCGCGCGGTGAGCGTCGCGGCGAGCGCCATCGTTCAGAACTGGCCGCCGACCGACACGCCGGCGAATCCGGGGCCGACGAGCGGCCTCACCTTGCTCTTGGCCGACTCCTTCGGGCCGGTCGGCTCCAAGAAGTGCCAGAGGAGGCCGCCGGCGATCAGGGCTCCGCCGCCGATCATCGTGACGATGCCGCCGGTCTGCAGGCCCTTGGCGGTGCCGGCCTTCTTCTTGTCGTCCTCGAGCGTCGGATCCTCGCCGGGTCCGGGCACCTTGGACTTGCACGTGGTCGTGTCGATGTCGCAGTTCGCCGGAAGCGTCTGGGCGCCGACGATGAAGACGACCGCGCCGACGCCGATCGCGAGCGCGCCGGCACCAGCGACGAGCCAGGGATAGACCGTGTGCTCCCGGTTCTCCGCCGCCGGCGTCGTGTTGTCCGGCGGCGGCGGCGGCGGCGGCGGGGTGGTGCTCGGCGGCGGCGGCGGCGTCTCCTGCTTCGTCGCGGGCGGCGGCTGCTCGGCGAGCTGCTTGCGCATGTTCGTGATGCGCGCGCGGATCGTCGCGGCCTCTGCGGCGCTCGGCGTCGCGCGTTCGAGGTACACCTCGAGCGCCCGGAGCGCCTCCGCCTTGTTCCCCCACAGCTCGAACGCGCGCGAGATGATGACGAGGAGCTCGTGCTTCGTGCAGTCGAACTGGTACGCGGAGAGGAAGCGCTCGATCGCCTTGCTGTAGTTCAGCTCGTCGTACTCGAGCTTGCCGGCCTTGTATCGGTCGTGCGCCGCGTCGGAGTCCTCCTTCGACACGACCTTGCCGGGCGGGCACGTCGGATACGTCGGAGACATCGTCGTGGCGTTCGCCGGCGCAGGCGCGCTCGGGCCCGCCGAGGCCACCGCCGGAGCAAGGAAGAGTGTCGAAGCGAGCCCGAAGGCGTACACGCGAGATCGCATGGCGTCAGGTCGCGCCAAGCATACATGACCTGCGGGACCGTGGGCTCAACTCGCGCGCTTCTGCGCTTTCGCGCCGAACACGGTCACGGCATCGACCAGCCAGCCGAGGCCCTGGGGATCGCTCGCGACCGAGACAGGCGCGAGGACGAACCCTCCCGGTCGCAGCTCCGCATGGACGGGGATCCGCCAGCCGAGGAGCAGCTTGCGGACGCTCGGTGTGATCGCCTCGGCGAGCTGGCGGTCGTCCGGCGCGAACGACGCGAAGACGTGATCGAAGGCCGGGTCGCCCGTCGCGCGGCGCGGCATCGGCACGAGGTCGAACGGCTCGCCGAAGATGCCGCCGACATCCGACGTCGTCGCGGCCCGCGCGCGGAGCCGCTCGTCCTGCGCGATGACGAGCCAGGTTCCGACCTCCGTCGGCCGGACGACTCCCTCGTGCGTCGGCGCGCGCGGCAGCTCGACGACGGCCCGCGCGATCGAGATCGAGCCCGACGTGCCCGTCGCGTGGAGCGCGTGCTCGTAACGGATGGGCACGCGGATCGTGGCGAAGGGCTCCCACGCGCGGAGCCAGCGCTCGTCGGCCTCCGGCTCGTACCGGAGGCCTCGCTGCGCGGCGAACGCCTCGATCCACGGCATGGGCGCAGTCACGCCCGCCAGGGTACCCGATTCTCTGCGTCCGTCAGAGTGAGGACGGAGCGGCGTTCGGGAGCTCGGCGTGCGGCGCCTTCTCGCCGCGCGACGCCTTCTCCTTCATCTCGTACTTGCTCGGGCACTTCGCGAGCACCTGGCTCGCCTCGAGCGAGTTGTCGGCGCGGAGCTCGCCCTCGACCGTGACCTGGAGGTCCATCCCGGGGACGTCGCGGAAGGTGTCCGGCACGACGCACTTCGCGAAACGAACCGGCACCTCGGCGCCGTTCTTCTCGATCGTGAAGCGGTACTCGCACGGCGACTCACGCTTCACGAGCGAGCCGTGGACGAGATTGCCTTCGGCGCGGACGGCCTTGCCGACGAACTTCGACTTCTCGTTCAGGAGCTGGTCGACGGGCTTGGAGTACATCCCGTTGTCCTGCATCCCGACGAGGACGAGGGCCGCGATCGCCGCCGCGGCCGTCACGAGCGGGATGACGAGGAGGAGCCGCTTGCGCGCGCTCTCGGGATCTTCTTCCTGCGCCTCGCCGCGTCGACGGCGCGCGCTGACGGTCACGGCGCGCTCGCTGCTCGGCGCTTCTTCCGCGGCGGACGCCTTCTCCTCGGGGTCGTCGCTCATCGTGTGAAAATGTAGCCCCATGCCGCGGTGGGTCAACGTCAACCGTAGAGGTCACCTCTCGAGCGCGGCCGAGCGGCCAACCGAAGACCCGGTGCTACAATGTTCTTTGTTGTCCGGGCACGAATCATGACCGACATCCTCTCGAAGCCGGTCCTCGTCCTCAACCGTCTCTTCCAGCCGGTGCAGCTCACGACCGCGAAGCGCGCGTTCGTGTTGCTCTACGGTGGCGCCGCGCAGGCGCTCGACGAAGAAGGCGAGGCCTACGAATTCGATCACTGGCGCGCCCTCCCCGTGCGTGAGGTCGACGACGCGCTCCCGATCGTGGGCGGCGCGCTGCGCGTTCCGCGCGTCGTCCACCTGCATCGCTACGATCGGACTCCGCGTTCCACCGTGCGGCTCACGCGACGGAACCTGATGGTGCGCGATGCACACCAGTGTCAGTACTGCGGGAAGCAGCCGCCGCTCCGCGAGCTGAACATCGATCACGTCCTGCCGCGCAGTCGCGGCGGCCAGGATTCGTGGGAGAACCTCGTGACCGCCTGCCGGGTCTGCAATCTCCGCAAGGGATGGCGCACGCCGGAGGAGGCGAACATGCGGCTCGCACGGCGCCCGTTCCGACCGAAGTGGTCGACGACGGCGCAGATCCTCCTCGGCACGTCGACGAAGTACCGGGAGTGGGAGCCGTTCCTCAAGGCGAGCTAGGCGTGACGCCGCCGTCGGCGCACGAGCCCCACAAGTCCCAGCCGCCGTTTCGGCAGACGAACAAGTCCTCGCATCCGCAGCAGCCGGCGCCGCACGCGAGCGCGAGGCCGAGCGCACAATCGGGCGCGACGAGCGCAGCGCATCCCGGTCCGCCGAAGGCGCCGGGCGGAGCGTCGACGGACGCGTCGATCGGCGAGCTCGCCTCGGCTGGCTCGATGCCCGCATCGGGACGCGCCGACGCGTCGCGCGGCGGACAGCGCGTCGTCAGCTCCCACACGTTGCCGGGTCGGCAGGCGTAGACGGCCTCGCAGCTCGGATCCTCGCACGCGACGCCGTGCGCGACGGGACAGCCGCCGGGAGGGATGTCCGTGCACGGGCTCGCGGTCGGCACGTCGTCGCTGCATGCGAGCACGAGGCCGAGCGCCGACGCGGCGGCGAGGGCGATCACGCGAACGCCGCGCTTCTCTCGGCGCATCCGCGCGCTCAACGGACCTTCGTGAAGCCGCCCTTGACCGTGCTCACCGGCGTGGGCGCCGGCGCGGGCGCGCGCTTCGGGCTCGGCGCGCGAGCGCTCGGACGCGCCGGCGCGGGCGGCGGCGCGGCG
>JBDHVE010000290.1:0-5787 GCA_039809485.1 Polyangiaceae bacterium | reverse complement strand
CGCTCGGCGCTCCTCCTCGTCGGCGATCCGAAGCAGTCGATCTACGCGTTCCGCGGCGCCGACGTGTTCTCGTACGTGTCCGCCGTCCGCGCCGCCTCGAACGCGCGCTTCACGCTCGAGACGAACCGCAGGTCCGATCCGTCGCTCGTTCGCGCGGTCAACGCGATCTTCGAAGCGTGCAAGGACCCGTTCCGCCTCGACGCGATCCAGTTCCATCGTGTCACCGCGTACGCGAAGGCGGACCGCATCGCACTCCCGCGCGGCGACGCCGCGTTCGAGATCGCGTTCCTCCCGCGCGACGGCGAGGAGGCGACGAACAAGGGCTGGCTCGACAAGCACCTCCCGCGCCTCGTCGCGGCCGAGATCGCGAAGTTCCTCCGAACCGGCGCGGAGATCACGACGAAGGCCGGTCGCAAGGAGGCGGCTCGCCCCGGCGACATCGCCGTCCTCACCCGCACGAACAAGCAAGCCGCCGCGGTGCAGGCCGAGCTCCGTGCGCTCGGGATCCCCACGGCGCTCGCGAGCGACGAGAGCGTGTTCGCCTCCGCCGAGGCCGCCGAGGTGGAGCTGCTCCTCTCCGCCATCCTCGAGCCGACGTCGGCGCGCGGCGTCCGGAGCGCGCTCGCGACGACGGTGGCGGGGCTCTCCGCGAACGACATCGCCGCGCTCGAGACCGACGAGAAGGCGTGGGATACGTGGTCGGCGCGCTTCCGCGCGTGGCAAGCGCACTGGGACGATCACGGCTTCGTCCAGGCCTTCCGGCGCATGCTGTCCGAGCTCGGCGCCGAGGCGCGGCTCCTCGCGCTCGTGGACGGCGAGCGCCGGATGACGAACCTGCTCCACCTCGGCGAGCTCCTCCACGGCGTGGCGGTGCGCGATCGGCTCGGGAAGACCGCGCTCGTGCGCTGGCTCCGGCTCACGCGGGCGCGCGTCCTCGACGGGGACAACCCGCCCGACGTCCCCGAAGCGACCGAGCTCCGCCTCGAGAGCGACGCGCACGCGGTGAAGCTCCTCACCATCCACAAGAGTAAGGGGCTCGAGTTCCCGGTCGTGTACTGCCCGTTCCTGTGGGGCGGGCGCGATCCGGAGGTGAAGGACGCCGCGATCGACTTCCACGATCCGACCGACGACCACGCGCTCAAGATCGACGTGCAGCCGGCGAAGGACGGGCCGACGCTCGCCCAGAAGAAGGAGGAGGTGCTCGCCGAGAACCAGCGCCTCCTCTACGTGGCGCTGACGCGCGCGAAGCATCGCTGCGCGATCGTGTGGGGCGCGTTCAACCAGGCCGAGGACTGCGCGCTCGCGTACACGCTCCACGGCGGGAGCATCAAGGGGCGGAGCGATGCGTCGCTGAAGGACGATCTCCAGAAGCTCGTCACCAAGGCGGGCGGGACGATCCGTGTCGTGGAGCTCGATCGCGACGCCGTCGGCGAGCCGTGGATCGCGCCGGATCGCGCCCGGGAGACGAAGGTGCTCGCGGCGCGGGTGTTCGCGCGGGAGCGCGTCGATCGGTGGTTCCGGATCGGGAGCTTCACCGGCCTCGTGAGCGGCGCGGCGGTCGACCTCGAGGCGCTCGCGAAAGACCACGACGAGGTGGAGGAGGAGACCCCGGCTGTCGTCGGCGAGGCGAGCGGCGAGCGCGTGGTGCTCCACGATTTTCCGCGCGGCGCGAAGGCGGGCACGACGATGCACGAGGTGCTCGAGATCGCGGACTTCGCGGACGCGGAGGGGCTCCGGGGGATCGTCGCCTCGAAGCTCGGCGCGGCCGGCTACGACGATGCGGCGTGGGGCGAGACGCTGACGCGCGGGCTCGTCGGGATGCTGGAGGCGCCGCTCGACGCGAGCGGGATGAAGCTCGCCTCCGTCCCGCGGGCGAAGCGTGCCGACGAGCTCGAGTTCGTGCTGCCGGTGTGCCGTGGGGACGGCGTGCTCAGCGCGGGGAAGCTCGCCGACGCGTTCGAGGCGCACGCCGCGGGCGAGGCGCGGGCCTATGCGGCGCGGCTCCGGTCGCTCCGGTTCCTGCCGCTCCGGGGCTTCCTGAAGGGGTTCATCGACCTCGTGTTCGAGCACGAGGGGCGCTTCTACGTCGTCGACTACAAGTCGAACCACCTCGGCGAGCACGCGACCGACTATCGCCGCGCGAAGCTCGCCGAGGCGATGACCCATCACGACTACTTCCTCCAGTACCACCTCTATGTCGTGGCGGTGCATCGGTGGCTCGCGTCGCGCGTGCGTGGCTACGACTACGACACGCACGTCGGCGGCGTGCACTACCTCTTCGTGCGCGGGATGAGCGCGGCGCATCCGGCGGGGTGCGGGGTGTTCTCGGATCGGCCGTCGCGTGCGCTCGTCGAGGCGCTCTCGGAGGTGCTCGATGGCTGACGTGATGAGCACGCTTCGTGGTGCGGGCCTCCTGTCGGAGCTCGACGTGCAGGTCGCGCGGGGGCTGGCGCGGCTCTGCGGGGAGCGTTCGGAGGACGCGGTGCTCGCGGCGGCGGTGGTGAGCCGGGCGACGCGGGCGGGGCACGTGTGCCTGGAGCTGTCGCGTGCGGGGGCGTTCGCGACGGACGAAGCGGGGGAGGCGAAGGCGACCTTGCCTTCCGCGGAGGCCTGGCGCGATGTCCTCGTGAAGAGCGCGCTCGTCGGTGACGGCGCGCGCGGGGACCGGCCGCTCGTGCTCGACGGGGACCGGCTCTATCTGCGGAGGTACTTCACGTACGAGCGTCGGCTGGCGGAGGCGCTGGCGAAGCGGATCGGGCCGCTCGAGGAGGGGATCGACGGGGCGAAGCTGCGCGAGGGGCTCGATCGGCTCTTCCCGCGGCTCGCGAGCGGCGAGCGGGACTGCCAGCGGCTTGCGGCGTTGGTCGCGGTGACGCGTCGGTTCTGCATCATCTCGGGCGGGCCGGGGACGGGGAAGACGACGACGGTGACGAAGATCCTCGCGCTGCTCCAGGAGCAGGCGCTGGCGGTGCGGGGGCGGAAGCTGCATGTGCTGCTCGTCGCGCCGACGGGGAAGGCGGCGCAGCGGCTCCGGGAGTCGATCGAGGCGTCGCGTGCGTCGCTGGCGGTGACGGAGGACGTGCGGGCGCTCATCCCGAGCGATGCGACGACGATCCATCGGCGTCTCGCGCCGATCCCGGGGAGCACGACGCGGTTCCGTCACAAGGCGGAGAATCCGCTTCCGTGTGATGTGCTCCTCGTCGACGAAGCGTCGATGGTGGACCTGCCGCTGATGACGCGGCTGGTGGAAGCGCTGCCGGACGCGGCGAAGCTGATTCTCCTCGGCGACCGCAACCAGCTCGCGAGCGTGGAGACGGGCGCGATCCTCGGCGACCTGTGCGGGCCGGCGAGGGAGGTGGGGTTCTCGCGCGGGTTCGCGCAGAAGCTGTTCGAGCTCGTGGGCGAAGAGGTGCCGGTCGCGGAGGGCGCGGGCGGGCTCGAGGACTGCGTGGTGCAGCTCGAGAAGAGCTATCGGTATGGCGATCGGAGTGGGATCGGTGCGCTGGCGCGGGCGGTGAACGCGGGCGACGGCGACGAGGCGGTGCGGCTCCTGACGAGCGGGGACCATGCGGACATCGCGCTGGTGCCGTTCGGTGATGGGTTTCGGCGGAGCGTGGTCGAGGGGTACCGCGGCTTCGTCGCGGAGCGGACGGCGGACGGGGCCACGGCCGCGCTGAATCGGTACCGCGTGCTGTGTGCGCATCGGCGGGGCGAGCTCGGCGTCGAGACGCTGAACCCGGCGATCGAGGCGGCGCTGGTAGAGAGCGCGGGCCTCCGTGCGGGGCGCGACTGGTACGACCATCGGCCGGTGTTGGTCGTGGAGAACGACTACGCGGTGAACCTGTTCAACGGCGATGTGGGCGTGGCGCTGCGGGATGAGCTGACGCGCGAGCTCCGCGTGCACTTCGGGGAGCGGGAGCTCGCGCCGTCGCGGCTACCGCGTCACGACACGGTGTTCGCGATGACGGTGCACAAGGCGCAAGGGAGCGAGTTCGACGAGGTGGCGTTCGTGCTGCCGGAGAAGGGGAGCAAGGTGCTGACGAGGGAGCTCGTCTACACGGGGGTGACGAGGGCGAGGACACGCGTAGTGACGTTCGGAACGGTAGATACCGTCATGGACGCCGTTGCCACCGCAGTGGAGCGCGCTTCAGGGCTTCGATCGCGACATGCGATTCGGGAGAGCCGATGAGCACGGCCGACGACAATTCGGTCCGACGGTCCGGACGCGCCGCTCCAGGACGGACGTGTTCACGGCCCTGAGCTGGGAGCATCTATTGATATCGAATGGCGATCTCCGAGCGTGCACTGTGGACGTCCCCAAGGGGCCGACCGCGTTCGTCGCGCTGAATAGGCATGACGAAGCACTGCGCGTATTCTGCGTTCTTCGATCCCTGCTCCGAGACCCGCAGTCCTCACGGCGGATCGACGGACGACCCCTAACTCGGCGGGCAACACAATGACGTCTACAGGAAGCAAACCAATCGAAGCAATCGACGCTGACGGACGCCGCGTCCGTTATAAGACGATGGGCGAGTCGCTTGGCGTCGGAGCGGGAGGGCCTGTCTTCCTCGCGGTGCGCTTGCCCGACGAAGGCGGCGACGAAGAGGCCGCGGCGGATGACTCACGGCGCGTCGCGATCAAGGTGGCGCACGCCCGCCAGTGGAAGGACTACCTAGCCGAGGAGGCGAGACTGCTCCACGCGATAGGGCTGCGAGCCGACAAGAGGGGTGAGACCTTCCGTCCGATTCGAATCTACTCGGGGCCGAAGCCGCTGAAGATCGATGACGCGATAGGCGGGGCGCTCATCGAGCTTGAATATCTCGATGGCGTGACGCTCCGGCGTTGGTTCGAGGATACATGGACGCGCGGCGCCCCATCGCCCTCGGAAACGGTCGACGAGGTGCTGCGGACCGGTCGACAGCTTGCCGAATCCCTGATCCAGATCCAGGAGGGACAGCCGAGCGGCGCGCTAATCCATCGAGACATCAAGCCCGACAACGTTATGCGCACGAGCCGCGGCCTGCGGCTCTTCGATTTCAACGTGGCTCGCGTCGACAGCGCGTCGCTGAAGACCGAGCATGTTGGGACGCCGGGCTACATGGCTCCTGAAGTGGTGGGCGGCGGCACCTACGACGGCCGAGCAGACCTGTTCAGCGTCGGAGTCATTCTCTGGGAGATCGCACATCGCAAGCGGTTCGACCTCCACACCCACACCACGCGGGTCGGCGGGAGGGTGAACCTGCACTGGCCGCACGCTTCGTTGGCGCAATGGGCGGAAGAGGAGCGCGCGGCCGTCGCAGAGCTGCTGCCACGACTCGTGACCGATGTGGAACAGCGTCTCCGTTCGGCAGCCAGTTTGCTCGAGGTCATTACGTCGCTCGAGGCGAAGCGCCGAGCGCAACAGCCGACGGCGGACCCCGCCGCCGAGCACGACATGGTGGGGCTGCTGTCGGAGCTCCGGCCGAGCGCAATGGCGGCGGTCGTGACGGACACAAACGGTAAGGTCCCGAACCAAGCCCTGCAGGACTTCCTCCGCCACCGGATGCAGGTGGAGGACCCGCTCGAGGACTGGTTGCTCGAAGCGGTCGTCGCGGCGACGAAGGTGAACACCAGGCAGAGGCTGATGGTGAGGGTGAGCGGGATGACGGTCATGGCAGAAGGTCGGGTTGAGGGAGGTTAGGTCGCCTTGGGCAGGACGGCGGGAAGGTCCACGGCGTGCGGGTGGCGGGCGTCGTGCCGGCGGCTGCCCTCGCGGTCGGCGAGCATGCGCTCGAGCTTCTCGACCGC
>JBDHVE010000289.1:0-5811 GCA_039809485.1 Polyangiaceae bacterium | reverse complement strand
AGGCGAGGTTCGCCTTCTTCAAGCGTAGCGCGTGCTCGTCCTCGCGCTGCTTCTCGGTGCGCTGTTCCCCCGGCGGCTGCTCGGCCTCCCACGACGGCCAGAGGAGGATGTCGCCGCACGAGAAGCACACGTTGATGCTCGCGACCGGGACGTCACCGTCGAAGTACACGACGGCGTGACGCGGGAAGGGGCACTTCGAGACCTCGATCTCACCGTGGGTCCCCGACGCGATCTGGATCGCCTTCTTCGCGGAGGCCTCCGGGATCGCCTTCTTGTCGACGACGTGGGGGCTCCAGCCCTGCGGGCCGTAGGCGACGAGCGGCACGCGCGGACGCATCGGGAACTGGTTGAACGTGACCGCCTCGGCGCGCGTCCACGAATGGAACGGCCACGTCTTGCCCGAGCGCGCGATCTCGCTCGGCTTCGGCGGGGGTGCGGGCGCGGGCACGCTCTCGGTCGCGACAGGCGTGGGGGCTGGTGCGCTCTCGGTCGGCGGCGGCGCCGTCGCGGCGGGGGCCGTCACGGGAGGCGGGGCTCCGCCGCCGCACGCGGCGGTGAGGGCGAGCAGCACGAGAACGGGGCGCATGGCGGCAAGATACAAGACGGGCGCGTCTCGACTAGAGTCCGCCTCGATGCACGCCCGTCATACCGTCGATTGCGACATCCTCCCGGCCTTCACCGCGGCGTATCTGCGGGTCGCGGGCGACGAGTGCGCGTTCATCGAGACGCACACCGCGCACGCGGTGCCGAAGCTCCTCGGCGAGCTCGCGCGGCACGGCAAGCGGCGGGAGGACGTCCGCTGGATCGTCGTCACGCACGCGCACCTCGACCACGCCGCGGGCGCGGGCGTGCTCCTCGCGCAGTGCCCGAATGCGACGCTCCTCGCGCACCCGCGCGCGGCGCGCCACCTGATCGATCCCGAGAAGCTCGTGAAGAGCGCCACCGCGGTCTACGGCGAAGCGCGCTTCGCGAAGCTCTACGGCACGATCGCGCCGATCCCCGAGACGCGCGTGCGCGCGCTCGAGGACGGCGAGACGTTCGCGCTCGGCGACGCCACCTTGCAGGTCTTCCACACGACCGGGCACGCGAAGCACCACTTCGTCGTCGACGACCCCGCCTTGAGCACCGTCTACACGGGCGACACGTTCGGCCTGGTCTACCCTGCGCTGCAGCGCAACGGCGTCCGGTTCGCGATCCCGTCGACGAGCCCGACCGACTTCGACCCGGTCGACGCGCGCGCGAGCATCGACAAGGTGCTCGGCCTCGAGCGCGTCTCGGCGTGCCTCACGCACTTCGGCGAGATCCGCGATCAGCGCGAGGTCGCGGCGCAGCTGAAGGCGTGGATCGACCGCTCCGAGTGGTGGCTCGAGGAGGCGGCGAAGAGCAAGGCGCCGGTCGCGGAGCTCGAGGCCGACATCGCCTCGAAGCTCCGCGCCGCCATCGACGAGGACACGCGTGCGCGCGGCCTCGTCTTCGGTGAGGAGGACTGGAAGATGCTCGAGACGGACATCACGCTGAACGCCCAGGGCATCGCGTTCGTCGCGGAGAAGCGGCGGAACCCGCCGAAGCCGAAGGCGTGAGCCTCAGGGGGCGGCCGCGTCGAGCGTCGAGCCGATCCCGCCGCCGCACGTCACGCCGATGAGCTGGAAGAGGTTCCCGCATTTCGCGTCGAGCGAGTCGAGGTTCGCTCCGCAGCTCTGCTGGATGCCGGTCGTGAAGGTGCTGCACTGGTTCGACACCGCCTGCCGGATGCAGGTCTGCTTCGCCTGCGCGCTTCCACACGCGGCGTCGTCACAGACCGCCTCGAAGCAGATGTCCGAGTACGCGAGGTTCTGGCCGCACGTGTTGTTCGACACGGTCGCGTAGCACGCGGCGTAGTTCTGGTAGGTGCCGTCCTGGAACTCGACGAGCGGTCCCCAGGTCGCCGACGCCTCCGAGGTGAAGACGCACGCTCCGCACGTAGCGGTGACGGCGGCCTTGATGTCGGTGAACTTCACCGAGTTCGCGGTGGCGAAGAGCTGCTTGAGCGCGTCGATGTCGGCCTGGGTGCAGACGTTCTTCGGCGCGCCGGGCCCCTTCCACGGCCCGTTGAACGCCTGCTCGACGTCGGCGGTCGTGACGCTGCCGCCGAGACCGCAGGTCGGCGGCCCCGCGTCGATCGTGGGCTGGAGGGGCGCGTCCTTCTTGCCGGCGTCGGCGGTGGACGACGGAGGCGGCTCGGGCGTCGGCGTCGGCGTCGACGCCGCGTCACCGGTCGGAGACGGCTTGGGGGACGACGCATCCACGCGCGGTCCGGCGTCGGACGTGACGGTCACTTCCTCGACGACGGTCGTGCACGCGAGCGCGGCGAAGACGAGGGGACAGGTTGCAGACAAGAGGACGAAGGGCGCGCGCAGGTGGCGCAAGGGGGCGAGCATGCACGGCCGTGGTGCAAAGCGTGTTCCCTACATCCGCACCCTTGCTTTCGCGGGTTGCGACGGAGAAACGTGACGACGGGGGCACGGTCCGGTGTGACGGCCCGATCACGCGGCGTCCACCACGCGCCGTCCTGGCGCAACGCCCTTTACACCCCGCCGAGAGAACGCTAACTAGTCGCGCTGCTTCGACTGGTCCCCATCGTCTAGAGGCCCAGGACCGCGGCTTTTCACGCCGCTAACACGGGTTCGAATCCCCTTGGGGACGCCCTGAAAGCGGGGGGGTTTGGATCACAAGCCCCCCCGCTTCGACTTCCATCGCGAGCATCCGGCCGACGGAGGCACGCCCTTCGACCTGAAGGCGCGGCCCGTCCGGCGTCTTCACCGGGGTGGCCGTGAGCTTCCCGTCGAAGATGGTGGTGAGGAGCGCGCGGGCCTCCTTCGGGTTCCGCTCGAGCAGCTCGCGAAGGCTGGCCACCCGGGCCTTGGCCTCGGCCTCCATCCGCCTCACCTCGAGGCTCATGGCCTCGGGGGCCGCCTTGGTGGCCCGGATGCGGGCGTCGAGCTCGTTGACCCGCTCCTGCCGCTCGTTGAGGCCGGCGATGAGGGGCTCGCTCACGGCCTTCGGGGCGGAGGCGATCTGGTCGACGAGGTTCGCGATCTCCGCGCGGAGCTTGTGGGCCTCGGCCTCGAGCTTCGGGAGCTCGGCGTTCTGCTGCTTCGCGCGGGCGGCGATGCGTCGGCTCACCTCCTTGAGGGCATCCACCACGAGCTCCTCGGAGAGGATGTTCGTCTGGACCCAGTCGACGACGCCCTGGTTCACGCGGTCGACCGGGCGCCTCAGCGCGTTCTTGCAGACGGTCTCGCCGCGGTCGCGGCGGTACGAGCAGATGTACGCCTTGACCATGTGCTGTCCGAACCGGGTGTCGAGGACGGTCAGAGCGCCCCCGCAGCATCCGCACTTCGTGATGCCGCTCAAGAGATAGGTCGCGGGGCGGCCGCCCTTCTTCAACGGAGAGGACTTCTCGCCGCTCTGCGGCTTCTTCCCCTTCAACTGCGCGTGGGCGGCGGCCCAGAGCTCGTCGCCGACGATGCGCAGATGCGGAGACTCGACAACGAGCCACTCGTGCTCGGGTCGCTCGACGCGAACCTTCGTGCCCTTCCGGTACATCTTCTCGAACTTGTTCCAGACGAGACGGCCGAGATAGCGCTCCCGGTGGATGATCTCGAAGACGGCCGACGGCGACCAGGAGCCCGTCCCGCGCTTACCTGCCGACGGTGACGGGACGCCGCGCGCGTTGAGCTCCTTCGCGATCGTCCGATAGCCCTCGCCCTTGGCGAAGCGCGTGAAGATCTCGGCGACGACGGCGGCCTGCTCCGCGTTGATCTGGTACTCGACGTGCTTCCGCCTCTCGCCGTCCATCACCTCGACGTTGTCGTAGCCGTAGACCCGGCCCCCGACGTTGAGGCCCTTGCGCGCCTTCACGAGCAGGTGCTCGTGGGTGCGCTGCGAGATCTTTTCCCGCTCGAGCTCGGCGGCGAAGTTGCGCGCCGTGATCAGGAAGCGCGCGGTAGCGTCGTCGAGCCGAACTTCTTCGCCCGAGTAGTAGTAGTAGACGCGCACGCCGGCATCGAGGATGTCCTGGAGCAGGAGGGACACGCGGATCATGTCGCCGCCGAGGCGGGTCTCGTCGCGCGTGACCACGACGTCGATCTCCTTCTTCTCGATCGCCGAGAGCAGCGCGATGAGGCCCGGGCGCTTGGCGAACTCGGCACGGCTGACGCCGCTGTCGACGAACACGTGCTCGGGCGACAACTCGTAGGCGCCGAACTTCTTCTGCAGAAACCGACGTGCTTCTTCCTCCTGTACGTCGAGGCTCGCCTCTTGATGTTCCTCGGTCGAACGGCGTAGGTAGAGGGCGACGCGCGTCATGTCGTTCTTCTACTCCTTGGGTGGATGGGCAGCGAGATCGGCTTCGAGGAGATCTGCGAGCCGGGCGACGAGTCGCTGACGATCCTGAGAGCTCTTGGAGGCGATCGTAGACTTCTCGTCCGCCTCCTCGGGCTGCTCGTCATGCAAGGGCCGGCGAGCTTGTGCGGCCATGGTCGGAACTCCAGGCGCACGTGCGCCGAAGATCCCTCGACCGACCGGGGCGCTCTCGGCCCCTTCACTTCAGCGTCTTGACCTTCTGGCGGCCGCTCTGGGCCTGCGAGGACCGGCTGAAGTCGTTCGCCGCCTACTTCTGACGGCCCGCGCGTCCTGGGAGGCGCGCGTGGCGATGACCCTAGTCCCGAAGAGACGAGCGTCAAGGTTGTAGTTCTCGCGTTCACGGCGCTCGTGCCCAGAGTCCCCGGCCGGCCTGAGGGCCTTCGTCAGCGTTCCGTTCTTCCTCTTCTTCTTCTTCTTCTTCGAGAGACGCGCAAAAGGCGCGCCCTCGGAGCTATTCCATCCGACGTTTTCTGGGGTTCGTCGACGTTCGCACTCTGCACGGCGCACTTAAAGAGAAAGCCCGTTCCCGTCCCGCGGGGTGAGGGAGAGACGACGGTGGGCCCGCGCGTCAGCTCGTGCGACGTCCGCACCAACAGCGCCAGAAAACGCACCCAACCAGCCGAGAAGGCTTTCCCCTTTAAGTCCACCGTGCGGCCGTCGATCGGTCACCAAACCCCTGTTTCCTTGGAGCGACATCAGACCGGGCAGAACAACGTGGCCTCGCCCGGGTAGGGCTGGCGGGCCAGTACCGGATCGATCTTGTAGAGGGCAGCGCGAACACCCGGGACGGGAGCGGCCAGGTACCTGAGCCAGGTCCCCCCCGTGAGGATCGCCTTCACGGACGGGCTCAGGTCCTCCGGCACGAAGCGAGAGAAGGTGCGGGCCGGGATCGCCATCTGGTGCGTGTCGCGCTGGATGAACGTGCGGAGAATGAAGAACGCCGTCCGGGTCACGTCGGCGACGACAAGTGGCGTGCCGTCCCGGGTGTACCTGGTGAATCCCGTCCCGTGCTTCACCAGCCACGCGATCCTCGGCTCGAGGACCCGCCAACTCGCCACGGGTACCCCGACCAGCTTCTTCAGTCGATCGGCGATCAACTTCTCGATGTGCAACTCAACGCCAACGACGTTGACCTCGATGTCCTCGCTCTGATGGTCACGGTTGTAGAGCCAGTACCGCATGAGGTCGGCCGCCTGCTCAGGGGGAACGATATCGAGAAGAGCGTCGACGAGACGCTGGGTCCACCCCGTCCGCGTCCCCATCGCCGGGATCCCGTTCGCGGCGATGACCGCGAGGGCCCGGCTCTTGTACTTGTCGTGGCGTACGAGCTCCTCGAGGAGAGGGTGCCATGGGTCAACGGGGAGCAGCCTCGCGACGGCCGGAAGGCTCCTCTCCTCGACGACTCTC
>JBDHVE010000288.1:0-5924 GCA_039809485.1 Polyangiaceae bacterium | reverse complement strand
CCGCGCCCGGCGCGCCGAGGTCCGGACGACCGCGTCGCCCGCCGCCGGGGCCGACGCCGCGAGCATCGGGTCGCATCCCGCGCTGGGCCGGACGGCCGCCGCGCGTCTCGATGTTCGGGCGCGCAGCGCGTGCGTCGTCACCGGCGGCCTCGCGGCCGAACGCGCGCGCGGCGCGTCCCTGCGCGCCGCGCTTCGGAGCCGGCGGCTTGCGACCGTGCGCGCGTGCGGCCTCCGCCTTCTCCGCGCTCGCGAGCCCGGCGGGCACGCTGCGCGGCACGCCGTAGGCCTTCTTGAGCGACACGAGCTCGTCCTTCGAGAGGTGGCGATAGCGTCCGGGCGCGAGGCCCTCGATCGAGACGTCCGCGAACCGGATCCGCGCGAGCCGCATGACGGGGAAGCCGGTCGCCTCGCCCATCCGCCGGATCTGCTGGTTGCGGCCCTCCTTGATCGTGAGCTCGAACCAGGTCTTGCCCTCCTCGTAACGGAGGAGGTGGGCCTGCGCGGGCAGCGTCTTGCCGTCCTCGAGCTCGATCCCCTTCTTCCACTGCTCGAGATCCTCGGCCTGCATCACGCCCTTCACCTTCACGACGTAGGTCTTCGGGACCTCGCGGCGCGGGTGGAGGAGGCCGTCGGAGAACTCGCCGTCGTTCGTCGCGAGCAGCACGCCGCTCGTCGCGAAGTCGAGTCGCCCGATCGGGAAGACGCGCGCGCCGACCGCGGAGAGGAGCTCGCGCACGGTCGGTCGGCCCTCGGGGTCGCTCATCGTCGAGACGACCCCGCGCGGCTTGTGGAGCACCACGTAGACCGGCTGCTCGGCGACGACGCGCTTGCCGTCGACCTCGACGCGATCACGACGCGGATCGGCCTTCTCGCCGAGCTCCGTCACGATCCGCCCGTTGACCCGGACGCGCCCTTCCGTGATGAGGCGCTCGGCTGCCCTGCGCGAAGCGATGCCGCCACGCGCCAGAATCTTCTGGAGTCTTTCCACGCTCTACTTCTTCTTCGGTGTCGTCGGCGCGACGGACTTCGGCGCGCCCGCGTCGGCCTTGCCGCCGCTCGTTCCGCCGGTGCCCGCGAGGCCCGCGGTGTCGAGCACGGAGGTGCCCGGAACGCCGCCGTCCTGTGCCGCCGCGAGCTGCTCACGTGCCTTGCGCTCCTGCGCCTCGGCCTCGTACTTGAGCTGCTCGTCACGGTCCCAGCGGTCGACGTGCCCGTCGTAGGTCTCGTCCATACCGACGCGCTCGAGGCGGCCGCGCGCGTAGATCTCCCAGACGTCCGGCTTGCCGTCGAAGTTGCGGTCGCGGCGGATGCGCTGGAGCTGGCCGTTCACGTAGAACTTCCAGACGTCCGCCTTGCCGTCCTTGTTGCTGTCGATCTCCTCCTGCGCGAGGCGGCCGTCGACGAAGTTGATCCAGACGTCGACCCTGCCGTCGTAGTCGCGATCGGACTCCTCGTGCACGGCCTCGCCCTTCGCGTTGAAGGTGCGGACGACGTCCTTGATGCCGTCGAGGTTCGTGTCGATCTCTCGGCACACGAGCGTCTTGTGCCGGCTGTCGCCTTCGCCGAAGACCTTGAACACGCGCCGCACGTTCGGCTTGAGCGCGCCGACGCCCGCGGTCTCCGAGACCTCGAGCTCCGGCTTGTTCCGCCAGTCGCACATCGAACGGTCGTCGGCCGGCCACTTGCTCGGATCCTTCGAACCGCCGGGCGCGGTAGGGAGCTTCGCGCCCGACGCGCCTTCGTTGCCACCACCGCACGCGACGACCAGCGCGAACGCAGAGGCACCCGCGACCGCGCAGAGAGAGCGTATCTTCATCGCTTCGCGCCTCCTCGCTTCGGCTGACCGACGACGCCGGCGTCGGGCTTGTCGAGCCGCGGGCCTTCGGCCGCCGACGGGAGCGTCGGCGCGGGCGGAGGCGGAGGCGGCGGCGCGCTCGCCCCCGCATCGCTCGCGGACGTGTCCATCGCGAGCGCGCCGCCGTCGGCGAGCGTCGGGATGACCGCACCACCGGCGCCGAGAACGAGCGTCGACTCCGGCTCGGGGACGCCGTCGCCGTTCTTGTCCATCGCGATCGTCACGCGGTCGCCCTCGTAGGTCCACCACTGGTCGATCCGACCGTCGCCGGTCGTGTCGCGCTCACGCTTCGTCCGGTTGCCAGTCGCCGCGTCGAAGAAGTCCCAGGTGTCGATCTTGCCCTGGTTCGCGGTGTCGAGCTCGCGACGAACGAGCTTGCCGCCCTCGAAGTACTCGATCGCGTTCACGACGCCGTTGTCGTCGTAGTCCGCCTCGCGACGGCGCACCTGCCCGTTCGCGTCGTAGTACTCGTACATGTCCGGCTTGCCGTCGTGGTTGAGATCGCTGATCCGGCAGATCTCCCGCGAGCCGTCGTAGACGCGCTTGATGTCGGGCTTGCCGTCGTTGTTGGCGTCGAGCTTCTCGACCTTGTGGCCGCCCTCGTCACACGACTCGTGCTCGAGGTTCTGCGACCGGACGCCCTGCGGGAGGTTGGCCTTGCCGACCCCTGCCTCACCGCCTCCACATCCGATCGCGATCGGGACGCCGACGAGGCTCGCCCCGAGCATCACCACAGCGATGCCGCGTGCACCACACTTCACCGCCCCCGACCTCCGCTCGGCCATCACATCTCCTCCCCACGATCCGGTGGGGCCCCTTCGTTCCTGACGCGCCCTGACGGTTACCTCGGCTGCGCCGGACCACGATAGACGTGGGCTGCCGCGCGCGGCAAGGGTGGAACCATGACGCAACGCATCGTTTCGCAGCATCTGCATCAAACCGTCGGAATCAGGACGCTCCGCACCGTCTGCGAGGAAGTCCTACGATCCTTCATGGTCGCCCTTGACCGTCACGTATGTTCACGTAGTGTATATCCACGGTCGGGATGCGCGCCCACCGCCCTCCAGCCATGGAGGCGGCGCGCGCACCCGGACCGGAGCGAGCAACTCCGCGGCGACACTGTCCCGAATGGACACGCATCGAAGGGGCTGGCGGCAGGTTCACGAGTGCGTTAGGAGGACCCCACGCGGGCCGCATGGCTCCGCGTAAGGCATCAGAACTAGGCGGGAATCATCTTCGTGATGAAGCGTTCGCCTTGAACCGACCATGCGGAAGAAGATCTCCACCACCATCTACGTGACGCCGGAGCAAGCCGACAAGCTGAAGCTCCTGCACGAGCGCACGAAGGTGCCGGTGGCGGTCTACATCCGCGAAGGGATCGATCTGGTGCTCCGCCACTACGCTCACCTGCTCCCTGGGCAGCTCGCCCTGGTCGAGGAGCCGACGACCGAGTCGCCCCGCCCGCCGGACGTCGCTCCGCGCGGAGGTCTCTCGGAGCCGCCGCCCTCCTTCGCGCCCGCAGTCGCAGGACCCTCGGTCGCCGTGGCGGCGAAGAAGTAGACTCCGCCACCCGAGCCTCCCCGCCATCCCGCGCGGAGGTCGCCGAGAGAGCTCCGCGTCGATGCCCTTCCCTCAGTCCAAGATCCGCAACTTCTCGATCATCGCCCACATCGACCACGGCAAGTCGACGCTGGCGGACCGCATCCTCGAGGTGACCGGCGCGCTCACGCAGCGCGAGGCGCGCGAGCAGTTCCTCGACAAGCTCGACATCGAGCGTGAGCGCGGGATCACGATCAAGGCGCAGAACGTCCGTCTCAAGTACACCGCGAAGAGCGGCGAGACGTACCAGCTCAACCTGATCGACACGCCAGGTCACGTCGACTTCAACTACGAGGTCTCCCGGAGCCTCTCCGCGTGTGAAGGCGCGATCCTCGTCGTCGACTCGACCCAGGGCGTCGAGGCGCAGACGCTCGCGAACGTCTACCTCGCGATCGACCAGGGCCTCGAGATCATCCCGGTCCTCAACAAGGTCGACCTCCCGTCGAGCGATCTCGACAAGACCAAGCAGGAGATCGAGCAGATCATCGGGCTCGACACGTCGGATTCGGTCCCCTGCAGCGGCAAGACCGGCGTCGGCGTGCCCGACATCCTCGAGCAGATCGTCGCCAAGGTCCCCGCGCCGAAGGGCAACGAGAACGCCCCGCTCCGCGCCCTCATCTTCGACACCTGGTACGACCCGTACCGCGGCGCGATGGTCATGTTCCGCGTCGTCGACGGCTCGGTGAAGAAGGGCGACCGCATCAAGTTCATGGCGACGAAGACCGAGTACGAGGTGACCGAGCTCGGCTCGTTCACCCCGCACGCGATCGCCCTCGAGGAGGTCGGGACCGGCGAGGTCGGCTTCTTCGCCGCGAACATCAAGAGCGTCCACGACACGAAGGTCGGCGATACGATCACGCACGCGAAGTCCCAGGTGAAGGAGGAGGCCACGCAGGCCCTCCCCGGCTTCAAGGAAGTGAAGCCGATGGTCTTCGCGGGCGTCTACCCGACCGACGCGTCGGACTACCCCGCCCTCCGCGACTCGCTCGAGAAGCTGCACCTGAACGACGCCGCGTTCTCCTTCGAGGCCGACTCGTCCGAGGCGCTCGGCTTCGGCTACCGCTGCGGCTTCCTCGGTCTCCTCCACATGGAGATCATCCAGGAGCGGCTCGACCGCGAGTTCAACCTCGACCTCATCACGACCGCGCCGAGCGTCGTCTACCGCGTCTACAAGACCGACGGCGAGATGATCATCGTCGACAACCCGACGAAGCTCCCGAGCCCGCAGTACATCGATCGGATCGAAGAGCCGTTCGTCAAGCTGACGCTCCACGTCCCGCAGGAGTACGTCGGCGCCGTCATCACGCTCTGCCAGGACAAGCGCGGGATCCAGGTCAACATGACCTGCCCGAGCGCCGACCGTTACATCATCACCTACGAGCTTCCGTTCGCAGAGGTGCTCTTCGACTTCCACGACAAGCTGAAGAGCGTCTCGCGCGGCTATGCGTCGATGGACTACGAGTTCATCGACTACCGCGCGGGCAAGCTCGTGAAGGTCGACATGCTCGTCAACGGCGAGCCGCTCGACGCGCTCTCGATCATCGTCCACCACGATCGCGCCTACAACCGCGGTCGCGCCCTCGCCGAGAAGCTGAAGGAGTTCGTCCCCCAGCAGCAGTACGAGGTCGCGATCCAGGCGGCCATCGGCGGCAAGATCATCGCGCGCGAGACCGTGCGCGCCCTCCGCAAGGACGTCACCGCCAAGTGCTACGGCGGTGACATCTCTCGTAAGCGGAAGCTGCTCGAGAAGCAGAAGGAGGGCAAGAAGCGCATGAAGCAGGTCGGCAACGTCGAGATCCCGCAGAAGGCGTTCCTCGCGATCCTCAAGGTCGAGCAGTAGCGGTCAGAACGAGGCGACGTCCTTCGCGTGCCCGGCGACCGACGCCGGGAGCGTCGCCTCCTGGCCGCTCACCGTGCTCCGCCACGTCTTCTCGGGAACGCCCTCGCCCCGCGGGCCTGCCTTCGCGGTCGTCTCCTTCTGCACGGGCGCCGTGCCCGCGTAGACGAGACCGAAGCTCGACCCGCCCGCGCCGCTGCCGCTGATCCCCGCACGACCGCCCGGCGAGCCGGCCGCGGCGGCACCGACGTAGGCGATCCCTTGCGTCGAGCCGGCGGCGCCGCCGGCCGTCGGCTCGGAGCCGAACGTGCCTTCGCCTCCGCGCCCGCCCGCGCCGCCTTGGAGCACGCTGGTCTCGAACGAGAGCCCGGCGCTCGCGACGACGAACGCCGCGATGCTCGCTCCGCCGCCCTTCCCCACCGCGCCAGGCGACGCGCCGCACCCGCCCGAGCCACCGCCCGGTCCGTTCGCCAGCGTGTAGTACTTGCCTTCCAGGCAGGCAGTCGCCGTCACGAAGCCGCCCATGCCGTCCGGGATCTGCTGCTGGAAACGGGTCAGCGGCTCGGCCGCTCCTCCGCTCCCGCCGGGGCCCGCGGCGCCGGGCGAGCCGGCGGTTCCGTCCGACGGCGTGAA
>JBDHVE010000287.1:0-6190 GCA_039809485.1 Polyangiaceae bacterium | reverse complement strand
CTCGTTGTCGAACACGTCCTCTTCGATCGCGACGCCGTTCGGGACGTCCATCGCCTTGCCGTCGTCGAGGACGATCAAGCGGCGCGGACGGACGTCGAGCAGCGAGCGATCGTGGGTCGCGAACAGCACCGTCGTGCCGGACGCGTGGATCTCTTCGAAGAGGCCGAGGATGTCGAGGGCGAGCTGCGGATCGAGGTTGCCGGTCGGCTCGTCGGCGAGGATGAGCGCCGGCTCGCCGACGATCGCACGCGCGATCGCGACGCGCTGCTGCTCGCCACCCGACAGGACCCCGGCGGCGTCGTCGCCGCGGCCCGACAGGCCGACGCGATCGAGCGCTTCGCCGACGCGCGACCGGACGAGGCGCGACGGCAGCCCCAGCACCTCGAGCGTGACGGCGACGTTCTCGGCCACCGTCCACGAAGGGATGAGCTTGAAGTCCTGGAAGACGACGCCGAGGTTCCGGCGGAGGAACGGGATCGACTTGTCGCGGAGCCGGACGATGTCGCGGCCCATGAAGAGGATGCGTCCCTCGTCCGGCTTCTCGGACGCGTACAGGATGCGGAGGAGTGTGCTCTTGCCGGCGCCGCTCGGGCCCGTGATGAACACGAACTCCCCGCGCTCGATGATCAGGTTCATGCCCCGGAGCACGGGGGCGCCCGGTCGGTACGACTTGTAGACGTCCTCGAACATGAGGATCGGCCGCTGCGCCGCGTCGCGCGCGAACCGCTCGCCGGCACGCAGCATCGGGCGGAAGACGCCACCGCCGCGCTCGAATCCCGCGTCGGCCCCGAATCCCTTCGATCCCCCGAGCCGCCGATCGTCGCGATCCCTCATCGCTCCCCGCGTAACAGGTCGAAAACCAGCACACCAAGTTTTCGGCACGAATTGCCGCAACGCCGCCTAGGCGGGTCGACGCGCCGCGAATACCATCGCTCTGTCGTTCGTCCGACGAGAGACAGCCGGGCGCGGAGGGAGAGGGTCAGATGAGGAAGGCGTGGGTCAGCGGGGCCGCGGTGATGGTTCTCGCGATGACGGCGTGCTCGGTCCAGATCGGCGGCGACGTCGGCAATGCGCGATCGCCGAGCCGTGCGCGCGCCGCGGCGCCTCCCCCTCCTCCCCCTCCCGCCCCCGCGCCCGCCCCGGCCCCGGCTCCCGCGGCGAAGGGCATCGGCTTCGGCGGCAAGCCTCGCGTTGCAGCGCCCGCGCCGGCCGCGGCAGCCCCCGTCGCCGCGCAACAGACGCGTCCGGGCATCCCGGCGGCGGGCGGCGGGACGATCGGGATGACCAACACCGCCGTCGCCCTGAACATCGCGAAGCTGCAGGAGCTCCGCGCCCGCAACCCGAAGACGTGCGGGATGCAGGAGGTCGCGCCGGGCGCCTGGGTCCGAATCGACTGCCAGCTCTATCAGCCGTCGTCGAAGGCGATCGCGCATTTCTCGCCCCGCAAAGCGCTCGTCGTCCAGAAGCGGCAAGGCCTCTGGAAGGGCTTCGGCAAGCTCTCCGTCTCCCAGAAGGCCGGCTTCATGACGAAGAAGGTCCCCGGCCTCCCCGGCCGTGGCGGCGGTCTCGACAAGGCGGGGCCGGGCGATCGCGGAGGCGGAGACATCGTCGCGGAGAGCTTCCCCGGCACCGTCGACCACCGCACGGACGGCCTCGAGGGACCGATCCGCGATCAGGGCCCCGTCGGATCGTGCACCGCGTTCTCGCTCGCGGGAGCGATCGACAACGGCGCGATCCGCGCCGGCAAGATGACCGCGCAGCAGCCGGAGCTCGCGGCTTCGCCGAGTCACGTGTGGTCCGCGTACGGCTACCCGCAGATGGGCGTCGCGGCCGACGCGAACGTCGGGCGGAGCATCGCGCCGCTCTCGGTCTTCTCGCAGGACAACCGCGAGACGTGCAAGCTGTCGAGCCCGATGGCGATGGAGGAGTGCGGGATGGCGTTCACGCCCGCCGTCATGCCCGGATCGTGGAAGAGCGACCCGGGTCTCGTCGCGAAGGTCGAGAAGGCGGACGCGACCGGCGGCTACAAGATCGCCAACTTCGAGCGCCTCGAGACGCAGCCGCCGAAGGTCGACGAGCTCGTGTCGATCCTCGCGAGCGGGTCGGACCTGTGGATCGCGATGAAGATCGACGGTCTCGCGTGGTCGAACAACCAGATCCGTCAGAACAACGGCGTCATCCCGAACTGGACGCGGCAGGACGGCGGCCACGCGATCGTCATGTCCGGTTACCGCGACACGCCGAGCGGCCGCCAGTACCTGATCCACAACAGCTGGGGTCTCTCCTGGGGTGACAAGGGCTACGCCTGGGTCAACGAGGAGATGGTCGTCAAGTACATGCACTATGCATATCGCGTGAAGCTGTCCGACGGCGTGAAGCGCGAGGACCTCACCGACGACGACTGCGCGCCCGACGAGCTCGTCGACGTCGGTCTCGGCATCTGCAGCCTGATCTGCGCGACCGGCTTCCGCCCGAACAACGGCTGCGGCGGCTGACGAGACGCGGTCTCTCGCCGGTGACAGCGCGGCGCCGAACCGCGCCCATCTGCGAAGGGTCGCCGCAAGAATCCGCGCGTCGCGGCATCCATGACGTGCATGCGTCGCGTCGTCGTGCGGCGCCGATTGCGTACATTGCGTGGTCGCGCTTCGCAACGTAGGACGAGAGGGATGGGGTTCTGTTCCGACCTGCGAAACGGAGACCTGTTGGTCCTCTTCGTCGACGACGACCCGGAGGTGCGGGAGCTCTTCATCGGAGCGCTGCGCGACGCCGGGTTCCTCGTCGACGAGTGCGTCACGCCGAAGAGGCGCTCGCGACGGCGCCGAGCCTCCATCCGGACGTGATCGTCCTCGATCGCCATCTTCCCGACGGGGACGGCTGGGAGGTCGCGCGCAAGCTGAAGGCGCTCCCTTCGCTGAAGAACGTCCCGATCCTCGGCTTCACGAGCATGGGCCAGCGCTCCGAGGTGGAGAACGCGCTCGTCGCCGGTTGCGACGTGTTCGTCGAGAAGCCGTGCGCGCCCGAGACCCTCGTTCGCTACGTCCGCGGGATGGTCGGCCTCGACGTCGAGATCCCGCCGTCGTCGCGCATGCGGCTGCCGCCGAGCGAGGAGTCGCTCGTGCCGACTTCGGCGATCGAGCCGATCATGCCCTCGGCGATCGTCAGTCTCCTTTCCGGAACAAGTAGAGCGCGCCCATCGCGATGAAGACGACGCCGGCGGCGCGGCGGAGCCACACCGGCGACACGTAGCGCGAGAGCGCTTCGCCCGCCGCGACCGCGATCGCGGACGTGAGCACCAGCGCGAGCGCGGAGCCGAAGAAGACGGCCCACTTCGACTTCGAGCCCGCCGACAGCGAGAGCGCGGCGAGCTGCGTCTTGTCACCGAGCTCGGCGATGAAGATGGCCGCGAACGTCGAACCGAGCAGCTTCCAGTCCATGCCGAAGGAGTAGCACGTCGTCCCTACTCCTCGGCCGCGTGCGCGTCGTGCGCGTGCACGTCGTCGAGCTCCTCGTCCTCTTCGCGGACCTCCGGCTCGTTCTGCATCTGCCGCGCGACGATGAGCAGCATCGCCGGGAGCGCGAGCATGGAGACGAACATGCCGATCAGGAGGCCGCCGATGACGACCGTGGCGAGCGGCCGCTGGACCTCGGCGCCCGTGCCGTTCGCGAGCGCCGCGGGGATGAAGCCGATCGCCGCGACGAGCGCGGTGCTGAGCGGCGCACGGAACGCCGCCTGCGACGCTTTCCGGACGCGTTCGACGACGTCGGGCTCCTTGGGCATCGCGATCAGGCTCTGGGTCATGACGATGCCCGTCATGACCGACACGCCGCAGAGGGCGATGAAGCCGACACCGGCGGGGATGCTGAACGGCAGGCCGCGCGCGACGAGCGCGATGACGCCACCTGCGACGGCGAACGGCAGGTTCAGGACGCTCACGATCATCAGCCGCACGCTGCGGAACATGAACACGAGCATCAGCGCGATGACGCCGATCGAGACCGGCACGAGCATCGCGAGACGCGCCTTCGCGCGGTTGAAGTTCTCGAACTGGCCGCCCCAGACGACTTCGACGTTCTTCGGGATGTTCAGCTGCTTGACCTTGGCCTGCGCTTCCTTGACGAAGCCGACCATGTCGCGACCGCGCACGTTCGTCTGCACCATCAGACGCCGCCTCATCTGCTCGCGACCGACGATGACGACCGTATTCTCCAGCTTCACGTCCGCGACCATCCCGAGCGGCACGAGGTTGCCGTGGTTCGTGGCGAGGGGTAGCCGCGAGAGATCGCGCTCGTCCTCGACGTGCTCGCCGCCGATGCGGAGCACGAGGTCGAAGACGCGCTCGCCCTCGCGCACGATGCCGACGGGCAGGCCGGCGCGCGCCATCGCGAGCGCGTCGAGCACGCTCCCGGGAGCGACGCCGACGCGACCCACCTTGTCGCGATTCACCTTCACGTGGATCGACGGGAGGCCGGTCGCGATCTCCATCTTCGTGTCGGCGGCACCCGGGATCGAGGCGACGGCCTTCCGGATCTGGTCCGAGACCTCCTGCATCTGCGTGAGGTCGTCGCCATAGACCTTGATCGCGACGTCGCCCTTCGCGCCCGCGACGATGTCGTTGACGCGCATCTCGATCGGCTGGCTGAACGCGTGGAGCGTCGCCGGGACCCGCTGCTCGAGCTTCTCGGAGAGCTCGGCGGCGAGCTTGTCCGGTGTCATTCCCTTCCGCCACTGGTCGCGTGGCTTGAGGATGACGAAGACGTCGGACGACTCCGGGCCCGCGAAGTCGACGGCGCCCTCGGGGCGACCGATGCGGCTCACGACGGTGTCGACCTCGGGGGCCTCCTTGAGCGTCTTCTCCGCCTCGGCCGAGAGCGCGACGGCCTGGCCGACCGACGAGCTCGGCGGACGCAGGGTGTCGAGCGCGAACGCGCCTTCGAAGATGCGCGGGAGGAACTCGGCGCCCATGCTCGCGCCGGCGGCGAAGAGCACCGCGGTCAAGGCGAAGGCGCTGCCGATCGCCGCCCACGGCTTCCGGAGCGCGAAGTCGAGCGCCGGCGAATACCCGGCGCGGGCCTTCCGGATCAACCACGGTTCGCGCGCGTCCGCCGTCCCGCGGAGGAAGCGCGGTCCGATCGCAGGGACGAGGACGAGCGCGTAGAACAGCGCGCCCGCGAGCATGAAGCAGAGCGACACGACGACGGGGCGGAACATCTTCCCCTCGACGTCCTCGAGCGTGACGAGCGGGAGGAAGACGAGGATCGTGATGACGACGCTGAAGACGGCCGGCTTCGCGACGTCGGCCATCGCGGCGGTGATCGCGCGACGCCGTCTCGCCTGGTCGGCGATCGAGGCGCCGTGCGTCATCGCGTGCTCGACGGTGAGGACCGCGCCTTCGACGACGATGCCGAAGTCGATCGCGCCGAGGCTCATGACGTTGCCGGTGTAGCCGACGGCATTGAGCCCGATGAAGCCGACGAGCATCGCGAACGGGATCGCGCCGGCGACGAGGAGGCCCGCACGGAGGCTCCCCAGCGTGAGGAGCAGGCAGACGACGACGATGATCGCGCCTTCGCTCAAGTTCTTCGCGACGGTCGCGAGGACGCGATCGATGTAGTCGGCGCGGTCGTAGTACGGCTCGATCTTCACGCCGGCGGGGAGGTACGGCGCGATGTGCGCGATCCCCTCCTTCACGCCCGCCACGACCTCGCGGCTGTTGCGCCCCTTCAGCATGAGGACGCTTCCGCCGACGATCTCGCCGCGACCGTCACGCGTCATCGCGCCCTGGCGTTGCGCGGGCCCGGTGTCGACCTCACCGAGCTGGCCGATCCGGATCGGGATCCCCGACTCGTCGGTGCGCACGACGGTGGACTCGATGTCCTCGAGCCCGCGGAAGCGCGCGTCGCCGCGGAGGACGATCTGCTCGCCCGCCTGCTCGACGTCGTCGCCGCCGCCGACGCGGTTGTCGCGCTCGACGGCGTCCTTCACCATCTCGATCGAGACGCCGTGCGCGGCGAGGCGCGCCGGGTCGAGCGTGATGCGGTACTGCTTCAGCGCGCCGCCGAAGCCGACGACCTCGATCACGCCGGGGACCTGCCGGAGCTTCGGGCCGAGCTGCCACTCGACGATCGTGCGCAGCTCCTCGGGCGAGCGCCCCTCGCCGCGCAGCTCGAACATGTAGATCTCACCGAGCGC
>JBDHVE010000286.1:0-6218 GCA_039809485.1 Polyangiaceae bacterium | reverse complement strand
ATAGCAGTCGCCCGAAGTCGGGCAAGATGACGTCCGGCGGCTGACGAGCCTGCAGCTCGTTCGAATTCAGCCGTGATCTTCGGAATTTCGCCGTTTTCTCCGAGGACCGACCGCGCGCCTACCCCGTCTGTCCGGGCGGCCCGTGGGCAAGAAGCCCCTTTCGGCGAGGACCGTCAGGACGGCCCAGGAGTGGCGGCAACCGTCGAGCCCGAGTCGGAAGAGAGGACAGCCGCACACGACGAGGACCGTGTCGCGATCGCAACGGACGCCCACGCGGACGACCTGCCTCCCGTGGCGGACCTCGGCCTCGGCATGTGCACGACCTCGTCTCAGCAGTCTCACGGCTCCCCGACGGACGAGCGCACGACCTCGCTCGCGCGCGAACGAAGAGAACGCGTGCGCGAGCATGGACCGGGGGAGAGAGGCAGCTGGACGCATGGCGCGCGGAGAGCGACGCGCGTGCCACGAGCCCGTGCGCGTGATCCCGAATCGTTGCGCTCTACACGAGGTGGCCGGGCCAGGCCCGCGGCCGGCCTCAGGCCGCGCGCGCGGGCTCGGCCGCCGGCGTCTCCGTCGGCTTCTCCGCGAGGCTCGCGGTGCGGAGCGCGCCGAGGAGGCCGGACATCGGGAACGCGACGAGCGCGACGGCGGCGAGCATCGGCTGGCCGAGGACACCGAGGACCTCGAGCACGCCGACGACGATCGCCATGACGAACCGAACCCTCACGTAGTCGCGGAGCACGCGGCCCTTCAGGAAGCCGAGGGCGAGGTCCGTCGGCAGGAGCACGACGACGCACCAGTTGCGGGAGAACTCGGCCCAGGTCGAGACGAGCGCCGTCGCGTCGATCGCGAGCGCGAGCACGCCGAGGACGGCGCCGGTGACGCCGATCGAGATCCGGAGCCGCGAGGTCCGCGCGCCGAGGCGGACGAGGAGGAAGAGCCCGAACGCGAGTGCGAAGAGCGCGAGCCGGCCGGCTGCGGCCGACGTCGGCAGGAGCACCGCCTGACGCTCCGCGAGCTGCTCGGCCTTCACGCCGAGCCGCTCGGCGACGCCGTCACGCAGCGCCTCCGGCAGGTACATCGCCTCCCAGCCGCTCGGGACGCGATCGCTCGTCGGACCGAGGATCAGCGCGAGCGCCGCGAGCTCGAACATGCGCCCGGTGAGCCCGCCCTCCATCCGCTGACGGAAGGTCGCCTTGCCCGGATCGGAGAGCCCGGCGCGGAGGCGCCCCTTCGTCGCCTCGTCGATCCGGTCGCGGAGCTGCGAGGCGCAGTTCGCCGTGTACGGGTGGTAGGCATACGACCAGCGCGAGACGACGTCGGACTCGAGGCGGCTCGCGAGCGCCTTCGCCTCCTCGCTCGCGAGTGGCAGGACCTGACGCTCGATCGAGCGGCCCTGCCCTTCGAAGAACGCGACGAGCGAGCGGTCGTCGATCTTCACCGGCGTGAAAATCGCGTGCGCGCGGAGCGACGACCACAGGATCCAGAGGACGTCCTCGCGCGCGGCGACGCCGTAGTCGTAGCACTGGCCCTCGCCGGCGGCGGGCTTCGCGGCCGCCTCGCGTACGCAGAGGATCGAGTGCCCGTACGTCGAGTAGAGGTAACTCCCCTGCCCGACGGTGTAGAGGTCGACGACCGGCTCGGCGCGCGCGATGCGCGGAGCGAGCGAGAGCACGACGAGGACGACGAGGGCGAGGGCGGCGCGGAGGGGCTGACGCACGGCCGCGCCGCTATACCGCAACTTCCGTCAGCGCGCGATCCCGAGGACGTCGCGCATCACGCCCTGCGCGACGGCGAGGGAGTGGTGCGCCTGCAAGTACGCGTATCCACCGTCCCGAACGCGCGTCCGGAGCGCCTCGTCCTTCGACAGGCGCTCGACGCGCTCGGCGAATCCCTCCGGGTCGCTCGCCACCATCGCCTCTTCGCCGTCGCGGATCGGGAGGCCGAAGGCGCCGTCCGGCGTCGTCACGACCGGCATCCCGGCGCGGAAGCCCTCGAGCAGCTTGAGCCGGACGCCGGAGCCGCCGAAGACCGGCGCGAGCATGCCGAGCGAGCGCTGGTAGAGCGGCTCGAGATCCTCGAGGAACCCCACCGTCTCGACCCCAGGCACCTTCCACGTCTCGGGGACGGCGAGCTTGCCGCTCTCGTCCTTCTTCAGGCCGACGCCGGCGATCTCGAAGGTCGCGTCCGGTACCCGCTTCCGGATCTTCGGCCAGACCTCCTGACAGAACCAGTCGAGGCCCGCCACGTTCGGGTGCCAGCGGAGGCTGCCGACGTAACAGAAGTGCGGCTTGCCCGGGTAGGGTCGCTCGCGTCGCTCGAAGTCCATCACGACCGGGACGACGTGCGCGCGGACGCCGGCGAGCGCGTCGAAGTGGCGGGCGTCCTCCTTCGAGATCGCGACGACGGCATCGACGTCCTTCAGCGCACGCTTCTCGAACGCGACGGCGGCGCGGTGCTCCGCGGTCGCGACGAGCTTCTTCGCACCGCGCTTCTGCTCGGCGAACTGCTTGAAGAAGTCGCTCTCGACGTTGTGCTGATCGAGGACCTTCCGCGCGAACGGGCGCGTCTTCTCGACATCGGGGAGGTAGCGGGCCATCCCGAGGTGGTCGATGTAGACGACGTCCGCGACCTCACGCCTGAGCTCCGCACGGAGGACCTTCCGCAGCGCGCGCGAGTCCCACTTCCCGGCCAGGTAGGGCACGCCACGGAGGGCTCGGAGCGCGACCACACGCGGCACGTACCGCTTGAAGTCGAAGAGGTGGATCGGGTGGAAGACGGGCGGGATGACGCGAACCGTGAGCGCGCTCCCTCGCCCCGAGAGCTTTTTCACGGCCTCTTCGAACGCACGCACATCGGAAGCAGGTACGGACTGCTCGGTGACGCTCACGATCGTGAGCGACGTCACCTCGGGGAGGGAGGCGATGATGCGGAGCTGCGACAGCGTACGTACGGGTCCGCCGCTCGTCGCCGGCCAGGGGAACTCCGTCGTCAAATGGATGACGCGCATCGGGCGGAGCGACCGTAGCCGATCGCGATTGCCGTGTGTACCATCGAGAGTCCATGACCACGGCCAAGCGCAAGGTCCTCGTCGTGTTCGGAACGCGTCCGGAGGCCATCAAGATGGCGCTCCTCGCGAAGGCGCTCCGCGCACATCCCGACTTCGAAGCGGAGGTGTGCGTCACCGCGCAGCACCGCTCGATGCTCGATCAGGTCCTCGCGATCTTCGACGTGAAGCCGCGCTTCGATCTCGATCTGATGCAGCAGAACCAGGGCCTCGCGGACATGACCGGCCGCATCCTGAACGGGATGACGGGCGTGCTCCGTGAGTTCAAGCCGGATTGGGTCCTCGTCCAGGGCGACACGACGACGGCCTTCGTCGCCGCCCTCGCGGCGTTCTACGAGAAGGTGAGCGTCGGTCACGTCGAAGCGGGTCTCCGCACCGGCCACAAGTACTCGCCGTGGCCGGAGGAGATGAACCGGAAGCTCGTCGGCGCGCTCGCCGACCTCCACCTCCCGCCGACCGAGCGCGCGCGGCAGGCGCTCCTCCGCGAAGGCGTGCCGGAAGAGCGCGTCCACGTGACGGGCAACACCGTCGTCGACGCGCTCCTGTGGGTCTCGAAGAAGCTCGACGACGATCACGCCGCGCGCGCCGCCCTCGACGAGCGCTTCTCGATGCTCGATGCGAAGCGGAAGATGATCCTCGTCACGGGGCATCGCCGCGAGAGCTTCGGCAAGCCGTTCGAGGACATGTGCAACGCGTTCGTCGACATCGTGCGCGCGCGCCCCGACGTCGAGATCCTCTACCCCGTCCACTTGAACCCGAACGTGCAGGCGCCGGTGAAGGCGATCCTCGCCGCGGCGCCGGAGGAGCTCCGCTCGCGCATCCACCTCGTGGATCCGGTCGAGTACCTGCCGTTCGTCTATCTCCAGAAGCGCGCCCACTTCATCATCACCGACTCGGGCGGCGTGCAGGAGGAGGCGCCCTCGCTCGGCAAGCCATGCCTCGTCACGCGCAACGACACCGAGCGCCCCGAGGCCGTCGAGGCCGGCACCGCGAAGCTGATCGGCACGAACCGCGAGCGGATCGTGACCGAGTCGCTCCGCCTGCTCGACGACCAGGCCCACTACCAGTCGATGAGCCGCGCGCACAATCCGTACGGGGACGGCAAGGCGAACGACCGCATCATCGAGCACCTCCGAACCGCGAAGCCCTCGACCTGAGGAGAGCCGCCATGACCGCCCTGCCCAGCGAAGAACGCTCCTCGTCCCCGGATCTCGACCCGGTCCCGTCCGGCGTCCAGAGCGCGCGGAGGGTCGCGCACGAAGAAGCCGCCGAGCGCATCGAGCTGCTCGGTTGTCCGTTCGACGCGATCACCGAGGACGACACGGTCGACCTCGTCTTCCGCTGGCGCGAGGAGCTGCCGCGGAAGAGCCACCACATCATCACGGTCAACGTCGCGATCCTGATGATGGCGCGCGAGGACCCGAAGCTCGCGAATGCGGTCGAGAAGGCCGACCTCGTCGTCGTCGACGGCAAGCCCCTCGTCTGGTCGGCGCGCTGGCTCGGGAGCCCGGTGCCCGAGAAGGTCTCCGGGGTCGACCTGATGAAGCGGCTCCTCGAGGTCGGCAACGATCGCGGGCTCTCGATCTACCTCCTCGGCACGACGCAGGAGCGCCTCGACGTGCTCGAGCGCGTGATCCGCGCGAAGTACCCGCACGTCCGGATCGCCGGCAGCCGGAACGGCTACTTCAAGCAGCCGGACTGGCCCGAGGTCGCCCGCGGGATCCGCGAGGCAAAGGCGGACCTCCTCCTCGTCGGGATGCCGGCTCCGTTCAAGGAGATCTGGTGCGAGGAGCATCGTGACCAGCTCGAGACGCCGGCGATCCTCGGCGTCGGCGGCGCGTTCGACGTGATGGGCGGCTTCGTCCCGCGCGCACCGCGGGTGATGCAGGAGGCCGGCCTCGAGTGGGCCTGGCGCCTCGCGATGGAGCCGAAGAAGCTCTGGAAGCGCTATCTGACGACGAACTCCGCGTTCCTCGCGCTGCTCGGCAAGACGCTCGCCGAGCAGCGAATCCTGAAGCGCCGCTGAGGGTCGGCGTGCGCGCGCAGCCCGGCGCGAGCGTCGAGCCGTAGGCCGAAGGCCGAAGGCGAGACGCAAGCGCCCACACTTCTCCGCGAGCGTTTCGCCCGAGGCCGAAGGCCGAGGACGAAACGCAAGCGCCCACACTTCCGCGCGAGCGTTTCGCCCGAGGCCGAAGGCCGAAGGCGAGACGCAAGCGCCCACACTTCTCCGCGAGCGTTTCGCCCGAGGCCGAAGGCCGAGGACGAAACGCAAGCGCCCACACTTCCGCGCGAGCGTTTCGCCCGAGGCCGAAGGCCGAGGACGAAACGCAAGCGCCGCGCGCGAAGCGCGCTTCGCCGAAGGCGACGCAGGGGAGGCTCGTCGGCGAAGCCGACGAGGGGGCACGCAGTGCCCCACGGAAAAAAGGGGCTCTGAGCGCGTTCGGCGCGGAGGCCGAAGGCCGGAGCGCCGAACGCAGCTCAGAGCGTGTCGAGATACGCCGCGAGGTCGGAGCGCTCTTGCGCGCTCAGGTTCGCGACATCGCCGTGGCCCGTGCCACCGCACGAGGGCGTGAAGCGATCGTTCATCGTCTTCGCGCATCCGTCGTGGAGGAACGGCGCGCGCCAGCCGACGCCGCGGAGCGACGGGACCTGCACGGCGATGCCTGTACCGACGTCCATCGTCGCGTTGTTCGTGAGCATCGCGCCGCCGTGGCAGCTCGCGCAGCCGCGCGCCTGGTAGACGGCCTCGCCGCGCCGCGCGGCTTCGGTCGTCGCGGACGGAGGCTTCGGCGCCGGGATCGTGTAGAGCCAGCCCTTCAGCGCGCTCTCCTGGGGGACGTCGATCTCCGGGCCGCTCATGCGCGTGACGAACACGTGCTCGACGAGCGCATGGAGGTCGGGGAGATCGCCGTTCCAGTGGAACGGCTCGGTGTGGGCGACCGTCCCGCGGAGCGACGGCGTCCTGCGCTTGCCGACGTCGAAGGTCCAGGTCCGCGCGTCCTCGCCGCCCTCGGGATGGCACGAGGCGCACGAGATGAAGCCGCCGGAGTTCGAGTGGAAGATCGCGTGACCGGTGTCCTCGCGGCTCTCGTCGGAGAGCTTGATCGTGCGCCGGACGGTCCGGTAGTCGGGCGACATCACGTAGAGCGCG
>JBDHVE010000285.1:0-6301 GCA_039809485.1 Polyangiaceae bacterium | reverse complement strand
GCGCATGCCGGGCCGCCGGCGAGCGAGGCTCCGGCCGCGGCTTCGCCGCCGGCACGGCGCCCGCCGGCGACGGTCGCCGCGGCACCGCCGCCGCGCCTGGCCCTGGCGGAAGAGGAAGCATCGGACCGCGCCGGCGTGGACGCTCGCGGAGGGAAGGGGAAGGATTCGCCCTACGAGGGCCGCTTCGCGACCGTGATGAGCGCGCTCGCGTCCGGCCAGGCCGACAAGGCGCTCGACGAAGCGCGGACGTGGCACGCCGAGCAGCCTGGCGACGTGCTCGCGCTCGTCGCGCTCGGCGAGACGGCGGAGGCGCGCAACCAGACCGAGCTCGCGGCGCGCGCGTACGGCTCGGTGATCGACCTCTTCCCGAACCGCGCCGACCTCCGCCGCTTCGCCGGCGAGCGCCTCGATCGGCTCGCGACGAAGGACGCGGCCGCGCTCGATCTCGCGATCGACACCTACGCGAAGGCGGTTGCCGATCGGCCCGACCACCCGGCGAGCCATCGCCTCCTCGCCTTCGCGCTGCTGAAGAAGAAGGAGTACGCGAAGGCCTTCGACGCGATCGCGGCCTCGATGCGACGCGGCTACGACGAAGGCCGCTTCGAGGGCGTGCGTCGCATCCTCGCCGAGGACGTCGGCCTCGTCGGGGCGGCATGGGCGGCCGCGGAGCCGGCGCGTCGCGAGGAGATCCTCGGGCGCGTGCGGTCGGTCGGCGGCGTCGTCGAGAATGCGCCGTCGCTCCGCTTCGTGCTCGTCTGGGAGACGGACGCGAACGACGTCGACTTCCACATCCACGACGCGCGCGGCGGCCACGCCTACTACGGAGAGCAGCAGCTCGAGAGCGGCGGCGAGCTCTACGCCGACGTCACGACCGGCTACGGGCCCGAGTGCTTCACGATCCGCGGCCCGAAGCAGCGGCGCGCCGCGCCCTACCGCCTCGAGGCGCACTACTACGCGCGCGGACCGATGGGCTACGGGATGGGCAAGCTCGAGATCGTCGAGCACGACGGCAAGGGCGGCCTCGTGTTCCAGGAGCGGCCCTTCATCGTGATGAAGGACCAGGCCTACGTCGACCTCGGCACGGTCGAATGAGCGTGCCATAGTCGAGGGAGTGTTCCGGAAGGTCCTCGGAGAAGCAGCAGGCGTCTTCGACCGCGCCGTCGTCGCGGCGATGCACGTCCGCTCGTCGAAGGACCGCGCCCGTGCCGACCGGATGAGCCACGAAGAGCGCATCGTCGCGCTCGCGGCGGTGTGTGACCTCTACCCGGCGTCGCTCGTCGCGGAGACGGCGCGCTTCTTCCCGGAGCCGCCGCCGATCGATCCGCTCGTCCGCGACGTGCGCGCCGGCGTCTCCGACCTGACGTGGCCGAGCACGTTCGAGCCGTGGTCGAGCGCCGTCGCGGAGCGCTACATGTCAACGGTCGAGAACCGCACTGCCCGCGCGCGTCTCCACGTGCCGCCGCGTCCCGTCCAGCGGGCGAGGGAGCGCTCCGCCGTCATCGCGATCCACGGATACATGGGCGGCGTCCCCCTCCTCGACGAGCCGCAGTGGCCGATCGCGTGGCTCCTCCGCCGAGGGCTCGACGTCGCGATGCCGGTCCTGCCGTTCCATGCGGCGCGCGGCGGCGCACGGCGCGGGGCACCGCCGTTCCCGAGCTCCGATCCGCGGATGACGATCGAAGGGTTCCGGCAGGCGGTCTCCGACGTGCGCGCGCTCGCACGCTGGCTGCGCGCCCGCGGGGCGGTGCACGTCGGCGTCGTCGGCGCGAGCCTGGGCGGCTACACGTCTGCGCTCGTCGCGACGGTATCCGACGACATCGACTTCGTGATGCCGATGATCCCGCTCGCGTCGCTCGCGGACTACGCGTTCGAGCACGGGCGGCTCGGGGAAGGGGATCGCGCCGAAGCGCAGCGCGCCGCGCTCGAGCAGGCGTACGAGGTCGTGAGCCCGCTCGCGCGTCCGCTCCGGCTTCCGTCGTCCCGCGCGCTGGTCGCTTGCGCCGAGTTCGATCAGGTCACGCCCGCTTCGCACGCGCGGCGGCTCGCGGAGCACTTCGGCTGCGAGCTCGTCTCGATTCCGGGCGGTCACCTGCTCCAGTTCGGACGCGAGGACGTCTTCCGGAGCCTCGGCGCGATGCTCGAGCGCGAAGGGCTCATCGCGAAGCGTCGCGGGTGACGTCCGGCGCCGCGAGGACGAACGCGATCGCGTCCGCCATGAGCGCGTCGATGTCCGACGAGTAGTGGTGGCCGGCGCCGCGCATGATGACGAGCTGGATCGGATACCCGCGCGACGCGAGGCGCTCGGCCGTGCGCCTCGCTCCGGCGACCTGCGATCCCTTCTCGCCCGCGAGGAGCGCGACGGCGCGGACGCCGGCCTTCCGGAGCTTCGCTTCGTCGAGCGGAACGTCGGCTTCGGTCAGGATCAGGTGCGGCCATCGTCCCGGATGGCGGAGCGCGATGTCGACGGCCGCGTAGGCGCCGAGCGAGAAGCCCGTGAGGATCGCGCCCGCGCGGTCGATCTCGCCTGGATGCGCACCGTCGACCGTCGCGATCGCGCGCTCGAGGTCGTCGTCCATCTGCACGAACGACTCCTTCCACGTCGGCGCCTCGCCACAGCGCGCGTTGCCCTCCGGGCAGACGAGGATCCCTGCGTTCGATCCGGCCGACACCCAGTAGCCGCACGCGTACCCGGGTGGGTTGCACACGCCGTGCAGGTTCGCGAGGAGGCGGGCGCGTCCCTCTCTCGCGGACCGGACGTAGTAGACGTTGCGCTTCGGCGCGAACGGCAGCTCGAACGGGCCGACCTCCGACGATGCCCGCAGCCGCGGCCCGGCGTCGACGACGGCCGGCGCTGCCGCCGCCGCGTCCTCCGCCGCGCGTGGCGGAGGAGGGCTCGCGTCGACGGCATCGGCGTTCTTCGCCGGCGCGCGGCACGCGAACGTCGCGCACGCCACGAGGAGCAGCGTGCGCGCGCGGGCGGTCACGTCACTTCACGACGGCGGGCGGCGTCGGCGCGGCCTTGTCGCTCTGGATGCAGGACGACAAGTCGAACAGCATGAACTCGAGCGCCTTCTCCTGATCGCTCAGGTCGCCCGACTTGCAGGACGCCGGGAACGGCTGGCCCTTGTTCTGCGCCGTCGCCGACACGTGGAAGTCGCTGAAGACGACGCGACCGCACTGCTGCTCGTCCGGCACGCCGATCGGCGTGTTGAAGGTGATGTGCATCGTCGCCTTGTTGTTCGGACCGGGGAACTCCGACGTCGTCATCCAGGTCGTCGACGGCGGGTCGTTGCCCTCGTTCAGATCGTGGCGCGACTCGATCAGCTCGATCTCGCCCGGCACCTTCGACGCGTTCACGTTGACGAGCCACTCCGCGAACGCCTTCCCCTTCGGGAAGCCCTGGTTCACGACGGCGGTGAGGAGGTTGTTGTCGCCGATGTTCGTCTGCTCGGGCTGCCATTTGCCCGTCGTCGGGAACGGGTCGGCGCCGAGGTTCGGCGCGAGCCACGCGTAGCCGTAGTGCGTGGTGAAGACGCGTCCGCCGGCGCTCGTGTAGTCGACGAGGTTCTTGTCCGCCGTGGCGGGCTTGTCGCGCTCGTCGCCCTCGCACGGGAGGAAGATGATGTCGTACTTCTTCATCTTCCCGAGGTCGTTGTAGAGCGTGTTCGCGGCGGGAGACGCCGGCTGCGTGTCGACGCCGTTCTCGCGGAAGAAGTGGACGCGCCCGTCGGCGGTGTCGCGGGTGAACTCGGCGAGGTCGATCCCCATCTTGGTGAGGAGGCACTCGAACGGGTCGGCCTGACCCGTCGCGATCGCCATCTGCGGGAGGTCGCCCTCTGCCTTGTTGCGCGGCATCCGGATCTGGTCGTCCGCGAGCGGCGTGTCCGTGCACTCGGGCACGTTCGGGATCGTGATCTGCCGACGCCACTTGCCGATCTGCACGACGAGCGGGATGTCCTTCCCGACCGGGACGTTCTCGAGCTTGAACTGACCCTTCGCGTCGGTGAGCGCGGTGACGAGCGGGTCACCGGAGACGCTCCCGCAGCGGTCACAGGAGGCGCCCGTCGTGATCGGCTGGACCGGCGCGTTCGGCACGTAGACGAGCACGTTGTAGAGAGGGACCTTGCCGGCCGGGTCCTTCACCGTGCCCGACAGCGTCGTCGTCGTCCCGCCGGTGCACTGCTTCTGTTGGAGACAGAGCCCCGTGCACGGCTTGGCGTCGCCGTTCGTGTTGCCCGCGTCACCGAAGCCGAGCGGGTTGCTCGGGTCGAACGGATAGCCGCCGTCGCCCCCCTCGTCGGTCTCCGAGCCGCAGCCTGCAGCGAAGGAGGTCACGCCCAGGGCCGCCATCGCGAAGAACGTCGCCAGAGCCGCGGTCGATCGTTTCATGGAAGCTCTCCTCGGACTCGAGAATGGCCAGCACGCGTCCCTTCTGGCGAGCCGCGTTCTACGCGGCGCGTGGGGCGCGTCTTCCGACGGTTCCGGGGCGAATTATACCGACCAGCTCATCGGTTGCACGTGTTCCGCGTGGGCCTTACGCTGATCGGGCCATGAGCAAGACGCGCACGGAAGTGCTGTCGGAGTCCCGGAAGAAGGGTGCCGTCGCGGGCGCGACCACGGCGGGCGCCGTCGCAGCGGGAGTGCTCATCGCTCCGGTCGCGGGTGTCGTTGCAGCTGTTCCCGCGGCCTACTTCGCGTATCAGTGGTGGAGACACCGGGCCGAGAACGGCATCAAGTTCTGAGCTCGAGCGCCACCCCGAGAGCGACGCATGTACCAGAACCCGTACGCGGCTCCTCAGCCGCCCGATCCGTATCGCACGTCCACGCCTGTCCGCGGTGAGCCGCAGCCCTGGGATCCCAGCGACGCCCTTCGCGTCGCGTGGGAGCTGTTCAAGGGGAACTGGGGGCCGCTCGTCGGCGCCGTCGTCATCATGACGTTCCTCGGAGCGCTGCCGGGCCAGGTTCCGAACGTGCTCGCGCAGACGGGGGCGATCGACGCGCAACAGATGATCTTCGTGTCGATCCCGTTCTCGATCGTCGGCTGGCTCGTCCAGGAGTTCTTCGCCGCCGGCCTGACGCGGACCGTCCTCGATGCGGGCCGGACGGGGACGGTCCAGTTCTCCCAGCTCTTCAGCGCGGGCGGGAACGGGCGCTTCCTCTCGTTCCTCGCGCTCGCGTTCCTCAAGTCGTTCGCGATCGCGCTCGGCTTCGTCCTCTTCATCGTGCCGGGCGCAATCCTCGCCCTCGGCCTCTCCCTGTCGTCCTACTACGTCATCGACCAGGGCCTCGGGCCGATCGAGGCGATGAAGGCGAGCTGGGAGGCGACCACGGGCCACAAGGGCCAGATCCTCGTCTACTTCCTCCTCGGCATCCTCGTCGCCCTCGGCGGCATGATCGCGTGCTGCGTCGGCATCCTGCCGGCCGCCGCGATCATCGAGCTCGGGTACATGGTCATCTACACGCGCCTCTCCGGGACGGCCGCGGGCCCGACCGCCTTCGGCGCGTCGCCGACCGGACCCTGGGGTCCGCCGCCCGGTCCGGGCGGCTTCGGTGGTCCTCCTCCGGGTGGTCCCGGCGGCTTCGGCGGTCCGCCTCCGGGCGGCGGTGGCTACGGTCCGCCTCCGGGCGGCGGCGGTTTCGGCCCGCCCGGCGGCGGCGGCGGCTACGGTCCGCCTCCCGGCTTCTGATCCTCCGCACACGAACGGCTCCGTCGACGCGGCTTCTGTCAACGTGGTTGACGGGCGCCGCGTTCGCGCTTTGATGTCCAGGTGAGCCGAGCGCGCGCGCAGGAGCCACCGATGTTGGCAGCGGGGTGGCACCTCGGAGCGCCGATCGGCGAGGGCGCGAGCAGCGTCGTCTACCGCGCGCGCGCCGAGGGACGCGGGGAGGTCGCGCTCAAGGTCGCGAAGGCCGGCGTCGACTGGCTCGGGCGCGAGGCGGCCGTGCTCGCCAGTGTAGACCGGCGCTGGGGACCCTCGCTCGTCGACGTCGGCGTCGTGCCCGCCGGCGATCTCGCGGGACGCGCGTTCCTCGCGACGACGTGGGTCGAGGGTGCGCCCGTCCTCGAAGCGGCGCGAGGTCGGGACGGCGCCGGACGCGAAGCGCTCGCGCTCGTCGTCGCGCACGGGGTCGCGCGCGGTCTCGAGGAGCTGCACGCGGCGGGCGTCCGTCACGGCGACGTGAAGCCGGCGAACGTGCTCGTCGCGTCCGGCCCACCGACGCGCGACGTGGCCGAGGCGCGCGGCGCGACGTTGATCGACCTCGGGCTCGCGACGCGGCTCGCCGACGAGGCGCGCGGCGG
>JBDHVE010000284.1:0-6338 GCA_039809485.1 Polyangiaceae bacterium | reverse complement strand
CGCCGGCTGGAGCCTCCTCGAGCGAGACATCGGCGGAAGCCTTCGCGCGAGCGCGGCGACGACCGCCGCGGAGGTTCACGCTGCGCTCTCCGAGGGCGGGAGCCCGCGCGAGCTCGAGGACCGCCTCGACGCGATCGCTTTCCGGCATACGGCCCGCGTGCGCGTTCTCCGTCCGTCCGGGCGAACCGCGCTCGACGTCGACCGCGACGACGGCGACGACGTCGTGCATCGGATCGGGACGCTCTTCTTCGGTGCGGACGGTGCGCCGACGCTCCGCGAGCTCGACGCGTCCCTCCCTCCGGTGCTGGAACGACCCGAAGTCGACGCCGCGCGCCTCTCGGACGCGCCATTGCCGGTGACCGGCTGCCGGAGCGCGCCCTCGGGCAAGCTCCTCGTCTGTCACGCGGCCGAGGCCTCGTGGCTCGAGGGCGAGCCCGTCGTCGTCTACGTCCAGGAGTCCTCACGTCGTGCCGCGCGTGCGCTCTACGACCTCCGCTATCACCTCGCGCGCCTCTCCGTCGCGATGCTGCCGATCGCGCTCGTCTTCTCGTGGTGGATGGGCAGGCGGATGGTCGCGCCGATCGAGACGCTCCGCGCGCGGGTCCTCGACAAGGCGCACGAGGCGAACGTTCGCGCCGATCTCGCGCCCGCGCGCGCCGGCGAGATCGCCGATCTCGCCGAAGCGTTCAACCACCTGCTCGCGTCCGTCGCGGCGAAGAAGGACGAGCACCAGGCGTTCGTCGCGGACCTCGCGCACGAGATCAAGAACCCCGCTGCCGCGATCCGCGCCTGCGCCGAGAGCCTCTCCTCCGGCGACGCCGACCCCGCTCGCGTCGCGCGAATCGCGCGCATCCTCGAGGCCTCGAGCTCGCGCCTCGATCACCTCGTCTCGCAGTTCCTCGACCTCGCGCGCGCCGAGGCCGGGCTCCGCGGCGAAGAGCGCGTGCCCGTCGATCTCGCCGCCGTCGCGCGCGGCGTCGCGACCGCGGAGACGACCACGGTCCCGATCGACGTCACCGCGGAGGAGGCGATCGTGCTCGCGGCGCCGGGCCGGATCGAGTCCGTCGTCCGCAACCTGCTCGACAACGCCGTCTCCTACGCCGCGCTCGGGCCGACGCCCGCGGTGCGCGTCGCCGTCGCCCGACGCGGCGCCGTCGTCACCCTCGACGTCGTGGACACGGGACCGGGGATCGCGCGCGCAGACCTCCCGCACGTCTTCGACCGCTTCTTCACGACGCGCGCGTGCGCGGGCGAAGGCGCGGCCGCGCTCACCGGCGGCACCGGGCTCGGCCTCGCGCTCGTGAAGGCGGTCGTCGAAGCGCACGGTGGGACGATCGAAGCGCGCTCTCCGGAGGGGAGCGGCGCCGTGTTCCACGTCGAGCTCCCCGCGGCGCGGCTTCCACATCCGATTCACCCCCCCTCCGTCGAACAATCACGCGTCGTCCAGGAGACCGCCACGTCGCCTTCCTAGATCGCAGGGCATGAACAGCCTCGTCACGATCCTCGACATCGCCTGCGGAAGACCGATTCCCCACGCCGACAGCGGCCGCTCACGCCGGCTCGAGCTCGCCCTCCTCGCCTTGCTCGCGTCGCTCGCGTTCGCCGCCGCATGGGGCTTCGCGGTGGGGAGCAGCTCGATCCCGTTCGCCCTCGCGAACGCGTACAAGGTCCCGATGGTCGTCCTCCTCTCCTGCGCTTTCGCCGCTCCGGCGGGCGTCCTCGCGTGGCGCGTCGTCGGCCCCACGGTGCGCGGGTCGGATCTCGCGCTCGGCTTCGCCGGCGCGATCTTCGGTGGGACGATGGTGCTCCTCGTCCTCGCGCCGCTCGTCGCGCTCTACGAGCACTCGAGCGCGTGGGCGGGGCCGATGCTCGGCGTCGGATCCGCCGTCCTCGCGATGGCGACCGCGGTCGTCCTCTTCGTCCGCGGCGTGCTCCGACGTCTCCCGGAAGGGGCGCCGCGGCGGACGGTGCTCGTTCCGGTCGCGGTCACGCTCCTCATGCAGCTCGCGACCCTCGTCCAGCTCGCCGCCGTCGCGGCGCCGATCATCCCGGGCGGCACGGTGCTGAGCGGCGGCATCGACCGGCTGGCGCGATGACGGCGGTAGAGGTCTCGAGGCCTCGGGAGCCCGCGCCGGCAGAGCCTCGCCGCGTCCTCCTGCCGGTCGCTCTCGTAGCCGCCTTCCTCGTCTTCGGGCTCGTGGTCGTCTGGCGCCGGCTCCGCGCCGCCGCGATGGTCGAGCGCGCGGATGCGGTCCTCGCCGAGGAGCTGGACGCTCTCGAGGGCGAGTGCGGCGCCTCGTCCTAGAGGTCCGCCCGCGACCTCACGTCCAGGCCAGCGCGCGGGTCGGATCCCCCATGACATCGCTGTCGTGGTGCTCGGCACGCGGTGCGGGCCGGCGTGCTCGGCGCCTCGATTTCGTCCGCACGATCTTGGCCGATCCGGGCGAGATTCGCTTATACCCGTCGAGCTCGACCGAGCCTCCGAGCGCGGGCGCGCTCATTGCTTCGCAGGTCGAGCAGCGCCGCCATGAACAACGCTCTCGTTCGCTTGGTCCTTCCGATCTGGGGAGTCGCTTTCGTCGCGGGGTTCCTGCTGACGGCCACGCGGTAGCTCGCGACGGAGCTCGTGCGCGGGGTCGCGCGACGGGTGGACCGTCCAGCGTCTACCCGCCGATCGGCCCGCGACGTGAGCGAGCACGAGCAAGGCCACGCCCGCGAGGACGAGCCACGCGATCCCGAGGACGTGCATCACCACGCGGCGCCATCTGCTCGCCGCTCGACTCATCATTCTTGGGTGTAGACCGCACCCTGGCGTCGAGGAAGGGCGGTTCCCGCGGCTACACTGTTCTGTTAGGAGAACATTGTGAGCGCCTCGCCAGACGACCTCGTCGCGATGGCCTTGTTCGTGCGCGTCGTGGAGCAGCGGTCCTTCACCGCGGCCGCACGCGAGCTCGGGATGTCGAAGTCGGTCGTGAGCTCGCGAATCGCGAAGCTCGAAGAGCGGCTCGGGGCGAGGCTGCTCCATCGGACGACGCGCCGGATCGCGCTCACGACCGACGGCGTCCGCTTCTACGAGCGCTGTGCGCGCGTGATCGCGGAGGCCAACGAGGTCACGTCTGCGCTCGAGGGTTCCTCCGATCAGCCGCAGGGACTGCTCCGGATCAGCGCGCCCCCTGCCTTCGCGTCGCGCTATCTGCCGTCTCCGCTCGCGAGCTTCCTGAAGCGGCACCCGGCGGTGCGGGTCGAGCTCCACCTCGAGTCGCGCGCGTCCGACCCGCTCGAGGACGGCTCGGACGTGTCGCTCCGGATCGCCTCGCGGCTCGAGGACTCCGAGCTCCTCGTCCGCAAGCTCGCCGCGGATCGGCTCGTCCTCTGCGCATCGCCGACCTATCTCCGCATCCGCGGGATCCCGTGGCGCCCGCAGGACCTCGTGCACCACGACATCGTCTCGCGTCGTGCGGCCGCGCCCCTCCGCTTCCGCACGGCGGAAGGACCGCTCCTCTTCGGCGGTACCGCGCAGCTCGCGGCCGACGAGGACGGATTCGTCCGGGAGTCGGCCGCCGCGGGGCTCGGGATCGCCGCTGTTCCGGTGAGCCTCGTCGCGGACGCGCTCGACGAAGGGACGCTCGTCGAGGTGCTCGAGAACGACGTCGACGCCGAGCTCTCCGTCCTCGCGTTGACGCCGCACGCGCGACTCGTGCCGGCGAAGGTGCGTGCGTTCCTCGATCTGCTCGTCGCCGAGTGGAAGGCGCCGCCGTGGTCGGCGGCGCTTCTCCGCGACGGCGAAATCGGGGACGTGGAGGCCGGGGTCACGGCCGAGGTGCCTCCGCGCGCGGCGAAAGGAAAGCGTCCGGCGCTCCGTCCGAAGGCGAGGGCCGCCGGCGCGCCGGTCGTCCCGCGGCAGGACGTCGTCCGGCTCGGCAAGGTCGCGTCCCTCTTCGAAGCGGTCGACGGCGAAGCGACCGATGCGCTCCGTCGCACGCTCGAGCGCGCGCACGTCGTCGCGAGCGAAGAGGTCGGTCCCGAGCTCGTCACGATGAACACGAAGCTCGTGCTCCGCGATGCTTCGGGGGACACGCGCGAGGTGACGATCGTGTACCCGTGGGACGCGGCCTCGGAGAGCGGCCGTGTGTCGGTGATCGCGCCGCTCGGCGAAGCGCTCCTCGGGCAAACCGTCGGGACGCGCGTGACGATCCCGGGCGGACACGGCAAGCCGCGCGCGTATACGATCGAGAAGCTCCTCTACCAACCCGAGGCCGCGGGCGATCACCACCTCTGAAACGCGCTCGCGCGAGAGGCTTCGACGATCCGCCTCGGATCGCACACGCCTCGCGATCGATCGTTTCGTGCGGGCATGTGCGCGACACGTGATTCCGCGGAGATGACGACGTTCAATTCGCGTCTCACGACAATTTTCCGTTCGGCCTGTTGCTTGCGACACGGCCGGGCGGAGGTCACGCATGAACGAACGACCGCTTCGCCTCGCGAGCCTGACGATGTTCGGGCTGCTCCTCGGCGCGTGCGCCGTGACGGTGCCCGACTGGGTGCCACCGCCGGCGCCGGAAGGAGCGACGAAGCAGGGTGACGTCTGCGCGCCGGGCGCGGCGGCCCAGCTGCTCGACAGCCCGCTCGCGACCTGCGCGGTGCACGACGAAGTGCACGCGCCCGATCTCGCGGCGGCACCTTCCGGCGGTGACCTCCAGACGTCGAGCCTCCGCCCGCTCGACAACGGGCAGCCCGTCGCCGCCGCCGCGCCGAGATCGTGCGCGGCCGGGAACGGCGCCGGAATCAAGACGTGCGGCGCGAACGGAGGCGACGACTGCTGCAAGGTCGCGCGCGTCCCGGCGGGGCGCGCAGGAACGATCGAGGTCCGCGCGTTCGACCTCGGCGTCTACGAGGTCACCTCCGGCCGGTTCGCTGCGTTCGTCGCGGCGACGGGCGGCAACCTCCGGAAAGCGGCGGAGGACGGGAACTGGCCCGGCTGGAAGCCGAGCTGGACGGCGAAGCTCCCCGCGTCGCGGGCCGAGGTCGACACGGCGCTCGGTCCCGCGTGCACGAACCGGAGCAACGTGCGCGAGTACGGCGCGCTCACGTGGCCGTCGCCCGACATCGAGCAGGCCGTCGACGGTCTCATCACGGACCAGAACGCGCGCGCGGCCGACATCCGCGCCGACGCCCGACCGGAGCGCCTCCTCCAGAAGCCGATCAACTGCACGAGCTTCCACATCGCCGCTGCCTTCTGCGCCTGGGACGGGGGAAGGCTGCCCTCGCCCGACGAGTGGGCCTACGCCGCGATGGGGGGCGAAGAGCTCCGGAAGTACCCGTGGGGGAGCGACTACTCGCGCGACAAGCTCGTCACCGACTTCGAGAAGAACACGGCGAGCTTCACGTGGCCGGAGGACTTCCCGTTCTTCGGCAACGGGATGAACGCGTACCACATCGCGCCGCCGGGCCGGAAAGCAGGCGACCGGGCGCGATGGGGGCACCAGGACATGGGCGGCAACCTCGTCGAGTGGACCGACAGCGGGAACGTCGACCTCACGACGACGGTGCGAGGCGGCTCGTGGGAAGGCCATCCCGCGGAGAACACGTCCACCTTCGGCAACTACCCCGTCGATCGGACCTACGGCTCGCTCGGGCTCCGCTGCGCGTACGGCGCGGCGCAGGCTCCGACGCAGACACCGGCCGCGACCGCGACCGTCGACGTGCGGAAGGACCTCGATCCGAACAAGCCGATCGCCTTCCGCGTGCCGTCGGCCGCGCCGGCGGACGGCGTCGCGCTCTTCGCGTGCGGCACGTTCGTCTCGACCGACGCGGCGTGCGAGGGCAAGGGCGCGGGCAGGGCGCTTGGTTTCGCATACAGGAACGCGGCGACGGGGCTCCTCCCGCTCTACCGCTGCGGGAGCATCTCGACCGTGCTGCCCGACGTGTGCGCGCGCGCGAACGTGGCCGTCGCGGGTACGCAGGGCTTCGCGATTCCCGGACCCCCGAGCACCTGGCTCCGCAGCGTCTACCAGGCCGCGCTCAACCGTGACGTCGACGTCGTCGGTCACGAAGGCTGGCTCACGGCGATCGATCGCGGCGGATGCAGCGCGGCGACCCTCGGCGCCGTGCTGAAGGGGATCCTCACCTCGCCGGAGCTCGAGGCGCGGAACCTCGACCCGGAGGCGAAGGTCGACGCGCTCTACCGCGCCGGCCTCTCGCGCGCGCCAGACCCGGAGGGGCGCGCCAACGCGCTCGCGTTCCTCGGGAAGATGGGGACCTTCGCCCAGCTCGTCGACGGCGTGGTCGCTTCGCCCGAGTTCGCCGGCCTCGCCGCCGGGCGCTGCTCGAACTAG
>JBDHVE010000283.1:0-6447 GCA_039809485.1 Polyangiaceae bacterium | reverse complement strand
GGCGACAGCGTGCCCGGCCTCGTGAACGGCGACTCTCCAACGGCCGTCCATGTTCTTCTTCGGTGCGAGCTTCTTCTTGCGGAGCGCCATCACTCCGCCGCCTTTCCAAGCTGCGAGCTGACGTCCTCCGCCGAGCTCGCCGGCTTCGACCACGCACTACGGGCGGCCTCGAGATCCTCGAGCCGACGCGCGAGCTCCTCGTGGCGCCGGTGCAGCTTGTGGACCTCGGCCTCGATGGCGTTCCGGAGCTCGTCGGTGGGGCCCTCGGTGGCGAGCCGCTCGAGGATGTCGGTGGGCTTCGTCGCGCGCGCGCCCCGCCGTGCCCGGAGCTCGCTCAGCTTCAACCGCTCCTTGATCGCTTCCTCGACGAGCTCGTCGCGGTGAGCGGCGTGGTCCTTGTGCGCGAGTTCGTGGAAGTGGGAGAAGCCGAGCCCCTTCGCAGCCGCCCGCGAAGACACGTCAGCGAACTGCTCCGGGGTCCACGTACGGCTCACGTCGGCGAACTGGTAGAGGCGACTCGCCGTGAGCCGGACGGCCTTCGCGATCGTTTCGACGGCGCGCTCGCCGTACTTCTCATCGGCATCGCGCGTCCGGACCTCCTCGACCTTGGCGCCGACCTCGTACTTGCTCATCAGGTCCTTCTTGGACGCCGACGCGAGCGCCTTGCGGATCGACTCGATCGTGTCCTTGAACGCCGGGCTCAAAGTGGCCTCCGCGTTCTTCTTCGTGTTCGTCATCGGGTTCCTCCTCGTGTTCAGGCAAGACCCGTCCGTGGCGCCACGAGCTCTCCGCTCGGGCGCTCGGGCTGGGCCGGGGATATCGCCCGCTACATCCCCGGCTGAAGCTCGGGGCCGACGGGCGACGGCTCAATCGCTTGTGTTTCTGCGGCTATCGCGGGGGAGCTGATTCCCCTCACGAGGAGGGTCGAGACGACGCGCCCGAACATGACACCGGGCCGTTCACTTTTTCTTCGTTGACCGATTCCCTAGATCTTCCGAGGCTCCATGGGATGCCCGGACCAAGCGTGGCGGAGGACGAGCTCCGCAAGGTGCTGGCCGAGGCCCTCGAGCTTCCGGGCGACGAACTGGCCAAGTTCCATCCGGTCCTCGAGGCCATGTTCGCTGCCTACAAGGAGGACGTGTACGCCCTGGCCCGGCGTCGGGTGCCCGCAGCGAGAGTCGACGAGGTGTTCGCCGCCACGTGGGACGCCGTCCCACGGGCCCTCGCGAACTTCCGCGGCGAGTCCTCGTTCAAGACGTTCCTACTCCGCATCGCCGAGTACAAGGCGAAGGACATCCTCCGTGCTGGGCATGATCGTGAGCGTGAGGCACTCTCGAACGTGATCTCGACGGTGTTCATGCAGGCGCCTTCGCACCAGCGCCCGAGCCGCGAGCTCGCACGCGCGGAGCTCGAGCACCTCGTCCGGAAGATGCTCCACGAGCTCGACCCCGACGACCGTGAGCTGCTCGTCCTGCACTATCGCGAGGGAAAGAAGGCCGTCGACATCGCGCGCGAGCGCGGGGTCGCCCCGAACACCGTGGCCCAACGCATCGTGCGTGCGCGAGACCGTCTCCAGAAGGCGCTCGAAGCCTTAGGCATCAAGGGGCCGTGACCTCCGAACCGTCGCTCTGCGAAGCCGTCGGCATATGCCTCCAGCTCGGCGAGCTCTTGTCCGACGAGCTGCGGTTGCACGCGGAGCAGTGCCAGACGTGCCGTCGGGCCGCCGAGTTCTCGAGGGGGCTGCGCGGCGCCCTCGGCGGCGCTGGCGCGAAGTGGGCAAGCGGCGACGTTGTCTTGGACCAGTACGAGCTCCTCGAGGAGCTCGGGCACGGCGGTCAGGGCTCGGTCTACAAGGCACGCGACCGTGAGAGCGGCTACCTCGTCGCTCTCAAGGTCGTGGTCCTCACACCGGAGGCCATCGAGGAGTATCGGAACGGGAGCATCGTCGCGCACCCGAACGTCTGCCGCATCACCTACACCAGGTCAGCGGGCCCCTTCCGCGTCATCGTCATGGAGTACGTGCGCGGTGGCACCCTTCATGAGCGCATGCTGCGGGGACCGATCCCGGTCGGTGAGGCGCTTCGCATCTTCCGCGGCATCTGCGAAGGGGTGCGTGCCGCCCACGCCGTCAACGTGCTCCACCTCGACTTGAAGCCGACCAACGTGCTCCTTCGGGACGGCGTCGACCCCGTCGTCTGCGACTTCGGACTCGCGACGTTCAGCGGGGCGGCGCCGAAGGGCGGGACCGACGGGTACATGGCCCCGGAACAGATGTGCGGAGCACGCGTCGGTCCGCGTACCGATGTCTTCGCGCTTGGCGCCATCCTCCACAAGCTCGTTCCAGAGCCGACCCCAGCCCTCAAGCGCCTCATCGCGGAGGCGTCTGCTCCAGAGCCCTACGAGCGCATCCCGACGGTCTCGGAGCTTCTCGCGCGGCTCGAGAAGATCCAGCGCAAAAACTCCCCGAAGGCTTGGATCCTCGTGACGGTGGCAACGCTCCTAGCCGCGGGCATCCTCGCAGGCGTGACGGCGAATCCGCGCACGCACGACGCCGGCCCCACGGGCAACGCTGAGAGGGGGCTGCCGGCGAGGGGGGCCGCTCCGTTCCTCGCGTCACGCGACGGCGTCGAGGACGCCGCGCCGAGTTCGGCCTCGGTCGTGCCTGGCCGAGGCGTCGAACGGGACGCGGCCGCCGATGGTGCTGCGCCACCGGCGCGTGTGTTGCGCCCGAGCTCGCCCCCGACCCGGGCAGCAGCCCCCGCGAAGGCAGACGCGCCAGCGGCGTCCGTCCTCGCCACCGCCACGTCGAGTGCCGGCGCAGTGGACCACAAACCTTGCTGCGACGCGCTCCAGGAGCTCTCGAAGAAGTACGCCCAGCCCAACGTGCTCAACGTCACGGGGGCAGTCTGCAACTTCGCGAAGGTCGGCTACCAGGCGGACGTGCGCGGGATGGTCGACAACAACCTCTCCTGCCGCGGGCTCCCTCAGCCGTGCGAGCCGGTCCCGGTACCCGCCGCATGTCGCTGAGCCGTCCGATGCCGCCTGACGGGTGACCTTCAACTTTTCTTGAGAAGGCCCGCTTTCCTTTCCGTCCTCCAGCTCGCCCCAGCGCTTCTGGGATCGGGCCGTGCCGGCAGCCCCTTCGACCAGGTCGACCGAGAGTGCGATGTACCGATGTACCGAGAGGTTCCCTACTTTGTCGTGAGCCACTGGAAGGCGTCCGTTCCGCTCACCCGCGACGACTCCGGACCGGAGGCACGTGGCGAGGGATCTCGCTGAACTTCGGCGGCATCTGCATCGAGCCAGACATCTACGGCATCGTGGTCTGGAACTCGGACCGAGCTCCCGGTGCTCGGCGAGGGAAGTTGCGCAACGGGGCCTACTGGTGCTTGCGAACGTAGTAGCGGAGCGAGTAGCCCGCCTGCTCTGGCGTCGCCGGCGCCACCTGCGCGGGGCACGCCAACGTGAGAAGCGTCGGTGTCGACGAGAACGCCGCGTCGGTGAGACTCACCGAGCACGCGCCGACGAGGTCATCGGAGGCCACGTCCGAGTCGTACATCGTGAACACGAGGTAGGTCTTCAGCGACGCCGCGGTCGCGCCCGAGATGACGATCTGATTCCAGAACGGCGCGAACTGGTCCTGAACCGTCGAGGTCCTCGGGCTCGGGGCGGTCGGGTAGCCGACCGTCACGATGACGAACGGGTCCGGCGCGCTCAGGTCTGCGTCCCAGGTCTTTGTCGTTGGCACCGCACCATCGACGACAACAACGTCCCAGAGAGAAGCGGGGTCGAGAGGAGGTGCGATCGAAGCATCGCCTCCGGCATCCTTCGGCCCGGCATCGGCAACTGGCGGCGGCGCACCGGCGTCTCTCGATCCCCAGACGCGCTCGTCATAGCCGCCGAAGCAGGGCGCGACCGCGCAGTTCGACGCGTAGCAGAGAGGGGACGGCTCATCCGTGTTGACGGGCGCGTAGAACCGCGGATTTCTGAGCGCGCCGGGAGGGCGGCGTAGCCGCGCTCCCGGCTTCGCCTCGATCTACTTCTTCGGCTTCGGCTCCTTCTTCGCGCCCTCGGCTTCGCGCAGGCGGTAGCTCTTGCCCTCGATGCTGATCACGTCGGCGTGATGGATGACGCGGTCGATGAGGGCTGTCGCGCAGGTCGCGTTGGGGAAAATCGTTGGCCAGTCCTTGAACGCGAGGTTGGTGGTGAGTACGAGGCTTTTGCGCTCGTAGCGCCGGCTCACGACTTGGAAGAGGAGGTCTGCGTTCCGGTTGTCGAAGGCGAGGTAGCCGACCTCGTCGACGACGAGGAGGCTTTGCTTCGCGTAGTGGCGGAGGCGCCGCTCGAGCGAGCGGCTCGACTCCTGCGCGCCGAGATCGAGGAGCATCTGCGCGGCGGTCGTGAAGAGGACGGAGTGGCCGGCGAGGATCGCCTGGTGCGCGATGTTCTGCGCGATCATCGTCTTGCCGAGCCCTTGCGGCGCGACGAGGACGATGTTCCGCGCGGCGCCGAGGAAGTGGAGGCCGACGGCGGACTCGACGAGCGCGCGGTCCACCTTCGAGGGCCACGCCCAGTCGAAGTCCGCGATGGGCTTGAACTTCCCGAGGTGGCTTCGCGAGAGCCTTCGCTGCAGGCTTCGCTCGCTGCGCTCCCGCTCCTCGAGGTCGGCCACGTGCTCGAGGATCTGCGTCGGCCCCCACCGCTTCTTCGTGGCGGTCGCGATGATGTCGTCGAGCGAAGACGCGGCGGCGACGAGCCCGAGGGCGCGAAGCCGTTCGTGCAGAGAGGCGTCAGCCATGGGCGTCCTCCTGGCTGGCGAGCCGGTCGTACGCGTCGAGCCGATGCGGCTCGACGACGAGATCGCGCACGCGAGGATCGTCGGGGAGCGCGTGGTCGACGACGGGCCTCATGCCGCTCGCGCGCCGCCGCTGATCGAGGACGTGCGCGACGGACTCGGCGCGGAACGCACCGCGCCGGTGAGCATCGGCGATGGCGGCGTCGAGCGCAGACGCCCCAAACAGGTCCATGAGGCGAAGGAGGCGCGACGTCGTCCCGCCGAGATGCCCTCCGTGCAAGGCGACCTCGCCGAGGAAGTCCTTCGCCGCCGGGCAGGACGCGAAGAGGCGGTTTCGGCCGCGATGCTCTCTCGCGCGCGCCTTCGTCTCCGACAGTGCCTTGATGTGGCGCTCGTCCTCGACCTGCTGCCCCGCATCGAAGGTCCGAACGTGTCGAGCGACCTCGGCCGTGCCGTCGAGGATCCGGACCGTCGTCGCGGACGCGACGACGGAGAGCGACCGCCGAACGTGGGTGTGCGGAATCGAGTAGTCGTTGCGGTCGAAGCGAACGTAGGGCGTCTTGCCCGCGGTGACGGCGCGGACGGTGTCCGTCGAGATGGCGTGCTCCGGAAGCGGCAACAGCCTCGCGCGCTCCTCGACGAGCGCATCGCGCACGGAGCGCTTGTCCGCATCGCCCGGCACCGGCCTTGCGCGCTGCACCTGGTCGATCCACCCGCCGAGCTGCGCGTTGAGGTCGTCCAGGGATCGGAACGTGCGTGCCGCGAAGAACGCCTCGCGGAGATCGCGCACGCGGCGCTCGACGCGGCCCTTCTCGTTGCCGCGCGCGACGGCGCACGGCTTCGGGGCGAAGTGGTAGTGCCCGGCGAGCTCGAGGATCCGGGGGTGGAACCTGACGAGCTCGCCGCTCCGCTCGAGGACCGCGCTCTTCAAGTTGTCGTAGAGGATGGTGCGCGGCACGCCACCGAACGCGCCGAACGCGTCGACGTGGCCGGCGAGGAAGCTTTCGGTGGTCTGGTCGAGGTAGAAGCGCGCGAAGAGCGCTCGCGACCACGACAGGACCATGAGGAAACAGGAGAGGCCGCGCTTGGCGCGGCCAACCTGGATCGATCCGAAGGAGGCCCAGTCGACCTGCGCCTGCTCGCCGGGCAGCACCGAGAGGCGAAGGTACGCCTCGTGCGGCTTCGGTCGTGACCTCGCAACGAGCCGACGCACCGGCCACACCGACCCCGCGTACCCGCGGTCGCGGATCATCTCGTGGAGGCGCGTCGCGCGGAGCTTCGGGTGCTTCTCGAGCGTCGCGTGGATGAAGTCGCGGTACGGGTCCAGCATCTCGGCGCGCACGCGGCACTCGGGGGCGTGAAAGGACCGCGTGTCGAGCGCGTGTCGCACGGTGTCGTGATGCAGGCCGAGCTCCGCGGCGATGGTGCCGATCTTCCAGTGCTCGGCGAAGAACAGGCGCCGGATCTCGGCGCGGACGTGGTCGGCGATCATCGCGCGACCTCCGCGACGAGGAGGTTGCGAAGGTCCGCGAAGCGGCCCATGCCTCCGAGGTCACGGTGCGCGCGGCGTGCGCGCTCCGGCGCGGGGATCCAGTCGAGCGAGTAGAGTGGCCCGCCGACGTCGGCGAACGTCTCGCGAAAGAGGCTCGAGT
>JBDHVE010000282.1:0-6480 GCA_039809485.1 Polyangiaceae bacterium | reverse complement strand
GTCGGGCTCTACATGGTCATGGAGCACCTCGCGGGCGAGGACCTCCAGACCCGCCTCGAGCGCGACGGACGCCTCGACGTGAACACGGCGGTCATGGTCGGTCACCAGATCGCGCGCGGGCTCGCGAAGGCGCATGCCGCCGGCGTCATCCACCGTGACCTGAAGCCGGCGAACGTGTTCCTCACGTCGCGCGACAACGGCCAGCTGCTGGTCAAGCTGCTCGACTTCGGCGTCTCGAAGCTGCTCGTCGACCAGGGCAGCGCGCGGATCACCGGAACGGGCGCCCCGATCGGGACGCCCCTCTACATGTCCCCCGAGCAGGCCGAAGGCCGGATGGACACGGACGGACGCGCCGACATCTGGTCGCTCGGAGCCGTCATGTACGAAGCGCTCTCGGGCGAGCCGCCGTTCCAGGACCGCGGCAGCTATCACGGCACGATCGTCGGGATCCTGACGTCGCGACCGAAGATGCTCAAGTCGGCAGCGCCCTGGGTGCCCGCCGAGATCTGCGCCGTGGTCGACGCGATGCTCGTCCACGACCGCGACGCGCGGATCCGCGACGCGGACACGGTCACGAAGCGCCTCCTCGAGGCCTATCCCGCCGTTCTCCCCGACGGAACGGGCCGTCACACCGCCGTCATCGTCTCGCAGGCCGCCGCCGCGATCGACGCGACGGGCGAGACGGAGATCTTCACCGCAACCGGGTTCCGCGTGAGCGGCGAGAGCCCGTCGCGACCGCCCGGCGTCTCGTCCGGCAACAACTCGGCGCTCTCGAGCGGTCAGGCCGCTGCGCTGCTCACGTCGCAGGCAGCGGCGATCGCTTCGAGCCCGCCCGCGACGGACTCGCACAAGACCGTTCCCGAGCCGCCGAAGTCGAACGAGGAGCTCCCGAGCGACACGGGCGTCGCGACCAAGGTGCGCCTCAGCGATCCGGGTGAGGAAGCAGCGCCGGTCGCGGTCCGCTCGCACTCCGGGATCACGACGCGTCCGTACAACGCGCCGGTCGTCAACCCGACGCCTTCGTCGTCGGCGGGCGGCGTCGCGATGCCGGCGACGCCGCCGGTCATCGACCCGCTCCCGCGGGCGCCCGATACCGAGCGTGACGTGCAGCTCGCGCATCGCGCCGAACGCCGGCGCTACATCGCGTTCGCGGCCATCCTCGCGACGCTCGTCGCCTTCTCGTTCGGCGGGTTCTACCTCGGCCGGCACGCGAGCCAGCGCAACGAGATGCCGCCGCCGCCGAGCGCGACGCCGGCGGTCGCGACGACGGTGGCGACCGCCACGGCGCCGGTCGAGCCGCCGGCGGCCACGACCGAGCACGAGGCCGCGAGGGCCGCGCCGAAGCCGTCGAGTGAAGCGAGCGTCCTCTCTCCCGCGCAGCTGCCGGAAGCGCCGAGCGCGAAGCCGAAGCCGGCACCGCGGAAGGCGGCGCCGCGCAAGCTCCCCGCGGCGCCCGCGAGCGCCGCGGCCACGACGGCGCCCGAGCCGACGCCCGCGCCCGAGCCGGCTCCTACGCCCGAGCCCACGCCCGAGTCGCCCTGAGCGGTCAGCGCAGGAGGCGCTCGAGCGCGCGGGGGAGCGGGACGTCCGGGACCGCCGGCAGGGGCACGGTCGAGAGCGTGTGCCAGAAGAGGACGCGCCGTGACCGCGCGCGCGCGATCGCGGCCGCGAACGCCTTCGACGTGTACGAGGGATCGAGCTCGAGCCCGGCGCGCTCCGCGGCGGCGATCGCGCCCGTGCCCGCGTCGGTCGTGAAGCCGTAGCCGCGTCCGACGTAGCCCGCTTCGAGCTCGATCCGCATCGCTGCGCGGACGCTCGCACGGCGGCCGAGCCCGATCGATCGTGCCGTCGCGAACGCGAGCCTTCGCGCGGCGACGCCGAGCGCCGACGTCGGATGCGAGATCGCGACGCCGACGACGCGCGTCCGGAGCCCTTCCCGCTCGAGCCCGGCCGCGAGCCCCGCGGCGGTTCCGCCGGAGCCCATCGCGACGACGATCTCGTCCGGCTCCGGGAGCTCGCCCGCGGCCACCTGCAGCGCGAGCTCGCGTGCCGCGGAGACGAAGCCGAGCGAGCCACGCACGTTCGAGCCGCCGAGCGGCACGAAGACCGCGTCCCGGGACCACCGCGCGGCGACGACGAGCGGCGCGAGGCTCCACGCCGCCGTCGGGATCGCGCGGAGCCCGTGCGCGAGCGCGACGCGGAGGTTCGTCCGCGCGTGCTCGCTCGCGGGCTGCGGGACGACGACCGCTTCCACCTCGAAGCCGAGCCGCTCGCCGAAGAGCGCGAGCGCCACGATCTGGTGACTACCGACCGCGCCGACCGTCAGAACCTTCCGCTTGCCCGCGTCGTGCGCGGTGCCGAGCAGGTGCTCCAGCTTGCGGACCTTGTTTCCTCCGTAGATCGAGGCGACGCGATCGTCGCGCTTCACCCAGAGCGCAACGCGCTGCGGCATGAGCTCGACGCGCTCGACGGGCGTGGGGACGAGGTCCGCGAGCGAGAGCACGGCACCGCGATCGTACACGACGTCCGATCCCCGGGGAGCGGCGCGGAAAATCATGTCGGCGTCGAAACGTTCGCGAAACGCGCTGGGGTGGAAAAGAGCCCTTGGCAGTCCCGGAGAGGTCTAGTTCCATCGTGCCCCCGCCGCCTCCCGAGGCTGCACTCCACGCATCTCACCGCATCACGGTCCCCCGCCCATGAAGAAGATCGAGGCCATCATCAAGCCCTTCAAGCTCGACGAGGTGAAGGACGCCCTCAGCGAGGTCGGCGTCCAGGGCATGACCGTGACCGAGGTGAAGGGCTTCGGTCGTACCGGCGGCAAGAAGGAGGTCTACCGAGGCTCTGCCTACGTCGTCGACTTCGTGCCGAAGGTGAAGATCGAGATCGTCGTTCCCGACGACCTCGTTCACGACGTGCTCGACGCGATCGAGAAGAGCGCCAAGACGGGTCGCATCGGTGACGGGAAGATCTTCGTGAGCCCGATCGAGGAAGCGGTCCGCATTCGTACCGGCGAACGGGGCAAGGACGCCATCTGAAGACCGAACGCGGGCACGCCGTAGGCGCGAGCCCGAGCCAGAGGAAGCCATGAAGCCGAAGGAAGTCATCGAGCTCGCGCAGAAGAACGACGTCAAGTTCGTCGACCTCAAGTTCATCGATTTTCCGGGCGTCTGGCAGCACACGACGCTGCCCGTGCATCGGCTCGAGGAGTCGCTCTTCGAGGACGGCATCGCGTTCGACGGGTCGTCCGTCCGTGGTTGGCAGCCGATCAACGCGTCGGACATGGTGATGATCCCGGACGCGGAGACCGCGAAGCTCGACCCGTTCTTCGCGCACCCGACGCTCTCGCTCACGTGCTCGGTCTACGACCCGATCACGAAGCAGCCCTACTCGCGCGACCCGCGCCACATCGCGCGGAAGGCGGAGGCGTATCTCCGCCAGACCGGGATCGCGGACACGTCGTTCATGGGCCCCGAGGCCGAGTTCTTCGTGTTCGACGACGTCCGCTTCGATCACTCGAAGCCGAACGAGGGCTTCTACTTCCTCGACAGCGTCGAGGGCGCCTGGAACTCGGGCCGCGAGGAGTATCCGAACCTCGGCTACAAGACGCGTCACAAGGAAGGCTACTTCCCGGTCCCGCCGACCGACACGCTCGCGAACCTCCGCATGGAGATGATGCTGGCGCTCGAGGCCTCCGGGATCGAGGTCGAGGTCGGTCACCACGAGGTCGCCTCCGGCGGTCAGTGCGAGATCGGCATGAAGTTCAATCGGCTGCTCCCCTGCGGTGACCAGCTGATGTGGTTCAAGTACGTCATCAAGAACGTCGCGCGGAAGCACGGCAAGAGCGTCACGTTCATGCCGAAGCCGCTCTTCGGCGACAACGGCTCGGGCATGCACGTGCACCAGTCGCTCTGGAAGGAGGGCAAGCCCCTCTTCGGCGGCGACGGCTACGCGGGCCTCTCGCAGATGGCGCTCCACTACATCGGCGGCATCATCAAGCACGCGAAGTCGCTCGCCGCGTTCACGAACCCGACGACGAACAGCTACCGCCGTCTCGTCCCCGGCTTCGAGGCGCCGGTCAATCTCGCCTACTCGAGCCGCAACCGCTCCGCGTCCGTCCGCATCCCGATCACGGGCCCGTCGCCGAAGACGCGCCGGATCGAGGTCCGCTTCCCGGATCCGAGCTGCAACCCCTACCTCGCGTTCAGCGCGATGATGCTCGCCGGTCTCGACGGCATCCAGAACAAGATCGATCCGGGTGACCCGCTCGACAAGGACATCTACGCGCTCAGCCCCGAGGAGCTGAAGAACGTCCCGCACATGCCGGGCAGCCTCGAAGAGGCGCTCGACGCGCTCGAGAAGGACCACGAGTTCCTCCTCCGCGGCGACGTCTTCACGAAGGACGCGATCCACGAGTGGCTCGACTACAAGCGGACGAAGGAGCTCAACCCGATCCGCATGCGGCCCACCCCGCACGAGTTCTTCCTCTACTACGACATCTGAACGGCGGCGCTCCCCGGTGCCGCACCGAAGGCCTCGCGCGTCGCAGCGCGGGGCCTTCTGCCATTTGCCGGTCGACCGGTCGTGGGATCGGCATGCGCTCGCCTGACGACGTTTGTAAGCGCGCTTTAAGAGCGGGGCTCCCTCGTGCTGCGCTTCGATGGCGCCGGAAGAGGAGGAGTAGGTCATCGCTCCCCGCTCGCAGCACGCCGTCCCACGAAAACGCGGCGGGCGCGCGGTTGGGGCTTGCTACGTGACGCGCAGCCCGCGACCTTTGGATGTTGCGGTAAACGCACAGCGTGAGCCGACGAGGTGACCGACAGCGCCATGAGCATCAAGACGAGCCTCGCGAACCTCGACCCCGTCCTCCTGAGGCAGCTCAAGAAGGCCGGGCTCACGGATCCTTCGTCCGTTCCCGAGGGCGAGGCCTGGACGAAGTTCCTCGGCGCGGTGAACGACTACTACCGGCACCTGAACGACGACCGCGCTCTCCTCACGCGATCGATCGAGCTGTCGACGACCGAGATGGAGGACCTCCGCCGCCGCGTCGAGGGGCAGCGTGATCAGCTGAGCGCCGTCGTCGACGCGATCAGCGAGGCGCTCGGGCTCTTCGGCGGCATCGTGCAGGTCGAGACGACGTCGAACCGAGACATCGCGGGCGGCCTCGAGGTCGCGAAGCGCGAGTTCTCGGCGCGTCTCCAGTCGCTCTTCAGCGAAGAAAAGGACTCGGACAGCACGCAGATCTCCGGGATCCGCACGAACCTCGTCCGCCTCGCAGACCAGCTGATCCACCTGCTCTCGGAGACCGCGGAGAAGGCGTCGATCAAGAAGGAGCTCGAAGTCGCGCGCGTCGTCCAGAGCCTCCTCGTGCCTGCAGAGAGTATCCTCGAGCGCAAGTTCGTCCGCATCGCGGGGCACTTCCAGCCCGCGTCGGAGTGCGGCGGAGACTGGTGGGCCGTCTACGATCTGCCCGAGGGGCGCGTCCTCACGCTCATCGGCGACGTCACCGGGCACGGAATCTCGTCGGCGATCATCACCGGCGCCGCGAAGGCGGCCTGCGACCTCGCCTGCCACGTCACGGGAGGCAACCTGTCTCCGAGTGACCTCCTCCGGATGATGAACCAGGCGATCCACGAGACCGCACGCCGGCAGATCATGATGACCTGCACCGCGAGCATCTTCGATCCGAGGACCGAGAGCCTCGCGGTGGCGAACGCAGGCCACCACTTCCCGTATCATCTCCACGGGGGACAGCTCCGCACCGTGATGGTGCAGGGGCAACCGCTCGGCGCGAGCGCGACCTCGAGCTACGACGCGACGACGGTGCCGTTCCAGAAGAGCGACACGTTCGTGTGGTTCACCGACGGCGTCGTCGAATGTGAAAACGATGCGAGCGAGCAGTTCTCGGAGAAGAGACTGCGCGCCGTCTGTCAGCGAGCTGCGCCCGGTGGCGCCGTCGCCGTGCGCGATGCCGTGATCGAGGCCGTCGCCTCGTTCCAGCAGAGCAAGCCTCAAGAAGACGACATGACCCTCGTGGTCGCGTCGATCGACTGACCCGACTCTCCGTTTCCTGGAGGAAGCCATGCAGGTGTTCTCGTTCGCGTACGACCTCGCGTCGAAGAGTTGGTCCGTCCCGACGCTGCCGGAGGCCGACTCGGCCCGGACGTTGGTCCTCGCGTTCGGCGCGCCGAGCGCGAGCGCGACCCCCGAGTGGGCGGCGGCGCTCGCGAAGCGCTATCCGCGTTCCGTGTTCGTCGGCTGCTCGACGGCGGGCGAGATCCACGGGACCGAGATCCGCGACGAGTCGGTCTCCGTCACGGTCACGAAGTTCGACCGCACGGACCTCGTCCTCGCGGCGACCGACGTCGGGAGCGCCGCGGACTCCTTCGCGACGGGCCAGTCGCTCGCGAAGAAGCTCCTCGCGCGCCCCGGCCTCCGGGGGGTGATGGTGCTCTCCGAGGGCCTAGAGGTGAACGGCTCCGA
>JBDHVE010000281.1:0-6546 GCA_039809485.1 Polyangiaceae bacterium | reverse complement strand
GTTGCGCCACCGAGGCGAAAGGCAGCGCGCATGGGGCGGACCCGGCCGGTCACGGATCAAAGCGACACCACATGTCGTAGGTCCCATCGAACCCCTGAAATTGCCTTGTTTCGCGAGTTAGCTCGGGCGATCTTCCATGGGTGCGAGGATCGACCGACACACGCGCCGCGCTGATTGCCGCCCTGCACGCCGACCTGGTCGGTCCGTTCGATCCGGCGGGCTCGGGCGCGGAGATCCTCCCTATCGCCCCGTCGCGCTGGTACCTCACCGGCTTTCTCGCGCCGCAGGCAGACCGGGAGACGAACAATCCGGAGGACCAGGACGACGCCGCGGGTTCGACGCTCGCCGACGAGGACGAGAACGAGCCTGCCCCGGAGCCCGAGCCGAAGCAGAAGAACACGTTCCCCGCGTCCATCGGGCTCTCGGTGCTGCTGCCGCCCAGCGAAGCTGCGGAGAGCGTCACCGTCACGGTCTCCTTCGCAGAGTACGTCCGTGAGGATCGGGAGACCGGCGAGGGAAAGAAGAAGAAGGCGGTATGGCGACGCGTCCCGCAACCACCGAGCACCGTTACCTTGCCGCTCGACGAGAAGGAGGTCGGCAAGGGCCGAGCGCTCCCCGACACGCCCGGGATCCGCGTCTGCGGGAAGCTGGAGACAGCCGACGCGCCGGGACTGCCAGCGAAGGCACGTGCGCTCTCCGTGTTCGTCGTCAACGAGCGGACGCCCGGAGAGAAGGGGCGGATCGACGAGCAGTTCATCTTCCAGGTCCAGATGGACGTCTCGTTCGAGAGGGGCTTCCTCCCCCGTCCGAATCGGCAGGGCGAAGGCTCGGGTGATCCGGACGAAGAGACCGCCGATCTGCAGTTCCGCAATCACGTCGAGTGGGCGGTCGGGCACGGCGTCGCCGTCGAGGCTCACGACGGACACGGAACGGTCACTCGTATCAAGACGACGTGGCTGCCCGAAGCCGAGGTGCGGCGCGTCGTGACCCATGAAGAGCAGACGGTCACGACCGCGATGGAGGACCTCGCGGAGCTGTCGGCCGAGGCGCTCGTCGACCGACTCAGTCCGCTCACGGTCGCGTACGAGGCCTGGATCGCGAAGCAGGAGGCGATCGGTCTCGACAGCGACGACCGCCGGCGTCGCCGGAAAAAGCTCCTCGAGAACGCGCGCCGCGCGAACGACCGCATCCGCGCGGGCATCAAGCTCCTGTCCGAAGAGGTGGACGTCCGGGAAGCCTTTCAGCTCATGAACCGCGCGATGGCGACCGCCGCGCGGAAGCGCAGCCCGGCGCGGTACACCGATGGCAAGAAACCCGCGTGGCGTCTCTTCCAGCTCGCGTTCGTTCTGCAGAACCTCGTCGGGGTTTCGAACGAGCACGATGCCGATCGTGAAGAGGTGGAGCTGATCTTCTTCCCGACGGGCGGCGGCAAGACCGAAGCGTACCTTGGCGTGATCGGCTTCACGCTCCTGCTCCGGCGTCTTCGTGGCCAGCGGCGACCGGACGCCGGTCTCGGCGTCGCCGTGCTCCTTCGCTACACGTTGCGACTACTCACGCTCGATCAGCTGGGACGAGCCGCGACGCTGATCTGCGCGCTGGAGCTCCTCCGTCAGGCTGCACCGGACAGGCTCGGTGACGTGCGCTTCTCCGTCGGGTTGTGGGTCGGGCGCTCCGCGACGGCCAACACGATGGAGCAGGTGAAGAAGCTCGTCCTCGAGTACAAGAACAGCGCGTCCAAGAGCGCTTCGTCGCCGTTCCCGCTCTCGAGCTGCCCCTGGTGTGGCGGGCCGCTGGGCAAGGACAGCCTCGTTCTCGGTCCGAGTCGAACGGCGCCCGAGGAGGTGATCGTGAGCTGCGTCTCACCGGCCGGCCATCCGCCGAGCACGTGCGAGTTCAGCCCGAAGAGCAACCGCGAAGGCATTCCCGTCGTCTTCGTCGACGAGCAGATCTACCGCGAGCTCCCCTGCTTCGTCGTCGCGACGGTCGACAAGTTCGCGATGCTGCCGTGGCGCGGCGAAACCGGCATGCTCTTCGGCCGCGTCGTCGGGCGCGAGGGCAAAAAATGCTTCGGGCCGATGGACAAAGCGCCGAAGGGCGCGACCCTCACGCCGAACGGCCTCCGCCCGCCGGAGCTGATCGTCCAAGACGAGCTCCACCTCATCTCGGGGCCGCTCGGCACGATGGTGGGCCTGTATGAGACCGCGATCGAGTGGCTGTCGTCCCGCACCGATGGGGACAAGACGATAAGACCGAAGATCATCGCGTCGACGGCCACCGTGCGGCGCGCGCGGGAGCAGATCCGATCGCTCTTCGGTCGATCGAGCATGTCGCTCTTTCCGCCGCCCGGCGTCGACGCGGGAGAGACCTTCTTCGCCACCGTCGACCAGGCGGCGCCGGGCCGACGGTACGTAGGCGTGGCGGCCCCCGGTCGTCCGCTCAAGGCCATCCTTCTCCGGAGCTACGTCGCGCTCCTCGGCGCGGGCCAGAAGGAGTTCGACCCGAAGGGGCCAGAGGATCAAGTGGCCGACGCGTACATGACGCTGGCCGGCTACTTCAACAGCTTGCGCGAGCTGGGCGGCATGAGGCGCCTCGTCGAAGACGACGTGCGCACGCGCGTCGGCGAGCTCGAGAAGCGCATCCCCGTCGATGCCGTGGGCGGCCACCCGTGGGGCAAGAACCGCACGATCGAGATGCCCATCGAGCTCACGTCGCGCGAGAAGGCCGGCGCGATCAAGGACGCGAAGGACCGTCTGTCGCGTCCTCACGCGTCGAAGGAACACGCCGACGTGCTCCTCGCCTCCAACATGATCTCCGTCGGCGTCGACATCGATCGCCTTGGCTTGATGGTCGTGGCTGGGCAACCGAAGACGACGAGCGAGTACATCCAAGCGTCGAGCCGCGTCGGGCGGCAGCATCCCGGGCTCGTCGTCACGTGCTTCAACGTGCGTCGTCCGCGCGATCGTTCTCACTACGAGCGCTTCATCGCGTACCACGAGAGCTTCTATCGGTACGTCGAGGCGACGAGCCTGACGCCGTTCTCTGGGCCCGCGCTCGAGCGCGGGCTGTCGGGCACGCTCGTCGCGATGGCGCGTCTCGGCGACGCGCGCATGACGCCACCGGCCTCGGCCATGGCCATTGAGACCCACCGCAAGCTGGCCGAGGCATGCGTCGATCACCTCGCGACGAGGGGCGGCCGACTCGAGAGGGACAGCGACGACTTCAAGACGATGAGCGATGCGCTCCGCGACCGCGGGATGAAGATCGTCGAGGCGTGGACCAAGCTCGTGAAGGAGGCCAGGCACGAGGCCGCAGCGAAGCGGTCGTACTCGCCGTTCGATCGCGACAAGGCTGCCGGCAAGCCGCTCCTCTTCACGGCAATAGACGACAACCTTCCCGATCCGCACTCGGACGAGGGTCGCTTCATCGCGCCGACGTCGATGCGCGACGTCGAGCCTTCGGTACATCTCTGGGTCGAGCGGCGGATGCTCGGGGGGAGGCGGTAGTCATGCGAGGGGCAGGCCCGGTCTCTCCGCGCGGTCCGCGCGTTCAGCAGCAACCTGACGGCACCGTCCGTCAGAGCCAGGTCGTCACGACGTTCGGACCGGGGGCGATGGTCGATCTCCTGAGTGACGCCGTGCTCGTGAGCGGCCTCGACTTCTGGAGCTACGATCGGAACTTCGCGATCCCGAACATCCCCGAGCCGCGCCTCAGGGACGCGATCGTCGAGCGCTTCAAACAGCTCAATCGCGAGCTCTCACAAGATCAGCCGTTCCGCGCGCCGCCGGTCGGCAACGATCGCGAGCCGACGAAGTTCGCCGGCGTGCAGGCCCTCGAGTTCCCGCAGTGGTTTGTCTGCCAGAACGTCCGCTGCCGCGCCCTCCTCCGCAAAGATGGGCTCGACCTGAAGAACCACCGCTACTGGCACCAGTGCGATCGAACGAACAAAGCGGAGTGCGTCCCGGTCCGATTCGTCGCGGCCTGCAAGCGTGGCCACATCGACGAGTTCCCGTGGCTCTCGTTCGTCCACGAGATCCAAGGCGCGTCGCGCTGCGGATCGCCGTCGATGACGTTCGAGGAGGGACCGACGGGCGACTTCAACGACATCTTCATCACCTGCGCGTGTGGCGGGAGAGCGAAGCTCAATCAGGTGCTCGGCGGGCTCAAGATCCACTGTAGAGGCGAGCGCCCGTGGCTCGGCCCCGAGGGCCGTGAGCCCTGCGAAGAGGAGACGCGCCTCCTCGTCCGCACGGCGAGCAACTCGTACTTCCCGCAGGTGATCAGCGCACTGTCGATCCCGGATCCCGCGGGCGAGCTACAGAACAAGGTGCGCACCGTCTGGGATGTCCTCAAGAACGCGACGCGCGAGCTCCTCCCTGCGTTCCGGCAGATCGAGAAGGTGCGCATCGCGCTCGAGGGGTTCCCCGACGACGTCGTGCTCGCGGCGGTGAAGGCGATCCAGGACGATCGCCCTGTGACGTCAGGGCCGATCCGCACCGCCGAGTTCAAACAGTTCGTCGCGCAGAAGCCCGAGGCCCCGGGAGACTTGCCGCAGGTGAGGGATCCGTTCTTCGCGCGCGTCGCCAAGTTGAAGGACGGCGTGCCTGTCGGGGTCGCGCGGGTGGTCCTCGCGTCGAAGCTGCGCGAGGTCGTGGCCCAGCTCGGATTCACGCGGCTCGAGCCCGTCAGCCCGGATCTCCAGGGCGAGTACGACCTCGGCGTGAAGACCGCCGCGCTCGGGCTGACGACGAACTGGCTGCCCGCCTCCGAGATCCGCGGCGAGGGCGTCTTCCTCCAGCTCGACGAGGCGGCCGTGCGTGCGTGGGAAGAGCGCGACGTCGTGCGGGCGCGCGCGAAGGAGCTCCAAGCAGGATACGACGCGTGGTCTCGTTCGGCCGAGGCGCCGCCGCCCTTCCCAGGCGTTCGCTTCTACCTCCTCCACTCACTCTCGCACCTCTTGGTGAGCGCCATTTCGCTCGAGTGTGGCTATGCGGCGAGCGCGATCCGAGAGCGGATCTATTGTGGACCTTCGGCGAAGGATCCGACGCCGATGGCCGCGATCCTCCTCTCGACGGGCACCTCCGGAACGGAGGGAACGCTCGGCGGCCTCGTCGAGCAGGGTCGGCAGATCCGCGCGCACCTGCAACGGGCGTGGGACCTCGGCCGACTCTGCTCGAACGATCCGGTTTGCGGCACGCACTCGCCCGACGGCGACCACGCCGAGCGCTTCCTCGAAGGGGCCGCGTGCCACGGTTGCCTCTTCGTCGCGGAGTGCAGCTGCGAGCGCTTCAATCGGTACCTGGATCGCGCTCTCGTCGTCCCGACGATCGGGCACACCGCCGAGCTTGCGTTCTTCTCGAAGCGGCCATGACGACGCCGAGGGGGCTCACTCGGATCCCGCTCCACATGCTCGAGCAAGTGCTCGGCCTGCTCGAGCGAGGGCGCCTCGAGTTCCCTGTCACAGCAGGCGATCTCGTGGATGCGGGCTTCCATGGGCGGGCGACCGACGTCGCCGAAGCGCTCGCCGGTGTCGATCGCGCCGGCGCCGAGGCGGCTCTCCGTGTCGCGATCGCCGAGCGCGTATACCGACCGCCCCCACGGCTCGAACTGGTGTGGACGGGACCGGAGACACGCGCGAGCATCGCGCGGAGCACGGCCCTCGTCGTCGAGCGCCTGTTCAACGAGGCCACGCGGTGCGTGATCATCGGCGGCTATCGCTTTGACACGAAGGAGATCCTCGCGCCGTTGTGTCGCGCGATGACCGAGCGCGGAGTGACCGTCATGATCTTCGTCGACATCGACGGCGCCACGCCGAACCCCGCCGAGGCGGACGCCTTCGCGACGGCGTTCATCGACAAGTGGCTTCGCGACGTATGGCCGCCCGGCGTGACGAAGCCGGAGGTCTACTACGACCCGCGCACCGCGATCCGCGGCGATGTCCCCGGTTACGACTGGGCGACGCTCCACGCGAAATGCGTCGTCGTCGTCGACGAGAAATCATTCATCACGTCGGCGAACTTCACGGATCGCGGCCAGACGCGGAACATCGAGGCCGGCGTGCTCATCACGGACACCGCGTTCTCGGAGCACCTCGCCGGGCATTGGCGGCAGCTCGTCAGCGCCGGGCTCGTTCGACGCTACGCGGGGTGAGACCGTCGGGCACCGCAGTCGGTAGGAGGATCACGATGTCGCGCGCGAGAATGATCTACGAGGAGCTCACGAAGGGCGATGGCGACGCGCGTTGGGAGCGTATCGAGAGGCTAGTCACGGACCGCGAGACCGAGTCGCTCTGGCTCGACTTCAAGGAAGTCCGTCAGCCCACCGCGCTGCCAAACGAGGACTACCTGAAGGACAAGCTCGCGCGCGCGATTTCAGGCTATGCGAACACCGAGGGCGGAGTCCTCGTGTATGGGATCTACGCGAAGGACGGCAAGAAGGGCGAGCCCGATGCGGCCGAGAAGATCACGCCGATCGAGAAGCCGGGGCGCTTCAGAGCTGCTCTCGAGAAGCTGGCAGTCACGCTGACGGACCCCGTGGTGGGCGGCATCG
>JBDHVE010000280.1:0-6679 GCA_039809485.1 Polyangiaceae bacterium | reverse complement strand
GTAGGCGAGCCGGCCGCGGAAGCCGTCCTCCCGGCCGAACGCATAGCCCGCCCCGAGGACGGGGCCGCCGTTCGTGAGCACCGCGGGGCCCGGCGGTGTCTCCGCGCGTGCGCCGAACACGAGGTGATTTCCGAGGGGCGAGGCGAGCGCGACGCGGACGCGCTCTCCGCCGTCTTCGCGCTCGATCACGTCGGGGGCACCGCACGCATCGACGCCCGTGACCGCCGCCGGACATGCGCGGTCTCCCCTTCCCTCGACGACCCACGACGACGGCGCGCGCGCGGTGACGACCCCCGAGTGGAGGAGCCCCTCCGCCGAGCGCGTCGCGTCGACGGAGCGCACCGGCGCGACGACGACGACGCCGGCGGCCTGCCGCGGCGCGCTCGTGGCGAAGAGCGGATGGCGCGCGAGGACGGCGTCGCTCGCGACGATGCGGTCCGGCAGCGAGCGCTCGAACGGCAGGAGCCGGACGCGCGCATGGAGGACCACCTCGTGACGGTCCTCGCCCGCCGCGCTGCGCGGCGGCACGACGAACGGGGTCGCTCGTTCCATGTCCACATCCCCCGGCCGAACGAAGGCGGGGCCGCGGAAGGTCCCGGCCTCGTACCGCTCGAGCTCGGGCGGGACCGGTGAGCGGAGGTCGGTGTCGACGCCGTCGACGTCCACGTGCACCTCGCGGGCGGCGCCGACCCAGAACGCGCCGACGACGGGCTCCGTGTCGCGCGTCGTGACGTGCAGGCGGACGGCGATCAAGCACGTCTCGGCGTCGCCTTGCGTCGCGCGCACGACGTCGCGGCAGTCGAGCTCGACCTCGATCGGCGCGACGCGGATCCGCGGTGCCCCCGCCCACTTCGGCCCCAGCACCACGGCGTCGTGGAGCTCGGCCGGGGGTGCCGCGGTGGCGAGCGCCGCGACTTGCGCAAATGCGACGAGGGGCGCAGCCAGAGCCACGCCCCTCGCTCATGCAGCCGGCGCGCCGGTCAGCCCGCGTGCTGCTGGGCCGCCTTGCGGCGCGCGCGCCTTCAGCTCCGGCGACTCCGCGACGGCCATCCCGACGAGGCGCATGCCCTCGGCGAAGTGCTTCGCGCCGAGCTGGATGAGCTCGGGGTTCGCCGGGCCGACGTCGGGGAAGCCCTTGCCGTCCGACTGCACCTTGCCCCAGTTCGCGAAGAGCTTGCCCCAGCCGCTCTCGATGACGGGCGCCATCTTCTCCTTCGCGAAACGCGGGTACCAGAACATGTCGTGGTACGCGACCGACGCGACGTAGGCCCACGGCGCGAGCCACGTCTTCAGCGACCACTCGACCGGCTTCTTGAGCGGGCCCCAGTAGATGCGGTGCTGGTTCTTCGAGGCGAACGTCATGTTCTTGAACGGGCCTTCGAAGTGCCAGTTCTCCTTCGCCGCCTCGACGTCGCCGACGAACTCGATGTCCCGCACGTCGCCGCAGCCGAGCCCGAGGTCGTGCGCGAGGCGGATGAACTTGCAGTCGCGGAGCGGGTCCATGCCCATCAGCTTCGCGGCGACCGCGTCGATCGCGACCTGGTCCTGCGACGCGAGGAGGACATCCTTCGTGTACGGGACCATGCAGCGCGGGCCCGGACCGTCGCCGGCGAACGTGCCGTCCATGACCGCGAAGAGACCCTTGTGGATCTTCTTCTGGATCATGAGGAGGTCGACCAGCGTCTCGTGGATGACCGGGTGCGTCCAATGCCGGTGCTCGTTGAGGAGCCCGCCGAACGCGTTCTTCATCGCGCCCGTCGTCGTCGTGAAGATGTGCGTCTTCACGGTTGGCAGGTGGATGATGTTCTCGCCGATGAAGCGCTTCGGGATCGAGAAGCCCTTCGGGTAGACCTCGTTCAGGCAGAGGAACTTCTTCGTGAGGTCGCCGACGGCGTCGCGCACGTCGATCCACTCCTCGCCTTCGTAGAGGTGCACGTTCCGGAGGTTGTGCGCCTGCACGACGTCGAGCTGCTTGTTCTCGCGCTCGCCGAGGTGCGCGTCGATGACGACGGTGCGGTTGTGGCACGCGTGGATCAGGTTCGGGTCGTACCCGTCCTGCTTCATCGCGCGGATGACGCCGTCGAGCTGCCACGGCGTGGTGGAGGAGCTCGGGTAGAAGAAGTGCCAGGAGATGTTGACCTTCAGTCCCGTGTCGGCCGTCTTGTCGATGACGTCCTGGTACCGGGCGAGGTTCATCAGGCGGTGGTAGTCCTCGAGCACGGTCGAGGGCTTGGTCTTCACGATCGAGACGACGGACTTGGCCATGGCCACGCCATCCTGGTCCGACCGCGCGTACGGCGCAAGCGTCTCGTAGAAGGCCTTTCAGGGCGGCGCGGGGCCGCTCTGTCCCCCCCCCCCGCGATCGCGCGAACCTCAGCCGCGCGACGCCGGAGCGCGGCGCGTCAGCGCTCGCAGCGGTTCAGGCAGTCGCGCTTCAGGATCCCGCTCTGACCCGAGCACTGGAGCTCGCATGCGGCGATCCGCGCGCGGTGGCGCTCCTCGAACGCCGCGTCGGCCGCGCGTGCCTTCCGGTCCCGCTCCTCGGCCGTCTCCACGCTCTTCACCTTGCCGGACGCGCTGAAGAAGACCTGATCGCCCGCGGCGAGCGAGCGCCCGTCGTACGACCGCGGGCTGCCGACGACGACCGCCGCCGGGACGCGCGTGCCCTCGAACCATTGCGTGATGTCCACGCCCGCCGCGAACGCGACGCCGCCGTACTCCACCGCGTCGCCGAGGACGATGCGCTTCACGACCTCGTGATGGGCGTACGCGTCGATCTCGAACGACACGAACGACTTCGCCGGCAGCTTCCAGCCGAGGACGTTCGCTTCCCCACCGAGCACGCACCACTCGAGGTTGCCGTGGTAGGCGAAGCCGAGACGCGAGCCAGGTGGAAGCGGCCCGAGCCGTCCGTCGAAGAGCGTCGTCTCCTTCGTCAGCTCGAGGACCTTCTCGCTGTGCTCGACCTTCTCCTCGAGGTCGCGGAAGCGCTTCTCCGACAGGATCGGCGCGGCCGCGCCCGCACGCGCTTCCAGCGTGACGTCGCCACCGACGGGCTTCACGCTCGTCTCGGGGATGCGGCTCATCGTGGTTCCGCACCCGACGACCAAGAGCAACGCGCCGAGCGCGAGGCGACGAACGAACGTCATGAGCAGGCTCCTTCCAGAGATGGCCGGAGCTGTTACGGGATGCGGACTCGAGTCCTTCCCCCACGCGTCAGCAGCAACGCCGATTCTCAGCGCGCCGTCAGCTCGTTCTCGAGCGCGTCGACCCAGCCGGTCTGGATCGGGCGGCCCTCGAACTGTGTGTAGTCGCGGGCGAGGTCGTAGCGATCGGGATCGTGCGGCCGCGTCGTGACGAGGAGATCGTGGAGACACCACTTCGCGCCCGAGCGGCAGCCGCTGTTGCGGACGACGAGCTTCACCGGCTCGCTCCCGTAGGCCGAGGCGAGCGATTCGGCGGCGCCTGCGTTGGCGGAGCGGCCGGCGGAGAGCGTCGGGTCGACGGCGTAGACGAAGGCCACGCGGCGGAGGGAGCGGACGAGCTCGCGATCGAGGCCGCTGCCACCCCCGTCGAGGTTCGCGTAGGCGATCTTGCTGCGGAGCGCGCCGCTCCCGTCGACGCCGCTCCGGAGCGCGTTGAAGAGCTCGTGCGCGACGAACGCGCCGCTCGAGTGCGCCGCGACGAGCACGAACGGGGCGTCGGGACCGGCGCCGCGCGCGAGGTGATCGGCGAGCGCGCGGTTGCCGATCTCGCGGCCGCCGTAGCCCGGATCCGCCGGACCACGAACCGCGTACGCATGGCCGACGCCGAGCGCCGCGAGACGCGCGCGCACGAGCTCCGATGCCCAGCCGCGGACCCACGGGTCCTTCGCGCTGTAGCCGCCGTACGCGATGAAGACGGCGTCGCCGTCGCCGACCCGCTTGTACGCGACGCCGTTGCCGACGCTCGACCAGCCGTCCGCCGTCTGGGCCTGGGCGCCGTCGTCGATCGGCTCGTCGTCCGCCACGCCGGCACAGCCCGCCATCGCGACGCCGAGGAGAGCGACGCCACACGATCCGAGGAGGCGAGCGACGGTGCCGGTCATGAGGCCCCCTTCCGCAAGACACGCGCCACGTGGCCCGTGCGCCGCGCGCAACCGGATTCCGCCGACTTGGAAGGCGTGTGGGGGAAGCTCCGCGGTTTCGGCCGACGTGCCCTGGATCGCCGCGGTCCCGGTCGGTCTCCGTTCGGCGTCGACCCCACCATGATCTCGCGTGGATGCCGGCGGGTGCGGGAAGGTGCGCGGGAGACGCGCCGTATGAGCCGCCACCATGCGCCTCGCCCTCGCGTCCTGCCTCGCCGTCGCCCTCGCCCTCCCCGCGTGCACGACTCCGTCGAGCGACGAGCCCGCGACGCACGAAGGCGATCTCTCGCTCGGCACCGCGCGCTCGGGCGCGGTCGTCGTCCCGCTCGCGAACGGGCGCTTCCTCCTCGTCGGCGGGACGTCGAAGCTCGGCGCGGCGCTGGCGTCGACCGAGATCGTCGACCCGGCAGCGGACACGAGCACGCCCGGCCCGACCCTCGCGCTCGCACGCGTCGAGCACACCGCGACCCTCCTCGCCGACGGTCGCGTGCTCGTCGCCGGTGGCAAGGGCACGAAGGGCGCCGAGACGAGCGCGGAGATCCTCGATCTCGCGAACGGCACGACGTCGGCGGCGGCAGCCCTCCCGTACGACGTCGCCTCGCACACCGCCACGCGTCTCGCCGACGGACGCGTCTTCCTCGCCGGCGGCTTCAACCAGTACGGCGGCGCGTATCCCTTCACCGCGATCTACGACCCGAACGCGAATACGTGGACGAAGGGGCCGAGCCTCCTCGTCGCGCGCGGGCTCCACACGGCGACTGCGCTGCCGGACGGCTCGGTCCTCCTCGCCGGCGGCCGCGGGACCGGGCTCCGCGGCGCGACCGGGACGCCGAACGGCGCGCTCGAGCGCTTCGTCCCGCAGACGAACGCGATCGTGAGCGCGGGCTCGCTCGTCGAGCACCGCGCGGGCCACACCGCATCGCTCCTCGCCGACGGCAGCGTCCTCTTCACCGGCGGCGACGGCGAGGACGGCGCGACGGACTCGGCCGAGATCCTCCGGCCCGGCGCGCGCGTCGCCACCCGCGTCGCTCCGATGGGCGTCGCGCGACGCGGGCACGAGGCGCGGGTCGCGCAGGGGCGCGTCGTCGTCGTCGGTGGTACGTCGGACGCGCGCGACTCGGAGAGCACGTACCAGATCTTCGACGTCGCGGCCGGCACCTGGTCGGTCCCGCTCGATCTGGCCACCGCACGGATCGCAGGCGCGCCGCTCCTCGCCGGAGGCTCCCTCCACGTCTGCGGCGGCTCGGTGAAGAACGACGCCGACGCGAGCTGCGAGAAGCTCGCGCTCCCGGCGAGCCCGGCCGTCGTGGCCGATCTCCCGCACGGGAAGAAGGTCCGGCTCGATCGGCGCGTGACGGGCGGACCGACCTTCGATGCACTCCGCCAGAACGGCCGTCTCGGACAGTACGTCTGGGACGACGCGCGCGAGCAGCTCCTCATGCTCTCCGTCATGCGGAACGACGGCGATCCGCAGAGCACGTTCACGTGGGACGGCACCGGCTTCACCGAGGTCGCGGGCGCGGCCGCATCCCCTTCCCCTTCGCGACGCGGCTTCGCGTACGCGAGCGATCGCGCGCGCGGGAAGGTCGTCCTCTTCGGCGGCGAGCGCCGATCGAAGTTCAACCTCGCCGACACGTGGGAGTGGAACGGGACGTCGTGGACGAACGTGTCGCCGCCGGCGGGCGCACCGGCTCCGTCGCCGCGCGTGAACGCGCAGATGACGTTCGACACGAAGAACAACAAGGTCCTCCTCTACGGCGGCGCGAACAACGCGACGACGCTGAACGATCTCTGGTCCTGGGACGGCACCGCGTGGACCGAGCTCGCACAGGTCGCCGCGACGAAGCCGCCCGTCGGCTACGGCGCCGGCAACGTCTTCACCTTCGACGAGTCGCGCGGGGTCGCGGTGCTCGTCGCCGGCACCACGATCTGGGAGTGGAACGGGAGCGACTGGCGCTCGGCCGGCGGCGCACCGGGCGAAGCGCCGGTCGCGGCCTACGACCCGACCCGCGGCGGCGTCCTCCTCATGGGCTCGTGGAACACGTGCACGACGCCCGGCCGCGGCGAGCCCGGCTCGACGTTCCAGGTGTGGAACGGCACCGGCACCGTGTCGCTCGACTATCGGAGCAACACGCCTGCAGGATGCACCGGCACGCCGTTCGGGACGTTCGATCGCAAGCGCGAACGGCTCGTCCTCGGCGGGATGTGGGAAGTGAACACGACCTGGCCGATCGCCGAGCTCACGACCGACGTCGTGCCGAACCGCGCGCCGCGCATCACCGACGTGACGCAGGCGCCGGTCGGTCCGGTCTATGCCGGCGCCGAAGTGACGCTCTCGCTGAAGGGCACCGATCCGGACGAGCAGCCCCTCCGCTGGTTCGCGGTCTCGCTCCCGTCCGGGGCCACGCTCGACGAGACGCAGGGCATCGTCCGCTGGACACCGCGCCCCGATCAGGCCGGCGCGGCGAAGGTCGTCGTCGGCGTCACGGACGGCGTCCGTCGCGCCACCCGCGAGGTCACGCTGAACGTGAGCCACTTCGCGTCGAGCCTCTT
>JBDHVE010000279.1:0-6791 GCA_039809485.1 Polyangiaceae bacterium | reverse complement strand
CTGTGGATTCATCGCTTCTTGTCGCGGTTCGCGAAAGCGCGGGCTGCGACGAGAAGGTCGTGAAGGCCACGCCCGACCGTCGTCGCTCCGGGCGGGCCGTTCCACGGGCCGGTGTAGCCGCCGATCTCGGCCAGCCAGCGGACGGCCTCGCCGAGAGTTGGCTCGCGATCTCCGAGGTTCTTGGGCTGGCGTAGCGCGATGAGTGCCTCGATCTCGACCGCCGTCAGTTCGGTCGAGGCCAGCGCGTCGGGCGTCGCCCGCGCCTGATGGGTGAGTCTCATCGCTCGCGTCGCCACGGCTCCGAGCAGCGTAGCCCACTTGTAGATCGCGTCGCGCGATCGAAGCTGTGTGTCCTCGACGCGGCAGAGGCCTCGTTTCCACGCGCGATGGAAGTCCTCCACGCGCCAGCGGTACGTGTAGCCGCGCACGACGTCGAGCACGCCGCGACGGCTGCCGATCGTCGAGGTCGTCACCAGCAGCCACTCGACGGCGTCGCTCGAGCGGTTCGCCTCGCGCACGAGGACCGCATTGAAGTCGAGCGTGGCGGGGCCGCTCGGCGTCGAGACGCGCAGGCGCACGGCGGCTGCGCGGATCTGGACTTTCGGACGGCGTGCTTCGCGCGCCGGCGCGGTTTCGTAGGTGCGCTTCTTACCGACGCGACGCCTGCGTCGTGTCGGCGGACGCGCGGGCACGTCGATCCACTTCGTCGCGACGACGCGGGAGTTTTCGACGGCGCGCCAGAGCCGATCGGTGTCGTCGTCGAGTCTTCGATCGTGGACGGCGCGTACGGTGAGACGGACGTCCGCTCGCTTCGCGTACGTCAGTACCTGCCAGCAGTCGCCGCCGCGGTCGAGTTGGTACCAAGGTGTGACTCCCGGGCTCGTCCGTCTGAACGCGCGACGCGACTCCTCCATCACCTCGAGCCACATCGCGTTCTCGCCGCCATGGTTGGGAAGGCCGCGCGCGCTGCGGGTAGAGCGCTTCGTGCGGACCCACATCTGCTGAGCCGCGATGCCCAGCGGCGCTCCGCGGTCATCGACGGCGAACGCAGTCATGACTTGGACGCCGCGTGCGCCTTTATCCAAGGCGCCGACGGCGCCCAACCCCTTCGTGCGCTTCCTGTCCGTTACATTGAGCGACGTGCCGTCGACCGCCACGAACACGCTGCGGTGCTGGCTGCACCGCCGTACCGTCGCGCGCTGGACGCAGCGTCGGATCGGCTCCGGCCGCACGGCCGCGTTCTCGAGAAGGCGGAACGCGCCTTCGCGCGACGCGCTCGTCGCGCAGGCGCGCGTGACCGTACCAGCCGGTGTCGCCGCCACCTCGCTCGCCATGGCGATCAGCCGGCGCGTGCGCCGTCGATCACCGAGCTCTGCGTCCCCGAACTCCTCCTCCGCCCACGCTTGCGTGCTCCGCATGCGAGGCTGACGGAGGGAAGTCGCGGAAATTCAACGAGGAGATCCGATCAATCCACAGCCCGAAGCCCCCGAGCAGGTCGGAACCTCGCGAGGTCGAGCCGACCTGCGAGGTGTGGCCCGCGCCTGTGGCTCGGTCGCCGAGCCTCCACCTCGTCCCCTTCGTCGCGGCTGTGCGGCCTACGTTCCCGCTCGTCGCGAGCAGCTCTCGATCTCGCCCGTGCCCGTGCCCGTGCCCGTGCCCGTGCCCGATCTCTCGACGGCGACGTGCTCCGCGGGGACGCTCACACTCCGGCATGGGGCTCGCGCTCGAACGGGGCCGGGGTGGAGGCTCGCCTCGCATGGGCGCGATCGATCCCCCTCAGCTGGCGAGCTTCTCGACCGCGACGCGCAGCGTCTCGCAGATCTGCGCCGCGGTCGGACGCGTCTTCGGGTTGTGGCTCATCGCTTCGTCGAGGATCTTCGCGACCTCGAGCGGAAGGGTGGGGCACACGCGGCGGAACGGCGGCGCGACGGGGAGGGGGCGCCCGTTCAAGCGCGCCGCGACGGGCCCCTCGACGAACGGGCGTTTGCCGGTGAGGAGCTCGAAGGCGAGGATCGCGAGCGCGAAGACGTCGCTCGCGCGCGTCGCGTTCTTCGTGCCGTACGCGAGCTCCTGCGCCATGTAGTGCGGCGTCCCGAAGATGATGCCCGTCCGTGTGAGCGGCGCGCGCAGCGAAGGCGGACCGACGGCCACGTCGGTGTCCGCGACTGCGTCCTCCGCCGCGTCGAATTCGAGCTTCACCGTGCTCGCGTCGGCGACGTCGGGCGGAAGTGTCTCGACCTCTTCGGCGGGAGGCAGTGAGCTCGCCGCTCCGCGCGCGCTCGAGCGCGAGCCGTCCGGCTGGAGGGTCGCGATCCCGAAGTCGGTGATCTTCACGACCGGGCGGCGCCCGTCGTTGCCGCGCGAGAGGAGCACGTTCGCCGGCTTGAGGTCGCGGTGCACGATGCCCTTCTCGTGGATCGCGGCGAGCCCGTCGGCGACCTGCGCGAGAACGCCGAGCGTCCACGGGATGTCGCGATGGCGCCGGCGTACGTCGTGGAGGGTCGTTCCGAGCGCGACGAGCTCCATCACGAGGAAGATGAAGCCGGTCCCCGCGACGTCGACATCGACGATCGAGACGACGTTCGGGTGATCGAGCTCGGCGACGATCTGCGCCTCGCGTGCGAAACGCGCCCGTTGCTCGGGACGGCCGCCGCCGGCGAGCGCCTTCAGCGCGAAGTGTTTGCCGTCGACGATGCGCTCCACTTCGTAGACGGTGCCCATCCCGCCCGTGCCGAGCGGTTTCACGACGCGGTACCGGCCTTCGACGACGTCGCCGGCGGCGAGCTCCGGCGGCGGGGCAAGGCCGGCTTCTTCGTCGGCGAGGTGCGCGAGCTTCTCGGCGAGCTCGCGCGAGCGCGCCGCGATCTGGCGGCGGAGCTCGTCGTTCAGGAGCTCGACTTCGCGGTGTTTGGCCTGGAGGAGCCGGACGCGCTCGGCGAGCTCGTCGACGAGGTCGTCGGCGCGCGCGAGCGCGGAGAGGTGCTCGCGGCTGAGGGCGACGGCTTGGTAGACGCACAATCCTGCGATCGCGACGCACGCGACACGGAAGCCGCCGGCGGGCTCGCCGGCGCCGAGGAGCGCGGCGATGTCGGGGAGCGCGACGAGCGCTGCGGCGGGCCACGCGAGCGACACACCGTAGAACGCGAGCGGGAGGTCGCGCCGCTCGCGACGGAGGCGGACGACGAAGAGGACCTGCGTGAGCGCGTTCGCCGCGCAGAAGCCGAGCGTGATCGGCGCGATGACGCCGAGCGCGTCGAACGGCGCGCGGAACACGAAGCCGACGACGCACGCGACCGCGTAGGCAACCCACCAGAGGCGACTCGGCGGACGCGCATCGGCATACGCGCGCGAGAAGAACATCGCGGACAGCGAGCCGAGCGCGAGCACGAGCGTCACGCCTGCCGCTTCGTAGAGACCGAGCACCGGCTGGGTGAGGCCGAGGACGAACGCCGGATACGCCATCCCGCACGTCGCGCCGAGCGCGAACCAGCCGTGGGTCACACGGCGGCTCGAGCGGAGTGACACGAACAGGTACCCGTAGAGGAGGGCGACGACGACCGACGCCGCGAGCGCGAACCACGCCGCGGCCGTGTTGAGGGCCGGAACGAACGTCGCGTCCCGGCCGCCGTCGTCCGCCGTCGTGAGGATCGGGACGCCGTCGAGCCACGCCGCGCGCGGGAAGCGGTACGGCACCCGGAGCGCGAGCACGAGGGTGCCGTCACGCGTCGCGTCGGCGGGCACCCGCCATCTGTGCGGCCTCGTGGCGCGGTACGCCCGAGCCGACGGGGGATCGATCGCGACCGCCTCCGCGTCGTCCACCTCGAGCATGGCGAGCGCCTGCGCGTGCGGGAGCACGAAGGTGAGCGGCTTCCCTCGCATCCCCGGCGGCAGAGACACGGTGCTCCGCAGGACGAACGCCGACGCGGCCCGTGGGAGGATGGCGTCGAGGTGGGACGGCAGGCGTACTGCGGTGCCCTGCTTCTCCGAGCCCTCGAACGTCCACGCGGGGACCTCGAGGCGCGTGTCCTCGCCCGCACCGACCTCGTTCGCACGGGCTACCGCCGAGGCGAGCAGGAAGGCGAGGAACGCGAAGATCAGCACGGTCGACCTCGCGCCGTGTCCTCGCGCGAGGAGCCGCGTCCTCGGTCGAATGGGCCTCCTCACGATCGAGATGGTATCGTATCCGGGCGATGCGCTTCCTGTACGGCGACTCGACGCCGTTTCCCCTCGGATACAATTTCCTGACGACGCTCGAGGCCTTCATGGCTTCCGCGACGCGCATCGTGCAGCTCGACACGGAGGCGCGCGCGTTGGCGCGGCAGACCGAGGACGCGGCCCAGGGCCGGCTCCGCGGTATGGACGCGCTCGAGCAGTTCCACAACGTCGTCATGCGCGCCGTGACGGAGACGGCGCAGAAAGTCCAGCACGCGCACGCCCTCGAGTACGCGCGGCGGGTCTCCGAGTTCGCGAGCGGCTACGTCGAGGAGCACCGTCGCACCGTCGCGGCCGCGAGCGAGGCGGAAGCGCAGCAGTGCCATGCCGACAACGACCGGCGGATGGGCGAGCAGCGGATGGCGCTCGATCGCTTCTTGAAGGCGGCGCGCCTGCCCGTCCTCACGACGCGGATCAGCATGCGTCTGACCGGCGAAGGGAAGGACGCGCCCTACCAGGCGACCGCCCTCTACGAGCACCCGGACGGGATCCAGACCTCGTTCGCGCTCGCGCCCGCGCGCACGTCGACCTGGAACCACCCGAAGCGCGTCTCCGAGCTCGTCGAGAACGTCGAGCTCATGGTCGGCGTCGACAAGAGCTGGCTCCGCGGCACCGTCACGCCGAAGCAGGTGTCGGTCGACGACTGGACGATCGTGAGCTTCGAGGCCGGCGACGCGACCTTCGAGCTCGTGCTCCGCAAAGCCAAGGAGACGCTGTCCTTCCGTCTGCGTCGCACCGACGTGGGGCTCACCGGCCAGTTCGAGGGCGGCGGTCAGGCGGAGGGCAACCTCGCGACGACCGACCTCGCGCAGATCGACCGGATCTGGGCAGCGATCCGGACGACGACGCGCGACGTGCTCGATCAGCGCGAGCAGCTCGTGTCGGTGACGCTCGACGGCGCGCCCGTGTTCGAGACCGGCCTCGTCCTGCCGCTCGTCGTCCGCCTCGTGAACATGTTCGCGCCCACCGTCCGCGAGATCGCGAAGCGCAGCTCGAACGAATTCGAGCTCTCGCTGAAGATCGAGAACGAAGGCGGTCGCCGCGAGGAGCTCTATCTCCGCAAGGACCAGCTCGTCGGTCAGCTCCAGCCGCTCTCGGCCGCCGGGCGCCAGGTCTTCTCGCCGCTCGGCCTCGACACGTGGGTGCCGGGCACGACGCAGGCTCCACCCCCTGTCGTCGCCGCGTCGATGATGACCGGCGGAACGCTGCCACCGGCCCCGCAGTCGGTGCCGGCGCCGGGGATCGTCGCGATCCCGCCGGCGCCCCCGTCGGGACCGATCTCGATGCCGGTGCCGCCGGCGTCGTCGCCGCCGGCCGGCGTCGCGGTGCCGGTCTCCGGTACGGTGCCTCCCGCCCCGGGGTCGAACCGCGCGATGTCGGGGAGCTGAGATGCGCGCTCGCCACGCGTTCCTCTTCCTCGCGCTCGTCGCGTGCGGCGGCAGCGCGACGGCCTCGAAGGATCCGAGCGCGAAGAGCGCTTCGGCCTCCGATGCCGGCGCACCCGAGACGTTCGGCGAAGTGAACGCCGCCGACCTCGCCGAGCTCCAAGGTGCGCGCGATGCCGGCGCCGCCCCGCCGGCTGCCGCCGCGCCGCAGCCGGCGGCGCCCGAGCCGCCCGCCGACGAGTGTGCACCGGTCGGTGTCGACTTCGAGAAGCGCGCTCGCCCGAAGATCAAGGAGTGCTACCGCGAGGGAAAGAAGAAGGAGCCCGATCTGAAGGGCACCATCAAGATCGCCCTCGAGGTCGACGGTCTCGGCAAGATCCGCGGACCGAAGATCGTGGAGACCACGCTGCCGAAGCCGGTCTCCGCGTGCATGCTGAAGGCCGTGAAGGAGACGCCGCTCCCCGAAGCGGCGAAGTGCCCGAACAAGACGGTCACGATTCCGGTCACGTTCCCGACGCCTCCCTGACGCGCGGCTGACGGGCGCCAGAGCGATCCGTTTCCGGAGACGTGGAGGAGATTGCGTCCTGGCCGAGGGGTGCGTACTCCCGTCCGCGCCATGACGTCTGCCTTCGTCCGCTCGGGAACCCTCGGTCTGCTCCTCCTTGCCGCTGCGTGCGGGAGCGCGGGGGACGCCGGAACGACGCTGCCGGAGACCGCGCCCGCAGAGCGCACGTCCGAGTCGAGCCCGACGGCGCCGCCGCCGGGGCAGCCCGCGCCGGCGCCGACGACCGAGACGCCGCCTCCTCCTGCGCCGCCCGGCGCGAAGGCGGTGCGCTTCGTCGCGATGGGCGATACCGGGACCGGCGGCGACGGGCAGGTGAAGATCGGCAACACGATCGCCGCGAAGTGCGCGAAGGACGGCTGCGACTTCGTCCAGCTCCTCGGCGACAACCTCTACGAGAGCGGCGCGAGCTCGACGACCGACCCGATCTGGCAGGAGAAGTTCGAGATCCCCTACGCGGCGGTGAACCTGCCGTTCTACGCGGTGCTCGGCAACCACGATTACGGCGGGAACGGCGCAGGCACCGATTTTCCGAAGGGCAAGAACGAGATCGACTACTCGAATGTGTCGACGAAGTGGAAGATGCCCTCGGCCTACTACCGCTTCACGACGGGGCCGGTGGAGATCTTCGC
>JBDHVE010000278.1:0-6799 GCA_039809485.1 Polyangiaceae bacterium | reverse complement strand
GAACTGCGCCGAAGCGGGCGTGATCGGCCCTGTCGTCGGCGTCGTCGCCGCCGCGCCGGCGCATCTCGCGCTCGCGCTGCTCGACGGAGCGCCCGCCGCCGGAACGCTGTTCACGTTCGACGGCACATCGCTCGAGGCGCGTCGACGGCCGATCGCTGCCCGCGCCTCGTGCTCGCTCTGCGGAGGCGGAATCACCTCCGTCGAGCCCAGCCGTTACGTGATGGAGGCGTGCGAGACATGAGCCTCCGCTACACGCGCCAGGTCCGTCTCGCGGAGGTCGGCGTCTCCGGTCAGGAGAAGCTCTGCCGAGCCGAGCTCCACCCGGGCGGCGAAGGCGTCGCGGGGGAGGTCGAGGCCCGATATCTCGCCGCCGCCGGCGCACGCGTCGCGGCCCCGACATCCTCCGCCGCCTCGGAAGAGGTTCGCGCCGTGCTCGCGACGTTCACGAGCGACGAGGCGCGCGACTTCGCCGAAGGGGCGCTCCGCGCGCTCGTCGCGATCCGCGACGTGCTCCGGTCCTGACGCGTTCGTGCGTCCAGCGTGGAGACCAGCTACGGTTCTAGTCGTGCCTGTCGCGAGGCGACTCTCACTCGTCGCGATCACGCTCCTGATCGCGACGCTCGGCGCTCCCGCCCGCGCGGAGGGAGACGCACGCGAGATCGCCGCGCGCGTCGAGGCTCAGTGGGCCCGCGCGGGCGCGCGAGCGACGACGCTGCCGTCCCGCTTCGTCTTCGACGACGAGACGATCGCGATCCCGATCCAGCCGGACCCCTCCGCGCGCTGCACGCACATCGCGATCCTGGCAGGCCGCGGTCATTCGTTCCACGCGAAGCTCGGCGACGCCTCGAGCGACCCGCTCTCGCCCGAGCCCGGCAGCCGTGCCTCGAGCGTGGCCGGCGTCGTCGAGCTCCGTCGTTGCGACAGCGAAACGCCGGTGAAGAGCGTCGTCGTCTCGTCCGATGCGGGCCGCGGCGCGATCGAGATCGTGGTCGGGCACGCGCCCGCGCCGATGGCGCCGCTCGGGACGATCCTCCCGGAGCGCACCGGCGGCGTGCTCGCGCTCGTCCCCGACGCCGGCGCGCTCGCTCCGCTTCCGCCGCCCGGCGTCCGCGCCGACACCGCCGAGGCGCGCGCACGTCGTTCTGGCGCGACCATCGCCGCGCGCGAGACCTCGGTCGCGGGCGAGGACGGGATGGGCGCGGAGGAGATCGACCTCCCCGAGGGCTGCCATCGCCTCGAGGTCTTCGCGCGCGACCCGCGCACCGATCGTCCCGGGCGCCGTTACCGGCTCGACGTCGACGCCGAGCTCCGCGATCCCGACGGTGAGCGCCTCCTCGCCCGCGATCGCACCGAGGCACCCGACGCACGGCTCGAAGCATGCGTCGGAAAGACGACGCGCGTGACCCTCACGTACGCGGGCGCGATTCCGACGACGGAAGTGACGATCACGCGCGCGACCTGGCCGCTGCCGGCCCGCCTGCCGCCGTTCTGGGGCCCGACCACCCGCAGCAAGATGGCCCGCGCGATGTTCGCGCGCCACGTCGCGGTCCCCGCCGACGACCCGGTCTTCCTCGCGCAGGGCGCCTCGGGGACGACGCCGTTCCCGATCCCGGTCGAGCCCGGCGGCTGCTACGTCGCCGTCGCCGGCGTCGCGCACGGGCACGCGAAAGCGCTCCAGCTCCGCGCCATCGTCGGCGCGCGCGAGTCGACCGACGAGCGCGGGGCGGCCGACGAAGCGGCGCTCGTCGCGTTCTGCGCCAAGGACAGCGCCTCGGCGCGCATCGAGGTCCATGCACGTGGACCCGGGGTCGGCTTCGGCCTCGCCGTCTATCGCGTCAAGAGCGCGATCTGGGAGGGCACGCTTTGAGGGTAGGTCTGTTCTCGAGCATGGCGCTCGTCGCGCTCCTCGCCGCGTGTGGCGGACCGTCGGGCCCCGTCGTCCCGCCTCCGCGTGGACCGCTCGGGCCGCCGCGGCTCGTTCCGGGCAGCCTCGAGGCGCGGCCGCTCCTCGGCGAGACGCCTTCGCGCGCGTCGCTCCTCGGCGCGGGGCCGCTCACGATCGTCGCCTCGGGACCGATGAACGAGGGCGAGCGCATGGGCGCGTTCGTCGAGGTGCCGCCCGATGCGTGCCTGCTCGCGTACGGGCGCGCGTCGGCGTCGCTCGAGGACATCGACATCGCGGCGTTCTCGGCGGAAGGAACGCCCGTCGCGGTCGACGAAGGGCCCGACCCGAAGCCGACCGTGCTCGTGTGCCCGCCACATCCCGACCGCGTCTACATGGCTCTCCACGCGGCGAGCGGCAACGGTCTCGCCGCGATCGGCGCGCAGCTCGTGCCGCGCGATCGGGCGGCCGAGGTCGGACGCGCCGTCGCCGCGCGCGGCGCCGCCTCCGGCGCGACCCGCTCGCCGGAGGCGTGGCCCGGTCTCGACGAGCAGGTCCGCGCGCACCGCATCGCGATCGGTGGCACGTGGGAGGAGCTCCGTCGCGTCGCGGTCGCCGTCGACTCGCGTGCGGTCTCGGCTGTCGCGCTCCCGATCGAAGAAGGCGGCTGCACGGACGTGCTCGTCGTGCCGGACGAAGAGGTCGCGCTCGTCGACGTCGACGTCCTCGATTCGGAAGGACGTCTCGTCGCGCGCGCGAAGGAGTCCGGCGCGGCGCGATCGGTGACGATCTGCTCGCCGATCGCCGTCGCCGGCTCGCTCCACGTCCGGCCGCACATCGGCCGCGGCCTCGTCGCCGTCGTGCTCGGAAAGGCGAAGCCCGACGCGGTCCGCTCGCTCGCCTCACGTCCCGAGGTCGCGTGGGTCGTGCCTGCGCAGCCGCTCGAGACGACGCGCGCCGCGAAGAACGCCGCGCTCGCGAAGGCAGGGTACCCGGGGCCCACGCTCTCGCGCGAAGGGCAGCTCCAGCTCACACGTCGGGCGACGGTGCCGATCGAGCTCTCGACGCCGGGCTGCACGCGGATCGACGTCGTCGCCGGCGCGCCGCTCGCGATGGTCGACGCCGCGGTCTGGGACGACGGCGGGCAGCTCCTCGCCTCGAACGACGGTCCGGACGGCACGACGCTCTTCGCGTGCGGGAAGGGGAAGGCGCGGGTCGACCTCGGCACGCGCGGACGGCCCGGGCCGTACGCGCTGCTCACGCGACCCGAGAAGTGGAAGGACCCTGCCTTCGCCGCTCATCCGCTCGCCGCCGGGCGCATGCTCGGGCGCTCCGCGGCAGGGCAGCTCGCGCTCCACGAAGGTACCGGCTCGGCGGTGCGGCACGCGGTGCTCGAGGCGTCGAAGCAGTTCGTGTACAATGCAAGCGTCGCCCCGAGCTCGTGCCTTCGGATCGCGATCGGCACCGAAGGCGAGGGGACGGGGCTCGAGGCGCGCGTCATCGACGCCGTGAGCGGCGACGAGCTCGACCGCGCCCACGGGCAGAACGGCGCCACGCTCCGCGCGTGCGCCGAGCAGGCGACGCGGACCGTGCGCGTGGAAGCGCATGCGACGACGGGCAAGCTCGACGCCGTCATCGGCGAGCGAACGACGCCTTCGAAGTAGCGTTCAGCCGCGCAGGACGCGCGCGAGGACCTCGTCCGCGCGACGCGCGTCGACGTCGCCGATCCACACGGTGTGGCCGCTCTTCGGGACGAAGGCGAGCCGGCAGCGCCCGCGCGAGCCCGGCAGGATGCTGCCGAGCACGAAGTCCGCCGCGACGCCGAGCGCCACGATCACGAGGCCGACGAGGAGGAGCGAAGGCGAGGCGGCGCGGACGCCGTCGACCAGCGCACGCACACCGATCCAGCTGCCGACGACGAGCGCGAGGAGCCCGGCGTAGAACGCTGCGCGCGGGTAGCGCACTTCGCGAACGACGCGCACGAGCGACTCACGCGGGATGATCTGCTCACGCTCGCGGAGCGTGCGTCCGAGCATCTCGATCCGCGTGCGGACGCGGATCCCCGCGTTCGAGAGCGAGACCTCCGTCGGCGTCCGGTACGCGAGCGCGAGGCGCCCGATGATCGCCGCCGCACGGAGGACGAAGAGGATGCCGGTGACGGCGAGGAGGGTCGTCGCGACCGGCCCACGCGGCGTCGCGACGAGCTGCGCGGCCAATCGGAGCTCGCTCGCTTCCTCGCGCGCGCCGGCTCCGAGGACGTGGACGAGGACGGGATCCCGGAGCTGACCGGCGAGCACGGTGCGGAGGTCCGCAGCGGCCTTCGAGGTCGAGCCCGCGAGCGCGGCACAGCCGACGACGGCCTCGGCGCGGCCGAGCGCAGCGCCGCGTCCGTCGTCGATCCGCCGCACGCGGTCGGCGATGGCCTTCCAGAGATCGGCGGCATCGTCGCCGAGCGCGCGGTCGAGCAGCGGCGTCGCGTCGTACGGCGTGTGGGTCGCGAGCCAGAGGAGGTCGGCGACGAGGCGGTCTTCGTCCTCCGTCCGCGAACGAGGCGCCTCCGCGACCGCGTGCGCCCAGAGCGCCTGCGCGAGCGCACGTTCGGCGGCGCCCTCGGGGCCGTGCTCGAGGACCTTGAGCGCGTTGCCGTACGGCGTCTCGGCATCGGCGCGGACGAAGTGCGAGAGCTCGACGACGTTCTGCACCTTCGAGGGCGACGCGACGTCGGCGCGGCGCGCGGCGGCGGCGCCGCCGACGACCTCGAGGGTCAGCGACACGAGATCGGGAAGCTTCGCCGAGCGGGCCACGGCCTCGTACGCGCCGAGCGCTCCGCCCTCGGCGCCGGAGCTCGAGGCACGCTGCGCCGCGCTCGCGCGCGGCTGGCTCGTGCGCGCCGCGACCTGATGTCCCGACGCCGCCTTCGCGGCCGCAGCGACGGCCGGCGACTCCTCGGGCTTTGCGGGCGCGCCGGGCATCGGCGCCGTCTCGGGCGCGGTCTCGTCCGGATCACGCGACACGACGGCCTCCGCGCGTTCCGCGCCGGACGGGCGCGACGCTCGCATCGCAACTTCGGCGTCCTCGGCGGACGCCGTCTCGGTCGGGCGCTCGGGCTCGGCCATGATCGGACCTTCCACCGTCTACCCGAACGCTCGCCGCGCGACCACTATTCAGTGCTCGGGCTGGATCACAAACTTGGCCAAGCTGCGCTCGATCCGATACCGCCTGGGTCGTCGCAACGACGTGCGCGACACCGAGGAGGCGACTCGATGAAGACGAAGGTCGAAGTCCTGGCGGAGCTCCGGAGCATGCTCTCGGACGTGTTCGCGGCGAAGGCGGCAGGCGAGGTCTACGGTCGTCTCGCGCGCGCCCACGGCTACGTCGACGGCTACATGCGCGCGCTGCTCGACACCGGCATCGCGACGAAGGCCGAGCTGCTCGACGTCGTCAACGCCGAGCGCGAGCGTTCGAGCGAGAGCCGTCCTGCGATCCGCCCGATGGCGGAGCTCGAAGAGAAGGCGGCCTGACGCACGGCTCCTCGCACGGTCCTTGCGACCGGAACGCGAAGAGGAGCTGTCATGCCGCAACCGACCCAGCCGAACACCCACGACGAAGCCGTTCCGTCCTCGCGCCGCCCGGGCAGGGCCTTCGAGGACCACCAGAAGCCGCTCGGCCATCACCTCGTCGAGGGCGCCGCCCCGGGTAGCCTGTCGCCCCAGATCGTGGCCGACCGCGCCAAGGCCGTGTCCGTCCTCCGCAAGGCGGAGGAGTTCATGCGTACCGACAATCCGGCGCCGACGACGCCCGAGCGCGTCGAGCGAGCGCTCGAGCTCGCAGCAGGGCGCGTCGGTGTCACGCTCGCGGACTACCATGCGATCGTGCGGCGTGATCCGGAGCTGACGGAGCTCGAGCGCGAGGTGATCGCGCGCTCGCACCACCGCCACTGATCACGGGCTGACGATGGAGACGTCGCCGAGCACCGTCCGCGCGCCGCGGTTCGTCTCGCGCCACCAGTTCGCGACCTTGTCCTCGCCGGGGACGACCTGCGGGAAGAACCCGGCGAAGCGGTTCGGCTGCGCGATCGTGCGAAGGTCCCACTTCCGGCCTGCGCCGTCGGGCGTGCCCGTCGCGCGGCGGAGCACGCCCGCCGTCGCGTCCTGGTAGTAGACGACCACGGCGTCGCCGTTCGCGTGCACGGTCGAGTCGTCGCCGACCACGTGCTTGCCGTCGGCGAACGGCTTGCCGTCCACGGTGGTGCCGTCGTCGACGATCTCGCTCTTCGTCGGCGGCTTTCCGGCGTCGACGCGGAGGTAGCGGAGCGTCTCGTCGATGCCGTTCACGTACGTCACGTGCCAGGTCGTCGCGTTGTCGATGAAGAGGCTCGCCGCGATCCCGACGTCGCCGGTGTCCACGGCGGTCTTGTCGGCGCGGTTCCCGGTCTCGCCGTCGAGGAGCGTCTTCGTCCAGGCGCCGCTCTTCTCTGCGAAGCCGAGGAGGTTTCCGCGCACGGCGTCGTACGCGACGATCCCGAGGCCCCCAGGGCTCGCCGCCATGCTGACGTAGGCGCCGACCGCGCGCGGGTAGGTCGTGACGGTGCCCATCACAGCTTCACACGTCGCCTTGCCGTCGACCGAGACGCACGCCTGCGAGCCCGCCGTGCACGCGGGCTGGCAGCCGCCGATCGTCGGCGTGCACGCGCCGGTCGCCTTCACGCACTCCTGACCACCCGGGCACTCGCCCGCGCGGCAGGGGCCTTCCTCGTCGACGTTCACGTCCTCGAACGCGAAGTCGCTCGCGCTCTTCGGCGACGCGGTGCTCGCGCGCGCGACGACGAGCTTCGAGCGCGTTCGACCGCCGTTGCCGGGCTCGACGTGGAGGTACGCGACGACGGGCTTGCCGTCGGCGAGGACCATCTTCGAGTAG
>JBDHVE010000277.1:0-6834 GCA_039809485.1 Polyangiaceae bacterium | reverse complement strand
GCCTTCGCTTCTTCGTTCCCCGGATCCAGCTCGAGCGCCTTGTCGCGCGCCTTCGTCGCCTCCGCCTTCCGGCCGAGCGCCGCGAGCGACTGCGCGAGCAGCACGTGCACCGGCGCGGCATCCTTGCCCTTCATCCCGCTCGCGAGCGCGGACTCGAGCTCGTAGACGGCGCGGTCGTGCGCGTTCGTCGCGGCGAGCGCGCGCGCGTAGAGCACGTGCGTCGGGCCGCCGAGGATGTCGACGAACACGGCGCCTTCGCCGACACGCCGCGCTTCGTCCCACTGCTTCGCCTTCACGAGCCGCTCGAGGAGCATGCGCCACGCCTTCCGGTCGTGCTGCTCGAGGGCGGCGAGCTTGCGGAGCGCGTCGATCGCGTCCGCCTCGCGCTTCTCCTCGTTCGCGAGATCGAAGAGGCCCTTGAGCGGCTCGGGCTGGCTCGGATCCATTCGGTGCGCCGCCTCGAGGTGCCAGCGCATGCGCCCCTTGTCCTCCTTCGCCTCGGCGAGGTCGGCGAGCAGGCTCTCGACGACGTAGCCGTCCTTGCCGGCCGCACGCATCGCTTCGAGGTGCTCGGCCGCGCCGGCGAGATCCTTCTTCGCCGCCGCGAGCTTCGCCGCGACGAAGTGCGCGTCGCCGCTCTTCGGGTCGATCGCGAGCGCGGCGTCGATCGCCTTCTTCGCCTCGTCGACCTTGCGGGAAGCGAGGAGCGACAAAGCGAGGTCGACCTGCGCGTCCGCGTCCTTCGGATTCGCGTCGGCGGCCTTCTTCGTCTCTTCGAGCTCCTTCGGCTTCTTCGTGAAGATGTACTGCCCCTCGTACCGCTTCAGACGCGCGAGCGCCCACGTGCGGAAGCCCTTGTCGTACTCGTCGGCCGTCACGCCGAACGCGCCCTTGATCACGTCGGGCGTCTTCTTCCCGGCGCCCCAGAGCTTCAGCGCCTCGACGACCTTCGCCATCCCGAACCGCTCGACGGTCCAGACCAGCATCTGGCTCGACGCGTAGTACGCGACCGTCATCTCGCCCGCGTCGTTCGCGTGCGTGAAGGCGCGGTTCATGTCGACGGCGCCGGGGAGCTTGTTCGCCTTCAGCGCCTGGAAGAGCTCCGGATCGAGCTCGCGCGACCACTCGGGTCTCCGCGCGATCGTCTCGTACTCGGAGAGCCCTTCGGTGAACCAGCGCGGCACGTGGTTCTTCGAGAGCTGGATCGCGAAGACGTGACCGAGCTCGTGCCAGAGAACGTTGCCCCAGTTGAACGGCTCCGCCTTCGGGCTGATCGCCGCGACGACACGGCCGAAGCACACGCCCTGGATCCCGATGTTCGGCAGACCGCTCGTCCGCACGCTGAACTGCTCCCGCGAGCCGTAGAGCTCGACCTGGACCGGCACGGTCGGCACGAAGCCGTAGCGCGCCTTCATCGAGCCCCACGCTTCGCCGAGCATGCGCGGAATGTAGCGCTCCATCACCGCGCGCTCGTCCTTGGCGTACCGGACGTTGAAGACGCCGTCCTTCACCAGCTCGTACTGGTTCGGGATCTGCTGCTCGTACATGTTGAGGGTGTTGAAGACGCGGACGTTGAACTTGTCCTTCGACCAACCCTTGCGGAGCGCTTCGAGTCCCTTCTCCTCGTCACCACCGCGCATCATCGTGAGGCCGAGCTGGGCCCACGCCTTGCCGTCGTCGGCGTCGAGCTTCGTCGCCTCCTTCATCATCGAGACGATGTCGTCGTAGCGGTGCTCCCACTCCGCGTACTCGCCGATGATCGAGTACATCTCCGAGTACTGCGGGTTGACGGCGAGGACCTTCGCCTTCGCGGCCTCGAACCCCTTCGGGTCGTCGTCGAGGAAACGCGCGGCGGCGCGGAGGCTGAGGAGCTCGAGCTGGTTCGGATTGACGGCGAGGCCCTCACCGATCGCCTTCTCCGCGCCGGCGATGTCCATGTCGCGGAGGGCGATCCCCGCGCGCACCGCGAAGGCGCCGGTGTGCTTCGGGTTCACCGCGAGCGCTTCCTTCGCGAGCTTCTCGCCGTCACCGAAGTCGAGCGTCTGCTCGAGCTTGACCCGCGCCATCATGACGAGCGCGTCGGCGCGCTTCGGCGCGAGCTGGAGGGCCTCGCGCGTGACCTCCTCGGCGTGCCCCGGGTCGTACTTGTCGAGGAACAGCTCGGCGCGCCAGAGGAGCGTCTCGACGCGCTTCTTGTCCGCGCGCTCGCTCTCGTTGAACGCCTGGTTCGCGTCCTTCGGGCTGCGGAGGAAGTAGGCCGCGCGCGCGACGAGCGCGTTGCCCTCGGCGTCGGTGTTCGTGATCGACCCGTCGTTGTAGTCCTCGATGATCTTCTTGAGCGGCTCGTCGGCGTCGTCGCGCTTGCCAATCGCGATGAGCGCTTCGCCGAGGACGAGCCGCGCCCGCCGGACGTCCGGGCCCTTGCCGTTCTTGACGGCTTCGAGGAGGCGGATCGCGTCCTTCGTCTTCCCTTGCGCCATCAGCGCTTCGGCGCGGACGACCACGCCGCGCGTCTTCATCGCCGGGCTTGCCTCGGCCGCCTGGGCGAAGCGATCGACGTCGGCGTACTTGCCCTGCTCGAGGGCCGCGCGCGCAAGCGCCACCTTCGCCTCGGCTTCGTCGGCGCCCTTCACCTGCGCGAGCGCCGCTTCCGCCTTCGCGTACTCGCTGGCGGCGAGCGCGGTCAGCCCTTCGCCGAGCGGCCCCGACTTCGTCGAGGCGCCCGGCGAGCCGGTCGCGCCGGGACCGCGAGGCTGCGCGTCGGAAATACCGGCGCCGAGGACGAGTGCGAGCGCGACCGTGACCGCGGGAGCGACGGGCCTGAGCATGACGCTCGAAACCGTAGCGGAAAACCCACCGCTATGGCGTGTAGCGCGTGATCTCGAGCGCACCCGCGGTCGACACGCCTGCGACGAGGACGCCGCCGTCCGCGGCGCGCGTGACCCGAAGCGGCTTGTCGGCGGAGCTCCGGATCCGCGCTCGACCGCCTTCGCCGTAGGTGGTGTCGAGCGCTCCTTCCGACGTCACGCGGACGAGCCCCGTCGAGGTCGCGACGACGAGGCGCGCGCCCGCGACGCCGAGCGCGTCCCACGCGATGCCGTCGCGGGAGACCTGCGTCGTGCCGTCGCCGGCGAAGGTCGGGTCGAGCGCGAGCGGCGCGCTGTGCTCCGTGAATCGAGCGACGCTGAGGCCGGGGCCGACGACGACGTACGCGTGCCCCATGTCGTCCATCGCAAGGCCGAAGCGGTCCTTCGACGCGAGCGACGTGCCCATGTCGGCGAGGCCGGGGTACGTCCACTCGACGACGTTGTCCGTGAGCCGCCCCACCATCGCGTTCGGATAGGCGTTCGCGCCGTCGACCATTCCCGCGACGAGCACGGAGCGACCGTCGCGGAGGAGCCGCCGCACGTGGAAGTGCCGGACGGCGGGCGTCGCCACCGGCGCGAGGACGAGGCCGTCGCGACGGACGCGCGCGATCGAGAGCTCGGAGATGCCGTCGGCCTTGTCGGCCGCCACGACGTACGTCCCGTCCTGCTCCGTCTCGACCGCGAGCGCGGGGAACGGGAGCGCGACGGTCTCGAACGTCACCTCGGGCGACGTCGCGACGAGGCGCGACGCGTAGGCGAGCCCGGGTCCGACCGGGATCTCCTCCGCGCCGAGCTGACCGCCGCGGTGGACCACGACGAGGTCGCCCTCGTCGGTCTGCGCGCACCCTTCGAGGCCGACGAGCTTGGCGAGGAAGCCGGGCCGCGGGTCGGCGGGAATCACGGCGACGCGATCGTCGAGGCGGCCGCGCGCGTCGATCTGCACGAGCGAGCGAGGGACGTCGTTGTCGACGTCGGCATGGCGCGACGCCGCCCAGATCTCTCCGCGCGTCGACACGACGAGGCAGACCGGGACCGCGCCCGTATCCGGCACCGTCATCGACCCCGCGACGCCGAAGCTCGTGTCGATGCGTCCCGACGTCGGCGTCTTCGTCGGCGTCGGCAGCGGCGCCGACGTCGTGCCCTTCTCCGGTCCGAACCGCGAGACCGGAGGGAAGGGCTCGGTGACGACGTGCTCGTCGCCGGTGACCCGCCCGCCACATGCGGTGATCGCCGCCGCGAGCGCGACGAGGGAGAGCAGCGCCGGTCGCGGACACACGACGCGTAGCATGCGATGGAGCGTAGCGGGCGACGAGGACAGGGTGCACGTGGATTCGCGGCGCCCGCCGCATGCGTACCTGACCGCTCATGCGCGTAGAGCCGCCCCGATCTCCGCCGGGCACGGGCACGGGCACGGGCGAGATCGCTCGGGTTTCAGCGAGCGGTAGGGCCGAGCGCGAGGAGCATGTCCACCGCATCCTCGCCGTCGTCGTAGTAGCGCTTTCGCACGCCGAGCCGCTCGAAGCCGAAGGCTTCGTAGAGGCCGATTGCCGCCGCGTTGCCGACCCGCACTTCGAGGAGGACCTTCACCGCGCCCTTCTCGCGTCCGTGTGCGACGAGATCGGCGAGGAGCGCCCGTCCGAGGCCGCGGCCTCGGTGCTCGGGCGCGACCGCGATGTTCAGGAGATGGATCTCGTCGACGACATGCCAGAACAGCGCGAATCCGACGACCTTCCCTTCCGCTCCCTGCTCGCGCACGACGCGGAGGCGCGCCCACGGCCTCGCGAGCTCTTCGCGGAGCTGCGCGACGCGATCTCCGCGACCGTGCTCGCCCGGCGCGAACGAGACGGCATCGATGCGGGCGGCCTCCTCGAGGTCCTCCTCGCGCATCCAGTCGACGACTGCTCCGTGCGCGCGCGACGAGCGATCCATGACCCGAGATGCCTTAGCTCAGGCCGGCGGCGGACGCGAAGGACGCGAAGGGACCTCGGAGACGCGTCCTTCCGGAACGCGCGCGAGGGCACGTGCCCGTGGCACGACCGCATGCGGATCGAGCGCGAGCCGCACCGTTCCGTCGCCGCGGACGACGGCACCCGCGAACGGACCGAGGCCCCAGAGGAGCGGCGAGAGCGGCCGGACGAGGACTTCCTCGCGGCCGATCGCCTCGTCGACCCCGATCGCGAAACGCTCGTCGCCGAGGTCGAGCTCGATCGCGAAGGCGGCGCGCTGGGGAGGTCGCGGTTCGAGGCACGCGGCGAGGTGCGGGACGCGATCGGCGTCCGGTCCGTCGTTCACGCGCACGCGCGCGGCGTTGGCGGCGGGAATCGCGTGCTCCTGATCGCCCGCGCGTACCCAGAGGACGGCCGCGAGACCGGTCTCGATCGGCACCTCGACGCGCGCTTCGAACCCCTCACCCATCTTGCTCGAGAGGCGGATCGTCCCGCCGAGCTTCTGGACGGCGCCGAGCGCGATGTCGAGCCCGATCCCGCGCCCGGCGAGGAGATCCGGGCTCTGCGCGCGGGTCGAGAAGCCGGGGAGGAAGAGGAGCTCGAGGAGGGTCTGGTCGTCGGCGGCCTCGGCGAGGACCTCCGCGACGACGCCAGCCTCGACCGCACGTGCGCGGACGCGGGCGACGTCGACGCCCGCGCCGTCGTCGTCGACCGTGACGACGAGGCGGCCGCCGCTCTTCCGCGCGCTGATCGTGAGGGTCGCCGCGCGTGGCTTGCCGATCGACTCCCGCACGTCGGGAGGCTCGATCCCGTGCGCCACCGCATTACGTGCAAGCTGCAAGCAAGGCTCGATGATCTGCTCCGCGAGGCGCCGGTCGATCATCTCGTCGGCGCCGCGCATGCGGATGACGAGCTCGCAGCCCTTCCGGCGCGCTTCGGCGAGCGCCGCGGCCGAGATGCGCCCGAACATGCCTCGCACGGGCGTCTGTCGCATCGCCGAGAGCAGGCGCTTCGCGGCGGCGGTGTCGTCGCGGAGGGCCGTGTCCGTGTCGCGCATCTGCTCGGCGACGCGGTCGAGCTCGTCGCCGAACCACGCGAGCGACTGCGCGGTCCGCTCGATCCGACGGAGCGCCGCGGCGGGCGCGCCCCACGGGCGGGGCGGTCCGATCAGACGGAGGGCTTCGGCGAGATCGGCGCGCAGGCGGCGCATCGTGCGCGCCTGGCTCGTCGCGCGCTCGAAGCGCGTCGAGACGCGCTCGCGCGAGACGGCGATCCCGCCGACGTGATCGAGAAGCTTGTCGACCGACTGCGCCGAGACGCGGATCGTCGCGTCGGTGTCGGTCGTGCGCTCGTCCTCCGGCCACGTGCTCGGGCGCGGAGGACGCATCGACGTGCGCGCGCGCGTGGGCAGACCACGGAGGGTCGCGAGCGCGGCCTCGGCGTCCTCCAAGAGGCCGCCGAGGACGGCGCGGTACTTCGCGACCTCCTGGAGGACCTGGCTCGCGCGCTCGCGCGAGCTCGTGCCTCCGCGGATGCGCTCCTCGAGCCCGTGGCAGAACCACGCCATCGGCTCGTCGCCGCCGGCGCTCGCGGCACCCTTGATCGTGTGGACGTGGCGGTAGACGGCGGCGGCGGCTTCCGGCTCGTCCGACGTCCAGCCGAGCGCGTCGTCGATCTGCGCGAGCCGATCGGACACCTCCGCGACGTACTGCGAGCGCACGATCGGGTCCATCGGACGCGGGACGAGATCGGGCGGCGGCTCCGGCCACCCGCCCGCGAGCGCGGGCTCGCCGGCGTTCAGCCGGCGGATCGCGGTCGTGATCGTCTGGATCGCTTCGTCGCGCGCGTCGGCGCCGCCGTCCCGGACGCGCCGTTCGAGGCGCTGCATCGCGCTCGCGAGCTCGGGCTCACCGGCGAGCCCCGCCGAGCCCTTCAGCGCGTGGAGCGAGCGGCGCATCGCATCGAGCGAACGCTGCTGCGCTTCGCCCGCGTGCGGGCGCGTGAGGTAGAGCGCGTAGAGC
>JBDHVE010000276.1:0-6881 GCA_039809485.1 Polyangiaceae bacterium | reverse complement strand
GTCGCCGACCGCCACGACGTGCCGATCATCGCCGACGGCGGCGTGAAGCACTCGGGCGACATCACGAAGGCGATCGCGGCCGGCGCGAGCGCGGTCATGATCGGCTCGCTCTTCGCCGGCACCGACGAGGCGCCCGGCGATCTCGTCCTCTACCAGGGCCGCAGCTACAAGGTGTACCGCGGGATGGGCTCGCTCGGCGCGATGCGCAAGGGCAGCAAGGACCGCTACGGCCAGGGCGGCACCGCCGACGAGAAGCTCGTTCCCGAGGGCATCGAGGGACGCGTTCCGTACCGTGGCTCGCTCCCGTCGATCCTCCACCAGCTCGTGGGCGGCCTCCGCTCCGGGATGGGGTACACGGGCTCGAAGACGATCAAGGAGCTCCGCACGAACGCGAAGTTCGTCCGCGCGACCTCGCAGGGCCTCCGCGAGAGCCACGTCCACGACGTCATCATCACGGAAGAAGCGCCGAACTACCGCACCGAGTCGCGCTGACGACGAGGGCCGCGATGCGTCGGACCATCACCGCGTACTGGCTCGGGCGCATCGACTACGAGCGCGCCCACGAGCTCCAGCAGCAGCTCGTCGAGGCGCGCGTGAAGGGGCGCATCGGCGACGTCATCCTGCTGCTCGAGCACGACGCGGTGATCACCCTCGGCCGCGGCGCGAAGCTCGAGAACGTGCTCGCCGACGAGACGCAGCGCTCGGAGAAGGGCGTCGCGCTCCACGAGACCGGCCGGGGAGGGGACGTCACGTTCCACGGCCCCGGCCAGCTGGTCGCCTACCCGATCGTCGACCTGAAGCCCGATCGGCAGGACGTCCGGCGCTACGTGCGCGACCTCGCCGACGTCATGATCGGCCTTGCGAAGGACAGCGGTGTGGGCGCCGGCGTCGTGCCCGGCGACCAGAAGCTCGTCGGCGTCTGGGTCGACGCGAACGCGCCGAGCACGTGGGACGAAGCGCGCGCGATCGCCTCCGCGCAGCACGATCCCGCTGCCGCCGACGTCGAGCTCCGGAAGATCGGCGCGATCGGCGTCCGCCTGTCGCGCTGGGTGACGATGCACGGCTTCGCCTTCAACGCGTCGACGGACCTGTCGCTCTTCCAGCTGATCGTCCCGTGCGGGATCCAGGACCACGGTGTCACCTCGCTCGCATCGCTCGGCGTCGTGGCGCCTTCGGTCGAGGAGCTCGCGCAGCGGTCGCTCGCGCACTTCGGACGCGTCCTCGATGCCGACGTGACGATGGCGCCCGTCCGTGGCGGTGACGCCGTCGCGCTCCTGACGAAGGCGAGCGCGCCCGAGCCGGCCTAGGCGTCTTCGTTTCCCTTCGCGCGACGGATCGCGCGCGTCAGCGCCCAGGCGAGCGTGCCGCCGACGAGCGCGATGCACGGCGCGACGACGAGCGTCCCCACCACCAGCTCGCCGACGACCGCCGCGGCTTCGCGCGCGCCGAAGCCGCGGAGCTCGGCGACCGACACCGCCTTCCACACGCCACGGAGGACGCGTGCGCCGATCTGGATCTCGGCGAACGTGAGGAAGGGCGCGATGAACGGGAGCGAGATCTGCGAGGCGAGGAGGGCGATCCCGGTGTCGAGCCGGAACGGGACGCAGATCGCGACGAGGATCATCCAGTGGAAGCCGTAGAGCGGCGTCACCCCGACGGCGAGACCGACCGCCACGCTGAAGCCGACCCGAGCGGGCGTGACCTCGCCGCCGCGAAGGCGCCTCCAGACGCGCTTCGCGAGGTCGCGCAGGGACTCGCGCGGCTTCTCAGGGCTCTCGGGGCTCGACGGCTCGGTGCTCAGAGATTCGAGGGAGGCATCGTCCCTCCGCGCGTGCGCTCGAGCATGCGGAGGTACATCTTCGCCTGGGAGTTGTCGGGCTCGAGGGCGATCACTTGCTTCCAGGTGTCCTCCGCGGCCTGGGCCTCGCCGAGCGCGAGGAGCGTGACGCCGAGCTGGAGGCGCGCCGGCACGTAGCCCGGCTTCGCCTGGAGCGCCGCTTCGTAGCGGAGGCGCGCGCCCGGGAGATCGTTCACCTCGCGGAGGAGCGTCCCGAGCTTGGTCTGGAGATCGGCGAAGTGGGGGCAGAGCGCCGTCGCCTTCTCGAGCTCGATGATCGCCTCGCGGGGGAGGCCCGCATCGGCGTAGGCCTGCCCGACCTCGGCGTGCATGTTCGCGATCTTGCCGCGTGCGAACGGGTCGAGACCGGCGGCGGTCCCCTGGGGACCCACTTTGATCTTGCTGTAGACCTCGCGCGCCTTCTCGTACTTGCCGCGGTCGTTGTACGTGACGGCGAGGTTGAGGGCCGCCTCGGTGTAGGCGGGATTCAGCTCCAGGGCGCGCTCGAAGTGCCGCTCGGCCACGAGGAAGTTCCCGCGCGCGTGCGCGATGACGCCGAGCATGTCGTGCACGTCGGCGTAACGATCCTCCTCTTCGAGGACCATCCGGAGCATCTGCTCCGCCTTGTCGAACTCTCGCTTCTGGTAGTGCTCGCGTCCGAGCACGAGGAGCTGCTTGACCCGCTCGTTCATGGGTAGTCCCCGGGTGCCCCACGACGTGAGGAGGTGACCCGGCCGAGCACTCTACCCTGGTTTGCGGCCGCGGTGACGCCGGAAATCGCGCTCGGAAGCGCCGAATTTCCGTTCGCGCGTGCCTCTGAAGTCCGCGGGATGACAATGGTTTGAGCTTCACGCATTGCACGGCCTCCGGGCCGAGGGTATGTCCGGGCCCGCTGTGACCGACCCGACGCGCACCGACGCCGACCCGCCCGCCGGGTCGGCGACGCCCGAGCCGTCCGAGGCTCGGACGCCGGCCTCCCCGAGCCCGAGCCCGACCCCGCCTCCGGCGTCGGTGCCGCCGGCATCGGTGCCGCCTGTCTCCGTTGCCTCGGGATCGGTCTCGTCCTCGTCGCGGCCCCAGCGGGTGCGGCTGGCGCTCGAGGACGCGCCGCGGCCACTCACGTCGGTCGTCGAGCCGGAGATGCCGGACCTCGGCCGGCGCGTCGCCCTCGGCGGCATGGCCGCGCTCGTGCTCCTCGGGATCGGCCTCATCGTCGGATCGAGCAGCAGCTCGGCGCCGCCCGTCGCGGCCGCGACGCCGCCGTCCGCTTCGGCGTCGAGCGCGTCGCCCTCCGCGATCGCCTCCGCGGCGCTGTCGCCGAATCCGCTCGCCGAGGTGGATGCGTCCGCAGCGGCCGTGTCGGCGCCGCAGGTCCAGCGGCCGCCGCCCGTCTGGAGGATCGCGTCGCTCGCGGGCGAGGCGTCGACCGAGATCGTCGAGGGCACGTTCGGGAAGAACGGCCTCCCCGCCGCGCTCGCGAAGCTGAACGTCCCGAAGACCGAGATCAAGCGCCTCACGCAGGCGTTCGAGGGCGTGAAGCGGGTCGAGCACGGTCTCGGGCCGAAGGACGCGTTCGTCCTCGCCCGCGACAAGGCGAAGGGCACGATCGTCGCGTTCGAGCTCGTCACGTCGCCGCTCGACGTCTGGCAGGCGAGGGCGGACGAGGGGGACGACAAGACGGGCCGGCTCGTCGCGAAGAAGCTCGTGCTCTTCGTCGAGCAGCGCCCGCTCGCAGCGGCGCTCACCGTGACGACCGACCTCGCGAAGGCGGTCGCCGCCGCGAACCTGCACGAGGACGTCCTCCACCTCGTCGACGACGCGTTCGAGGGGCACGAGGACGTGCAGGTGAGGCCCGGCGCGCGCCTCCGCCTCCTCGGGCACGAGGAGACGGTCGAAGGCGTCTTCGCGCGGACGCGCCTCGACGCCGTCGAGCTGGTCCCCCGCTCGGGCAAGCCGCTGCGCGTCTACTGGTACGAGCGGGACCCGGATGCGCCCGGCAAGCGTCGTGCGCCGGCGGCCGGGTTCTACGACGCGAAGGCGCAGCAGCCGTTCCGCGGCGCGTTCCGCTCGCCGCTGCCGATGGCGCGCGTCACCTCACGCTTCAATCCACGCCGGATGCATCCGGTCCTCAAGGTGGTGATGCCGCACAACGGCATCGACTACGGCGCCGGCGTCGGCACGCCGGTCTACGCGAGCGCGGCCGGGACCGTGATCTCGGCGGGCAACAACGGCCCGTGCGGGAACATGGTCGAGATCGAGCACGCCGGCGGCCTCCACACCGCGTACTGCCACCTCTCGCGTTTCGCGCAGGGGCTCCACTCGGGTCAGACGGTCGAGGGGCGGCAGCTGATCGGCTACGTCGGCCAGACCGGGCGCGCGACCGGCCCTCATCTCCACTTCGCGGTGAAGCGCGGGACGATGTTCGTCGATCCGCTCTCGCTCAAGATGGACGGCGTCCGCGTCCTGCCGCCGGTCGATCGCGACGTGTTCGCGAAGATCCGCGCCGACCTCGACGCGAAGCTCGACGGCATCCCGCTCCCGGCCGCGACGGACGTGCCGCAAGAACCTGCTCCGAAGGACGAGGAGCAGGATCTGCATGGAGAGTGACGAGACTCCTGTCAGCGGGGGCGCCCATGCCCCGGGCCCAACACCTCTGGCAGCTTCGCGGCGGCGTCGAACGCATGCACGTGGGGCGGGTGGTGGCACGCGGTGCAGGACTCGGCGCTGGGGCGCGCGACCGGCACCTTGACCTTCTCCGGGTCCTTCGCGTGGAGCGAGCCGGGGCCGTGGCAGACCTCGCACTGAACGTCCTTCAGCGTCTCGACGTGCGTGACGGTGCTCCCGCCGGGACGGTCGTAGCCCGTGACGTGGCAGCTCACGCAGTCGAGGTTGAACTCCTTGAACTGCACGGTGAGCGTCTCGTAGGCGTGCGCGTGGCGCGTCTTGTCCCAGACCTTCCGCGCGTCCTCGTGACACGAGGTGCAGGCCTCGACGCCGGTGTACGAGGCCTCTCCGGGCGCGGGCTTCTTCGGGAGCCGGTTCGCGAAGGCGGCCTTGTTCCCCTCGTTCACTTTCTTGTAGTACGCAAGCATCTGCGCCTTGACCGCTTCGTCGGCGCCGAGCTTGTCGCGCACGTCGCGCATCGTGTAGCGGAAGAAGCTCCCCGCGACGGCGGGCGTCTTCTTGTCGAGCGCCTCGCGATCGGCTTCGAGCTTCGCGACGTCCTTCTTCCGCGCTTCGATGTCCGCCTTGCCGACCTTCCCGTCGTTCTCCCAGATCGCGATCTTGGTCCGGAGCTCGTCGATCCGCGCGGTGAGCTCCTCGCGCTTGCGGATGCCGTCGATGCCGGTGCCGTCGGCGAACTTCACGAGCTGTCCGGCGGCAGGAGCGTCCTTCACGTAGAGGTCGAGGACGGCGACGGTCTGGAGGTGGTTGCCCGTCTCGACGACGAGCACGTCCCCGATGCGCTCGGCAGGCGGCGCCGCCGTGTTGCCCTCACCGGCGCCGCCGGACGAGCCGACGAGGACGGCGAGGAGGTCCGGGTACGTGTCGGCGATGCGCTTGGCCTCCCCGCGCCCGACGGCAGCCAGTGCGACGAGCGCCTGCGCGCCGTCCTTCTTCGCCGCTTCGATCGCGTCCTTCAGCGCGGGGATCGCTTCGCTCGACGTGACGCCCTCGAGCGGCACCTTCGCCTTGTCGGGCGCCGCGACGCCGACGAACCCGATCTTGAGCCCGCCGACGTCCTTCACGACGTGCTTCGCGAGCGGCACGGCGCCGGCGCTCACGTTCGCGCCGAGGAGCGGCGCTCCGCTCACCTCGCGCAGCTTCGCGAGCGTCTCGGGGCCCGCCGCCCAGTCGTTCCGCCCCGGCGCGATCGCGGCGAGGCCGAGCGTCCTCAGGGTGGACGCGATCGTCTCCGCCTTCGTGACCTCCTGCGCCTTCTTGTCCGCAGCGAGGTCCATGTCGAGGAAGAAGAGTGGGCCGGCGCTCACCGTCGCCGACGCCTTCGGCTTCACCTTGTCGCCGGAGACGAGCGCACCGAAGTGGTCCATTCCTCCGAGCTGGTCCTTCACGCAGCCGCACGGCTCGAGGGCTCCGGCGAGGTCGCTGAGGAGATAGAGCCGGGCCGTAGGCGGGTCGCTCGGATCGAGGCCGGCGGCGTTCGTCGGACCCGACTTCGTGGTCCGACACCCCTCGCACGCCGACAAAACGACGAGCGCGAAGAAGAGGAACAAGAACCCGGCGACGAGCAGCGTAGGACGAGGGCAGCTGCGAAGCACGGGCCCCACCTTAGCAAGGGCGGTGGTTTCGTGACATAGCGCTACGTAATCGCTACCCTTTGCGTCTCACCTTGAACGCGCCCTACCGCTTCGGACCGTTCTACCTCGACGTGCGTCTCGCCGTCGGCGGCACGGCCGAAGTGTATCTCGCGCGGCCGGTGGAAGCGGGGACGAAGTATCCCGAGCGCCTCGTCGTGAAGCGGCTGCTCCCGCATTTCGCGCAGGACGTGGAAGGTCGGACCATGTTCGAGCGGGAGGCGCGCCTCCACACCGCGGTGACGCACGAGAACGTCGTCACCGTGTTCGGCGCCGGGAAGGCGGAGACCGGCGAGCCGTACCTCGCGATGGAGTACATCGAGGGCGTCGACGGCTATCGGCTGCTCCGGCGGCTCCGCCAGGAGGACGTCCTCCTCCCCGTCGGTGTCAGCGTCTACATCGCGCGCGAGGTCCTCCGCGCCCTCGAGAGCGTGCATGCTGCACGCGATCCGAACGGCACGTCGCTCGGGATCGTCCACCGCGACGTGAGCCCGTCGAACATCTATCTCGGCAGCGGCGGCACGGTGAAGCTCGGAGACTTCGGGATCGCGCGCTCGACGACGCGGACGACGTTGCGGAGCGAGGCGGGGCACGTCCTCAAGGGGAAGTTCGCCTATCTCGCGCCGGAGCAGGTCGCGGGCGAGGGGAGCGACCACCGCGCCGACCTCTTCAGCCTCGCGACGGTCCTCGCCGAGATGCTCTTGAACCGACCGCTCTTCCCAGGCGGC
>JBDHVE010000275.1:0-7069 GCA_039809485.1 Polyangiaceae bacterium | reverse complement strand
TGTTGCCCTTCACCTCGATCCGCTCGACGCGGACGAGCGGCCCTCGCCGGATCGGGATGACGAGGTCGACTTCCTTCTCGGCCGGATGGGGCTCGATGTCGGGCTCGACCTCGGCGTTCGCGTAGCCCGCGTCGCGGTAGAGCGTGCGGACGGCCTGGAGGTCCTTTCCGAGCTCGGCGCGGTTGAAGTAGTCGCCGCTCTTCGCGCGAATCAGCTGGCGGAGCGCGCGGCGGCCTCCGAGCGGCTCGACTTCCTTGCCCTCGGCGTCGCGCTCGAAGACGCGGAGCTGCCGGATCTTGAAGCGCGGGCCTTCGTGGATCACGATCGTGATCTCGATGCCCTCGCGGTCCGGCGTGAGCATCACGCGCGGGGTGCCGACGGCGACGTTGAGGTAACCCCGGTCGTAGTAGAGCGCCTGGAGGAGGAGGACGTCGCGCTCGAAGATGTCCTGCCGGTACGGGCCGCCGGAGCCGAACGCGAAGAAGCCGCCCTGGCCCGTCTGCATGCCCGCGCGGAGGTCCTCGTCCGGCACGTTGTAGTTGCCGACGAAGGTGATGCGCCGAACGGTGACCGGATTGTGCTCGGTGATCTTGAAGCGGACGATCGCTTCGTTGTCGCGCTGTGGCTCGATCGCGCTCTCGACGTCGGCGAGGAAGTAGCCCTTCTCGGCGTAGGCGTCCTTGATCTTCTGCACGCTCCGCCGCACCGCCGGAACGCTCAGGATCGTGTTCGCCTTGACCTCGATCGCCTCCTGCAGCTTGTCGTTCTCGATCTCGCTGTTGCCCTCGAATTCGACGGCCTTGATGTTCGGCCGCTCGCGGACGAGGAAGGAGAGGACGACGCCGCCGCGGTCGTCGCGGGTCATGTCGACCTGGATGTCGTCGAAGAACCCGGAGTCCCAGAGCGCGCGCACGTCGCTCGCGAGGTTGTCGACCTTGAAGCCGTCGCCGGGCTTCTCGCGCAGGTACGTCATGATGTCGTCCTTCGCGACCCGGACGTTCTGGCGGACTTCGATCCGGCTGATCGAGCTGCCCTCGGCCTTCTCGGCCTCGGTCTGCGGGATGTTGATCGTCGGGCCCGTCGGCGCGGGCGGAGCCTGCGGCGCGGCCGGTCCGGCGTCCGCCTGATCAGGTGACGTCGTGAGCGGTGCCCCTGCATCCGCTGCCGAGGGCGCGCCCGCATCGGCATTGCGCGGAGCGGGTGCCGCGGCCGGTCGCGTCGCTCCCGCGTCGGCGCCTTGCGCCCACGCGGTGCGCGGCATGCCGAGGAGGATGGCCGCCGCCATCACGAGCGTCGCCGCGACCTCGGCCACGAACGCGAGGGCTCGCATCGGCGAGCGGGCGGCGAAGGGTGAGAGGAGCATCCGTGAGGAGAAGGACCGGGAGGAACTGCGCGGCGGGCTGTTCAGTACTCGACTCGTGCCTCGTAGGTCAACGGGGCAAAGGGGAAAAGGACTTGAGAATTCCGCGGAGATCTCGACCCGTTGCGGGCTGGGACCCGCGGGAGTCCGTCTACGCGCTCGCTCTTCGGGTATCGTTTGGCTCGGGATGCGCTGCCCACGCCACGCGTTCATCGCCTCCGCCTTGCTGCTCGCCGCGAGCTGTGGGCGCTTCGCGGACGAGGAGGGCGTCGAGGTCCTGCCGCCGAGCGTCGATGCGGGTGACGGCGGCGGCGGCGCGGAGCCCGCGGACGCGGCGCGGGTCGAGGCTGCGGCACCCGACGCCGCGGCAGTCCTCGACGCGTCGACCTGCGGGACGGGCGGCTGGACGACGCCGAACGGCGCCGTCTACTGCGTCGACGACGCCGGCGCGCGGATCGTGAGCTGGAGCAGCTTCAACCACCCCGCGATCTCGCCCCCGACCGTCCCGCCGTCGGACGACTACACCATCATGGCGACGATCAACGTGAAGAAGCAGGGGGAGTTCGGTCTCGTCACACGCGTGCGCCCCGACGCCGGCGGCGTCTTCTTCGGTTCCGAGTACGGCGGCTCTTCGGTCCCGTTCCTCGCTCTCGCCACGGCGTCGACCTGGAACCCGACGAGTCCGTCGTTCGGACCGAGCTACGCGTTCACGCCCGGGCGCTACCGCATGAAGCTGCGCGCGAGCGGCACGACGGTCCAGGGCAAGCTGTGGCGCGCAGATGCGACCGAGCCGGCGAGCTACCAGGTGACCATCTCGGTCAACGGCAGCTACGCGATCGGACGCGGGGGCGGGTTCTACGTCTACATGCCGTTCAAGAACGTGCCGGTCGACGCGGTCGTCGAGAGCATCACGATCGGGCCGAACTAGAACCCGCGCGCGCGCGCCTGGCCGACGAGCGCGTTCCACGCAGGCTTCGGCGTGCCGACCTCGTCACGGAGGCCGATCGAGCGGAGCGCTTCGATCGCGGCGCGGTCGGTGCGGCCTGCGCGGTCCGCGGCGCGTGCAGCGCTCACCGACGAGCGATCGTCGAGCTGCGTGAAGACGAGCACGGGCACGCGCGTCGCGTTCCGGTCCCAGGCCGCGAACGCCTCACCGACGAAGGCGGCCTGCATCGCCTCGTCGCTCCCGGCGTCCGCGCCGGACGGGTACGCCGCCCCGAGGACGAAGAGGGGCTTGCCTCCGGGAGCCGCCGTCGCGGCGCGCGCGATCGCGTCGGCAGCGACCGCCGGCGAGGGGAGCCCGCCGTCCGACGGCAGGACCGGATCGAGCCGCGTCGCGACGAAGTCGGACGCCGCCCAGCTCGAGGCGAGCTCCGCGGCGCGCGACGAGAGGGCCGCGGGCGACACGCTGAAGCCGACGAGGACGCCGGGTCGCTTCGCGCGCGCCGCCGCGGCGGCCTGCGTGAAGAACGACGCGAAGGCCGCGAGAGACCCGGGCTGCGCGACGTCGACGCGGGAGCCGATCACGTAACCCGCGAGCGGCATCTCGCCCGTCGCCCCGAGCACGTAGTCCTGCGCGCGCACGAAGCGCGCGACGAGCGCGGGGTCGTCGAGCGCGACGCTCCCGAGGTCCTCCGGCGCGCGCCGCCCGCGGTCGTCGGTGACGTCGAGCTCGAGGACGGCGCGGCCGCGGAGGTCGGCGAGGATGATCGCCGGACCGTGGAGCGTGAAGTCGGAGACGAGCGTCGGCGCGGCGTCCTCGGTGCCGGCGTCGACGGGGCGCTCCACCTCGTCCCACGCGACCTCGACCGTCGTGAGCGAGGCGCCCGCATCGCGCATCTGGAGGAGGCCCGCGTAGTAGGCCTCGCTCGTGCGATCGGTGCCGACGCCGAGCGAGCGCGCGCCCTTCGGGACCGTCGCGTCCGGCCCGGCGTCCTCGAGCGGCGCGACGGCGGATGGACCGGACGGCGGCACGGCGGCCCGCGGCGCCGCCGGCGAGCCCGTGTCGCACGCATCGAGGAGGAGCGAGACGGCGAGGAACGGCGCGACGAGCAGGGCGACCCGCATCGACCTAGACGCTAGCACTCGCTCCCGCGACGCGGCGCGGCCACCACAAGAACGCGCTCAACGCGATCCCGACGGGAAGCGCCTGCATCGCGACCTGGATCGGCATGTGATCGGCGAGGAAGCCGACGAGCGGCGGCGACCAGAAGTCGCCGAGCGCGTGGATCGCGAAGATCGCGAGCGCCATCGCGCTCGCACGGAGCTCGGTCGGGACCGAGCGGAGGAGCGCCGCGTTGATCGGCGACGACGAGAGGAAGAGGAAGAGCATCGCGACGAATGCGCACGCGAAGAACGTCGTCGGCGTCGGCGAGAGGAAGCAGGCGACGGCGAGCGGGGCGCCGACGAGGCTGCCGAGGGCGCAGACGGAGAGCTGCGACGACACGAACGCATCGTCGCTCTTCTCGGCCTTCGCAACACGTGCGTCGGCGAGCCGTCCGCCGACGAGCGTTCCGATCGCTCCCGCGACGACCGTGACGACGCCGAAGACGAAGTTCCCCTTCGCGAGATCCATCCCGTAGCGCGCGACGAGGAACTTCGGCGCCCAGAAGGAGAAGCCGCCGATCGCGGCAGTGTACGCGCAGTACCCGAACACGGCCTGCCGGTACCGCGGGCGCGACAGGAGCACGCCGAGGTCACGCACGACGTTCGGCTTCTCCTTCACCTTGCGCGCCGGCTCGGCGACGAGGAGCGAGACGAGGGCGAGGACGAGGCCGGGACCGCCGGCGATGAAGAACGCGCCGCGCCAGCCGTAGGCCTTCTCCATGAAGCCGCCGACGAGGAAGCCGAGCGCGGAGCCGATCGGCGTCGCGGCGTAGAAGATCGCGAGCGCGCGCCCCTTCTTCGTCTCCGGCGTCGTGTCGTCGATGATCGTCGGCGAGAGTGTCGCGTAGCTCGCTTCACCGACGCCGACGAAGGCGCGCGCGGCGAGGAGCGAGAGGGCGCCCGCCGCGAGCCCCGAAGCGCACGTCGCAGCGCTCCAGACGAAGATGCCGAGCGCGATGAGGAGCGTGCGGCGCATCCGGTCGCCGAGCGCGCCGAAGATCGGCGACGTCGCGCTGTAGCCGACGAGGAAGACCGTCCCGAGGAGACCGGCGACGGTGTTCGAGAGCGAGAGGTCCTCCTGCACGCGCGGCAGGACGGCCGCCAGGACGTACCTGTCGAGGTAGTTGAGGAGGTTCAGGCCCGTGAAGAGGGCGAGGATCGCGCCGGGGCGCCGGATCATGCGGCGCCGACGCTATCACGAAGCGGATCCTCAGAGCGCTTCGACGCGCGCGAGCACCGCTTCGAGCTCGTCGACGAGCGGATGGGCGCCGTGCTCCTCGAGCGTACGCGCGCGCGCGAGGAGCTCACGGAAACGCGCGAGCTGCACGTCGCGTCCGCGCTTGAACATCGGCCACGGGTCGCCGAAGTGGATCTTGCAGACCTCGATCGAGAGGAGGTTGTCGATCTTGTCGGCGAGCGTGATCGCCTGCGCCTCCCAGGGCTTGTCGGGGAAGCGCTCGAGATACGCCTTCTTCCGCTCCTCCCAGGAGAGCGACTTGTCCTCTTCGCTCGCATGGCGGACGAGGCTCGCGACGGCCTCGCCGAACTCCTTCGCGAGCTCGCCGTAGGTCACGGGGCAGTCCTCGAGCACGTCGTGGAGGACGCCGGCCGCGACCACGTGCTCGGGGAAGCCGTGGCGCGACAGGATCGACGCCACGCCGGCGAGATGGCTCACGTAGGGGACGTTGCCGGCCGGGTACTTGCGCCGCTGGTCGCGGTGCCAGACGGCCGCGCGATCGAAGGCGAGCTTGAGGAGCCGGCCGTCGGTCACGTTCGGCACGCCCGTCACGTTTCAGCGCACCTTGAGGAAGCCTTCGGAGTGCCTTCGCACCGGGCCACGCGCCTGCACGCCCGACTTCGTCACGACGCGCTGCTCGTCCTCGGTCCCGCCGTCGTCGCCGCCTGCACCGCCTTCGCCCGTCTCGACGTGCGCGTCGAGGAACGGCTGGCTCTTGCGTCGCTGCTCGATCATCGCGCCGAGCACGGCATACGCACCGACGTCGTCGAGGGTGCGCGCGGACTCGCGCGTGTCGAGGTCGTCCTCGTTGGCGGAAGGGGGCGGCGGAAGCAGCGTGGCTTCGGGAGGCATAAGGGGCGGAGGTCACGCTACCTGCCTTGTCGCGCTGCGCCAGAGTCGGATGCGCAGTCCTGCTCACGGAGACGCGAGGAGGACGCGCACGAGGTGGAAAGTTCCGACTTCGACGGAACGCGCAGCTCTGCCACAGCGGGCGTCACGGGGCGGTCCCGAAATCGCCGTTGAAAAGTGGACTTCCAAGGCGCTTGTCGAGATGAAGAACCATGCCGCGCAACGTTCGCTCACCTGAAAGGCCGGCCTGCTCGCGCTTGACTGTGGAAGCGCGTCCTCCGATAAGCCCCCGCGCCGGAAAAGCGGGAAACACGGGAGAACAAGGGGTGAAGCAGTGAGCCGGACGTCGTCGACGAGCAAGCCTGCCGCGAAGGCGGCTCCGAAGGCGCGCGAGGTGAAGAGCGCGCGCGGCGGCGGTGGAAAGCGCGCCGGCAAGCCGCCGATCCCGCCGAGCGACGGCGGAGCCGGCGCGCCCCCGCCCGGTGACGGCGCGACGTCGCTCGTGACCGAAGCCCGCGTCCGGTACCTGAACTACGCGCTCAGCGTCATCACCGCGCGCGCGCTCCCCGACGTGCGCGACGGGCTCAAGCCCGTCCAGCGCCGCATCCTCCTCACGATGTGGCGCGACCTCGGGCTCATGCCCGACGGCCGCTACCGGAAGTGCGCGAACATCGTCGGCGACGTCCTCGGCAAGTACCACCCGCACGGTGACTCCAGCGTCTACGACGCGATGGTCCGCCTCGCGCAGCCGTGGGTCATGCGCCTGCCGCTCGTCGACGGGCAGGGCAACTTCGGGTCGCCCGACGGTGACGACGCCGCGGCCTACCGTTACACCGAGGCGAAGCTCCGTGGAGCCGCCCTCGAGCTCCTCTCCGAGCTCGACAAGCGCACGGTCGCGTGGCGGCCGAACTTCGACGGTCGCCTCAGCGAGCCGGTCGTCCTTCCCGCGCGGCTCCCGCACCTGCTCATCAACGGGTCGCAGGGGATCGCCGTCGGCATGGCGACGAGCATCCCGCCCCACAACCCGACCGAGGTCATCGACGCGTGCATCGCGCAGATCGAGGCCGGCAAGGACGTCCTCCCGACGAAGACGCTCCTCAAGTACGTGAAGGGGCCGGACTTCCCGACCGGCGGACAGCTCCTTGCGTCGCGGCAGGAGCTCACGAACGTCTACGAGACCGGATCGGGGACGCTGAAGCTCCGCGGCGAGTGGAAGCTCGAAGAGAAGAAGGGCGGCGCGACGTCGATCATCCTCACGTCGCTCCCGTACTCCGTCGTGCGCGCCACGTTGGTCGAGCGCATCGCCGAGATCATCGTGAACCGGAAGCTCGCCGCCCTCGTCGACGTGCGCGACGAGTCGACCGCCGAGGTCCGCGTCGTCCTCGAGATCAAGAAGGGGACCGACCCCAATCTCGTGATGGCGTACCTCTACAAGAACACGCCGTTCCAGACGTCGGTCGGCGTGAACCTCACGTGCCTCGTGCCGGGGGCGCCGCCGATCACGGTCAACGGGCCGG
>JBDHVE010000274.1:0-7353 GCA_039809485.1 Polyangiaceae bacterium | reverse complement strand
TTCGCCGCTCGCGGCGCTTGCGGCTTCGACGCTCGCGGTCGGAAATGTGCGCTTGCGGCTTCGCCGCTCGCGGGGCAGCTGTCGGACGCGGGGGCCGCGTCAGCGTGGCGCGCGGCCCCTGATCGCCTTGTTCACCGCCGGCCGGATGCCCGACAACCGAAGGCGTGATCAAGGACCTCTGGTACAAGAACGCGGTCGTCTACTGCCTGCACGTCGGGACGTTCATGGACTCGAACGGCGACGGGATCGGCGACTTCGAGGGGCTCACGCGTCGCCTCGACTACCTCGCGGGGCTCGGCGTCACGTGCCTCTGGCTGATGCCGTTCCAGAAGTCGCCACGGCGCGACGACGGCTACGACATCAGCGACTACTTCCAGGTCGACCCGTGCTTCGGGACGCTCGGGGACTTCGTCCAGTTCACGCACGAGGCCGAGCAGCGCGGGATCCGCGTCATCATCGATCTCGTCGTGAACCACACGTCGAACCAGCACCCCTGGTTCCTCGACGCGCGCTCGAGCAAGCGCTCGAAGTACCGCGACTACTACGTGTGGTCCGACAAGAAGCCGAAGGACGCCGACAAGGGGATGGTCTTCCCCGGCGTCCAGAAGACGACGTGGACCTTCGACAAGCGCGCGGGCCAGTACTACTTCCACCGCTTCTACGATTTTCAGCCCGACCTCGCGACGTCGAACCCCGCCGTGCAGGAGGAGATCCGGAAGATCATGGGCTTCTGGCTCCAGCTCGGCGTCGCCGGATTCCGGATGGACGCCATTCCCTTCATCATCGAGACGAAGGGCGCGGGCAAGACGCACCACGAGCAGTACGACATGCTCCGTGAGTTCCGCGAGTTCCTCCAGTGGCGACGCGGCGACGCGATCGTCCTCGCCGAAGCGAACGTCACGCCCGACAAGTCGATGCACTACTTCGGCGACGACGGCGACCGCCTCCCGCTGATGTTCAACTTCCACGTCAACCAGCACATCTTCCTGTCGATCGCGAAAGGCGACGCGCGACCGCTCGCGAAGGCGCTCGAGGCGACGCGCGACCGTCCGCCGAACGCGCAGTGGGCCCACTTCCTCCGCAACCACGACGAGCTCGATCTCGGCCGCCTCGAGGACGAAGAGCGTGAGCTCGTCTTCCAGCAGATGGCGCCCGACAAGCGGATGCAGCTCTACGATCGCGGCATCCGCCGCCGCCTCGCGCCGATGATGAACGGCGACCAGCGCCGCCTCGAGCTCGCCTACAGCATCTTGTTCTCGCTCCCGGGCACGCCGGTCATCCGGTACGGCGACGAGCTCGGGATGGGCGACGACCTCCGTCTCCGCGAGCGCAACTGCGCACGCACTCCGATGCAGTGGTCGACCGAGCCCCACGCCGGTTTCTCGCGCGCGGACGAGACCGTGCTCCCCGTCATCGCGAAGGGGCCGTACGGCTACGAGAAGATCAACGCCGCCGAGCAGCGGCGGAAGCCGAGCTCGCTCCTCAACTGGACCGAGCGCATCATCCGCATGCGGAAGGAGGTCCCCGAGCTCGGATGGGGCGACTTCTCCGTCCTCGACGCAGGGCATCCCGGCGTCCTCGCGCTCCGCTACGACTGGCGGAACAACAGCGTCGTCACGCTCCACAACCTCACCGACGACGCGATCCAGATCCGGCTCCGGCTCGGCGACATGACGGGCCGGCGCCTCGTCAGCCTGCTCGACGACGCCCACAGCGAGGCCGACACGCGCGGGCGCCACGAGATCGTGCTCGAGCCGTTCGCGTACCACTGGTACCGCGCCGGAGGCCTCGGCTACATCCTCGAGCGCACGCCGTTCTGACCGCCGAGTCTCCTCGCGTCTCAAAGCGTGAACGCGAGCACCACCTTCGCGACGGCGCCGAGCAGGAGCATGCCGACGTAGACGCCGGCGAAGCACACGACGACGGTGCGCGTCATGTGCGTCGACGCCGTCGTCGTGCCGGCGAGCATGCCGCTCGCGCGCGCACGGTAGCCGACCATCTCCTGCTCGAGCCCGCGCCGTACGTCGCCGACCAGGTCGGCAGCGAGCACGTTCTGCGAGTTGCAGAAGCGGCACGTGACGAAGCCGTCGCGCGCCGGCGGGAGGTCGCCGCCGCACGCGCGGCAGCGCATCGCCGCGCCCGGGTAGCGCGGAGGGCGCGCGGCGAGCTTCGGTCGGACGTTCTTGGCGTAGGAGATCCGGCCGACGAGGAGGGCGACCGGGAAGCTCAGCGTGATGCCGAGGACGAAGAACGGTCCGTACATCGCCGCGACGACGAGATCGATCCGGACGTCGTCCGGCACCGCCGCGGGGAGCCCCGAGAGCGTCGTCACCGCTCCGAACACGGCGTACGCGGTCACGAGGACCGCGAGGAGCGGCCAGGGCCCCATCACCGACCAGAACGCCGAGCGGCGCTCGAAGATGCTCGCCAGCGCCGCCTCGGACGACGCCACCTGCGCGACCTGCGACGCCGCCATCGCGAGGCGGCCGCGGATCTCCAGCGCGCGTCCGAGCTCGTCGGGCGGGAGCCGGTCCCATGCTCCGCAGAACCGGCAGCGAAGGGTGAGGTCCGGCTGTGCGTCCATCGGCGCGCCGCACCGCTTGCACGGGATCGGAGCGCCTTCGAGGCTCACGCGGCCGCGCGGAGCGACATGGCGAGGATCTCGCTCATGCGCTCGTGGACGGGGACGGACAGCTCCATCCGCTTCGCGAGGTCGAAGCCGAGGGCCATGTTGCCGACCATCCCGCCCATCGCGGCGTTCATGTTCTTCTGCATCGGGTCGGCGAAGACGGCGCCGTTCTGGTCGACCCAGAGATCGACCTCCGCGCACTGGAGGAGCGCCTGGACGAGGGCGGGGTTCTGCTGGAAGAGCCAACGGACCGCGTTCGGGTCGTGGCCGTAGACGACGAAGCGCGAGTCGAGCTGGGGGATCCCGGTCTGGACCTGCTGCGGGAAGCGCGGGCTCCAGTGCCGGGTCGTGTTCGAGAACATCTCGGAGGCGGCCTTGCCGATCCCGGAGAGGCTGCGTTCCGCGATGTGGAACGGGATCCGCGGCGGAGCCGTGACGGGAGCCGACCACGAGCCCGAGATCGAGGCGCCGCGGTCGGTCGCGACCATCGCCTGCTCGAAACGGATCGGGATGCCGTGGAAGCTCCGCACGTACTGGGTGACGCGGTCGCGCGCGGACCAGTCGTTCGCCTCCGTCATCGCATGCTGCACGTGGAGATCGAGCGGCTCGGGCGGAAGATGCGCGTAACGGAAGCCGGTGCGCGAGAAGAAGGCGTGCATCGCCGGACCGGCGCCCGCGATCGCCTGCTTCCGCTTCGACATCATCCAGAAGGCGTAGCCACCGAAGGCCAGCAGCATGATGAGCGGGAAGACGTAGACCTGCGCGTTCAAGGGCCCCTCCTCTGCGGAGCATACGCGGATTCCGGCGCGCCGAAGACGAAGCTCGAGCCCGGCGATTCCTGGGTCTCCGTGACGGCAGGCGAGCGTCGCTCGTTCGGACCGATCGACCTCCAGCGCGCGTCGCCGTCTGGTCCCGCGCTTCGCGTCGTGCGCTGACACGCGACGCGAAAACTTGGCCCGACGACGTGTTCCTCCTTATCCCGGGAGTCGTCCCGGAGGAAACACGATGAGCACTGCAAGCGATCGCCGCGCGCCCCATGCAACCCGTATCCCGTTCGATGCGATGGTGGAGGTCGGCGGCTCGCTGGGGCCGACGTTCGAAGCCCAGGCCGTGAACCTCTCCGAGGAGGGCATGCACCTGCGCACGGCGTACCTGCCGGAGGTCGGCCAGCCGATCACCTGCCGCTTCGACGCGGGCAACGGCCACGCCGTCGTCGCGGCGGGTGAGGTCCTCTGGAACGAGGACATGGGCGAGGGCGGCGAGTTCGGCATCCGCTTCACCAACCTCGACTCGTCGAGCATGGCCGTCCTGCACCGGATCCTCGGCATCGCGGGCGAGGACGAGGCCGCCGCACCGCGCGCGCAGCTCGGTCGCAAGGTGCGCCTCCACATCGACGGCCTCGCGTCGCCGATGCGCGCGCGCGTGAAGGACGCGAACGACACCTGCGTGAAGGCGTTCAGCGAGCTCGGCTTCCTCCAGGTCGGAAAGCCCCTCGAGGTCGAGGACGCGACGACCGGCACGAAGCGTCCGGCGCAGATCGACGGCGTCGCCGTCGAGCTCGAGCAGGCGTCGCGGATCCCGCAGCTCGTCGTCTCGCTCCGCTACGACGCGCAGCAGCAGGCCGGCTACGAGTCGGTCTCGCCCGTCACGATCGAAGCGCCCGCCGAGGAGTCGCGCCACGCGGCCGAAGCGCAGTACGAGGAGGAGGCGCAGGCGAGCGACGTCCCTGTCGACGAGGAGGACGAGCTGCTCCCGCCGGCGGAGGCTTCGGCGCACGCGGCGACCGCATCGAGCGACGACCTCGTGGAGGAGTCCGCGAAGCTGAAGAGCCCGCTCGCGCGCACGGCGTCGAAGATCACGCCGGCTCTCGAGTCCTGGGCGAAGCGCGCGAAGACGACGATCGCGCTCCTCGCTGCACGCCGGAAGGGCGGGAGCGGCGACGACGTCGCGATCCCGGTCCGCCGCACGACGGCGCCGGCGCCGGGCGGTGGTCTCCACACCGCGGGCCGCAAGGTGGTGCGCGGGAGCGTCCCCGACGAGCAGGAGAAGAACGAGACGGCGGCGAAGAGCACGCTCGCCGGCAAGGTCACGAAGAAGCGCGCGGCGGTCGCGGGCGCGGTCGGGATCGCGGCGATCCTCGGCCTCGTCGCGATGCGCAAGCCCGCGGCTCCGCCGGTCGCCGCCAACGCCGAAGGCGAAGGCGCCGCCGACACGACGACGACCGCCGCGAACGCGGTGCCGGCCCCGACGGTGCTCACGCCCACGGCGCCCGGCATCCCGGTCGGGCTCCCGGCTGCACCCGCCGCCGCGCCGACGGACCCGGGCCCGATCGCCGCGAACGACGCGCCCGCGATGGACTCCGGCAAGTCCCACAAGAAGCTGAAGGTCACGCCGTTCGGCAACGGCCCGGTGGGTCGCAACGGCAACTTGCTCCGCCTCAAGATGGACGGCGCGATCGAGCGCATCCAGGGCGCGTCGCAGCCGACCGGCTTCACCGTCGTCATCCCGAACCGCAAGTCGCTCGATGCGGCCGGCCCGCTTGCGGCGAAGGACCCGCGCATCGCAGCGATCCGCGTCTCGAACGAGTCGAACGGCGCGGAGCTCACCGTCACGTTCAAGGACGGGGTTCCGAACTATATCGTCCGCGCGAACGGCGAGAACCTCGAGCTCGTCCTCGCGAACCCCGCCGGCAACAACGTGAACGAGAAGCCGGCGGCGGCCCACGCCGCGCCGGCCGCGAAGAAGAAGCACGGCAAGAAGCGCTGAGCCGCTTCGGCGAACGGATCGAGAGAGCGCGCCGGCGGCACACCGTCAGCGCGCTCGGATCTGTTCGGCGTTCACGCTCTCGACCGGGATGTTCTCGCGCGCCGCGGTCTCGTAGATCCGAGCGAGCGCGCTCTCGAGCTGGGGCAGATAGCGCGCCGCGGTCTCCTGGTGGAAACCGATCGAGACGACGAGCGCGCGCCGGCGGTCCTTCAGCCACTCGGCCTTGTTCGCCTCGAAGACGTCGACCATCTGCTGCGCGCTCGTGTAGTCGGCGAGCGCGCCGTTGTCGGGCACCTCGACGAGGGGGCCGCTCGCCGTCGTGATCGTGAACGGCTGCGAGGTCTGGGTCGTGCCGCGCCAGAGCTCGTCGAGCCACGCGTGGAGCGGATACGAGGAGAGCTGCGGCGCGAGCCACACCGCGGGGACCGCGGACGTGTCGGTCCGGATCCCTTCGGCGGTGAGCGCGTCGCGAACGTTCGGCTGCGCCATCCAGCCTCCGGTTCGGAAGCTCTTCGCGCGTCCGAGGCCGTTCTTCTCGAGCGTGTCGAGGCTGAAGCGGACCACCTTCCGGAGCTCCTCGGTCGTGTAGCTGCTGATCGGCACCTCGTGCCCGCAGTCGTACGAGCAGTCGGAGGTGAGCTTGCTCATCCCCCAGAACGTCGGGTTGTCCCGGAAGGTGACGCCGGCCGCTTCGAAGAGCCGCGCCCAGCCGTGGATGTGGAGACCCTTCTCGTCGCTCGGCGCGACGACGCGAGCGATCCGCGCGCGGACGTCGTCGGGGCGCGCGTCGGGTTTCGTGAAGTAGGCCGCGTTGAGGAAGTGGGTGACCTTCACCTGCGGGAAGTGGACGTGCAGGCGTTCCATCGCGGCGAGGTTCGCCTCCGCGATCTCGCGGCCCTCCCAGTCGACCGAGACGAAGAGCTGGATCCGTCCGCCGCGCGTGCGCTGCTCGTCCTCGGTCGATCCTTCGGAAGGCTCGCCGCCGCACGCGGCGAGGGCCGTCGCCGCGAGGGTCACGACCGCGAACAGGGAGCGAAGCTTCATCGTGGCGCACCCCGGAGCACGAGGTGTGCCCGGGAAGGATTCGGCGATGTCCGTCGTTGGGCTCGCGAAACCCGGGGCGCGAGGTGCGCTCCGTGGATCGGACGGGATCCATGGCCCTCGCTCCACAACCGCGACCCGCACGCGTGCTGCTCGTCGACGACGACGCGGCGCTCCTCGACGCTCTCGCGCTCGCCTTCGAGGACGCGGGACACGTCGTCGAGACCGCACCCGACGGCGCTCGCGCGCTCGCGCGGCTGCTCCGCGCGCCGCTCCGCCCCGACGCCGTCGTGAGCGACGTGAACATGCCGGGTCTCGACGGCTTCGCGCTCTGCCGGAGGCTGCGGGAGGCGGGCGACCGGATCCCGTTCGTGATGCTCACGTCGCGCGACGGCGAGATCGACGAGGCGCTCGGTCTCGAGCTCGGCGCGGACGACTACGTCGCGAAGCCGTTCAGCACGCGGGTGCTCCTCGCGCGCGTCGCCTCCCTCCTCCGACGCGAGGCGCTCCGCGAGGGGACGCCGTCGCGGGTCTCCGCGGAGGCGGATCGCGTCGTCGAGCGGGGGCGTCTCGTCCTCTATCTCGATCGGATGGAAGTCCGCTACGGCGGCGCGCCGATCGTCGTCACCGTCACGGAGCTCCGGATCCTCGAGGCGCTCGTCACGCGCGCGGGGATCGTCCTCTCGCGCGAGCGGCTGCTCGACCTCGTACGGGGGGACGGGTCCGTCGTCGCCGAGCGCATCGTCGACACCTACGTCCGGCGGCTCCGGCGGAAGCTCGAGGCCGTCGACGCGTCCTTCGACGCGATCGAGACGGTGATCGGCGCCGGCTACCGCTGGAAGGCGTGAACGTGCTCGCAACGCTGAGAGCGCTCTTCGAGCGCACGCTCCGCGTCAACGTCGTGCTCATGGTCCTCG
>JBDHVE010000273.1:0-7437 GCA_039809485.1 Polyangiaceae bacterium | reverse complement strand
GATGAGCAACTACGAGCGCAAGCGGCCTACCGCGCCCCGGAAAACCGGGCGCGGAGTGCGTAAGTGACCGGCATTGGGGCTAGAGCCGCTCGCGACACGGATTCTCGCGCAGCCTCCGAACGGCGACCCGCGCGCCGAGGCGGCGCGCTTCGTCGATCCCGCGCGTGACGTGGCCGACGTGGACGCGGCCCTCGCCGGCGCGCGGGACATCGTCGCGGAGATCGTGTCGGAGCGGCCGGACGTCCGCGCGATGGTGCGTGCGCGCTTCGACCGTGAGGGGATGGTGCGCTCCTCGGCGGTGAAGGCGAAGACGAAGGAGCCGACGAAGTTCGAGGCCTACTACGACTTCTCCGAACGTGCGAAGACGATCCCGTCGCACCGCTGGCTCGCGCTCGCGCGCGGCGAAGCGGAAGGCGTGCTCCGCGTGAAGGTCGTCGTCGACGACGAGGCGCTCGCGCGCGAGCTCTCGGCGAAGGTCGGGGTGAAGCGCAACTCGCCCTACGCCGCGCAGCTCGACGAAGCGATCCAGGACGGGACGAAGCGTCTCCTCCTCCCGTCGATCGAGGGCGACGTCCGCGAGGAGCTGAAGATGCGGAGCGACACGGCCGCCGTCGGTGTCTTCGCGGAGAACCTCGGCAAGTTGCTCTTGTCACCGCCGCTCGGGTCGAAGGTGGTGCTCGGGATCGACCCGGGGCAGCGGACCGGCTGCAAGTGCGTCGTCGTCGACGCGACGGGCAAGCTCGTCACCCACACGCTGATCAACCTCGTCACCGGCGCATCGGCGCTCGACCACGCGAAGCGCACGATCCTCGAGCTCGTCGCGAAGCACGCGCCCGCCGCACTTGCGGTCGGGAACGGGACCCACGGCCGCGAGACGGCCGACTTCTGCCGGCAGGTGCTGCGCGACGGGGGCAAGGGCGAGCTGCCCGTCGTGCTCGTCAGCGAGTCGGGCGCGAGCGTGTACTCTGCAAGCGACATCGCGCGCGAGGAGCTCCCCGACGTCGACCTCACCGTGCGCGGTGCCGTGTCGATCGCCCGCCGCCTCCAGGACCCGCTCGCCGAGCTCGTGAAGCTCGATCCGAAGGTCGTCGGCGTCGGGCAGTACCAGCACGACGTCGACCAGGGACTGCTCGCGAAGAAGCTCGACGAGGTCGTCGAGTCCTGCGTGAACGCGGTCGGCGCCGAGCTGAACACGGCGAGCGCACCGCTCCTTGCGCACGTGTCGGGGATCGGGCCTTCGCTCGCGAAGAAGATCGTCCTCCACCGGCAGGCGAACGGCGCGTTCGCGTCACGGCGTGCGATGCTCGACGTCTCCGGGCTCGGCCCGAAGGCGTTCGAGCAGGCCGCCGGCTTCGTCCGGGTGCGCGGCGCGAAGCACCCGCTCGACGCGAGCGCGGTGCATCCGGAGCGCTACGCGCTCGTCGAGCGGATCGCGAAGGATGCCGGCGTCCCACTCCGCGACCTCGTCGGGAAGCCGGAGCTCGTCGCGAAGATCCCGTGGCGCTCGTACGTGAGCGAGGACGTCGGGCTCCCCACGCTGGAGGACATCCAGAAGGAGCTCGGCAAGCCGGGACGCGATCCGCGCGACGCATTCGAGCCGCCGAAGTTCCGCGACGACGTGCGGACGATCACCGACGTGAAGCCGGGGATGACCCTCGACGGCGTCGTGACGAACGTGACCGCGTTCGGCGCGTTCGTCGACGTCGGCGTCCACCAGGACGGGCTCGTCCACGTCTCGCAGCTCGCCGACCGATTCGTGAAGGACCCGCACGAGGTCGTCCGCGTCGGCGACCGCGTGACGGTGCGGGTCGTCGAGGTCGACCTCGCGCGGAAGCGGATCTCGCTCAGCCGGCGCGGCGTCGCATCGGCTTGAGCTTCACTTCGCGAGCGCGCGCGCGAGCTCGGCGTAGAGGTGCACGTTCGCCTTCACCGTCCTGGTGTAGACGCCGATGTGCATCGACTCGTTCGGGCCGTGAGCGCCCGTCTCCGGATCGATGACGCCGTTCAAGACGAGCGGCAGCTTCGAGAAGCGCTTCCCGAACAGCGCGACGAACGGAATCGAGCCGCCGAGCCCGAGCCGGAGCGGAGCACGCCCCCACGCGGCTTCGTAGGCGCGATCGGCCGCGTCGAACGCGGGGCCCTTGGCGACGTAGTCCCACGACGACGCGGCGCCGGGGAGCTTCGTCAGCTTCACCGTGAGGCCGCCGGGGACGTCCTTCGTGAGGACCTTCTCGACCGCCGCGAAGAGCTCGTCCGACGTCTGGCCCGGCGCGATGCGGAGGCTCAGCTTCGCAGAGACGGACTTCCGGATCGCGTTCTTCTCCGTCCCAGGCACGGGGAACGTCGTCGAGAGCACGGTCACCGCGGGCTGTCGCGCGACCCACGCCGCCGGCGTGAGCCCGCGCTCGGGGAGCGGCGAGACGCCTTCGAGGAGACGCGCGCCCGCGCGGATCACGTCCGGCGTGAGCGGCACGTCGCGCGAGCCCTTCAGCCACTCCGGGTCGACGTCGCGACGCGCGACCGAGAGGCGGCCGTCCTGATCGACGAGCCGCGCGAGCACCGCGATCAGCGTCGTCGCCGGATCGGGAGCGACGTTGCCCCAGAGGCCCGAGTGCACGTCGCTCGCAGCGCTCGTGATCGAGACCTCGACCTCGAGGAGGCCACGGAGGCTGACCGTGATCCCGGGGATCTCGACGCTCGGGTTCTCGCAGTCGGTGAGGACCATCGCGTCGGAGTCGAACGCCTCCGGATAGGCATCCATGAAGCGCTCGAGGTTCGGGCTGCCGATCTCCTCTTCGCCCTCGAGGAGCAGCTTTACGTTGCACGGGAGCGACCCCGTCTCCTTCAGCCACGCTTCCATCGCGACGAAGTGAGAGAGCCAGCCGCCCATGTCGTCGGCCGAGCCGCGCCCGAAGAGGCGGTCACCCTTGCGCACGAGCGCGTGCGGGTCGGTGTCCCACGCCTCGCCCTTCACCGGCTGCACGTCGAAGTGGCCGTAGACGAGGATCGTCGGCGCCTTCGGGCCCGCGCCCATCCACTCCGCCGCGACGCACGGATGCGCGTCGGGGAGCTCGAGGACGCGCGCCTTGGCGAACCCGAGCGCGGTGAGGTCGTCGCGGAGGACCTTCGCGAGATCGACGAGACGGGGCGCCGCCTCCTTCTCGCTCGAGATCGGAGCGAACGCGAGATAGCGACCGAGCCGCGCGAACGAGCCCTCGACAGCCTGCTCGGCGACCTGTGCGATGCGGGAGACGTCGGCCATGGCGGAAGGGGCTAGCACGGCTTCGTCCGCGCTGCAGCGGTCCCGGGCCCGCCTGCGACTCGGCCCTATCTGCCGGACGCCGACGCCCTGCGCGACGGGAGGTCCGAGAGCCCGGCGAAGTCGAGGCCGAACGCGTTCGCGAGGGTCTCGGCCACTCGCTGGCGGAAGCTGCCGAAGTCCGAGAGGAGGACGACGATGCGGGCGCGGACGGACGGTTGGTCGATCCGCGCTTCGACCTGGCTGCGGAACGCTCTCTGCTACGGACCGGGGAAGAGCTGGTCGAGCGCGACGCTCGGCCGCCGCAGTCGACGGCGAGGGCGAGCACGACGCTCTCCGCGCAGGCGTCGTCGAAGCTGCCGAGCCCGGACCGGAAGCGGTGCTGCACCGCCTCGACGACGTCGGTGAACGCGAACGACGCCTCGACGTCCTCGCGCGGCGAGGACGGACCGCGCCGGAGGACCTCCGTTTGCGAACGATCGGAGGACCTCGATCGCGATCGCGGCACCCTCCTGCACCGGGCGCGTGCGCGTCACGAAGTCCTCTGCGTGGTCGAAGCGACCGACGTGCTCGCCGCTGGCGAGCCATGCGGCGACGCCGAGGCTCGTCTGCGCCGTGAGCAGCTCGTGGACGCTCTCGTGCACGGCCGTCGTCGGGCCGAGCACGAAGTCACCACGATGCAGCGGGTGATAGAAGCCCAGCCACGAAGTAGGCGCAGGCGGGGCGCACGGAATGCGCGCCCGTCGCCCGCGCCGCGCCGGAATCGAGGTCGATTCGAGGAGGCATGTCCGATGCCTCCTCGCCTCGCATGCGCTTCGTCCGTCGCGCGTCACAGGCGCTCGCTCTCCTCGTCCTCGCCGCCGCGTGCTCGTCGTCCTCACCGGAAGAGCCTCCGACGTCCGACGTCGTCCTGAAGCCGAACGTCCGGATCCTCGGCGAAGCCTCGCTCGCGCGCCTCGCGTCGTTCAGCCCCGAAGGCAAGGTCGTCTTCGCGGGGCACGACGACGCCATCGATCGCCTCGCGGCCGGTGACGTCGTCGCCGGCGCGGTCGCGCCGAATGCACCGGCCGGGATCCTCCGGCGCGTCACGCGCGCCACGCGCACCGACGCCGGCGTCGAGCTCGAGACCACGCGCGCCGCGCTCACCGACGCGATCGCGCGCGGGAAGATCCACGTCGCGAAGCAGCTCCTCCCCGGTGACGCGAAGGCGGCCGACTTCGCCCCGGGCCTTCCGTCCGGCTTCTACGTCGGGGTGAACGATCTCGTTCTCTACGAGAAGGGCGGCGCGCGCGTGGTCGCGAACGGAAGCATCTCGCTCGAGCCCTCGCTCGACCTCGACGTCGACATCGACTGGGACGGCCTCCACAGCGTGTCGTTCACGCTCGGCGGCACCCAGGGCGCCGCGATCGACCTCACCGCGACGGCGGGGCTCTCGTTCGACGAGAAGGAGGACGTCGCGTCCTACACGTTCACGCCGATCATCATCTACGCGGGAGAGCTCCCGCTCGTGTTCATCCCGCGCCTCGTCCTCGAGATCGGCGCGACGGGCGGATTCGACGCGACGTCGACGGTCGGCGTGGTCGAGCAGGCGCGCGCGAAGGTGGGGCTCGCGTGGTCGGGCGGGACGCTCTCGAAGATCGCGGAGGTCACGCCGACGCTCAGCGCGGGAACGCCGACGATCGGGGCCGCCGCTTCGGTGAAGGGATGGGCAGGCGCGCGCGCCGAGATCCTCCTCTACGGCGAGACCGGTCCGACCGGCACGCTCGACGGCTACCTCCGGCTCGCCGCCGACACGACGAAGACGCCCTGCTGGGCGCTCGACGTCGGCGTCGAGTCGCGCTTCGGCCTCCGTCTCCAGATCTTCGGAATCGACGTCCTCGACGAGAGCGTTCCCGTCTTCGACGCATCGCAGCCGCTCGCGTCGGGCGCATGCGGCGGGACGGCTCCGACGGAGCCGCCGCCGTGGGCGTACGTCTACCCGCGCCTCGGCGGCGACGACGTCGCGAGCGTCGATGCGATGCCGGACGGAGGTCTCGTCCTCGCAGGCGACTCGAGCGCCGATGCCGCCGTCACCCGGCTCGCGAAGGACGGCGCGATCGTCTGGCAGCGGGTCTATCCGACCGGGAAGGTGTTCAAAGCCGTCCGCGCGCGCGGCGACGCGATCTTCGCGGCAGGCGGCGCGTGGGTCACCAAGCTCGACGCGAAGACCGGCGACGTCCTCTGGTCGTACGCGTACGGTTCGGGCCCCGAGGTCCGCGCGATCGACGCGACCGCCGACGGCGGCTGCATCCTCGCCGGGCTCACGACGAGCCCGCAGAACGACTTCGACTACTGGTTCACGAAGCTCGACGCGAACGGCAACGTGACGTGGTCGAAGCGGATGGGCGACGCGAAGTGGGAGCAGGTCAACGCCGTGCGCGCGCTCGCCGGCGGAGGCTACGCCCTCGCCGGGCAGTACGCGCCGAACCAGGACGCCGATGCCTTCTTCGCGCGCCTCGACGACGCCGGCAACGTGACGGTCCAGAAGAAGTACGCCGGCACCGGCACGTTCGAGTCCTTCGATGCGCTCCTCCCCACGTCCGACGGAGGCTTCGTCGTCGTCGGTCGCGCCCAGCGCCCGCAGGGCGGCGCCGGATGGGCCGCGAAGCTCGATGCGAACGGCAAGATGCTCTGGTCGAAGAGCTTCGGCGAGAGCGGCGCGGACTACCTCACCGCGGTCGTCCCGATCGCGACCGGGTTCCTCGCGACGGGCTCGACCGGGATCCTCCCGACGTCGGCGTGGGCGGTCGCGCTCGACGGGACGGGGCACCCGATCTGGTCGCGCGCCTACAGCGCGGTCGACGCGACGAAGAACGTCGAGGGACGTGGGCTCGCGCTCCTCACGGACGCCTCGTTCTCGTTCGGTGGGACGACGAACGCGTTCGGCGACGGGAACCTCCTCGCCGTCCACACGACGTTCGACGGGCAGGTCGACTTCGCCGCCGGGAGCGGGATGAAGACGAAGATCCTGAGCGGCTCGAGCGAGGCGCCGTACGACGCGCCCGGGGTGACGACGTCGGCGCCGGTCACGGCCTACGCCGCTCCGCGGACGGTCGTGGACGTCACGCCGGCGGCTCTCACCGCGGTCGCGAAGAAGCTCTCGAAGTGACGCGCCCTCTCGTACGATGACGGGATGCGAACCTTCTCGCGTGACCTCTACATGCGTGCGTGGAACTTCGCGGCCGAGCGGCACCAGGGCCAGAAGATGCCCGGCTCGGAGCTGCCGTACCTCTCGCACGTGGGCTCCGTCGCGATGGAGGTGCTCGGCGCGGTGATGGAGGGGGAGGTCGAGGACCCGGACCTCGCCGTCGCGTGCGCGTTGCTGCACGACACGGTGGAGGACACCGAGACGACGCCGGAGGAGATCGCGCAGGCGTTCGGCGAGCCGGTCGCGCGCGGTGTCGTCGCGCTCTCGAAGGACGCCGGAGTGCCGAAGGAGCGGCAGATGGCGGACAGCTTGCAACGCATCCGCGAGCAGCCTCGTTCGGTCTGGGTCGTCAAGCTGGCCGACCGCACCGTGAACATGGAGGCGCCGCCGCACTATTGGCCTGCCGAGAAACGGCGCGCGTACCAAGCGGAAGCGCGCGTCATCCTCGGCGCGCTCGGGGAAGCGTGCCCGAGCCTGGCGCGCCGGCTCGAGGCGAAGATCGCGCTCTACGACGCCTTTCTCTCGCCGTGAGCGGGCCCGGACTTGCACGTCGCGTGGCGTCCCGTACGCTCTTTGTCGTGAGGCTCGTCGGACCCCTGCTCGTCGCCCTTGCGGTGCTCGCGTCCGGCGCGTCGGTCGCGGATGCTTCGCCGAACGTTTCGTCGCTCTCGTCGTCGCCGGTCACGGTCTTCGGCGCGAAGTGGTGTCCGGCGTGCAAGTCGCTCGAGGCGGGGCTCACGGACCGCAAGATCGCCTTCGAGGTGATCGACGTCGACGACAACCCGTCCGCGTTCGCGCGCGCGCGGAGCGCCTCGGGGACGAGCGGCGCAATCCCGCTCACGTCGATCGTGAAGAACGGGAGCACGACCTGGGTCCTCGGCGCGGACGTCGACGCGGTCGACCGTGCGCAGCGCGACTAGAGCGTGTCCCTGAACTCTCTCGGTCTCTCCCACGTGCCCGTGCCCGTGCCCGTGCCCGTGCCCGATGGAGG
>JBDHVE010000272.1:0-7485 GCA_039809485.1 Polyangiaceae bacterium | reverse complement strand
CTTCATCGTCCGGCTGCAGGTCTCCGTGTCGAGCCCGCGCGACGCGCACGTGGTCGCGATCGCGGCGTCGACGAGAGAGGCGAGGCGCTTCGCGCGGGTCGGCACGCCGGCGAACGGCTCGACCTCGGTGACGAACACGGCGTGCCCGTCCGCTTCGAGCGCCGCCTTCACCTTGTAGAAGCTCCAGTCGTTCGTGCTCGACGCGTTGAAGCCGTGGTGGAGGACGATCGGCCACTTCGCCGGCTGGGTGCGGTCGACCGTGAACGGGCGCGGCGTCGCCGACGCGGCCTGCGCGGCGCACGCGTCCTCGGTCGTGCAGCTCGCGTCGTCGGGCTCGGCGTCGGTCGCGGGCGCCGCGCAGCCGGCGAGGGATGCGGCGGCGGCGACGAGGAAGGTCGTGACGAAGCGAGCCATGGGATGGCCGCGCTCCAGCACGCGTCGTGCCGGACGTCGGCGCTCGAAAACGCGTGCAGAAAAGCCCGCGCCGAGCACGGGATGGGGCGGCCGGATGGACCGGATGCGATCCAGGTCTCGCGCGTCGGGATGGGGTGCGCGCGTCTGCTGCAACGCACAAGAGTGGCTCGGTTTGGGCTTGATTTCCTCATGCTGCGATGCAACATGCGCGGACATGACCCGCCACGTCGCCATCCGCAGCACCGGCATGTACGTCCCCGAGATCGAGTACCCGAACTCGATCTACCGCGAGCGCTTCAAGGAGTCGGCTCCGGACTTCGTCGACAAGATGGAAGCGGCGGCCGCGATCATGACGCGCTTCCACGCGCCGCCGGACTGGGCGACGAGCGATCTCGCCGTCCGCGCCGCGAAGCAGGCGCTCTCGCGCGCGAAGATCGAGGCGAAGGACGTCGACATGATCATCCTCGGCACCGACTCGCCGGACTACATCACGCCGTCGACGTCGGTCGTCGTCCAGCAGAAGCTCGGCGCCGAGAAGGCCGGCACGTTCGACGTGGGCTGCGCCTGCGCGTCGTTCCCGACCGCGCTCTCCGCGGCGGCCGGCATGATGACGACGAACCCGTGGATGAAGAACGTCCTCGTGATCGGCGCGTACATGATGCACAAGCTCGCCGACGAGAACGACCAGATGCACTTCTTCTACGGCGACGGCGCGGGTGCGGCCGTGCTCCAGCCGTCGGACGTGCCGGGTCTCATGTCGGCGGCGTTCCGCTCGGACGGCAACTACGCGAAGGCGTGGTTCATCGCGAGCGGCGGCACGGCGGAGCCGGCGTCGGAGGAGTCGGTCCGCGCCGGCCGCACGCAAGTGCGGATGGTCGACAAGTACCCGCCGTCGATCAACGAAGAGGGCTGGCCGGCGGTCACGCGCGCCCTCTGCGCGAACAACGGGTTCTCGCTGGCGGACGTCGACCTCTTCATCTTCACCCAGGTGCGGAAGCGCACGATCGAGAAGGTCATGAAGACCCTCGAGCAGCCGATGGAGAAGGCCCACACGATCATGGAGAAGTGGGGCTACACCGGCTCGGCGTGCATCCCGATGGCGCTCCACGATGCGGTCGAGACGGGCCGCGCGAAGCCGGGCGACCTCGTCGTGATGGTCGGCTCGGGCGTCGGGTACAACCAGGCGGGGATCGCGGTCCGGATCACGGATCAGCTGGTGCGCTGATCGGTCGGACGTACGGCGCCGGGCACGTCAGTCCGCTGGCGTGCCCGGGCCGAGGGAGCCGATGCGGACGCGGACGAGGGTGCGCGCGCCGGTTTCCGGCAAGTAGGCGACGCCGAAGAGCTCCTCGCAGGTGACGGCAACGCCCCAACTCCACTGGCTTCCCATCTGGACATTGGCGGCGGGAATCTTCCAGGTCTGCCCATCGGACAGTCGAACAAGCGTCGACGAGACGACGCCGTTGTGCAGCCCGAAGCCGCACCCGACGACGAACGGCCGCACTCCCACCGAGGCTCCATAGGAGCCGAGACGACGTGGAGCGAGCGCGTCGGGACTTGTCGTGTATGGCGCGGTGAAGACCTCGAGTTTTGGGAAGGTCCCCGAGGGCTGCGCGCGTTCGGATCCGTAGATCCACACCAGGTCGTGGCCGTCGGTTCCGAGGTCGAAGTCGCGGCGCGTGTAGTCGGTTCCGAAGTCGCGCAACGCGAGGACCCCGGCGTCGGGCGTGTAGAGGCGCTGCTTGCCGTAGATCTCGTTGGCGGCCTTCCAGAAGATCGCATCGTCCGTCGCGGTGACGAGTCGCTGCTGGAGCCCGTTGTCCTGCGCCGAGGACCAGATGCGCGTCCCTGCATCGGCGCTCGTGCCGGGAGGGAAGAGCATGAGCGTGTGACCGGGCGGTGCGAGGTCGAGCACGCCGAAGGCGGTGAGGTGAGGAGCGTGCGACTCGGTCTGGGACCAGCGGAGGACGTGATCGGGAAGCGGTGAGGTCGCCTCGCCCGAGAGGATGCCGCTTCCCTCCGTGTTGCCTTGGAAACCGTACCCGTAGCGGCGGCCGCGGGAGTCGGTCGGGCCGATGCCGCAGGCGTAGACGTCGCCCTGCAAGATGGCGTGCTCGATGTGGCCGTCGTCGCGCATGATCTCGCGTCGGTGGAAGCCGCCGACCTTTCGCCCGATGGCAAAGCGGACGGTGCCGTCTCCGTCGACACCGCGATGCATCCACGGGCTGAGCCCGCCGCTGTCGTTCGCGGGTGACGGCCAGTCGACCTCGATGCTCCTGCAGACGGCGGTGTCGGGAAGGCTCCCGCCGCGGGGACAGTCCACCCAGCGGAGCGGCGGCGGCATGTTCTCCGGGCCGGAGGGGACCCAGAAGTTGCACATCTTGCCGGCGCCGTCCCAGCGCACCCAGCCTTCGGGAAGCCCTTCGGGCCGGACGGGCTCGGGCTCCTGCCATGGCGCGGCGTCGCGGCGCTCGCCGCTCTCGCCCGCATCGCTCGCGGTGGCGGCGGCGCTCGCGGGCTGCTCGGCCAAGTCCGTCGTCGGGCATCCGACGAGGACCGTTGCGGTGCAGAGGGCGACGACGATCGCGACTGCGAGTGCGCGCCCCTGCATGCCAAGGTTCATAGCAGGCCGCCGACGGTGGACAACGCGCAAACATCCGGTGCGCCGCACGACAGACCCGAGCAGCAGACGCGCGTGAGCGACGAGCTGTTGCGAATCCTCAGCGTGCGCGTGCCATTCTCCGGCACCGCTTCGACGAACTGGTAGGCACGGTCGTCGACCAGAGGGATCCGCGTCAACCGTGCCTCGGTGCGCGCGTAGCGCTGAATCTGAAACGCATGATGGGCCGCGTCCTGGGGATCGAGCGCGAAACGGAACGTGTCGTAGAAGCTACCCTGCCCGACGAACAGGAGGGCGGACCCGTCGCGGTCGACCGAGAAGAACAACGAGCGCTCGTGGTTCGGCACGAAGAGCACCACCTCGCTCTTTCCGAGCGCGGGATCGATACGGAGGATGCGGGCCTGGTTGTCGCCAGCCACGTCCGCGATCCAGAGCTGCCGGTCGCCGTACGCGTATGTCGCGGCGACGACGCGACCGATAGGAATGCCGCCGTCGGAGAGCTGCTCCCACGGGCCGCCGACGGGCCGGAAAAAGATCCGGCCGTGGTGCTCGCTGTCGCCGACGTCGCGACCGCCGACCACGAACACGCCGCCAGCGACCTGAGAGAACACCGCGGCGAACTGCGTGAGACTCGGCGGCCCCTCCGCTGCGTCGATCCAATCGCCGAGCCCGTGCTGGCTGCCGAGCGCCGCGCGCCCGTCGATCTCGACAGCGGTATCCATCACGCGGCGACCCGATGGATCGAGAGCGACGCCGAATACGCGTTCGTCGATGGTGCCCATCCGCGGACGAGGCTCGGCCATGGGCGCCCAGACGTACGAGGCGATCGCATCGGAGAGCGCGAGGTCGACGTCGACACCGGAGCACGGGTTCGCGCCTGCGCTCGCGGCGACCGCAGACCCGTCGGTGCGCAGTGAGGCGACGACGCCGAGGTACGATGAACCGATGAGACGCGCGTAGGGCGCTTCGTCGAGATCGATCACGCGATACGCGGAGCGCTCGAACGCCGCCCAGGGCAACTCACCCCTTCGGGCGAGAGCCGTATCCGAGAGCGAGCCGCGGAAATCGAGATCGGCTGCTCCGACACCGAACATCCACTCCGGGAGACGGATCGTCGGACAGTAGCCGAGTCGCTCGAGCGGGCGCCACGGCTCGTACGAGTTCGCGAGGCCCGAGCCATGTTCGGCGACGCCGACGTCGGTTCGCGCGTGCAGCCACACGTGACCGCGAAGGCAGCTCACGTCGTTGGCGGCGCAGTCGCCGACCGGAATCATCGGTTCGCTGCCGCTCGTCCAGTAGGCGTAGTCCGTGGCGTAGCGCCAGGACGTGCTCGAGAACGAGACGTTCGCGTCGTAGCTGAGGACCGCGTCCATGCCGCGCGGAGGTGTCCACATTGTCGTCCCGATGCTGATCCGGTGCCAGGGCACGGCGCTATTCGGGGTCGGAGGCTCTACCAGATCCAACAGCTCATCGGCGATGTTCTCGCGCGCCATGCAGTCGAAGAGCGGCGGTGCCGACTGACAGAACCGCCGTGCCGTCGCCACTTCCGGCAGGTCCATCGACGCGCCGTTGTCGTCACGTGAAGGCAGCGGGTCCGTCATCAAGAACGGCCGCGCGAAGTCGGCCGTGCATGCGAGCCCGTTGCTCGTACCGTCCTCCTGCGGCGGGTTCGGGACGCAGTTCTCGTTGCTCTTGCGTCGACGGTCGATGTAGATGTCCGCGCAAGGCACGGGATCGCAGGCGTCACCCAGCTCCGCGACTCCGCGAGCTCGTTCCGCCTCGACGTTGCAGTTCCGGCCTGGCTGCTGCTCGGCTACTCGCGGGCAAGAGTCACACGCGTCGCCGCGACCGTCGTCGTCGGCGTCATCCTGGGCGGGGTTGAAGGTCGCCGGGCAGTTGTCGTGCCACGTGTACCAGTGGTCGCAGTCGGCGTCCCGGGCCACGTCGCACGCGCCCAGGTAGTCCACCTCCCCGATCCACCGCCTTCCCCCGTGCGCCTGGTTCCACCGGGTCGACCGCGTCGCGTCGCCCGCCTTGTCGCGGATCCATTGGGCATTCGCCGGCGACGTCACGTCCGCGAACGACATGTACGGGGCGTAGTCGATGTTCAGCGTCAGGGACGAGACCGCTACGACGTCTCGTCCATCGACGACGGTGCGAAAGAGAGGGCCCCCGGAGTCTCCTTGCTGGGTCTCGCCGCCGAGGTTGTTGCCGTAGAAAGCTGAAAAATACCAGAAGCCGTCCCCGTGCTCGACAGAGGTGCCGAGCGGGATCGGCAGTAGCGCGTTGTCGTGGCGGTCGTCGCCCGTGAAGCCGCCGATGGCCAGCGACTCCGCCAGGGTGAAGGTCGCGGCTCCGCTTCGCTCCCAGCAAGTGGAGCGAACGTTGGCCGGCGGATACGCAATGCGAAGAGCCGGTCCCAGCTTTCCTGCGACAGCGAGTCGGCTCCGGCGTCGATCTCGAGCAGCCCGAAGTCGAGGCCCGCGTCGGCAGCGGACACAGGCGCTGAAACCCGTGGGATGCGTCTTCCGATATTCCCGATGACCGCAAGGCCGTTCGCACCAATCGCCGTGTACACGGTTGCGTGCGGGCCAAGGGGTGCCTTCGGGACCTCCTCGTTCGTCCCGACCACACAGTGCGCGGCCGTCAAGATCAAGCGGGGCGTGATTAGGGTCCCCTTGCATCGTGAGCCTATGTCGTCCTCGAGCGTCACGATGACGGAGCTGTCGGGGAAGCTGTCGGGGACGACGTTCGGGCCGATCAGCGCGCTGCGCGTCCGCCGTACGACGTTCGCGTCGTCCGCTTGCGGTGCACAGGCGCCCACGATCGTGAGCAAGGGAAGCGCCGTCGCCAACGAGCGATATCCGCGGGTGCGCATGTGGCCTCCTCGAGTGACACGCGGGAGCCACGCACACGTCGATCCGCGTGCGCATCCCGACAGCCAAGAAAGGCTGCTCGATAACGGCGTCACGTCGATGCGACGCGCGTTCTAGATGGTCGCGTCGCACATCGAGAGTGGGACGCGGGTGCGCGATCGCCTCCTACGAGGTTTCACGAATGTTCGCGGGCAGCGCACTCATGGGAACCTCGTGCTCGCCTTGCGGTCCCAACTGCTCGTCGTCGACGACTCGCCTGGTCACCTTCGCCTCGCGCGCGCAGTTCTCGCTCCACATGCCGAGATCCGTGTCGCTCGTTGCCTCTCTACGGCGGAGGAAGTGATCGAGGCGGAGAGATTCGACGGCATCCTCGTATCGGGCAACCTCGGCGGCACTCCATCGGGAGCGCTCTCCGTCGTGAGGCGTGCGCGGGCACGTCTCGCATCCGGTTCGCCAGCCCTCGTGATCGGGCGCGGGGCACGCCATCACGTCCTCCGTGCGGAAGCGCTCGGAGCGGTCGTCACCGAGAAGCCGCTCACGCCGGAGGCCGCCGTCACCTTCTTGGAGCTCGCGTCGGGAAGTCCGGTGGCGAACGTCGGCCCACAGTCGGCGCTGAGCAACGTCATCGCTTTCGTCGGCGAGCTGCGCGACCGGGCGGGCCTGACCCCTACGCAGACGGACGTGCTCGTCGCCTCCGTGTTCGGCGAGACCCGCGAAGACCTGCGACTCCGCCTTGGCCTCAGTGACGCCACGCTCCGCAAACACGTGAGCACGACCCTCCAGAAGGTGGCCGAGCTCGGCGTCGATGCGGCCACCCTCGATCGGCTCGTCGCCGTCGTGCTCCTCCGAGCCACGCTGGAAGAGGCGACCGGACGCGACGCCAGCACGACGCCAGCGCGACCGTGGGGGCCCACGACCCGAGCCAGGGTCGCGAGCCCCCAACTCTCGCCTCCGTGACAGGCCGATGACACCCTCGGCGGAATCGCCCTCGGCCTGCACGTTCCATCTAGTCGCGCGCGCGGACTGAACTAGATTCAACCGCACAAAGATGACGCAGAGCCCGCAGCCGCAGCCGCTGACGCCGCCGACCACGGCCGCCAACGACCACGAGCCCTGGACCGTCGACGACGCGCGCGATCTCTACATGATCGATCGCTGGGGCGGCGGGTACTTCGGCGTGTCGAAAGACGGGAAGATGACGGTCGCGCCGCTCCAGGGGCGCGGGCGCACCGTCGCGATCCCCGACGTCGTCAAGATGGCGATCGAGGACGAGGGCCTCAAGACGCCGATGGTGATCCGCTTCCAGGACATGCTGCACCACCGCGTGCGCACCCTGAACGAAGCGTTCAACCGCGCCATCTCCGAGAACAAGTACCGCGGCAGCTACCGCGGCGTGTTCCCGATCAAGGTGAACCAGCTCCGCGAGGTCGTCGAAGAGATCCTCGACGCGGGGCGGCCCTTCCACTACGGGATCGAGGTCGGCTCGAAGCCCGAGATGTACGCCGGGCTCGCGGTCCACACCGACAACGAGTCGCTCATCGTCTGCAACGGCTACAAGGACGACGCCTTCATCCG
>JBDHVE010000271.1:0-7499 GCA_039809485.1 Polyangiaceae bacterium | reverse complement strand
GTCGTCACGCTCGTCGGGGCGCTCGTCGGCGCGGTCGTCCTCGGGCTCTTCCTCTGGCAGTCGCGCTGATCACGCGGCCGAGCGATCCAGCTCCGCGAGCATGCCGTCGCCGTCGAGCCGATCGGCGGCGAGCCCGCCCATGTACTGGAGGAGGCCGACCTTCTCGTAGCGCGGGATCATCCGCGCCGGGACGAGCCCGACCTCGCGGAGGTTCGGCACGAGCCGCGTGAACATCGTCTGCCGGAAGAAGCGCATCCCGGGCGTCTCGGTGATGAACTGCCGCCAGCGGCTCCGCGGCATGATCCCCTCGAACCACTCCTCGTAGACCTCGTAGGCGAGGAAGCGGTTGCGCATGAGGAGCGCGACCTCGAAGGTCCAGTCCTCGCGCTCGCGGCGCTCGCGATCGGAGAGCTGCGCGATGTGGTCGCGCAAGGCGAGGACGCCGTAGTGCACGTGGCGCGCTTCGTCGCGGATGATGTAGCGGAGGAGCTCCTTCAGGAGCGGCTCGCTCGTCTGCTTGTAGAGGGTGCCGAACGCGCCGAGGGCGAGGCCCTCGACCATGATCTGCATCCCGAGGAACTTCATGTCCCAGCGGCCGTCGCTCATCAGCGCGTCGATGATGACGAAGAGGTTATCGTTCACCTCGTAGAGCTTCCCGAGCTTCTGATCGAGGTAGCGGTGGAAGACCTCGACGTGGCGACCTTCGTCCATCACCTGCGTCGAGCCATAGAGCTTGCCGTCGAAGAACTGCACCGCCTCGGTGACCTGCGCGGCGGCGAAGAGCGCGCCCTGCTCGCCGTGGAGGAACTGCGAGAGCATCCAGGCGGTGATGCTGTGGACGAAGCGCTGCTTCTCCTTGTCGTCGAGCCGTGCGCCGGCGCGCGCGAGCGCTTCGAAGTCGAAGAAGCCGTCCGGGAGGAGCGGCACGTTCGGGTCGTAGGGGTCGACGCTCGTCTCCCACGGCAGCGTCGTGTCGCTGTTCCACTGCGCCTTCTTCGCGCGGTTGTAGAGCGCACGCATCTGCGGGTGGTCCGACGGATACGTCCAGTCGAAGTGCGCCGAATGGCGCGCGGGCGTGAGCGTCGGCGTGCCCTGCTTCCCGCGCTGGAGCACGAGGCCGCGGACGCCGGACGGCCCGAGCGACCGGAGCACGCGCACGTCGCGGATCTCGCTGACCACGTCGAGCGCATCGAGCCAGCCGCCGAGCCGCGAGCGCATGTGCCGTGGCAGGAGCCACGTGAGCCCGAACACGTCCGATGGACGCGCATTCTGAACCGTCATGTTGTCCCCCCAGACTTTCGAATGGATGTCCGCTGACGAACGAACGCCCTTACCCTACCGAGCGGTAGACAATCTGTCAAGGACAACCGTGACGTTTCTCGGGGTAGAAGCGCGTCGTGAGCCTTTTCCAAGAGCCCGCGCGCACCCCCGAAGAGCTCGAAGCGAGCCGCCCGCTCGACATCCCGCCGGAAGAGGTCCTCGGGTTCGACGAGCGTGAGTGGTACGCGCGCGCCTATCGCAACGGCGCCCCGCAGCTCACGCTGCGCGCGGTCGGCATGGGCACGGTCCTCGGCTTCTTCCTCTCGTTCACGAACATCTACATCGGGCTCAAGACCGGGTGGTTCCTCGGCGTGAACCTCACCGCCTGCATCCTCTCCTACGCGATCTGGAACGCGTTCGTGAGCGCGGGGCTCGTGAAGGATCAGATGTCGATCCTGGAGAACAACTGCGCCGTCTCGACCGCCTCGAGCGCGGGCTACGCGACCGGCAACATGCTCATCACCGCGATCCCCGCGATGCTCCTCCTCACCGTGAGCGAGTCGAACCCGGGCGGCACGCAGCTCCGGTGGCCGGTCGTCGCGCTCTGGATCTTCTGCCTCGCCTGCCTCGGGACCGTCCTCGCGATCCCGATGAAGCGGAGCATGATCAACCGCGAGAAGCTGAAGTTCCCGTCCGGGACCGCCGCCGCCGTCACGCTCCAGGGCCTCTACAGCCGCGGGTCGGAGGCGCTCCAGAAGGCGCGCGCGCTGTTCCTCACCGCCGGCATCGGCGCGCTCGTGCCGCTCCTGAAGGAGCTCGAGATCAAGGTCACCGGCACCGACCCGAAGACGGGCCACGCGATCCGCGAAGCGCTCGTGCCCGGGCAGTCGAACGCCTTCGACTGGCTCGGCAACGTCCTCCCGACCGCGCTCGTCGGGCGCATGCTCCACGCTGCGGGCAAGACGTGGAAGCTGTCCGACTACCAGATCAAGCTCGATCACGGCGTCGCGCTCGTCTTCGCCGGCATCATCATCGGGATCCGGATCACGGCCTGGATGGTGATCGGCGGGCTCTTCCTCGCGTTCGTCCTCACACCGCCCGCGCTCGAGGCGCAGTGGACGAATGCGATGGGGAACGTCGTCGGCGCGGCGACGAAGCCGGGCACCGCGTGGAAGGAGATCGGGATCTGGACCGGCGCGCCGCTCCTCGTCGCGAGCGGGCTCGTCGCGTTCGCCGCACAGTGGCGGACGATCGTGCGCGCGCTCGAGGGCGTCCTCCCCGGCAAGAAGAAGAAGGCGGTCGAGGTGGCGGAGGGCGAGATCGATCCGGAGACGGTGGAGGTCCCGACGGCGTGGTTCGTGACCGGGATGCTCGTCGCGGGGATCGGCGTCGTCCTCGTCGCGTGGCGCGCGTTCGACATCCCGCTCCACCTCGGCGCGCTCGCGGTCGGGATGACGTTCGTGCTCGCCCTCGTCGCCTGCCGCGCGACGGGCGAGAGCGACATCACGCCGGGCGGCCCGCTCGGCAAGATCATGCAGCTCACCTACGGCGTGCTCATGCCCCAGAGCTCGACGGCGAACCTGATGACGGCGGCGATCACATCCGGCGCGTCGATCGCGAGCGCCGATCTCCTGAACGACCTGAAGAGCGGCTACCTCCTCGGCGCGAACCCGCGCCGCCAGTTCCTCGCCCAGGCGGCGGGGATCCTGACCGGGACCGTCGCCTCGGTCCTCTGCTACTTCGTCCTCGTCCCCGACGCGTCGGTGCTGACCGGCACGGACACGAAGGCGCCCGCTTTTCCCGCCCCCGGCGCGCAGCAGTGGAAAGCCGTCGCGGAGGTCTTCAAGTACGGCCTCGGGAACCTCCACCCGATGTCCCAGACCGCGATCAAGTGGGGCCTCGTGGCAGGGATCCTCCTCGCGGTGGGCGAGCTCGTCGCGCCGAAGAAGTGGAAGAAGTGGGTCCCCTCCCCGACCGGGATCGGCCTCGGCCTCGTCCTCCCGTTCTTCTACCCGCTCGCGATGTTCCTCGGCGCCGTCTTCGGCGAGATCGCGATGCGCGCGAACCGGAAGTGGTCCGAGAAGTACCTCGTCGCGATCGCCGCCGGCGGCATCGCGGGGGAGAGCATCGTGGGCGTGGTGGTGCAGGCGATCAACAACTTCGTGCTGTGAGGCCCTGTTTCCATCGCGTTCGGCGACGCTCGTCTACCCCTATTCGCCTGACGACGCGTTGCGCGCGCACTGTGGCGAAGGCGGCGCATGTCCACGAGCACGCGCAGCCGAATCAAGCGTAGCGAACGACGCGCCAGACGAGGATGGTCCGGGCCGCTTTGTCCCGGGTCACCAACGCCGCGTAAGGCCAAAGCAGGAGCGCCGACCAGACGTGGTCATGGATCACCACCTTGCGCAGCGTCCCTTCGCCCGTTTCGGCCAGCCGGATCAACGCCGCGTCGATCCGACCCGCAGTGTCCCAGTGAATGTCCCGAAGATCTTCCTCGGCCTGCGAAGACCACGCAAGACTCCATGGCGTCACTTGCCGTGGTGCTCTCGCAGTCGACGCATCACTTCGTCATGCGGCACGAACGGGCCAGCGCGGTCGGCATCCGTGAGCTCAGCCACCGCCTGAATCATGGCGTCCGTGGCCTCCATGAACGGCGCGTTGTCGAACGCGGCCGCGACCGGATCGTCTTCCTCGTTCTCTTGGGCGACGGGTTCGAAGGGCTGCGGCTTGGCGGACATGCCCTACCGTACCACGCGCCCGCGCAAGCGGCTCATGGTCGACGCGGAAGGGTCTCGTCTCACGGTCCCACCGCCACCACGCCCGTCGACGTGCCCACGACGACCGTGCCGTCCGCCGCGAACGCGGGGCCGCTCCTCACCGCGCCCTTCACGTTGACGGCGTAGACGAGGAGGCCCGAAGGCGCGACGACGTAGAGCTTGCCGTCGGCGGAGCCGACGACGACGTTGCCCTCCGCGGCGACGGCAGGGGTTCCTAGCGCGCCGAGCGTCTGGAACGTCCAGCGCGCCTTGCCCTCGGTCACGTCGACCGCATGGAGCTTCTTGTCCGCCCCGCCGACGTAGACGGTGAGGCCGGACACGGCCGGCGTGCTCTCGATCGCGCCGCCGGTCGCATAGCGGAAGCGCGGCTTGCCGGCTGGCGTGACGGCGTGGAGCGCGCCGTCCTCCGTTCCGACGAAGATCGTGCCGTCGCGCCCGACCGACGGCGAGCTCGTGACGGGCGAGCCCGTCTCGTAGCGGAACACAAGCTTCCCTTTGCCGTCGTACGCATCGAGATGGCCCGCGCTGCTGCCGACGTAGACCGTGCCGTCGTCGCCGATCGCCGGACTCGAGCCGCGCGTGTCGCCGGTGTCCGCGGTCCACAGGACCGACGAGCCGTCGGCGGCGGCCGCGACCAGCGTGCCCGTCTTCGTCCCGACGTAGATCGTGCCGTCGCCGCCGATGACGGGCGAAGCAGGGGCGCCGGGCAACGCGAGTCGGAAGACGACGCGCGCGGTCGGCCTCGGGCCCGCATCCTCGCCGCCGTCGGGGTCGCCGCCGTCGACGCCCGCGTCGCTCGCCGGCCCCGCGCCGCGGCGGATCCCGAGGAGCGCATTGTCGGCCGTGCCGACGACGACGACGCCCGAGACCGCGAGCGCAGGCGAGCTCGTCACCGCGCCGCCCGTCGCGAGCGCCGCGACCACTGTTCCGTTCGAAGAAACCGCGATCAAGTCCCCCGCCTCGGTCCCGATCCACGAGATCCCGGAGGCGTCGCTCGCCGGGTCGGACGACGCGGGGCGCGGCACCGACCACTTCACGGTCGAGTCGCTCGGCGTCCGCTGCGATGCGAGACCGGCGCGCTTCGGGCACCCACCCCGGAGCGGCCACGTCGCGCCCTGGAGGAGGCCTCCGCGATCCCCGCACGGATCGCCGCTCGGCACCTCGACGTCGGCTGCGCCGCCTTCCGTCGCCAGCGAGGCCTCGGAGCTCGCGTCGCGAACGGGCGTGAGCCCCGGGTCGTCGTCGCCCGCGCAGGCGAGGACGATCCCGCTCGCGAGGAGCGAGGCGCCTGCCAGCACCGCGAGCGAGCGGAGCGCGCTCAGCGGCCTTCTCCGCGGCGACGGCGCGTGGCGAGGAGCGCGACGCCGAGCGCCGCGAGCGCGAACGTCGTCCCGTCGTGCGAGACGGGCGCCGCCGAGCAGCCGCTCTTCGCCGGCGCAGGCGGGCCACCGGTTGCGGACGAGCCCCCGCTCGTACCGCTCGTGCCGCTCGTTCCGCTCCCGCCGCTCGAGGTGCCGCCGCTCGACGCGCCGGCGCCCTCCGCGTTGCACAGCATGCAGGCGTAGCTCGTCGTCCCCGGCGGCTGCTTGCTGTAGTCGAGGCGCGAGCAGGTGGACTCGATGCACGTGCCCTGCTTGCCGTCGTCGGTCTTGCAGGTGTCGCCCGCCTTCTTCCCGCCGCACTGCGACGAGTTCGGCGGAGGGACGTCCGCCTGCGCAGCGGCAGAGGCGAGGACGACGGCGACGAGGAGCGATGCACCGAGGGGGAGGCGCGCGTTCATGAGGAACGCGAGCGTATCAAACGCGCGGGCGGTGCGTCAGGCAGCGACGCGACGCGAGACGTGGTTCGCGAGGAACACGACGATGTAGACGGCAGCGACGACAGCGATGGTCTCGAGAGTGCTCATCCCGTCCTCCTTCTTCTGACGGGGAGAAGCTTCCCGGACGCGCGTTCCACGACCGCGCAGGCCGTGTGCCGATTCGGAAAACTCGCAAACGCGAGCGTGGAAAGATGCCTCTGCCTTCGCGGGTTGACACGCTGCGTGATGGCCCCACATCCATGGTGATGGCTACCGAGAGAAGACGCGTCGTGATCGTCGGTGGAGGCTTCGGCGGGCTCGAGGCCGCAAAAGCGCTCGACGGCGCGCCGGTGGACGTCGTCCTCGTCGACCGCTCGAACTACCACCTCTTCCAGCCGCTGCTCTACCAGGTGGCGATGGCGGGCCTCTCTCCGGCCGAGATCGCCTCGCCGATCCGCGGCATCCTCGCCGGCCAGGAGAACGTCCGTGTCGTGATGGGCAACGTCACGAAGGTCGACCTCGCGGCGCGCAAGGTCCACGTCGGCGAGGAAGTGCTTCCCTACGACCACCTCGTGCTCGCGGTGGGCGCGCAGTCGACCTACTTCGGGCACGACGAGTGGGAGCGCTTCGCGCCGAGCCTGAAGCGGGTCGAGGACGCGCTCGAGATCCGGCGTCGCGTGCTGCTCGCGTTCGAGAAGGCGGAGCTGTCGACGGATCCCGCCGAGCGCGCGCGGCATCTGTCGTTCGTCGTCATCGGCGGCGGCCCGACCGGGGTCGAGCTCGCCGGCGCGATCGCGGAGCTCGCGCGGTACGCGCTGAGCAAGGATTTCCGCTCGATCGACCCGCGCGAGACGCGCGTGACGTTGATCGAAGCCGGCGACCGCATCCTCCCCGCGTTCCCCGCCGACCTCGCCCAGAGCGCGGTCGAACAGCTTGGCGACCTCGGCGTCGAGGTGAGGACGAAGTCGCGCGTCGTCGGGATCGACGAACGCGGCGTCGAGATCGACGAAGCCCCGCACGCCGACGACCTCCCCGGTCTCGGCGCCGGCCGCGAGCGCGAGCGCATTGCCGCGAGCACCGTGGTCTGGGGCGCGGGCGTGCGCGCCAATGATCTCGGGCGGTCGCTCGGCGTTCCGGTCGATCGCACCGGCCGCGTCGTCGTCGGTGAGGACTGCTCGTTGCCCGGGCATCCCGACGTCTTCGCGATCGGCGACATGGCCCTCTTCGTCGAGGACGGCAAGCCGCTCCCCGGCGTGAGCCCGGTCGCGATGCAGCAGGCGCGTCACGTCGCGAAGATCATCCGGCGCGAGGTCGCGCACCTCGGCGAAGCGCCCCTCGAGCGCGAGCCGTTCCACTACTTCGACAAGGGCTCGATGGCGACGATCGGCCGCTCGCGCGCGATCGCATGGGCGCGCGGGATCAAGATGCACGGCTTCATCGCCTGGCTCGCGTGGCTCTTCGTCCACGTCTGGTACCTGATCGGGTTCCGGAACCGCGTCTTCGTGCTGCTGAACTGGGCGTGGTCCTACGTCGCCTACGCGCGCGGTGCGCGCCTGATCACGGCGACGGGGTGGGCCCCGACCCCGCCGGCGCCGCCGGAGGTGAAGGCGGCGGAGAAGGTGCAGCAGGCGAACGGACAGGAGGCGAAGGGCATCCTCCCGTGG
>JBDHVE010000270.1:0-7527 GCA_039809485.1 Polyangiaceae bacterium | reverse complement strand
AGACCCAAGGAGGGTCGTCCCAGCCGCGATCGCCGAAGGTGTCCGTCGTGTGGAAGGTCCGCAGCGGCGATTTGAACGTGCCGTCGGCGCGGACCTCGGTGACCGGGCACCGGCTGGAGGTGATCGTCACGGGCGCTCTTCCGGCCGGCACGGTGAGGATCATGACGCGTTGCACGCGACGGTTCGCCAGACCGACGGCCGACACGACGTACTTCCCAGGCGGCAGCTTTGCGAGCGCGCCGCCACGGAGCTCGTCCGCCGACGTGCCCTCGTCCGGCGCGTCACCTCCCGCGGCGCAGGCGAGGAGGGGGACGACGAGAAAGGCGAGCGCGAGGCGAGGCGAGACGCGGGACATCGGTGGATCCTTGGTGATGGGTGCCTGCATCGGAGCAGCTCCCGTCCCGACGTGATCTGGCGGAATATCCGCAGGTTGCTGCCGGCGTCGTTCCCGATCCGTGATCTCTCGTTGCGCAGCCCCCTTCCCGGAGTGCGTACAAGGTGCGAGAAATCGGAGCGTCACGTGATCGGTTTCCCTCGCCGCCGCGCACCATGGACCTGGACGGCATGGGCGACGCTCACGTGGAGGAGGCCAGGGTGGAGGTGTCGGCCGAACCCGACGCGCCGCTCGTCGTCCTCGCGCGGCAGGCGGCGGCGGGCGACAACGAGGCGACGACCAAGCTCCTCCGCGTGCTCGCGCCCCGCCTCGTCCGGATCGTGCGCGCCGTGGTCGGCGCCGGGCACCCCGACGTCGACGACGCGACCCAGCACGCCCTCATCGGCTTCGTCCAGGCGCTCCCCGCGTATCGGGGCGACTGCGACCCGCTCGCCTACGGACGCGTCATCGCCGTCCGCGCCGCGATCGCGGCGCGGAAGCGCGCGCGCGTGCTCTCGTCGCGCCGCGAGGACGGCGCCGAGACCGACGCGATGCCCGAGACGGGCCCCACGCCCGGCGAGACCGCGCACGCCGAGCAGCGGAAGGATCTCCTCCGCGATCTGCTCGCCGAGCTGCCGAGCGAGCAGGCCGAAGCCCTCGCGCTCCGGGTCGTGCTCGGCTGTTCGCTCGAGGAAGTCGCCGAGCGCACCGGCGTACCGCTCAACACGGTGCGCAGCCGCGTGCGTCTCGCGAAGGAGCGCCTCAAGGCGCGGATCGAGGCGGACGCCGGTCTCCGAGATGCGCTGGAGGATCGGCCGTGAAGGTCGTCGACCTGCACCCCGAGGAGCTCTTCGACAAGGAAGAGGCCGGCACGCTCAGCGAGGCCGAGCGCGCGCGGCTCGACGCGCACGTCGCGCGCTGCGACGCGTGCCGTCTCGAGCGCCAGCTCCGCGCCGACTTCGCCGACGAGCTCGGCGACGACGTGGAGGAGTCGCGGTTTCCGTCGAGCTACCTCGTCGAGATCGTCGCCGGCGCGTCGCGCGAGGAGCCCGCCGCCGCTCCGAAGGCGGCTCCCGAGGTCACTGCACCCGAGGAGCCCGAGCCCGCGCCGGTTCGTCGCGCGCCGCGCCGCCGGACGCGCATCACGTGGCTGCTCGCGGCGGCGGCCGTCGCGTGCGTCGGTGTGGCGGCTGCGAGCGAGACGTCGTCCGGACGATGGATTCGTCGCGTCGTCGGCGTCGATGCGACCGAGATCGAGACGAACGTGGCGGACGCGTTCGCCCCGCACGCGTCGACGCAGGGCGGCGTTGCGGGCACGAAGGCGGTGCGTCCGGTCGAACAGCCGGAGTCGCCGTCGAGCGCGGCGTCGGTCTTCGTCGAGCCCGCGCCCGCGCCTGCGCCGCCTGCGCCTCCTTCCGTCGAGCCGGAGGTCGTCCGCGACGTCGCGCCGGTCGTCGCGCACGCGACCACGGCGTCGGTTCCGCGTGCAGCGGCCCCCGCGCCGACCGCGACAGCCCGTTCTGCACCCGCCGACCAGGGCCGCTGGGCGGCGGAGCCGGAAGGGGCGTCTGCGCTCCTCGAGGAAGCGAACGTCGCGCGCCGTCGCGGCGACTACGCGCGTGCGATCGTGCTCGGCCGTCGTCTCCAGGGGGCGTATCCCGACACGCGCGAAGCGCACATCTCGCAGGCGACGCTCGGCCGCCTGCTCCTCGACACGGGCGACCCGGCCGGTGCGCTCGCGAGCTTCGATGCCTACCTCGCGAAGCCCGGCGGCGAGCTCGACGAAGCCGTGATGGTCGGTCGCGGCATCGCGCTCGATCGGCTCGGTCGTGCCGACGAAGCGAAGCGCGCGTGGTCGGCGCTCCTCGAGGCGTTCCCGTCGACGCCGTACGCCGAGCACGCACGCAGCCGCACGGGGCGATGACGCGGAGGCTCCGGTTTCTCCTCGGTAGCGCCCTCGTCGTGATCCTGACGAGCGCGACGGCGATGGCGCAGCCCGGATCGCGTGCGGTCGAGGTCACGGTGACGGGCGACGCGCAGGACGCGACGCCGCTCGTCGAGACGCTCCGCGAGCTGCTCGGTCGCCAGCAGCTCACCGTCGTCCCGTCCGCCGACGAAGGGTCGGTCCTCGCCCGCGTTCACGTCGACCTCCTCGCCTCGCGTCGCGCGATGGTCGAGGTGACGGGACGCGGTGGCCGCACGATTCTCCGGCGCGAGATGCCGATCGAAGGGACGATCTCGCGCGAAGCGATCGCGCACGTCGTCCAGGAAGCGGTCGAGTCCGAGCTCCTCGCTGCGCCGCCTCCGCCCGCGTCCGACGCCGCCGTGCCGCCACCGCCGCCCGACGCGGCTCCGCCTCCGCGTCCGCCTTCGGTGCCGCTTCCGACGTCCTCGAAACCGCCAATCGCGGACGAACGACCGCGCGCGAGCTCGCCGTCGCGCCTCGTGCTCGACGTGTCGATGTTCGGAGGCGTCGGTCCGACGGCGAGCGGCTCGGGCCCCGTGCCGCGGGTCGGCGCCTCCGCCGCCGTCGCGTACGCGTCGCGCTTCCGGCCCTCGATCGCGCTCCAGCTCGCCGGCGCCTTTCCCTACGAACGCAACGCGGAGCTCGTGACCGCACGCACCTCGATGCTCTCGGGGCGGCTCCTCCCGTCGATCGAAATCGGTCGCACGGAGCACTTCACCTTCGACGCCGCCGTCGGCGGCGGCCTCGACATCGTCACCGTCACGCCGCGCTCCGACTCGCTGCCGGCGTCCGCCGTCGGGTCGAGCACGACGCGCCCGAGCCCGATCGCGACCGGCGCGCTCTCGACCCGGATCGACGTCGTCTCGAGCGTCGTCTTCTTCGCGTCGCTGATGGTCGACGTGGACCCGGTGCGTCGGTCGTACGTGGTCGCGCAAGGGCGCGGCGGAACGGACACGCTCGTGTCGCCGTGGATCGTCCGCCCGACGCTCCTCCTGGGGTTCGCCTTCACCGCGCTCGGGCCGCCGACGTTCGCATCCACATCGGCGTCGGAAGGGAAGGCGCCGTGAGCGCGGGGCGCGTCGTCGTCGCCGCCCTCGGCGCGCTCGCGCTCGCTGCCTGCAGCGAGGAGACGATCGTCCTTGCGACCGTGCCGGAGACGACCGATGGTGGGAGGCCGCCCGAGATCCTCCGCTGCGTCCGGACCGCGGACTGCCCGCGCGACGCGTTCTGTGACAAGCCCGCGTGCGACGCGCCGACCGGAATCTGCCGGCGCGTGCCGACGTTCTGTCCGCCCGAGGAACGCCCGACGTGCGGGTGCAACGGCATCAGCTACTTCAACGACTGCTTGCGGCGCGCCGCCGGTGTCGAGGCGTCGACACCGGACGAGTGCGCCGCTCCGCTCGCGTGCAACCGCGCGGCGCCGTGCCCGGACGGCGCGACGTGCGCCTTGCTCGTGGCCGGGCCCGGGGCGGAGTGCGCGCCCGAGCCCGAGGGCGTCTGCTGGGTGGTGCCGCCGACGTGCCCGCCGCCGCTCAGCCCCGACCGCTGGGAGTCGTGCGTCCCAGGCGGCGAGCGCTGCATCAGCACCTGCGAGGCGATCCTCCGCGGCGTGCCGTACCGTCGCGCGGGCCGCTGCCTCTAGCGCGGCTCGCGCCGGAGCGGCCGCAGCAGGTTGACCACGTCACGGACGCCGGGGACGTCGGCGACGAGGTCCTCGATCTCGAGCTTCACGGCCCGATCCTCGACCGTTCCGTGGAGAGAAACCTCCCCCTCGGTGACCCTGACCTCGACGTCGCTCACGTCGATGTGGGGCGCGTTCGCGAGCACTTCGCAGACCTCGTCGAAGACGCGCGCGTTGGGGCGCACGTAGTTCTTCGGCATCGTGCGTGGCAACGAAGCCGGCCGGAGGAAGCGCGAAGGGCCTCCCTCGAGCCACGGGCCGTTCGGCCCGGTGCCGGACTGCTCTCCACCTCGACCGCGATAGTGGTGCTCGGGCCAGTGCTCGTGGTCGGGCTCGAGGCCGGTCTCCTCGCGGTAACCGATCGGGCTGTACGAAGGCATGGGCATCGACGCTTCTCCTTCCCCCGCCCGATGGCGTCTTCAAGCCGCGTGCCTCCTCGCCGTCGCCTCTTTCGCTTGCGGACGGGCTCCCGCTGCGGCACGTCATGGCGGTGGAACAGGACCCCCCGCCCGATGTCGACGTCCGCGACGTCGTGCGCAGCACCAGCGAGAAGGTGCCGCTCGCCGAGCAGCTCGCCGCGCTCGCGCGTCCGGCGGAGCTCTTCGAGCCGAAGACGGCGACCACGCCGTTCCGCTGCACCGCGTGCGCGCATCGGTGCGTGCTCGAGGGCGATCGCACCGGCGCGTGCGGCGTGCGGTTCACGCGGGACGGGAAGCTCTTCGCGCCGGGCGGCTACGTAGCACGCCGTTACGTCCGCAGCGTCGAGACGAACACGCTCTATCACGTGAAGCCGGGCGCGAAGGCGCTCACCTTCGGGATGTACGGCTGTGATCTCCGCTGCGGCTACTGCCACAACTGGAAGCTCTCTCAGGCGCTCCGTGAGGGCGTCGAGGACGAGGCGCCCGTGCGCATCGACGCGAAGACGCTCGTCGCCGAGGCGAAGGCGGCTGGCTGCGAGATCCTCTGCGCGGCTTACAACGAGCCGCTCATCGCGGCCGAATGGGTGCGCGAGGTCTTCGCGCACGCGAAAGCGGAAGGGCTCGTCACGGCCGTCGTCACCGACGGGCACACCACGCCCGAGGTCCTCGCGTACGTTCGGCCGGTGCTCGACGTCTTCCGCGTCGACCTCAAGGGCGCGCGTCCCGAGACGTACAAGACGCTCGGCGGCCGTCGCGAGCCCGTCGTCGCGGCGATCCGCGAGGCGCGCCGGCTCGGGCTCTGGGTCGAGGTCGTCACGCTCGCGGTGACGGGCTTGTCGGACGACCCGTCCGACCTCCGCGCGATTGCGCGTGAGCTCGCGGCGATCGATCCCGACATCCCGTGGCACCTGAACGCGTTCGTGCCGCGGTTCAAGATGACCGATCGGCCGCGTACGGCAGGTGCGACGCTCGTCTCGGCCGTGGGAATGGGGTACGCGCGCGGGCTCCGCTTCGTCTACGGAAGCAACCTCGCGCGCGAGCTGCCCGAGCTCGCGCACACGCGCTGCGCCTCGTGCCGCGAGGTGCTCGTCGAGCGGTTCGATTACGCCACGGTCACGTCGCGTGTCGTTCGGACCGAGAGCGGGGGCGCGTGCCCCTCGTGCGCGGCGAAGGTGCCCGGCATCTTCTAGACGCGCTCACGGGCGCGCGCGCCGCGGGACGTGGCGGACGGTCCCTTCGCGCGGCTGCGCGTGCTCGCGTTGCTCGTGGACGTCGTCCCGGTTCGGCTGCGTGACGGCGTCGGTCCCCGGCTCGTCCTTCGGCGTTCCGGTCGGCGTCCCGTCGTCCGTCCTGCTCTCGTGCAGCTCCCCTGTGCCCGTGTGCCGGTCGGGGTGGGTCGGTCCGCGCGAGGCGGTCGCATTGCCGCCGATCGTCGCATCCATCTTGCGGGGACCGCGGTGGTCGGGGGCGCCGCTCTGCCGCGCGCTGTCGCGGGAGTCGGCGGTGGAGGTCCCGCTGCGGTCGCCGGGCCGGTGATTGGTGCTGGGAGACTTGCGATCGAAGGACATGATGCGAACGAAAGGTGCAACGCGAATGCCCGCACCTACGCCTCGTTCCGCCGCTCCATCCACATGGTCGGAGCGGTGATCGATCGCAGGCTCCTGCAAGCGCCCCGGACCTCGAGTGCAGGATCGTCTCACTCGTGCGTTCGTGCCTCGGTCGTGGCATAAGGTCACGGAGAAACGGCCGCGGCGCAGCGCCCAAGTGGTCGAAGTGACGTTTTCGCGTGGTTGGTACGCCTCGTGCTGCAGCCGAGCGTCGCGCCTTCCAGTCGAGCCAAGGACGGGAGTCGCAGGGGTCGGGGAAACGCGGACGGACAGGAGCCGGGAGAACATTCGATCATGAAAGGCCAGGTTCTCGTCGTCGATGACGAGCAGGAGACATGTGATCTGCTCGAGCTCGCCCTGAGCCGTCACGGCTTCAAGGTGACCACGTCGACGAATGCACAAAAGGCGCTCGAGCTGGTCGCCGAGCAGGACTACGACGTCGTGCTCACCGACCTGAGCATGCCCGAGATGAGCGGGCTCGATCTCTGCGAGCGCGTTCTCGGGACACGCCCCAACATGCCCGTCGTCGTCATCACGGGACAGGGGAGCCTCGAGACGGCGATCGGTGCGATCCGCGTCGGCGCGTACGACTTCATCACGAAGCCGGTCGATCCGAAGCTCCTCTTCCTGAGCGTCTCGCGCGCCATCCAGCACCGCCGCCTGCAGGACGAGGTGAAGCGCCTCCGCCAGGCAGTGGCGGAAGGCGAGGCGGAGTCGATCGTCGGTCAGAGCACCGCGATGCGACGCGTCTACGAGCTCATCAGCCGCGTCGGCGAGAGCGACGCGTCCGTGCTCATCCACGGTGAGACGGGTACCGGCAAGGAGCTCATCGCCCGCGCCATCCACGGCCGGAGCCGCCGCAAGGACGGACCGTTCGTCGCGATCAACTGCGCGGCCGTCCCGCACTCGCTGCTCGAGAGCGAGCTCTTCGGCCATGCCCGCGGCGCGTTCACGGACGCGAAGGCGCAGCGCACCGGTCTCTTCGTCCAGGCGAGCGGCGGTACGCTCTTCCTCGACGAAATCGGCGAGCTGCCGCTCGACGTCCAGCCGAAGCTCCTCCGCGCGCTCCAGGAGCGCAAGGTCCGCCCGGTCGGTGCGAACCAGGAGATTCCGTTCGACGCGCGCATCGTCGCCGCGACGAACCGGAACCTCGAGGACGAGGTCTACGAGAAGCGCTTCCGCGAAGACCTCTACTACCGCATCAACGTCGTGAAGATCGACGTGCCGCCGCTCCGTGAGCGCGGCGGCGACGTGCTCCACCTCGCGCAGCACTTCCTCAAGCAGTTCGCCAAGCGGAACGAGAAGCCGACGTTGGAGCTCTCGACGACGGCCGCCGAGAAGCTCATGGCCTACAACTGGCCCGGCAACGTCCGCGAGCTCGAGAACTGCATGGAGCACGCGGTGGCGCTCGCGCGCTTCGATCAGATCACGGTCGAAGACCTGCCCGAGAAGATCCGCGCGTACCGCGCCGAGCGCTTCGT
>JBDHVE010000269.1:0-7557 GCA_039809485.1 Polyangiaceae bacterium | reverse complement strand
AGTCGCTCCGTCGGCATCCAGCGGCCTCCTGGCTGCTGGGTCGCAGAGCTGACTTCCCGCGTCACGCCTCGGGGAGACCCACACCACGCGCGCCGCGCGTGGGACGAGTACTACGACAGCGAAGACGAGCTCGGTGACGCGGACGCGGAGCGGCGTCGCGAGGACGAGTCGCTCGTCTTCTTCGCGCGGCAGATCCAAATCTCCTTCGCTGGGATGCTCGCGGAGGAGATCTTCTTCGGGGCGGCCGACGGCGGACTGGAGCACGACCTTCACTCGATCGCGATGTGTGCCGACCGCGTGTGCCCACCGGACGAGCGCGAGGCCGCGGAGAACCGATTCACCGCTCCGCCAAACGCGACGCCCGAAGAGATGCGCGCTCTCCTCGCAGAGGTACTCGAACGACGATCGGCGAAGCACGAGACCGAACTATTCCAGGACTGGCTCAAGACGCGGGCGAGGAAGCTCGTCGAGCACAGCCGTCGCGAGATCGACGCGGTCGCTCGCGCGCTCGTGCTGAGGAAGCGTCTCACGCCGAAGCGGGCGATGGACGCCATCCACCTCGCGCGGAGGCTCGCCCGTGCGGAGGAAATCGTCGCGATGCGAGAGGGCACGCGAAGGGTGATGTGACCCGGCGCGGCTGTCGGCGCGCCTGCAGCTACGGTGTGGCCAAGTATCCACGCCAATCGTCGTCCTCGCGGCTTACAGTGCTTCGGACGCCCTGGACGCGCCGGGAGCTACCTCGCGCCGTCCGTCGCTCGCGAGCGCGTCCGAAATACCGTCCCGTGTCAGGACGAGGGCTCGCCGTCGGGTCGGGGCGGCGGTTCCGCGGCGGCGGTCGCGCCGAGGCGCGGCACGAGCTCGTTCATCGCGTCATAGTCCGCTCCTCTTGCGATGTTCCTCAAGTGCAGCGACGTCGGCCGACGATAGCTGCACTTCACGGCCGGCGAGTGCGGCGTATTCGGTGCCGTTGAGCCTCGTATGCACGACGACCGTCGACGTCGTCGTGTGGAACGCAAGGAGCCCCCGATCGAAGAGAGTATGGATATCGGCCCTGAGGAGGAGACCGTTTTCGACCCCGTTTGTGTGTTCGCCCCGGTACGGGCGAATATGAGCCGCCTCAAGGACTTCTTCGGCGCTGCATCCAGTGACCATGCACCGCCGCCCGAACGCTTCGAGCACTTGGCGACGAAACTCCGGCTGGCCTTGCCGCAAGCTGATGGCTCGAAGCGCCCGCTCGCGTGCATCGAGATCATTCTTCGGTTCGAATGCCCCGTCTGCGACGGCGCCCTCCGCCGCGGTCGACAGCGTCGCGTCTGCCTCCTCGGAAAGCGTCGGCGCAGGCGCCATCAGATGCGTGAAGTTGAGCCGGTTCCCTTGGTCATCGCGGAGCAGTTCGTACTCCAGCGTCTCGTCGTACTTGGCGACGAGTTGGAGCTTCTTCAGAACCTTCAACAGGGTGGTCAGGTAGCCGGTCTTCGGGTTCACCGTTCCACGCGCGACCTCCTTTCCATCGACGAGGAGGGGAAGCTTGGGGAGCGACCTCGGCGGATCATCCCAGGAGACCCCGAGCACGCGTTGGATCGGTGCGGGAAGCGCGAGGTGGTGCAAGACCATCCGCGATCTCTCCTCCTGGTACAGATCGGCCACCCGAACGAGGTAGCGAGCCATTCTCGGAGGGTACTCGACGCCTCAGCTCTCGGGGCCGAGCTGCACAACCGGTGCACAACACGTCCCCACAAAACGACGCGACCCCGGAAAAACCGAGGTCCCGTGGTGGAGGCGCCGGGAATCGAACTTACCCTATCGCGTGGCCGTTCGACGCGTTTGGACCGAGGAAATGCGGCGGATCGCGTCCTCGCCCGTGTCGCGTGCGATCTCGGCTTCGGACGGAGGGGGGCCTCAGGGAGACCCGGACGGACACGCGGCGTGCGACGGGCGTGCGACGCTGCGTGTATGATGCACTCAACGCCGAAAGCCTCGTGTGGCTGGGCAGCTCTGCCGCGGTCCGCGAGGCGCCGTGCTATCCTTCCAAGGCGAGGTGGCTGATGAGCTGGCGTGACCGAATCGTGTCCAACCCTGACGTCATGGGCGGTCAGGTCTGCATCAAGGGCACCCGGATCCCCGTCTCCGTCGTGCTCGACAACCTCGCGGCCGGGCTCTCCGAGGCGGAGATCACCGTGAGCTATCCCTCGCTTGTCGGAGATGACGTGCGTGCCGCGCTCCAGTACGCGGCCGAGCTCGCCCATGAGCAGCTCATCCCGCTTCGTGGAACGGGGACGTGATCGCGTTCAAGATCGACGAGAACCTGCCCATCGAGGTCCGCGAGCTACTCCGACAGGGCGGCTTCGACGCGTTGACGGTGGTGGATCAGAAGCTCGGCGGGCGACCCGACACGGACGTCGCCGCGGTGTGCTGCTCCGAAGGCGACGACCTTCACGAGCACGTCTCCGAGGTCCAGTTGATCGCGCCGACGGATGTCGCGCTGTTCGACGCCCTCCGCTGCATGGTCCAGCAGGGAGCCGAGCCCTGGGGCATGTCGCTCCTCCTCGACGCGTCCCGCGCCTGGCGATGGAAGGGGAAGGACCGCAACCGCCCCGGCGAGGGTGTGTGCTTCGAATGCAACGTCTACCGCATCGAGGAGCGATGATGACCCGACGTCCGACGACGAAGACGACCGTGACGAAGACGACCGTGAAGAAGTCCGCACAGCGCGCCCCCACGACCCCGGCGAAGGCCGCGCTTCCAGCTTTTCTCCCCGCCGAGCTCCCCGCATCGAAGCCGACCTTCGCGTGGAAGGGCGAGCTCGCCCACATCGGGCCGACCCACACCGCGAACGCGCTCTACAAGAAGCTCGCGGGCCACACCCATTGCGCCGTGCTCGCCCTGGAGGCCGGCGTCCTTCAGTGGGGCGCCTTCGCGTTCGGAGCGATCCGGAACGTCGGCGCCCACGTCGATCTCGCCGAGCTCCTGTTCCTCGCGATGGAACCGTCCTTCACCAAGGACATCGACTGGCCCGCGCTTGAGGCCGTCCAGGTCCCCGAGCGGCCGAAGGAGGACGCGGCGCTCGGCGTCCTCTTCCGCCTGGCACGACGCTGCCTCACGCCCGCACGCTGGCTCGACACACACGCCACGCCCGTCTCCGAGTTGTTCCACTCGATCCACCTCGTCCGGCACGTCCTCGCGCCGCCGATGCGCAAGCGCTTCGACCGGTGGCTCGAGGGCGCCCTCGACCGGATCCCGCGCCGCGCGGTCACCAAGGGGTTCGCGCCGAGGACCCTGAACGCCGCGCGGGACCGCACCTGGGGCCATCCGCTACCCGTCTCGATCCTCGAAGTGGACTGCACACCCGCGAAGCTCGCAGCGGAGCGGAAGATGCTCACGTCCTCGAGCACCGTCGCGGCGAACCGCTTCGTCGCGCGCGTCCCGACCTTCTTCGCGAAGCTCACCCGCGCGCAGAAGGCCGCTCTGAAGCGCATCGGTGTGACCAAGCTGCGAGACCTCAGGAAGCTCTCGCAGTCGGCGCTGGGCGACGACGACGCCATCGGCTGGACGGTGACCGCCATTCTCTCCACGGAGCTCGGCGCCGCTGGCCTCGCGTTCGCGGACGACGCCTGAGCCCTTCTCCTCGTTCGCGATCGCGTCCTCCACGGAGCCCACAAGATCGCTCTCGCCGGTCCTTCCCGAAGGAAGCAAGAGGCGGCGTCTGCCACCAAGAATTGAACGCGGACGCGAACGCGCCTATAGGCTCCGCGCCAGACCAGACCCAAGGAATCCACAACGACCAACCAGACCCCAAGAGACGTCGCTGCGCGCCGATCGCGATGCGCCGAATTGGGTGTTCGCGATGGCTGGTATGCGCAGGGGCGCGGAACGAACATGTCGATCCGGATGGACAAGACGGGGATCGTGGAGTCGAGCAGCGGTGTGCTCGACTTCGGCGACGCGGTGCTGCGCGGCGTCGGGCAGGTGATGTTTCAGAACAACGCTTTCGCCGGTGCCATCTTCCTCGTCGGAGTCTTCCTCAACTCGGTGCTGTTCGGCGTCGCCGCAATCGTTGGAGCTGTCGCGAGCACGACGATGGCGTACCTCGTTGGCGCGGATCGCGCACAGATCCGAGCCGGGCTCCACGGGTTCAACGGCACACTCGTGGCAATCGCACTCGCGTACTTCCTGCGGTCTGAGATCGTCACCTGGGTCTACATCGTCGCGGCAGCGGCAGCCTCGACCGTCGTGACCGCGGCGCTGTCGAGTCTCCTCGGCAACAGGCGGCCGGTTCTGACAGCGCCGTTCATCGTCGTCGCCCTCGCCTTCGTTCTCGCGGCGGATCGGTTCGGTGCCCTGCACACGACTGGACTATTGCCGACGGCCGGGTTGCCGATGGGCACGACCGCCGTCGTCGGCATCGTCGGCACCGACACGCTGGTCAGTGGATTCTTCAAGGGTATCGGGGAGATCTTTCTTCAAGACAGTGCGCTGTCCGGTGCGGTCTTGCTCGCAGGACTGCTCGTCAGCTCGCGAGTCGCGTGCGCCGCGGCTGCCATGGGCTCGCTGATCGGCATGCTCGTGGCCTGGCGGATGGGTGCAACGGAAGAATCGATCCGGCTCGGGCTGTTCGGCTTCAATCCGGCGCTCACGGCCATCGCGCTCGGGGGCGTGTTCCTCGTGCTCGACCGCGCAGCAGCGGGCTACGCGCTCCTTGCCGTCGTCGTAACGGCGGTAGTGTTCGCGAGCGTCAGCGCCGCGCTCCTCCCGATCGGCATGCCCGCGCTCACCGCGCCGTTTGTCCTCGTCACGTGGGCGTTCGTCCTTGCGGCGCCGTCCTTTGAAAAGTTGGCAGTTCGTTGACGACGCACCCGTACGATGGTCAGTGCCTCGTGCAGGCCTCGGTGTCGCAGCCGGCAGGCGGTTCTTTGGAGACGAGCGGTGCCTGAGACGCGCGAACCTCGAGGAGCAACGTCTGAAGCTCCGCGCCAAGCAGCAAGTCATCGTGCTGACCGACCACCTGACGTCGGATCCGTCGCTCTGCGTCGATGAGGACCGTGGTCGGCGTCCACTGCATCGCGTACGCGCGCATGGTCTGCGGGATCGGGTCGTCGTTCAGGCCGGGCGCGTCCACACCGACGGGGAAGCGCAGGCGGTACTCGTGAAGGAACGCTCGGAGCAACTCCACCTTCATCGCTTCGTGGTGCTCGAACCGAATGAAGCCCGACGACGACGAGCGGCGCTCCGCCGAACAGCTCGGCGACACGCTGGGCCTGCGGGATACCGCGCGAGACGTAGCCTGGGCAGAGCATCTGGAACGTGGGACCTCGCCTGGTCTTGGCAGGCTGCGCGGGTTCATCGTGGCGTACGGCGCCGCAGGATCTTGCGATCGCGACGGCCATGGAGCACGCCGAACACTTGCACGGCGTCCGCCTCGTGTCGGAAGTAGACGAGGTACGGGAAGCGGCGGAGGACGATCCGGCGGAGCGTCCGGTAGATGATCGGAAACGACTTCGGCGCTTCGAGCGCCCGGTCGAAGGCTGCGTCCACTTCGCCTACGAAGTCGTCGCCGAGGCCGACCCGCTTCGACTCGTACCAGCGGAACGCTTCGAGGATGTCCGCTTCCGCCTCGTCACGAATGACGAGGATCACTTCGAGCCGAGGATCCGCGCCCGCGCCTCGTACCACGGGACGAACTTCTCAGTTCCCGCGTCATCGAGGCGACGGTCGAGCTCCTCCTTGTGCCACTCGGGGACCGGCCCCGTGTGATCGAGCTCGTCCCATAGCTCGCTGAGAAGGTCGAGCTTCTCGTCCTCGGGAAGACTGCGAATGGCTGCCGCAAGCTCCGGGCGTGTCATGACGAGTGAAAGGATAGCACGTGAGTGTCGGACCGCCTGTCCCGTGGACGGAGGACGTGACGTCGTTCAATGCCCGGCGGCCCTCTTCCGTTCGAGGAGCTCCACTGCGGCGCGCGCCGCTCCTGCGCTGCGGTGCAAGTATTTCTGCGTGACGCGGAGGTCGGAGTGTCGGGCCTGCTCGGCGATCTCCAGGAGAGACGCTCCGGCGTTTGCCAGGTGGGTGAGGTGCGAATGCCGGAGCACGTGCAGGCACCCCGTCTGAGCGAGCTCGGCGCGCTTCTCGGCGCGCCGAATCCAGACGCGCAGCAGCTTCGGCGTGACTTGCTCTCCCTCGTCGTTGAGGAGGACGCGCCCGTTGCGCTTGCTCCCGGCGAGCTTCTTCAGCGCCGCAAGAAGGCGCGACGTCGCGGCGACGGACTTGACCTTCTTGCCCTTGGGCAAGGTCTCGATCATCCGCCGCGCACCCCGTCTCTCCCAGTAGACATTGCGGCGGATCGTGATCGACCCGACGGAGAAGCTCACGTCCTCGACGTTGAGGGCGAGGATCTCGCCACGGCGGAGCCCGGCATCTCCGCCGAGCAGGATCGCAACGTACGTGCGGAGGTCCTCTTCCACGGCACCCGTGAGGAGCTTCTCGTAATCGGCCTCGTCGTAGTGCTTCGCCTCGTCCGTCTCGACATGCTTGACGGCGATCCGGCACGGCATCAACGGGATCACCCCCTGCTCGACGGCGTACTTCAGCGCGCTGTTGACGATCGTCTTGCGGTTGTTGATCGTCTTCGGGCTCGACGTGGCCTTGACCGGCTTACCGCTCGGCCCCGGATACTCGCCCTCAAGCCAGCGCGCGATCAGCTCCGAGATGACGGCGTTCGTGATCTCGTTGATCGGCTTCCTTCCGATGAAGGGCTCGATGTGGATCCTGAACGCAGACTCGATCGCCTCGATGCTCGACGGCTTGCGCATCTGCTGGGCGCAGAGGACGCGGAGGTTCGGAATCCAGTGCTGCATCACGAGATGCGTGAACGTCATCACGCGCGGCTTCCTCGGCGCCAACGCTTCACGTTGGTGCTGCCGGTACTGCTCGATGAGCTGCGTCCTGCGCTCCTTCCCCCACGCGAGAGCTTCCGTCACGGAGTAGGCGGTGACGACCCTGCGATCAGCGCCAGTCCTGCCTCCGTCCGGCATGAGCTGCGCCGGGACGTAGACCTCCCACCGATTCTTCGCGCCGCTCCGCCATGGCTTCGCGGTCACCTCGCCGGCCATCAGCGTCCCCGCTTCGCGAGCCCGGCGAGCATCTTGGCCTTGTCGATCTGGATCCGGCGGCCGGCGGTGCGGACAACGCCGGGCACTTGGCGCCGCTGAACACGCTTGTCGAACGCGTCACGCGAGATGCCGAGGATGGCGGCAGCCTCGGTGGCATCGATGAAGACGCGCTCGGGGGCTGAGCTGAGCACCGGCGAGGGCGCGATCACACCCGTGGCGGTGAGCTTGGCGACGACTGCCTCGGCGATGACCTCGGCGAGAGCTGGAACGCCCGACGGCGACGGTGGCCGGCTTCGCGGAGCACCTGGATCTTGTGGCGATCGAGGAGAGACAGCACCTCCTCGTCTTGGGGCCTCGATGGCATCGGCGTGGTGTCGATCATCCTCCTTCTCCCTGGTCTTGGGAGCGCTCAGATTTTCCGGAACGCGACCTGCCAGATTTTCTGGAACCGACA
>JBDHVE010000268.1:0-7698 GCA_039809485.1 Polyangiaceae bacterium | reverse complement strand
GAAGATGTCGATGTTGTCCCAGCCCTCCTTCGCGTCGCCGCGCGGCGGGTAGTACTCGATGCGGACCTTGTGGAAGATGTCCCCGTAGAGCTCGGGGTAGAGGTGCGGCTGGAAGATCGTCTCGAGCGAGCCGAGCTTCGAGACCTCCTTCGACTTGAACGAGCCCGGATCGTCGAGGACCTCGCCGTCGCGGTTCCCGAGGATGTTGGTCGAGAACCAGCCCTTCACGCCGAGCATGCGCGCCTTGAAGGCGGGCGCGAGCACGGTCTTCATCAGCGTCTGACCCGTCTTGAAGTCCTTGCCCGCGATCGGGACGTGGCGCTCGCGCGCGAGCTCCCACGCGGCGGGGAAGTCGACGGTGAGGTTCGGGGCGCCGTTCGCGTACGGCACGTCCTCGAGCATGCAGGCCCACGCATAGATCTGGGAGCTCGAGATCGCCGCGTCGTTCTGGAGAAGGCCCTTCTCGAAGGCCTTGATCGACTCGTGCACCGCGGTCGGCTCGAGATAGACCTCGGTCGAACCGCACCAGACCGCGACGGCGCGAGTGCACTCGTTCTTCTTCTTGAAGTCGCGGATGTCCTGCCGGACCTGCTCGACGAGGTCGGCCTTGTTCTTCCCGCCCTTCACGTGGGTGCCGTTCAGGCGGCGCACGTAGGCCGGATCGAAGACCGCCTTCATCGGCTGGATCTTCTCGAGCTCCTCTTTCACGGCGTCGAGGTGACGGCGCTCGAGGACCTCGGCGTCGAGCGCGGCCTCGTAGCAATTCTCCGGGAAGATGTCCCAGCCGCCGAAGGCAATGTCATCCATCGTCGCGAGCGGGATGACCTCGGAGATCTTCGGCGAGCGCGCCGACTTGCGCGGCCCGAGGCGGATCGTGCCCATCTGGGTCAACGACCCGACCGGCGGCGCGACGCCGCGACGCGCGAGCATCGTGCCTGCGATCGCCGTGGTGGCAACGGCGCCGAGTCCAGGGAGCAGGACGGCGAGCTTCCCGTCTGCAGGCTTGATGCTGTTCGGCTTCTTCACGAGAGACCTCCATCCGTGTGGCGATACGCAACGACTCGGCGCGTGTGAGCCACGCGACGTCGCGCACCCAAGCAAGACGCACGCCGCGGAGCGCGAGCGTTGGCGGCGGCGTTTCGCATAAAGGACCGCGCAAAGGTCTCCGCGCGGCGCGACGATTGCACACGTGCGCGCGTCATGCGCACGAGCCGAATCTCACGCGTCCGTCTGATCAGCACCGATGCGGGACCCATCGAGGATTTCGAGCTGCTGGCGCAGGAGCATCCGAGCCTCTGCGCCGAGATCGCGGACGCCTGCGGCGTCTGCGATGCAGTCTTCGATGTCGGAGCCTGGGCTTCGTCGCGCGATTTCCGCACCTGGAACGAATCGGTGGAAACATCCGCGTCGGACGCGATCACCGTTCGCGGGGCAGGACGCGACGTAGCTGCCGCTGCTTGTGAAGTCCTGACGCGATACCAAAGGTACGTGGGGCGCCGGAACGCGGCGTCGAGCGCGCCGGTCTTCGATGCGGTGCTGCGCGCTCACGCCGGGCTGCACGATTGCCACAAGCCACTCGTGCGTGCCGACTTCGATCACGCGCTCGACACCTGGCAGTGGATGCTCCGGCTCGATGCGGACGCGAGCCTCGCCGCGCAGCTCGCCGCGCTCTTCCACGATGTCGAGCGCCTCGAGAGCGAAGCCGACGCGCGCGTCGAGCAGCACGCCCCCGACTACCAGGCGTTCAAGGACGCGCACGCGAAGAAGGGCGGAGACCGCGCCCATGATGCGCTGCTCCTCGCGGGCGTCGACGCGGCGACGGCGGAGCGGGTCCGCCATCTCGTCGCGAAGCACGAACGGCGTGGTCCCGATCGGGAGATCGCTCTGTTGAACGACGCCGACGCCCTCTCCTTCTTCTCGCTGAACAGCGCCGGGTACATCGACTACTTCGGGCCCGAGCAGACGGAGAAGAAGGTGCGCTACACCGTCGGGCGGATGAGCGCGGATGCACGCGCGCGCCTCGCGCTCGTGCGCCTCCGCGCCGACGTCGCGCCCTTCCTCGCGAAGGTGCTCGGCACGGCCGCGCCCTCCGAGGCCGCGTGAAGCTCGTCGTCTTCGGCCTCGGGGTGAGCTCCGCGTGGGGCAACGGCCACGCGACGCTCTGGCGGGGCCTCCTCCGCGCGCTCTCCGAGCGCGGGCACACCTGCGTGTTCTACGAGCGCGACGTGCCCTACTACGCGAAGACGCGCGACCTCTTCGGCGGCGACGGCTGGGACCTCGCGCTCTATCCGTCGTGGGAGGAGGTCGCGCCGCGCGCGGGGCGCGACGTCGCGGATGCCGACGTCACGATCGTCACGTCCTATTGCCCCGACGCGCAGGCGGCGACCGATCTGATCCTCGGTGCGGGGCGCGGGAAGCGCGTCTTCTACGATCTCGACACGCCGGTGACCCTCGAGGCGCTCGCGCGCGGCGAGTCGGTCGCCTACCTCCCCTCGCAGGGACTCTCCGCCTTCGATCTCGTCCTCAGCTACACGGGCGGCGCGGCGCTGACCGCGCTCGAGGAGAAGCTCGGCGCGAAGAAGACGGCGCCGCTCTACGGGAGCGTCGATCTCCACGCCCATCATCCCGCGTCGCCTTCCCCGGCGTACGCGTGCGATTTGTCCTATCTCGGGACGTACGCGGCGGATCGGCAGGCCGGCGTCGAAGCGCTCTTTCTCGAGGTCGCCCTCGAGCTGCGGTCGCAGGCGTTCCTCCTCGGCGGCCCGATGTACCCGAACGACATGGCGCGGGCGGCGAACGTCCGGTGGCTCCCGCACGTCGCGCCGGCCGAGCACCCCGCGTTCTACGGCTCGTCGCGCCTCACCCTGAACGTGACGCGCGGAGCGATGGCGAAGCTCGGCTGGTGCCCGTCGGCGCGTCTCTTCGAAGCGGCGGCGTGCGGCGTGCCGCTCGTGAGCGACGCGTGGGAGGGGATCGATCACTTCTTCGACCCCGGCCGCGAGATCGTGATCGCGAAGGCGACCGAGGACGTCGTCCGCGCGCTCTCGCAGCCGGCGCCGGCGCTCCGCGCCATGGCGCTCCGTGCGCGGGCGCGCACGCACGCGCAGCACACCGCGAAGCGCCGCGCCGACGAGCTCGTCGCGCTGCTCGCGTGATGCGTCAGAGCGGAGTGATGTCGATCGCGACGTTGTCGTAGCGCGCGGTCCACCCGCCGTTCGCCGGCGTGACGTAGGCGACGCCGATCGCGCACGCGGCGAAGTCGCGCTTGATCGTGCCGCTGAGCGGGAAGTCGCCGGCGCTCACGCCGTCGACGGAGATGCGGAGGCGGGCGAAGTTGCCGTCGAGGTTCACGTCCCACTCGATCCGCGACCACGCCGAGAGCACCGGCCAGCGGAGGAGAGGATGGTCGACGTAGACGAGGGCCTTGCCGTTCTCGGCGATGGTCTCGGCGACGCGGGCGCCGTCCATCGTCGACGGATGTACGAGGTCCAGCGCGACCTCGCCGCCCTGGGCGGTGCCGAGCGGCAAGCGGACCCTCCCGAGCGAGGCCTGCGTGCCGGTCTGGGTGCGCGTGACCTGCACGTGATAGCCGCAACGGATCCGCGCGACGCCGCCGAAGCTCTTCTCCTGGTATCCGGCGCTGTCTTCGAGCGCCGGGGTCACCGGCGGCACTTCCCAGCGGAGCACGTTCGGAGCAGAGATCACGTCGGTATTGTCGAGCGTGCGGGTCGCGCCGGCGGTGGCGTGGGGGCTCGGCCAGTCGAAGCCGAGGACGCGAACGTCGAAGTCGTCGCAGAACGTCGGAGCCGGCGACAGCGTCGCGCAGTAGGGCGTGCCCACGGCTGCGTCACCACCGGCGTCGCCGCTCGGAGGTGGCGGCGGCGTCGTTGCGTCGCTCCCCGGGGAACCGGTGTCGGCGCCGGCGTCGACGGAGTCGGTCGTGTCGGACGAGAGGTCGCCCGTGTTCACGAGGAGCCCGCACGCGACGAGGACCGAAGCGCCTGCGCACGTGGCGAGGGTGCGGAACCCCTGCGTCATGAGCTCAGGCTATCACGGTCGCGACGGCTCGCCGGCTTCCGCTTTCTGCTCGTGATAGGCCTCGATGTGCTCGTAGACCTCGCGAGGGAACTCGAGGTCTCGATAGACATTCGCCTCGTCCGGGTCGTCGATGTGCGGGCAGATCGGGAACGACTGCTTCGCCTGCCACTCGAGGATGCGTTCCCGCCTCGGTGGGCTGTAGCCGCGCTGCTTCACCTGATCGACGAGCGCCATCGCGTGCGCCTCGTCCATCGTCCGATCCTTCATCAGCCAGGTGGTGAGGTCCTCCGGCGAGAGGAAGTGGCTTGCCACCATCGCGAAGACGAGCCGCCCGTAGTGGCCGAGGTCCTCGCCACGCTCGAGCGCGTCGAGCAGGTGGCTCATCATCCGGTTCTGACGGAGGAGCTGGATTCCCTGTTCGGTGTTCATGCCCACGCCCTGAAGCAATGTTCAGGCCCGTGGGCGCCGCAGGTCAGCGTCCGCCCTCGCAGCGTCCGTTGCACTGCGAGCAGTCGAGGTAATAGCCCGCGGCCCAGCCGCCGCTCTGGAAGGTCTGGTCCGGCGTCCGGCACGTCTGCACGGCTTTCGCGGTCGCCGGCAAGTTCTGCCCGTCGGTCTCCTGCTTCTCGCACCAGGAGGACGAAGTCTGGAAGCAGGTCGTCGTGCGGAAGCGCTCGAGCGTGATGTTGCCGTCCGCAATGCGGCCGCGGAGCTCGCCGCCGTTCGTCGTCGCGGTGCCGTAGGCGACGGCGAAGGTGCCGTCGGGCTGGATCTGCGCGCTGACGCTGAGCGACCAGCTCGCGAGCCCGCACGCGATCGTGTTCTGCGACGGACGGACGTGACACGTGATGCTCTTGCGGCCGAAATAGGCAGACGACGACGGAACGACGTTCGCGAGCGTCGCGCCCCACAGGTCGTGGCCGATGAACGGCAGCTTCCACGTCGGCTCGACGGGGTTGCAGACGGGACGCGGGACGCCTTCGTATTCTTCGACCGCGCAGCCGTAGCCGGCGTTGCAGCTCACGAGCGTGCAGCTCACGAGCTCGCGCTCGAGGATCCAGGTCGTCGAGTAACGCGCGAGCGTGAGGATCGGGCGGAGGCCGGTGCCCATGCTCGCGCGGTAGTTCCGCGCCGAGCCCTGCGCCGGGGCGAGGCGGAGCGTGATCGAGGTGCCGCTCTGGGTGACCTTGAAGGTGCCTTCCTCGGTGCCCGACGACGTCGTGAGCGCGTAGGTGCGGTTCGTCTTCAGGAGCAGCTTCGAAGCGGCGCTCGGGGCGGCGTTCGCCGGCGGGGCGTAGCGGCCGACGTAGTCGGCGGACACGTCCTTCGCCGACTTGAGCTCGTCCTCCGAGACGTCGTCCGGCGACGCGTCCTCCGGGGCGGCATCGGCCGCGCATGCGGCGAGGGTGGAAACGAGGGCGACGGCGACCAGGGATCCGAGGGCGAGCTTCATGGGCGCCGTGGTGTACGGGGCGGGGGGTGATCTCCTTCCCTTTCCCCGAGGATTCCTCTGGTTGTCTCGTCAGCAACAGACCCCGACGTGGCGCGCCCCCGGACCGCGTGCGAAGGAAACCATGCGACGGAGGCCACCAGCGAGGCTCTCCGGAATCGAGCCCCATGAACAATGCCGACGTCTACCGCGCCCCGACGCTGCCCGAGACCCCGGATCTGCCGCCGCGCGAACTCGTCTACGACGCCCTCGACCGCGACCAGGCGCGCCGCGGCTCGGCGCTGAAGCTGTTCGCGCTGCCGGCCGTCTTCGGCGGCGTCGTGTCGATCGTGTTCGGTCTCCCCTTCGGTGCCCTCGCGGCGGGCGCGGCGTGCGCGTACGCGTTCACGCGGCAGGCGAAGGGGCCGAAGATCGGCGCGATCCTCCGCGTCGATCAGGGCGAGCTCCTCGTCTTCTCGCGCGACATGCGGCGAGAGCTGCTCCGGCTCCGCCTCCGTGACGTCGCCGACGTGCGTCTCGACATCCGGAAGATCCGTCGCGTGCAGGAGAACGGCAGCCTCGTCGCCGCGGAGCGCTTCGCGAGCGGCACGTCGGGGCCGGAGATCGACAACGCGCGGATCGAGATCGTCGGAACCGGGAAGAAGGGCTCCGCCGTGCTGACCGACGTGTTCCTCGCGCACATGGACGCGACCGAGTCGCTCGGGAAGATCCGCGTGTTCCTCCGCAAGCACGGTTGGGTGCCGCTGGACGAGCGCGACAAGGCCGTGTCCCACCTCGACGCCTCGTAGCGCGGGGAGACACTCGGCGGAACGGCGGGGATCCACCTGACGATCGCGTGAGGCCCGCTGGAGGCCATTTTCTCGATGGATCCGCGATCGACGCGCGGGGCACGACGCATGCTGGAGGAAGGAGCATGCGCAAGCTCGTCGACGTCGCCGCCTCGCTCGTCCTCCTCCTCGCCGCGGGCTCCTCCACGGTCGCGTGCATGGCCGACGAGGAGGCCATGCCTTCGGACGAGGAGTCGGAGGAGGACGCGCTCCCGACGAAGAAGACCACGAACGACGACGACGACGACGACCGCGACGAGAAGAAGCCGGCGCAAGAAGGGTCGACGGAAGGGTCGACCGAGGGCGGCACGGACCCGGGCAGCTCGAGCGGGTCGACGCCGCCGGCCGATCCCGCGCCCGCGCCGACGACGCCGCCCGCCGATCCGACGACCCCGACCGTGCCCGCTTCGTCGTGCCTCGCGACCTCCGTCGCGGAGACGGAGGCGAACGACACGGCCGACACCGCGAACACGATCCCGGGCGTGACCGGCTCGTTCTGCGGGACGATCGGCGCCGACGGCGACCTCGACTTCGTCACGTTCACCGCGCCGGCGAACGTGCAGGGCCTCTCGTTCAAGCTCTCGTTCAGCAAGGCGGGCGCGGGCGTCGCGATCAGCGTCGACGGCGGCAACCCGGTGCAGCTCGGTCAGGGCTCGCTGCCGCTCGTCGCGAACGGGAAGTACGTCGCGAAGGTGTCGGGCCCGGCCGGGCTCGCGTATCGCCTCAACGTGGAGCTGCGCTGATCGCGTCGCGCGTGTGGATTCCCACGATGGTGCGTGACGCCTGACTCGGTCATCCTTCGAGGATGACTTGGAAGTGGGTCGCGTCTCTCGTTCTCGGCGTAGCGGGCTGCTCGAGCACGGAGCCGACGACCGCTTCGACGTCGTGCTCGGACGGCGCGCGCTGGCCGCGCGGGACCGACTTCGGCTTCGAGCCGAGCACGCCGGCCGATGCCGTCGCGTGCACGCCTCACTGCGGGCCGAATCAAGCGAGTAGTCGCGAGCCGAACGTGCTCACGACGGACGCGTTGCCGTCCGGCGCGTGCAGCACCAGCGAAGTGTGCGCGATGCGCGCCGAGTACCTCGGCGTGTGCCCGAACGGCGTCGCCGGCTCGGGCGGAATCGAGTCGTTCGTGTGCCGCTGCGTGTCCGGGACCTGGGCGTGCAAGCGTGACGCGAGCCGCGCGTCGGCGACGGCGTTCAGCTGCGGAAGCGGCGACGCCGGCCCGTGAAGCGTGAACCGGGAAGATGACGAGGCAGCTAATGAGGAGCCCCCTCCTATCTATCCTCACGGTGGTGATGCTGGTCGCGTGCACCAGAGTTCCCGTGGGCAGGTCATGCGACTTGGGGTCGGAAGCGGAGTTTGCGGTGCTTCGGATCGCCG
>JBDHVE010000267.1:0-7717 GCA_039809485.1 Polyangiaceae bacterium | reverse complement strand
GGCCGCCGTAGAGATGCCAGGTCCCGCCGGTGACGGGCACGCCCTGGGTCGCTGGATCGACGTAGCCGAACACGTTCGCGCCGGACACCGGGCCGTACCGGAGCACGCGCAGCCCGAAGGACGTGGCGGCGACGATCTCGACGTCGCCGTTGGAGAGCTTCACACCGTGCGGCTCGCCGGTCACGGCGACGTCGCGCTCGAAGGTGATCCGTCCGGTCATCGCGGCCGAGTCGTGCAACGAACGCGCCCCCGCGTCGAGCGTGGATGGGCTCTGCCACGGTCGTGTTCGAGGGTTTCACGCCGCGGCCGTTTGTCCGCGGATTCGCGCCGCGTGCCCGGCGTTCCGCGTGCGTGGTAGGTCACGTTCATGCTGGGGATCATCGGGGGGCCCGGGATCGGCGAAGCGCTGCTCGGCGCCGTCATCGCGGAAGAGCACGTGCTCGACACGCCGTTCGGAACGCCGTCGAGCCACTTGCGGATCGTGCGCTTCGGCGAGAGCCGCGTCGCCGTCCTCGCGCGCCACGGAGAGGCGCACGACATCCCGCCTTCGCGCGTCCCCTCGCGCGCGAACATCTACGCGATGAAGCAGATCGGCGTGACCCACCTCCTCCTCACGGACGAGGTGCGCTCGTTACGTGACGAGATACCGCCTGGCGATCTCGTCATCGCGGATCAGGTGATCGACCGGACCACGCGGCGCGCGACGACGTTCTTCGACGAGGGGATCGCCGTCCACGTCGACGTGGCGAAGCCGTACTGCGAGTCGACCCGTGCCCGCCTGCTCGCGAGCGCGGGGCCGAGCCTCCGCTCGGTGCATGCGCGCGGGACGTACGTGTGCCTCGAAGGACCGAGCTGGTCGACGGCAGCGGAAGCGAACATGCACCGGCTCGTCGGCGGTGACGTGATCGGCCAGACCTCGATGCCGGAGGCGCGGCTCGCGCGGGAGGCGGAGATGTGCTGCGCGGTCGTCGGCTACGTCGTCGGGGACTGCGAGGGATGGCGCGCGCTCACCCAGGTCGACCCCGCCCCGGTGCCGCCCGCGAAACGCGAGGCGGATCGACGCTCCGCGACGGGCGCCGCGATGGAGCTTCTCCGCGCGACGATCGAGGACATGCGGAAGCATCCGCCCGGCCACTGCGCGTGTCACGATGCCCTGTCCCGCGCCGTCGAGACGAAGACGTCCGCGATCAAGCCGGAGGTACGCCTCCGCTACGGACCGCTCCTCGCGCGCTTCCTCTCCGAGGGCTGAGCGAGGGCAAGGACCTTCTCGAAGAGCGCGCGCGCGCTCATCCGGCCCTTGTAGACGTAGAGCGCGGCGGCGTCGTCTTCGCCGAGCAGCTCCGCGCTCACACGGAGGCGTGAGCTCACGGCGAACACGACGAGCTCGCCGACGCCGCGCTGCGCGAGCTCGATCCGGCGGAAGACCGCGTCGCGGCTCCAGTACCCGAGCACCTCGACGAAGACGGGCCGTGTGCCCTTCTTCGTCAGGACGAGATCGGGGACGCAGACGCCCACGCCCGGCAGCTCGAGCACCGTGCTCGCCGGCTCGACGTCCCAACCCTTCGCGACGCGTCCGAGGTCCTCGGCGAGCTCGCGGACGTCGTCGGCTTGGTGCGGGCTCGCGTCGTGCGGCCCCGCGATACGCAGGCTGGCAGCGTCCTTCGCATCGAGACGGAAGACGAGCGGCGTCCGCTCCTTGCCCCAGCGCACGTCGGCGGCGAGCGACCAGTCGTCGAGCTCGCGGAGGGCAGGGAGGAGCAGCGCGAAGCGCACCCCGTACTTCGTGACCGACTCGAACATCGAGAACGGCCCGTCGACGACGACGCGGAAGCCGCCTTCGATCCGCTCCGCGCAGAAGAGGAGCTGGTGGAACTTCAGCTTCGCGAAGAACGCGCGGAGCGGGCCGGGAGACGCGGCGCGGACCTCGCACGTCACGCGGACGGCGGTGAGGAGGACGGCCTGTGCGCGGCCGATGTCGAACGCGTGGACGAGCTCCTCGGGGCCGAACGTCGGCGCCTCGCGGAGGAGGTGCTCGCCGCGCAGGTCGGCGAACATCCCGCGCTCGACCTCGGCGTCCTCGAGCGCATGAGCGGCAGCGACCTCGCGTACGATCGCTTCGCGCGCGAACGTGCGCTCGCGCCGTGCGCGCGCCGCGCGGACGAAGAGGTCGCGCCGGATCGCGGCAGGGTCGACGCGCGTCTCCGCCTCGAACGTGCACGCGTCTTCGACGAGCTTCCGGAGGCCGAGGACGATCTTGCGGCGCTTCGGTCCGCCGTCCTCGCCGCCGGCGGCCTCCCAAGCCTGCACCACTTCTTCGCGCCGCGCCCCGACGAGCCCACGCGTCGTCTCGAGGAGCGCGCGCGCGACGACGAGCGCGTCGTCGAGCGCACGCACGTCGAGCGGGGTGAGGACGAGCTCCTCGCCCTTCTTCCGGGCGTCGACGAGATCAGCGGTAAGCATCGTGCTCGCGCCTCCGCTCGCTCGTGAAGGTCTCCGCCGTGTTCTCGGTCACGAGCTCGTAGAGGACGGCGCGCTTGCCTTCGCGCTTGCGGAGGATGCGTCCGAGCCGCTGGACGTGCTCACGGACCGAGCCGCTGCCGGAGAGGACGATCGCGACGTTCGCCTCCTGGACGTCGACGCCTTCGTTCAGGACCTTCGAGGTGACGACGGCGTTGTACGTGCCGTCTGCGAGGCCGGCGAGGATCGCGCTCCGCTCGGTCACCTTCGTCTGGTGGGTGATGACGGGCACGAGGAAGCTCCGCGCGATCTTGTGCGCCGTCGCGTTGTCCTGCGTGAAGACGATCGCGCGGTCCTCGCGGTGCTCCTCGAGGAGGTGCTCGAGATAGGCGAGCTTTCCGCTCGCGGCGAAGGCGAGCTCGCGTTGCCTCCGGTAGGCGCGCATCGCGCGCCTCCCCGCCTCGCTCCGCGACGAGAGCATGACGAACTCGCCGAAGCCGCGCGGGCTCGACATCCGGATGTGGTTCATCCCGACGAACTCGCGATAGAGGGCGCGCTCGCGATCGTGCTCGGCGCGCTCCTCCGGCGTGAGGGCGACCTCGACGCGGACCGTCTCGTACTCGGAGAGCCACTCGCCCGCGAGCTCGCCGATGTCGCGCCGGTACACCGTCGGGCCGACGAGCTCCTCGAGCAGCGCATCGCGACCGTCGGTGCGCTCGGGCGTGGCGGTGAGGCCGAGCCGGTAGGGCGCGATCGCGAGCCGGGCCGCGAGGGCATACGTCGCGCTCGGGAGGTGATGGCACTCGTCGAACACGACGAGCCCGAAGCGCGACCCGAGGTGCTCCATGTGGAGGTAGGCCGAGTCGTAGGTCGTCACCGTGATCGGCTGGACGTCGTGGTCGCCGCCGCCGACGACGCCGACGGGCACGCCGAACGTCGCCCGGAGGAGGTCGTACCACTGGCGGACGAGATCGAGCGTCGGAGCGACGACGAGCGCGCTCCTCTTCTTCGCGTCGATCGCGAGCACGGCCACGTGCGTCTTGCCGGCACCGGTGGGGAGGACGACGACGCCGCGGCCACGGGCCTTGTTCCACGCGTCGATCGCTTCCGCCTGATACGGACGCGGCGCGCGATGGACGAGGGCGCCGGTCTCGAGCGTCGTGTAGCGCCGCGCTTCGTCCTCGTACGCGACGCCGGCCCGACGCAGCGCGAGCACCGTTTCGGCGTACGCGATCGCGGGCGCGCGGAAGCAGGCGCTCCGCTCGTCCCACTGGAACGAGGACGGCACGCGCGCGTCGTCGCGAGCGAGGTCGCTCAGCATCAACGTGCCGGCCGTGAACGAGAGCGTCGTCACGCGACCCGGTTCCTACCATGCTCTCGGGGCCGCGCCCGGCGGACGTCCATCCCTGGGGCGCGACGGATCCAGGGCCCGTCATCCGCTGCGCGACGGTGCTCGGAGCGAGGTGCCATTTTCCAGCAGCCTTGTCGTCCGGGAGCGCGCACGAGTTGTGTGGGTATCTGTGGCATACAGCGTGCTGTAGGCCTCGACGTGGACCGCAGTATCCGCGTCTTCTCCCTCTTGTTCGCGCTCGCGTCGGCCTCCGTCGTCTCCGTCGGATGTGCCGCCACCGAGAACTCCGACGTCGATGACGGCGCTTCGCTCGAGGAGCCGCTCACGCGGGTGACTCCCGACGAGCAAGCCGCCGCCGCCGCCGAGCCCCTCGGCAACTTCCGCTACGAGCACCTCACCCCGACGTCGGAGCGCGTGATGCGCGCCGCGCGGTACTGGATGCGAGTGCAGGACAAGTCCCCGCGTTACCCGATGCCACGCATGTGCGCGTCGAACGTGTCGAAGGTCCTCTTCCTCGCCGGGATCTACGGCTACGACCAGGAAGGCGTCCGCAACCTGATCGGCGCCGTGCGCGACTCCGGCGGCCGCGTGCTGAAGCTCCCGAACACGCCGCAGGAGATGCCCGCGGTGCTGAACCAGCTCGACGGCGGTCTCCTCCCCGCCGGCACCCTCGTCGCGGGCATGAACGTGAACACGTCGCTGCCGGGCGATCAGCACATCGGCTTCATCGGTCACACCGATCCGGACGGGACCGTGTGGCTCTACCAGAACAACTGGTATCGCCCCGAGAGCGAAGGCGGCGCGCGCAGGCCGTACATGGTCTCGGAGCAGAACATCGCGCGCGGCTATCCGCGCCAGTGGATGGCGACCCCGTGGCTCCGCGTGAGGCGTGACGGCAACGGTCGCATCGTCTCGGTGAAGTCGCTGATGCCCCAGATCGACGACATGGATCCGTACAACGCGAGCTACCGCGTGACCCTGGCGATCATGCCCGAGGTCGCGCGCGAGCTCCCTGCCTATCCGGGACGATGAAGAACCTCCGCGCTCTCCTCGCTCTCGTCACGTTCGGTGTCGCCCTCGCGGGGCCGGCATGTGCCGCTCCTGCAGAAGACGACACCGCCGCCGACATCGGTGAGAGCGAGGGCGCGGCGACCGCGACCGAAGCGGACTACACGACGTGGGCGCCGCTCGTCAGCGCCGCGGGCGCGGAGGTGAATCCGCGCGGGCTCGTGACCGTGCTCGGGGTGCGAGGTCGCTCCCTCGACGGCACGCGGCATGTCGTGCGGAGCGTCCAGGCCTACGACGACACGTTCGTCGTCCTCCTGCCCACCAAACGCGCGATCGTGCTCGCGGGCTCGACGCATCCGTTCCAGTCGGACGGTGTCGACGGCGTCCCGGACGTCGACAAGAACGGGACGCGCGACGTCGGCCGGATTCGTCCCGGCGAGTACTACGCCATCGGACGCGGGCAGAGTCGGCTCGTCGGCGGTCTCCCCGGCTACGACGTCGTCACCTACGCGGGGCGGAGCGGTCGGCTCCCCGGGATCCGCGACACCAACCAGGACGGCTTCTACGACGACGGCGAAGACGAGGCGTCGCGTGCGCGGAACGACGGGCTCACGGCGGTCCTCTTCCACCACGGCGATCGCGGTGCGCCCGCCGTCGTCGGCTGCCAGGTGCTCTCGGCGGAGTCGATGAAGACGCTGATCAAGGCCGTCGGCGGCCCCGCGGCTTCGTTCCACTACGTGCTCGTCGACGCGCCCGCGGACTGAGCTCCGCGCGCGAATTCGGGGAATCACGTCGGACGCGCGCGCCGTTATCGTGGACGTGATGCGTTCGAACGCGACGTCGCTCGTCCTGATGCTCGGTCTCGCACCGCTCCTGCCGAGCGGGTGCACGAAGCGGTTCGCGCAGCACGCGGAGGTCGCCGACGCCGCGCCGCCCGAACCGAAGACGTCCGTCGTCGTGCTCGGCGACGAGCGCGAGATCATCGGCGGGACCTTCGCGTCGAACGGCGACGTCGTTGCGATGACCCCGTCCGGGCTCTTTCGGTTCGCGCCGCAGAGCGACGCGCCGGCGACGGTGATCCCGCTCGCTCCTCCCGACACGCTTCGCTCCGTGACGGCCGCGCGCGCGGCCGACGTCGTCGTCGCGACGACGCTCGGGGCCCTCTACGTCTCGCGCGCGGGAGGCGCGCTCGAGAAGGTCGTCGACGCACCGAAAGGGCTCGGCGTCTGGGACCCGATCCTCTCTCCGGACGGCCGCCTGGTCGCGGCGTCCGTCGGCGCGACCTACGCGCTCTACGATGTCGCTTCGAAGAAGCTGCTCGCGTCGCTCGCGTACGGCTCGACGGGGCCGAAGAGCTTCTTCTCGCCCGACGGCCGCTGGGTCCTCCACTTCACGGGCGCGATCCTCTCGCCCGATCCTTCGGTGCCGGTCCTGCCGCCGCCGGCGGACACGGTCGCGCTCGGATGGGCGGGTGGCGAGGCGATTCTCGCCGACAAGCGCGAGGTATTCCTCCTCGACCCCAGCACGCATGCGAAGACGCGGCTCCCGCAGTGCGACGGGCCCGCGACCTACGACGAGGTCGGCGCGCGCGTCGTCTTCCAGTGCGCGCGGCAGATCGACGTCGTCGCGGTCCCGAGCGGCGCGCGCGTGACGATTCCGGTCACGCCGCCGCCGTTCCCGGTCGCCGCCAAGAGTCTCCGCTTCACACGCGATCGCGCGCTCCTGGCTCGCTACGAAGCATGGGACCGCCCGCAGCTGACGCGCGTGCTGCGGATCGATCCCGTCGCGAAGACGGTCACCCCGGTCGGCGGCGAGGTCGAGGAGTCAGGACCGCGTGGAGAGCCGGAGGGGACGAGCAAGCTGTGCGAGGGCTGTGGCTCGTCTCCCGACGGCTCGCGCTGGCTCACGCGCGATCCCCTCACGGTGGTCGACGTGAACGGGCGGGCGCAGGCGAGCTGGCCGTCGCTCGGCCAGAGCGGGTACGCCGCGTTCCGCGACCGCGGCTTCGATCTCTTCACCCACTTCGGCGCGAAGGCGCCGCACGTGCGAATCGGGCCTCCGGCGGCATCGCCCTACGCCGAGGCCGTGGTACCGAACGAGCGGCGAGCGCGCGGCGCGTGCCGCGAGGGCCGCCTCCACGCGACCCTCACGAACGGCGAGCTGTGGATCTCGAATTCCGACGAGCCTCGCTTTCGCTCGTGTGTCTGCGACAAGGGCGAGTGCCACGACGCTCCGGCGCCGTCGCACCTCTCGGTCGTGGCGGGGAAGGGCAACACGCTCGTCTTCGCCGGCGGCGGCGAAGGTGACACGCAGATCCACGTCGCCGATGCCGCCGGCAAGGTCCGGGGCGTCGTGATGACGAAGGGGCGTTGCCGCCGCGCGCGCATCCGCGACGACGAGAGCGTCGTCGCGCTCGTGTGTCCCGATCGCGTGGTCGAGATCGACCTCGCGAAGGCGGTCACGGTCCGCGAGACCCTGCTCCCGATCGAGCGCGGCGAGCGAGACCTCGAGGCAGTCGGCGCGAAAGCCTTCGTCGTGAAGGCCACGCGGAGCGACGGCTTCCTCCTCTCGCGCAGGGTGGTCGAGGCCGGGACGGGGAAGACGCTCGCCTCCGTCCACGCAGGCGAGGCGGGCGCCGCGGTGACGTTCCCCGACGGCGCCGTGGAGATCTTCGGCGACGAAGCCGCGGTCACGCGCACGCTGCGCTGCGCCGAGGGCGACAAGCTCCTCCCGTTCGCGCATTGTCGCGATCGGCTCGTGAAGGGGCGATTCGCGGTCGACCTCTAGACCCAGGGTTGCGCAAAAAAAGTTTGTGATTTCGAGCGGGGCCACGAAATCGACACGACCAGGTCATATGGCCTGGCGCCTCGGGTCACCCATCGAGGAACCGCGCGTCACCGC
>JBDHVE010000266.1:0-7723 GCA_039809485.1 Polyangiaceae bacterium | reverse complement strand
ACCTCCCGCCGACCGTCCCCGTTCGGCTCTCCCGCTCGACGCGTCGCAGCATCGCGTTCGTTCTACCTACGCGCCGCCGGTCGCATGGTCCTCCCGAAGCGTCGCCGAGTGTGAGGCTCTCGTCGATGGACGCGTGGTGGAGATGACCCGTCAGGGTCGGAAGCTACCCCGCCCACAGCACGACACGGTCATCCAGAAAGGTGATCTCGTGACGCTGGACGTGCCCGCCGAGAACGTCGCGCGCGTGCGTCCGCAGCGCTGACGCCAGAGCACGCCCGACGCTCAGAAGGGGAACACGAGCGGAATGACCAGCACCGCCGCCGCGAGGACGAGGAGCTGGAGCGGGACGCCCACGCGTGCGTAGTCGCCGAATCGATAGCCACCGGGGTTCATGACGAGCACGTTCACCGGCGAGGCGATCGGCGTCGCGAAGGCCGCCGAAGACGCGAACGCGACCCCCATGAGCAGCGGCTCGGGCGCGATCCCGAACGCGGCGGCCAGCCGAACGGCCACGGGCGCGACGAGCACCGCCGTCGCCGTGTTCGACAGCACCATGCCGAACGCCGACGTCACCACGACGATCAACGCGAGCACGGCGCGCGGGCTCGCGCCCTGGAGCTCGCGTTCGATGACGCCGACGAGGAACGACGTCGCGCCGGTGCGCTCGAGCGCGGTCGCCAGCGGAATCATGCACGCGATGAGCACGACGCTCTCCCAGTTCACCGTCCGGTACACCTCCGCGGGACGCACGCAGCCGGTGAGCACGACGAGGAGCGCGGCGAGGAGGACGGCGATGACGTTGGGCTGCCATCCGAACGCCATCACGAGCAACATGACGGAGGTGATGGCGATCGCGCCGAGCGCACGCGGCCGATCGACGATCACGTCACTGCCGGCGTCGGGCTCGGCCAGGAGCACGAGGTCTGCGCGCTCGTCGTGCAGCCGCTGCAGGTACTTGCGGCGTCCCTTCAAGAGGAGTGTGTCTCCCGACCGGAGCACGAGATCCCGGAGGCCGCCGTCCGTGTGGCTGGCTGGCGCTTTGCCCTCGATGCGACGGACTGCGAGCACGTTCGCGCGATAGCGGTCGCGGAACTTCGCCGCGCGGAGCGTCCTGCCCACGAGCCGCGAGCGCCGGGGCAGCACGACCTCGGCGAGCGACTCGTCCGCCGGCAGAGAGAACGCCGACGTGGCGGCCGCGACGGCGACCGACAGCTCTCGCTCCATCGCCTCGAGCGCCTCGAGCGTGCCGAACACACGCAGCTCGTCTCCGGCGGCGAAGACGACACGAGGCACGACTCGCAGGGCCTCGCCCGCTCGGCTGATGCCGACGACGGTGACTCCGCGCGCGGCCCGGAGGTTCGACGTGGCGAGCGACATCCCCACGAGCGCCGAGCCCGGCGCCACGCGCAGCGTGACGAGCGAGTCGCCGAGCCCGTACTCCGTGGCGAGGTCGAGGGCCGACAGGAGCGAATGCCGCGACTCTCGCCCCTCACCGGCCGGCAGCAGCCTTCGTCCGATGAGCGCGAGGTAGACGACGCCGAGGACCAGCACGACGACGCCGGGCACCGTGAAGCTGAAGAAGCGGAACGGCGCGCGACCCGCCTCGGTCAGCGCGGTGCTGACGAGGAGGTTCGGCGGCGTGCTGATCAGGGTGAGGTTGCTGCCCAGGTGCGCCGCGAAGGCGAGGGGCATCAAGAGTCTGCCCGGTGGAATGCCCCGGCGAGCGGCGAGGGTGCCGACGACCGGCATGAGCAGCGCGACGGTGCCGGTGGAGCTCATGAACGCGGACACGAGCGCGGTCGCGCACACCACGACCACGATCGCGCGTGTCTCGCTTTCCCCGGAGGCGCGCTCGAGCCGCCGACCGAGCCAGTCTGCCGCGCCGGACTCCGCGATGGCCGCCCCGATGACGAAGAGGCCCGCGATCATCACCACGGCAGGATTCGAGAACCCGGACAGCACGACGTCGAGCGGCACGACGTTCGACAACGACAGCGCGAGCAGCGAGATCAGCGCCACGACGTCGAGACGGATCCTGTCTGCCACGAACAGGACGATCGTGACCGCGAGGATGCCGACGGTGAGAAGGGCGTCGGTCGGCACGATGCCAGCCTACTCGCAGCGGGCTCGTCGGGCATACCGGAGCTGGAGGGCGCCCGGCACGGCGACTCGAAGCCTAGGGGGGGGCCTGCGGCGTTCCTCGATCGCCGGCGAGCGTGTTCGTCTCGAGCGCCCGCTTCGACCAGTGCTCGTCGATCGCCTGGACGAACTCGCGCCGTACGAGCTTCGCGCGAGCGAGGAGCCGCTGGTCGTCCTCGCGTCGCACGTAGAGGCCCTCGGCGGGACCGGCCGCCAGCCGGGAGCTCCCGAGGAGCGCGCGGAGCCTTTCGAGATCGAACCGTCCGGCGCCGAGCTTCGGGACGACGGCGATGCCGAGGTCGGAGACGAGCGCGTCACGACGCGCCGCGCTCCAGAACTCACCCCGCGCGCGGTCGTAGACATCGAACGCGAGGAACCAGTCGGGGAGGTTCGTGTAGCGGACGCTGTGGACCGCATAACACCACTCGCCGAAGAGCATGAGGTCGGGGAAGAGCGCCTCCGCGAGACGGTGCTCCCGCGGCTGGAGCCAGCGCGTGAGCGGCTTGAACTGTGGATGAGGCGGCTTCTGCGCGAGGAAAGCGCCGCGATTCTGGGCGCGGAGCGTCCCGTGCTCGTCCACCGAGAAGCCGAGGTTCGCGCCGTCGACCTTCTCCTCGACGACGACGTCGTGGGCGAGCAGCTCCTCGACCTCGTCGGGCGGGAGCACCTTGTCGCCGCGCGGCTGTCCCTCGCCGAGCCACGCGACATGGGGCGTGTGCGGAAAGCGGATGAAGTCGCTCATCGTGCCCCTGCGGTCGCGCGCAGCCACGCCTCGAGGAGGTGGACGACGGTGACGCCTGCGGCGGCCAGCTCGGACTCGATCTGGAGCCAGTCGGAGTCGGCCGCGTTGACGATCGAGATGGTCTCCGGATCGGTCAGCGCCGCGGCGAGGAACTTGCGATCGGACGGGTCGAACGCCGCGAAGGCGGCGGGGACGGCGGGGCGCCCGTCCGCGTCCCAGCTCAGTGTGACCTGACGCATGGTCTGCATCTTCTCGTGGATCACGAGGAGGCCATAGTCCTGATCGGAGAGCTTGTGCCGGTACTCCTCGTAGATCTTGAACAGATCGTCGAGCACGAGCCGGCGATCCGCGTCCGTGCGGAAGGTCGTCAACCAGTCGAAGACGGTGCGCTGCTCGGCGATGGGGACGTGCGTGGCGTCGAACGGCGAGTACGGGTGCGCCGCGCTCGCGACCAGGAGCGTGTTCGTGTCGAGGACGTGGTCCATCAGCCGGGCGCGTTGCTCCGCTCGCGGGCGAGTCGCTCGAGCATCTTTCGCGTCTGACGTTCCGTCTCGCCGATCGCATCGCCGAAGAACTGCTTCGGCCAGTTGCTGACGCGTCCGTAGGGGTCGACCTGGAGTCGATTGAGCTCCGTCACGCCTTCGTCATCGCGGTCGACGAAGTAGAGCCGGCAGTCGTTCGTACGCAGACGCTCGTCGGCGATGAGCGACTGCAGTCGCCGGAAGAGGTGCTCCGAGTGGGTCTCCACCAGGAACTGGACGCCGCGGCTGACGGCGACCTCCGCCATCATCTCGGCGAGGCCGACCTGCGCCCGCGGATGGAGGTGGATCTCGGGCTGCTCCGCGATGATCGTCGTCCCGGGCGTGACGAAGTAGGCGAGCACGAGCATCGGCAACACCTGCGAGATGCCGAAGCCGACGTCCACGATGTTCGAGCGCTCGCTGCCGCGGACGACGACGAGCTCGTAGTGCCGAGAGCTCCCCTGCCGCTCGAGACGGAGCTCGTCGGCGACACCGAGCTTGGCGAGCCACTCCGACACACGCTGGACGAGCCACTGCCGCCCTCCCTCCGTGCCCGCCTTCTGCCGCCTCCGCGAGTTGTCGCTCGCGAGCAGCGCGTGGACCGCATACTCGCCGCGCTTGCCGAGATAGCCCGGCTCGACGCCGCTCCACAGGTAGCTGCGCTCGGGGTGCTCGCGGAGCGGTCCGAGGTACGAGATCTGCGAGACCGCCTGGCGGAGGCGCAACGAGAGATCCTGGAGCTCGGGGCCGAGCGCACCGAGCTCGGCGATCGCCTCGGGTGAGAACGCCACCGAGCGCTCGGGCTGGTACGCGCGCTTCGCGTCGAGACGACCTCCGAACTGCTTGGGCGCGTAGCCCGGCGCCTCGAGGAGGTAGCCGCCTTTGCCCTGCCGCGTCGCCGCGAAGGTACGTCCCTCGCTCCGGAGCTCGAGCCGCTGGATGGCCGGCGCCGCTCCGGCGAGCGTGAAGGTGGCGGCGTAGTCGACGGCAGGCTCGCGAGGGCCGGTGCCCGCCTTCAAGGAGAGGCCGAGGCCCAGGTGTCGCGACGTGTCGTGGCGGTGGATGATGGACTCGAAGCTGCCGAGGTCGACGAGGTCCGACGCCTGCCCTCCCAGGTTCAGGTCGAGGCTACGGTCGGGGCTGTCGAACGTCTGCTTGAGCAGCAGCGGGAGCTGGAGCAGCGAGGTCTTGCCGGCGGAGTTGGGGCCGAGGAAGAGGGTGATCGGAGCGAGCTCGACCCCCGACTCCCAGAGCTGACCGCCCCACGCCTTGAGATCCTTGACTCGGAGATTCGTCAGCATCGTGACTTCGGGCGAACCGACCGCTCGCGACGCGACCATACTCGATGGTCGCTCGCGCATGAAGCTTGCTCGCCAGGCCTCCCATGGGCGACGCCGTCAGGACGATTCGCGCGGACGTGGCGATCATCGGCGGTGGGCTCGGAGCCTGCGCGGCCGCGATGGCGGCAGCGGGCCTCGGCTTTCGCGTGGTCCTGACCGAGGAGACGCACTGGGTCGGCGGCCAGCTGACCAGTCAGGCCGTCCCTCCGGACGAGCATCCGTGGATCGAGACCTTCGGGGCGACCGAGAGCTACCGTCAGCTGCGCCGCGGGATCCGGGACTACTACCGCGAGCACTTGCCGCTGAAGGCGCGTGCGCGCCACGAGCGATTCCTGAATCCGGGCAACGGATGGGTGAGCCGGCTCTGCTTCGATCCGCGGGTCGCCGTCGGCTTCCTGCACCAGCTCATGAACGCGCACGAGCTCGGAGGACGGCTACGCGTGCTGCGCGAGCACCGGCCCGTCGCTGCGACGGTCCATCGCGAACGCGTGACGAGCGTGTCTCTGCTCGACCTCGAGACCGGACAGGACCGCCACGTCGAGGCGACCTACTTCATCGACGGCACCCCCTTCGGCGATCTCCTCGAGCTCGCGGGGGTGGAGCACGTGGTGGGACCCGAGCGAAGGGCCGACACCGGCGAGCCGCACGCGGCGGAGGATCCGCTGCCGGTCGACCACCAGGCCATCACCGTCTGCTTCGCGATGGAACACCTGCCGGGAGAGGACCACACGATCGAGAAGCCGACGCAGTACGAGCGATGGCGGAAGCTCGAACCCGCGGGCTGGCCCGGGCCGCTCCTCGGCTTCACGACGGTCGAGCCGGAGAGCCACGAGTTGCTCCGGCGGCCGCTGTTCGACGCCCCCGACGGCAAGTCGTGGTGGGAATTCCGGCGGATCCTCGACCGCTCCAAGTTCGAGGATGGATTCGCGCCGAGCGACGTCACGATCGTGAACTGGCCGCAGAACGACTACTGGTTCGGACCGGTCCTGGGGGTCGACGCGGCGACGCGCGAGCGTCACCTCGAGGACGCGCGCCAGCTCAGCCTGAGCCTTCTCTACTGGCTCCAGACCGAGGCCCCGCGCCCCGACGGCGGCATCGGCCATCGGGGGCTGAGGCTCCGCGGGGACGTGGTCGGCAGCACGCGCGACGGCCTCGCGCCCGCCCCGTACGTGCGCGAGACGAGACGCCTCCGCGCGGAGCTGACCGTCCTCGAGCAGCACATCGCGCACCCGCTCCGAACGAGCGGCGCCGAGCAGTTCGACGACTCCGTCGGTGTGGGCTGCTACCGGATCGATCTCCATCCGACCGTCGGCGGGAGGCCGTACCTCGACATCGGGTGCTGGCCTTTCCAGATCCCGCTCGGGGCGATGATCCCGGTCCGCGTCGAGAACCTCCTCCCCGGCGGGAAGAACCTGGGCGTGACGCACGTCACGAACGGAGCCTTCCGGGTCCATCCCGTCGAGTGGGGCGTCGGAGAGGCGGCCGGCTATCTCGCCGCCTTCTGCCTCGAGCGCCGCGTGCCGCCGCGCGCCGTCCGCAACACGCCCGCGCTCCTCCGCGACCTCCAGAGCTTGCTCGTCGCTCATGGTGTCGAGCTCTCCTGGCCGAAGATCACACCCATGTGAGGAACACGATGGACTCGAAAGCGAAGGTTCGAATCGGGATCTCCGGTTCGTACGGCGGGATGAACCTGGGCGACGAGGCGATCCTCGAAGGGATCCTCGTCGAGCTCCGGTCGAGGGTGGACGCCGACGTGACGGTGTTCTCGCGCAACCCGGCGGACACGCTCGCCCGCCACGAGGTGGAGCATGCGATCTCGCCTCGCGAGATGACCCGGAAGGAGTCACGCGCCGTGGTCGCAGGCCTCGACCTCCTCGTGCTCGGAGGCGGCGGCATCCTCTACGACGCAGACGTCGACGCGTACCTGCGTGAGGTGTTCCTCGCGCACGAGCTGGGCGTGCCGGTCGTCGTGTACGCGGTGAGCGCGGGTCCCCTCCAGCAGCAGTCGTCCCGGCGCGCGGTTCGAGATGCGCTCAACGCGTGTGCGGTCGTGACCGTCCGGGACCGCCAGGGCTACCGCCTGCTCGAGGACGTGGGGGTCTCGCGCGAGATCCACCTCACCGCCGATCCGGCGCTCCTCATGTGCGAGGAGGAGCTCGACATCGACGCGCTCCGGACCGAAGGCGTCGAGTTCGACCGCCAGCTCGTGGGCTTCTCCGTCCGGGAGCCGGGCCCGGCCGCGCCGGACATCGATCCGGAGGAGTACCACGCGCTCCTCGCGAACGCGGCCGACTTCATGGTGGAGAGGTACGACGCGGACGTCGTGTTCGTGCCGATGGAGACGTACGACGTCCAGCACAGCCACGGCGTGGTGGCCCACATGCGCAACTCGGAGCGGGCGGAGATCTTGCGGCGACGCTACTCGCCCGGCCAGATCTTGCACCTGATGGACCGCTTCGAGCTCGCGGTGGGGATGCGCCTCCACTTCCTCATCTTCGCCGCGCTGCGCGGCACGCCGTTCACGGCGCTCCCCTATGCGTCGAAAGTGAGCGGGCTCCTCGAGCACCTTCGACTCGAGTCGCCCCCGCTCGCCAGGATCGGGAGCGGGCAGCTCATCGCGCGAATCGACCGGACGTGGGACCGCCGTGCCGAGGTTCGCGCGCAGATCCGCGAGCGACTCCCGGAGCTGCGCGCGCGCGCGAAGCGGACCAACGAGCTCCTCGTGGAGGTCCTCGAGAGCCGAGGCCGAGAGTCTCGCCCCGCCCACCACTGATCGGCCCGCGGCGGCGGTCGCGGCCGCCGAATCGACTAGACTCGGGGGCCTGCCCGGCCCCCCGCGATGAGCTTCTTTCCCGACTGTTCCTTCCGCGTCGAGCTCGACGGCGGCGCCTACGTCGCCGGCCGGCGCAACACCGGTCGCGTCACGCTCGTCCTCCCGGAGGCCGTGCCGCGCGCCGAGCGCCTCGAGATCACCTTCCAGG
>JBDHVE010000265.1:0-7773 GCA_039809485.1 Polyangiaceae bacterium | reverse complement strand
GTGCCACGCGCTGCGTCATCTTGCGCCCACTGCCCCGAGGACCGGCCGCCCCGGTTGACAGCACCCGCGGTGCCGTAGGAGACCCCCTGCCCATGACGGCCCCGCGTAATCGAAGGTTCCTCTCCTCCTTCTCCGTGCTCGCGTGCGTGCTCGCTGCCGCGTGCAGCAAGACCGAGCCGACGCCGGCGCCGGCACCGTCCGCGCAGCCCGGCGCGAAGAACGCGTCGCTCGACGCGGGCGCGACGACCACCACGGCGGCGAATGCCGGCGCGGTGAAGCTCGACGTCTCGCGCGGCGACTTCAACCGCCTCGCGGCGGAGCTCGCGCTCCCCCTCTTCTGGATCGAAGACGCGAACAAGAACGGCGCGATCGAGCCGAGCGAGCTCGCGCTCTACTGGGGCCTCGTCCCCGGCGCGGCGCCGGGCGAGTACATCGACAAGGGCGCGTTCACGGCGAAGAGCCTCGACGCGATCGACCGCATCGCGAAGCGGAGCAAGGAGCCGGCGGTCGTCGCCGGCCTCGATCCGAAGGAGACGGCGCGCCGTCAGGCCGTCCTGAAGGAGCTCGCGCAGGGCCGCGTCACGCTCGTCGCGACCGACCTCTCGAAGGCGAGCCCGGAGGAGAAGCGCTTCGTCGGCTTCCTCACCCAGGCCGCGGAGATGATCGAGAAGCTCTACCAGAAGCAGCAGGGCACGCTCGGCCTCGCCGCGAAGGTGCCGGCCGACGACGCCGCGAGCAAGACGCTCTTCTTCCGCGGCCAGGGCCCGAAGTGCGAGGCGCCGCTCACGCAGAACGATCCCGCCTGCAGCGCAATCCCCGACATGCCGAAAGGCAAGCTCTCCGGCCTCTACCCGGAGGACCTCCTCGCGCAGCCGAAGTTCTGCGAAGGGCTCTCGAAGAAGAACCCGCTCCTCGCCGATCCGTTCACCGTCGTCGCCGCCGGTGAAGGCAAGGACGCGCTGAAGCCGGTCCCCTACCACGAGGCCTACAAGGAGGAGACGAACGCGGTCGCCGGTCAGCTCCGCGCCGCGGCCAACGCGCTCGGCGAAAAGGAGCCCGCGCTGAAGGCGTATCTCCTCGCCGCCGCGCAGGCGTTCACCGACGACAAGTGGTGGCCCGCCGACGAGGCGTGGGCGAAGATGGACGCGAAGAACAGCCGCTTCTACCTGCGCATCGCGCCCGACGAGGTCTACGCCGAGCCGTGCAGCACGAAGGCGCTCTTCCACGTCAGCTTCGGCCTCATCAACCAGGGCTCGCTGAAGTGGCAGGCGAAGCTCGATCCGTTGAAGACCGAGATGGAGAAGGCGCTCGCCGAGCTCGCCGGTCCGCCGTACAAGGCGCGCGAGGTCAGCTTCAAGCTCCCCGACTTCGTCGACATCGCGCTCAACGCGGGCGACTCGCGGAACGCCTTCGGCGCCACGATCGGACAGTCGCTTCCGAACTTCGGCCCCGTCGCGAACGAGGGCCGCGGCCGCACCGTCGCGATGACGAACTTCTACACCGACGCCGACAGCGTCCAGTCGCTGAAGGACCAGGCGTCGTCGCTCCTCTGCGCCGACGCGATGGCGAAGTACACGTCGTCGCCCGAGCCGCAGCTGATGAGCACCGTCCTCCACGAGGCGGCGCACAACCTCGGCCCCGCGCACCAGTACAAGGCGAACGGCAAGATCGACCGCGAGGCGTTCGGCGGTCCGCTCGCCAGCACGCTCGAGGAGCTGAAGGCGCAGACCGCGGCGCTCTACTTCACCGACTGGCTCGTCGCGAAGAAGGAGATCACGCAGGAGGACGCCGAGCGCGCGCACGTGCGTGACGTCGCGTGGGGCCTCGGCCACATCTCGCGCGGGATGTACGACGAGGACAAGCACCCGAAGAACTACAGCCAGCTCGCCGCGATCCAGGTCGGCTGGCTGATGAAGGACGGCGCGATCACCTGGAAGGCCGACGAGACCGCCGCGAACGGGAAGGACAAGGGCTGCCTCTCGCTCTCGCTCGACAAGTTCCCGCCGAGCATCAAGTCGCTCATGACGAAGGTGGCCGGGATCAAGGGTCGTGGCGACAAGCCCGCCGCCGACGCGCTCGTGAAGGAGTTCGTCGACGTCTCCGGCGACAAGAAGAAGCTCCACGACACCGTCATGGAGCGCTGGAACCGCGAGCCGAAGGCGAGCTTCGTCTACTCCGTGAAGCTCGACTGACCCCACTCGACACCCTCCTCGCGTCGTGTTCCTCTCGCTGAAACAGGAGGAGGGGAACACGAATGAGGAACGGACGTGTCTTGGTGGCGATGGGCGTCGTGATGATGGCGCCGGCGATCTTGGTGCTCGCGTGCGGTGAAGAGACGGCGAGCACGACGCCGCCGGTGACGACGCCGACCGGGACGACGACCGGCACCGGGACCGGCACCACGCCGACGTCGACGACGCCGACCCCCACCCCGACCCCGACGACGACGAGCCCGCCGCCGGACGCGGGCGTCGACGCGGCCAAGTACTGCAGCCTCGGCGTCGCGCGTGGCGACACGACCGGCGGCACCGTGAAGCTGTTCGACAAGCAGGGCAACCCGCTGCCGAGCGGCCACTACCGGATCAGCTACGTCGACGGATGCATGCAGTACGGCGGCGGACAGTCGTTCACCGTCCACGCCTACGAGCCGGGCGCGGACGCGGCGGCCTACGCGACGTGGATCCTCACGAACGACGAGACCAACGGCGTCACCGGGCTCCAGCCGGTGCAGCTGCCGGGGATCTGGATCTTCGGCGGCGACGCCGCCGCGCCGGCCGGCGGCGCCTACGAGGCGTGCGTCGCGCTGAGCAAGACGTGGGCACCGGTCGAGTTCGAGTACGACGCCGGCGCGAAGCTCGGCGTCGTCGTGAACGACAACCCGCTCGGCGACAACGTCGCGGGCCCCGACGGCGGCGATCCGACCTGGCGGCTCGAGGTCTGGTCGCCGACCGGCGCCTGCCCGTGACCCCGCGCGGCTGACGTCGACCTACTCGTCTCCCGCCGCCTCCGGCTGGTAGCGGATCTCCTCGACCACCCAACGCCGTGCACCACGGCCGGTCGAGACCTCGACGTGATCGCCGACGCTCGCGCCGAGAAGCGCACGCCCGAGCGGCGCGAGCACGGAGATCCGCCCCTCGTCGGGATCGGCCTGCGCCGGGTAGACGAGCGTCACCTCGCGCGAGGCGCCGGCCCCGTCGCGGAGGACGACACGCGACCGCATCGTCACGACGGACGGCGAAACGGCGGAGGACGGAACGATCTCGGCGCGGTCGAGCTCCTCCGCGAGCAGTCTCGCGGCAGGGTCGTGGTCCGGGCACCCGGCGACGAGGCTCGCCAGCCCCGAGACGTCCGCGTCCGTGATGATGATGGGAGACGCGAGCTTCATGGCAATCTTCTCAACGTAAAGCGCATCGTGGGCTCGGCCAGCGGTCAGGCGCGGAGACAGCGTTCTCTCCCTGGAACAATCGGCACAGCGATCATCTACGCTCACCGCGTGTCGCGCGCGCTCGCGTCCGCCCTCGTCCTCGTCGTCGGCTGCAGGGCCGCCGCGCCCGTCGTCGCTCCACCCGCGCCGCGATCCCACGCGCCGGTCGCTCCCGTCGCGACAGCGATGGCGGCCCCGGCGCGCACGTGCACGCGCCGGTTCGCCGCGCTCGTCTGCGACGACGACCGGTGGCTAGAAGCGCACGACGACCCGAACGTGCGGCGCTGGCTCGAAGAGCACGACGCGAAGACCCGGGTCCGCTTCGGGCGCGATTCCGTCGCCGACGCGCTGATGAAGCACGTCGACGAGATCTGGCGCACGCGGAAGACGACGAGCCTCGCCGAGACGAAGCCGACGAAGGCGAAGCCGGCCGCGAAGACGAAGCGCGCGAAGGACGCGATCGAGCTCGTGCGCGCCGACGGGACGACAGCCGTCCTCTTCCCCACCCTCGCCGCGCCGTCCGGCTACGACGACCACGAGCTCTCGCCGAACGGCACGTTCGCGTACGCCGAGCGCGTGTCCGGCGGCAAGGATCGCCGCGAGCTGCTCGTCCGGCGCACGACCCCGGACGCGACGACGGACGTGCTCGAGGGGCTCGAGGGATCCGACGTCGTCTGGGACGAGCCGCGTGGCGGCCTCTACTACACGTTCACGCCCGCCGACGTGCCCCACGCAGAGAGGTTCGGCGCGCGCGAGATCCGCTTCCACCGCATCGGCGGCCCGCAGCGTGAGGACGTCACGATCGTGCCGCCCTCACGCGATCGCAACGAGGCGAGCGGGCGGAATCCGCTCGGGATGCTCGGCAGGGACCACCTCCTCGTCCGGCTCCGGAGCGCGTGGGACGCGACGACGACGTACGGCGTCGTCGACCTCGGGAAGGAGCCGAAGGTCCGCCCGCTCGTGCAGCCCGACGGACGCGTCGACGAGGTCACGCGCGACGGCGAGGAGATCCTCGCGCTCGTGCGGCACGACGACGGGAGCCGCACGCTGAGGCGGCTCCGCGCGACGGACGCGCGCGGCAACGACGTGGGACGGATCCCGGCCGGCTCGCACTACACGAGCCATCGGCTCGTCGGGAAGATGCACCTCGTCGAGTACGGCGCCGGCTTCTCGCAGCGCTTCGAGCTCCACGACCCGCGCTTTCGCGTCGTGACGGCATGGACCGCGCCGCCGGGGACGTACGAACGCGTCCGCTTCGAGGACGGCGAGATCGTGTCGTCGCGGAGCGGCCTCCTCGCGATCGAGGAGGTCGCGCGCATCGATCCCGAGACCGGCGCACGGACGCCGCTCCGCCGTGTCGAAGCCGCCGCCTGGGAGGCGGCCCGCTTCGAGGTCGACACGTTCGATGCCACGAGCGAGGACGGCACGCGGGTGCCGGTGACGGTGCTCCGCGACAAGAACACGCCGCGCGACGCGAAGGCGCCGCTCTGGGTCTACGCCTACGGGGGCTTCCGCTATCCGCAGTTCCTCCACTTCCAGGCGATCGTCGCCGCGTGGGTCTCGAGCGGCGGAACCTATGCGGTCGTCCATGCGCGCGGCGGCACCGAGTGGGGCCGCGACTGGAACGAGGCGGCTCTCCGCACGCATCATTTCCGCTCCGTGACGGACGTCGTCGCCGGCGTCCGCGCGCTCCACGCGCGCGGCTACGGCACGCCCGCGCGCACGCTCCTCCACGGCCGCTCGCACGGCGGGCTCGTCGTCTCGCGCGCGGCGGTCGGCTGGCCCGACCTCGCACGCAAGGTCCTCGCCGAGGTGCCGCTCGTCGACATGATCCGCTACGTGGAAGCCGGACGCGGAGGGCTCACCGAGTACGGCGATCCGGACGATCCCGGAGAGCTCCCTTCCCTCCTCCATCTCTCGACGTACCACGCGATCACGCCGGGGACGCGCTACCCCGCGTTCTTCGTCACGACCGCGATCGGCGACGAGCGCGTCGACCCGATGCACCCTTCGAAGCTCGTCTCCGCGCTCGAGCGCGCGCATCCGGAGAACGAGGTCCACTTGAAGGTCGACTTCCGCGGCGGCCACCTCGGTGGAGGCGGCGAGCCGTTCGAGCGCTCGATGGCCGAGGCCCTCGCGTGGCTCCGCACCGCGAGCGACGAAGCGCGCTGATCCCGGGTACGATGGCCCCGGCATGCCGAACCTCCGCGGGTCTCGTCCGCCGTCGGTCCTGACCGCCGAGCACCGCCGCCTCGAAGAGGACAAGGCCGGCGTGAAGTGGCGACGCTGGGGCACGTACCTGAGCGAGCGCCAGTGGGGCACCGTCCGCGAGGACTACTCGGCGAACGGCGACGCGTGGGGCCACTTCCCGCACGACCACGCGCGGTCGCGCACGTATCGGTGGGGAGAGGACGGCCTCCTCGGCCTCTCCGACAACCGCGGGATCTTCAACGTCTCCGTCGCGCTCTGGAACGGACTGGACCCGTATCTGAAGGAGCGGCTCTTCGGGCTCTCCGGCCCGGAGGGCAACCACGGCGAGAGCGTCGGGGAGCTCTACTGGTATCTCGACGCGACGCCGACCCACTCCTACTGCCGTGCACTCTACAAATATCCGCAGCGCGCGTTCCCGTACGAAGAGCTCCGCAGGCTCGGACGCGAGGCAGGGCGCGAGAAGCCGAGCCCACGGATCCTCGACACCGGCGTCTTCGACGACGACCGCTACTTCGACGTCGTGGTCGAGGTCGCGAAGGCGCAGCCGGACGACGTCCTCGTCCGGTACAGCGTCACGAACCGCGGGCCGGAGCCGGCGAGCATCGAAGTGCTGCCCACGTTCTGGTACCGCAACACGTGGACGTGGGACCTGGAGCCCGGCAAGCGCCCGACGAACAAGCCGGAGCTCCGCGCGGCGTGGGCGCCGGACGGGTCGAAGCCGCAGATCGAGGGCACCGACCCGTTCCACGGCACGATCCGGATCTGGCTCGACGGCGCGCGCGAGCTGCTCTTCACGGAGAACGAGACGAACGCGCAGCTCCTCTACGGCTCACCGTCGCGCGCGCCGTTCGTGAAGGACGCGTTCCACGCGTACGTCGTCGAGGGGAAGCGCGCGGCGGTGAGCCCGGCGCGAGCCGGCTCGAAGGCGGCGGGCCGCTTCTCGCTCGAGCTCGCTCCCGGCGAGACGAAGGTCGTCCGCGCGCGCTTTTCGACGCGCGAGCTCGGCGAGCCGGCGTTCGCGGCGTTCGACGACGTCTTCGCCGAGCGGCGAAGAGAGGCCGACGCGTTCTACGACGCGATCCTCCCGCCCGAGATCGACGACGAAGCCCGCTCGCTCCACCGGCAGGCGCTCGCCGGCCTCCTCTGGTCGAAGCAGTACTACGCGTTCGATCTCGAGCGCTGGCTGAAGGGCGACCCCGGGATGCCGGCGCCGCCGAAGGAGCGCCTCCGCGGCCGCAATCGCGAGTGGCGGCACCTCTACAACAGCGAGGTGCTCAGCATGCCGGACAAGTGGGAGTACCCCTGGTACGCGGCGTGGGACCTCGCGTTCCACTGCATCCCGCTCGCGCTCGTCGACATCGAGCTCGCCAAGCAGCAGCTCCTGCTCCTGACGCGTGAATGGTACATGCATCCCAACGGCCAGCTGCCCGCCTACGAGTGGGCGTTCTCGGACGTGAACCCGCCCGTCCACGCGTGGGCAGCCCTCCGCGTGTTCCAGATCGAGCGACGCATCACCGGCAAGGGCGATCGCGCCTTCCTCGAGAGCGTGTTCCTCAAGCTGATGCTGAACTTCACCTGGTGGGTGAACCGGAAGGATGCCGCGGGCAACAACGTGTTCGAGGGCGGGTTCCTCGGGCTCGACAACATCGGCGTGTTCGATCGTTCCAACGCCCTGCCGCAGGGTGGCCAGCTCGAACAGGCCGACGCGACGAGCTGGATGGGCATGTACTGCCTCAACCTGCTCGAGATCGCGCTCGTCCTCGCGCAGGAGAGCCCGAGCTACCAGGACGTCGCGAACAAGTTCTTCGAGCACTTCCTCCTCATCTCGCACGCGATGACCGAGTCGGCGGAGGACGGTGCGCGGATGTGGAACGAGGAGGACGGCTTCTTCTACGACGTCCTCCACCTCCCCGGCCGCGGCCACGTCCCGATGCGCGTGCGCTCGATGGTCGGGCTCATCCCCGTCTTCGCGGTCGCGACGATGGACGAGCACATGCTCGAGCGCTTCCCCTCGTTCGTGAAGCGCGCCCAGTGGTTCATCTCGAACCGGCCGGAGTTCGCCGGCCGCATGCACACCGTCGAGAAGGGCACCGGCGAGCGGAGGCTCCTCTCGATCCTCGATCGTGACCGGCTCGCGC
>JBDHVE010000264.1:0-7809 GCA_039809485.1 Polyangiaceae bacterium | reverse complement strand
GGCAAGGCGAAGAGCCTGAGGTCGCGCGTCCGGAGCTACTTCCAAGAGGGCAACAGCGACAACCGCTACTTCATCCCGATCCTGCAGCGGACGATCGGGGATCTCGACACGGTGGTGACCGGCTCCGAGAAGGAAGCCGCCATCCTCGAGAACAACCTCATCAAGCAGCATCGGCCCCGCTACAACGTCAAGCTGCGGGACGACAAGGAGTACATCTCGCTCCGGCTCGACCCGAAGGCGGAGTGGCCGAGGCTGTGGGTCGTGCGTCGCCCGAGCGCGGACGGCGCGCGGTACTTCGGCCCGTATCACTCCGCGACCGCGGCGCGCCGCACGCTCCACCTCGTCAACAAGCACTTCCAGCTCCGCACGTGCACCGATGCGGAGATGAAGAACCGAAAGCGCCCCTGCCTCCAGCACCAGATCAAGCGGTGCCCGGCGCCGTGCGTGCTCGAGGTCGACAAGGGCTGGTACGACGAGCAGGTCCGGAGCGTCGCGATGTTCCTCGACGGGCGTCACGACGAGCTCTCGAAGGAGCTCCACGACCGGATGCAAGGCGCCGCGCGCCACATGGCGTTCGAGCTCGCGGCGGTCTACCGCGACCAGCTCTCCGCGATCGACAAGGTCCGCGAAGAGCAGCGGATCGTGTCCGTCGACGCGACCGATCGCGACGTCCTCGGTCTCCACCGCGAAGGCGACCTCGTCGAGCTCGCCCTCCTCCACATCCGCCGTGGCAAGCTCGCCGACGTCGCGACGTTCTCGATCAAGAACGCGGAGATCCCCGAGGCGGAGGTCGTCTCGGCGTTCCTCACCCAGCACTACCTCGCGGCGGGGCAGGGCCGCGAAGAGGAGGGCACCGGGCGCGACGAGACCGCAACGTTGCCGATTCCGGACGAGATCATCGTCCCGGTCGTCCCCGAGGCCGCGGGCGGCATCGCGGAGTGGCTCTCCGAGCAGGCGGGCCACAAGGTCTCGCTCCACCTCCCGCAGCGCGGGCACAAGGTCGATCTCCTCATGCTCGCGAACGACAATGCGAAGCATGCTTTCTCCGAGAAGCGGCGCGCTTCGGACGACGTCCAGGAGCGGCTCGGTCAGCTGAAGGAGCGCTTGCGGCTTCCCACCGTCCCGCACCGGATCGAGTGCTGCGACATCTCCCATCTCGGCGGGAAGGACACCGTCGGCGCGATCGTCGCGCTCCTCGACGGCGAGCCGGACAAGACGCGCTACCGCACGTTCCACGTGCGCGGCGACGTGATGAAGACCGCCGACGGCGCGCCGACGCCCGGTGGAGGCGGCGACGTCATCGCGTCGCCGGCGATCACGCAGGCGGATGGTGGCGACGAAGAGGTCGAGGTCTCGCTCGCCGGCGACGACTACCGCGCGATGTACGAAGTGCTCGCGCGCCGCTTCCGTCGCGGCCTCAAGAAGGAGCCCGCGTCCGAGGGCGGAGCAGGGGAGGCGGGGCCGGAGTGGGATCTGCCGGACCTCTTCGTCGTCGACGGCGGCAAGGGCCAGCTCGCCGTCGCGCTCGCCGCCGCGCGCGACCTCGGTCTCCACGAGCTGCCGATCGTGGCGCTCGCGAAGGAGAAGGAGAACGTCCTCGGCGAGACGATGGTGGACCGCGTCTACCTCCCGGGGCAGAAGAACCCGATCCCGCTGAAGAGCCACTCGGCGTCGATGTTCTTCCTCGCGCGCGCCCGGGACGAAGCGCACCGCTTCTCGAACCGCGCCCGCGAGCGGCTCGGGAAGAAGAAGCGCTTCAAGTCCGCCCTCGACGACATCCCCGGCCTCGGCCCGAAGACGCGGAAGGCGCTCCTCCAGCACCTCGGGAGCCTGAAGGCGATCAAGGCCGCCGACGACGCCGCGCTGTTGCGGGTGCCGGGCGTCACGCAGCGCCACGTGAAGGCGCTCCGGAATGTGTATCCTGCACCGACCCCGGCGCCGCCGCCGGTCGCCGATCAGCGCGACGCGACCGCCGACAAGTAGACGGCGAGGCACAGCGCGAAGCGGTTCTCCTCCGAGACCGTGCGCGCGAGGCCGTAGCTGACCTCGGCGTTGCCGACCTTCCGAAGCTCGCCGGTGAACCCGTAGTCGAGCGACGCGCGGCCGATCGACGAAGGCCGACCGGCGAAGCTCCAGTCGACGCTCGCGTCGCCGAAGCTCGAGACGCGCCCGGAGAACGAGCGCGAGACGCGCTTGTCGCCGATCGACGAGACCGACGCGAAGCCGTAGCTCACCTCCGCCGCGCCGACGGACGCGACGCGCCCGGCGAAGCTGTACGAGACCTCGTCGCGGCCGATCGCGTCGACGCGGCCCGACCACGCGTAGCGGATCTCGCTGTCGCCGATCCTCGTCGGCGCGCGCGAGCCGATCTCGAACATCGTCCCGCAGAAGTCCTCGACCCCGAGCTGCGTGCTCGTCGCGCCCGCCTGCGTGCCTTCGTCTTCTTCGCTCGGCGCGGCGCAGCCGACGGCCACGAGAGAGAGAGCAGCGAGGACGAGCGCGGTCCGGAGCATGCGCACAAGGTGTGCAGAACGCGTGCCGGGCCTCGCCCGTGCGCATCCGAGGTGTTGCGGCGTCGAAGGGTGGTCGCTTGGATCGCGTTCGATCCGCCGGAAACAGATGCGCGCGTCGCGACGGACGGCGCGAAGAGCGGCCATGGGATGGACGTCACCGGGCGCGCCCTTCGAGGTCCACGTCGCGTGGGCTCTCGCATCGATCGTGCGCCCGAGAAGGAAGTCCGTCCCATGCCTCTACCCGGGTCCCTCGGGAGGCTGGCCCTCGCGGCGACGCTCGTCGCCTCCGCGGTCACGCCTGCCTGCGTCCGCCGTGACGTCGCGCAACTCGAACCGACGACGAAGCTCGCCTACGGGAACATCGTCCCGCAGCCGGCGGTCGACAAGATCGACCTCCTGCTCGTCGTCGACAACTCCGGCTCGATGGCCGACAAGCAACGCATCCTCGCGAACGCGGTCCCCGACCTCGTGCGCGGGATCGTGCAACCGAAGTGCGTCGACAAGAAGACGCGCGCGGAGATCGGCGTGCGCGCCGATCCGACGAAGCCGGAGAAGGACCAGTGCCCCGCCGGCACCGAGCCGGCCTTCACGCCGATCACGGACATGCACATCGGCGTCGTGTCGTCGTCGCTCGGCGGCTTCGGCGCGGTGAGCTCGCGGAACGGCGCCGCCGTGTGCGGTGACGGCCACCGCAACGATCGCGGCCGGCTCGTCGCGCGCGATGAGAAGGGCGCGCCGATCCCGGAAGCGGGCAGCCTCGGCTTCCTCGCGTGGTACCCGAAGGTGGAGCGCAACGAGGACAAGGAGCGCCACCCGGATCCGCCGGTGCCGGCGATCGGCTCGATCGACGCGCTCGGCAACGCGTTCCGCAGCATGGTCGTCGGCGTCGGGCAAGACGGCTGCGGGTTCGAGGCCCAGCTCGAGGCGATGTACCGCTTCCTCGCGCAGCCCGATCCGTGGAGCGAGATCGCCGTCGAAGGGAACAAGGCGTCGTACGGACCGAAGACGCAGGTCGACACCGAGCTCCTCCGCCAGCGCGCGGCGTTCCTCCGGCCGGACTCGCTCGTCGCGGTCGTCATGCTGACCGACGAGGACGACTCGTCGCCGGATCCGCTCGCGATCAGCGGGAGCGGCTACGTGTTCAACCAGGACGACCCGATGCCGCGCGCGACCTCGGCGTGCGCGACCGATCCCGCGTCGAAGGAGTGCACGTCGTGCGAGTTCGCGCCCGGCGACCCGGCTTGCGCGAACAAGCTCTACACGGCGCAGGAGGACAACACGAACGTTCGCTACGTGAACATGAAGAAGCGGTTCGGCGTCGACCCGCAGTTCCCGATCCAGCGCTACGTCGACGCGCTCACCGCGAACAAGGTGCCGGCACGCGCGAGCGAGCACGAAGGCGGGAGGTACGTCGGCAAGGCGGACTGCACGAACCCGCTCTTCGCCGCCGAGCTCCCGACCGAGCCGAACGACAACCTGTGCAAGCTGCGGCTCGGGCCGCGCTCGAAGGATCTCGTGCTCTTCGCCCTCATCGGCGGCGTGCCGAACACGCTCCTCCCGACCGACGACAAGGAGCTCGACTGGACGAAGATCCTCGGTCGCGCCCCGGAGCGGTGGGACACCGACGGGATCGACGCCCACATGCTGCAGTCGACGAAGCCGCGCCCCGGGCTCCCCGGTGTGACGGCGGCGAACGACGCCGACCCGGTCCACGGTCGCGAGTGGACGACGAACGACGGCGACTTGCAGTATGCATGCACATTCCCGCTCGTCGAGATCGGCGCGGACGGCAAGCCGAAGCCCGTCGCGCGGCCGTGCACCGGCGACCCGAACCTCTGCGACTGCAACGGCAAGACCGACTCGCCCGTGTGCGACCCGACCAACAAGAGCCTCCAGGTGCGCGGCAAGGCGTACCCGACGCGGCGCCAGCTGATGGTCGCGAAGGAGCTCGGGAGTCGCGCCGTCGTCGCGTCGCTCTGCCCGCGCCAGCTCGACGCGCCGGACAAGGACGACTACGGCTACCGGCCGGCCGCGACGCGCATCGTCGATCGCCTCGCGCGCTCGCTCGTCGGAAGCTGCCTCCCGCGGCCGCTCGTGCGCGACGGTGGCGAGGTCCCCTGCCTCGTCCTCGCGCAGCTCGCGAAGTCGGGGACGGAAGCGGACTGCGCGAAGGCCGGGTTGAAGGCGCCGAGCGAGGCCGTCCTCGCGCAGTATCGCGAGCGCCGGCTCGCGGAGGACGAGGAGGACGTGTCGAAGTTCCCGGTCTGCGAGGTTCCCGTCGTCGACGCTCCACCGGGCGAAACGTGCAAGGACGACGAAGGCCTCGGGTTCTGCGCGGTGGACGGCGTGCCGGGCCTCGCCTGCGCGAACGCCCTCGTGTTCACGAAGGGGATGAGCAAGTTCTCCGGCGCGCGCTTCTCGATCCAGTGCGTCCAGGTCGCCGGGGCGCAGTAGGCCCGGTCCCCCACCGACAACCCCGATGCGGGCTGCCAACATCGTTGGCAGCCCGCATTCGCGTTCCATCCCGATTCGCCGGCATCCGCGAAAGCCTCGCCCAGGCACGGATCCTGAACGCGAGCGGCCCGACCCCCGTCAACCCTCGTTGACACCGATGCGCCGCATTCGATAGGTAACGGGGGCGCAAACGGGAGCACGACTCTCGTCTGGGGCGACCTTCCATAGAGGAGCGAACGCGGATGAAGTGGACGAACCGACTCGGCAAGGGCCTCGCTGCCTTCGCAGTGCTGAGCGTGACCGGAGCAGGCGGCGCAGGCTGTCTCGCGCGTCCGGTGGGCAAGCAGCCGCCGACCACGAAGGTGAACTTCACTTCGACGGTCTCGCAGCAGGCGGTCGACAAGGTCGACCTCCTCTTCATGATCGACAACTCGGCGTCGATGGGGGACAAGCAGAAGATCCTCGCCGACGCGGTCCCGCAGCTCCTCACCGGCCTGATCCGGCCGCGCTGCGTCGATGCGAACGGGGCGGTGATCAAGGGCCCGGATGGCCAGGACCTGCGCGCCGATCCGACCAAGGGCGAAGAGTCGAAGTACGGCTGCCAGGCGTCCAACGGCGAGGCCGAGTTCAAGCCCGTCACCGACATGCACATCGGCGTCATCTCGTCGTCGCTCGGCAGCTTCGGCGGTGACGTCTGCTCCGACTCGGGCCGCACGAACGACAAGGGCCACCTCCTCGCGCTCGCGAAGGGCGGAGGCGAGGTCGCCGAGGCGAAGCCCTCGAACTTCCTCGCCTGGTACCCGTCCGTCCCGGAGAACGCCGACAAGAAGCGTCACCCGGATCCGACGGTGAAGGCGATCGGGGACGACAAGAACCTGCAGAACCTCTTCCAGCAGGTCGTCGTCGGCGTCGAGCAGAACGGCTGCGGTCTCGAAGCGCAGCTCGAGAGCATCTACCGCTTCCTCGTCCAGCCGGACCCCTGGGACAAGATCACGGTCGACCCGAACAACCAGGCCGACCTCGGCAAGGAAGTCGACGTCACCGTGCTCCAGCAGCGCGCCGACTTCCTCCGTCCCGACTCGCTCGTCGCGGTCATCGCGCTGACGGACGAAGAGGACTCCTCGGCGGACCCGCTCAGCGTCGGTGGCCAGGGCTGGGCCTTCATGGCGAACCAGTTCCCGGGCTCGACGGTCTTCCGCCCCGACGGCAAGACGACGACGGCGCCGCGCGCGACCAGCACCTGCAAGACGAACCCGGGCAGCCCGGACTGCACGTCGTGCGGCTTCGCGGCGACCTGTGACGCGAGCCAGGCGGCCTGCCAGAAGATCAAGAACGATCCGGAGTGCCAGAAGAACGGCGGCTACTACGGCCCGACCGAGGACCAGCTCAACGTGCGGTTCCACCGCATGAAGGAGCGCTACGGCATCGACCCGCAGTACCCGATCCGTCGCTACGTCGACGGCTTCACGAAGTTCAAGGTCCCGGACCGCACGACCGAGCACAAGATCACGACGAGCGGCGGCCGTCGCGTCATCCCGGCCTACGGCAGCGACGTGAAGTGCACGAACCCGCTCTTCGCCTCGAAGCTCCCGCGCGCCGTCGGCGACGAGCTCTGCAACCTCCCGCGCTCGACGCGTAGCCCCGACCTCGTCTTCTTCGCGGTCGTCGGCGGCGTCCCGCACCAGCTGCTCCCGCCGGTCGGCTCCGAGGAGCGCCCGAACTGGAACAAGATCATCGGCCGCGATCCGGCGAACTTCAACTTCGACGGCATCGACCCGCACATGATCGAGTCGATCTCGCCGCGCCCGGGGCTCCCGCCGCCGAGCGCCACCCGTGGCGACAACGGCACGGACGAGTACCACGGTCGTGAGTGGGAGACGGGCGGCGACGACCTCCAGTACGCCTGCACGTTCACGCTCCCGGAGCCGAAGCCCTGCAACGCAACGGACCCGTCCTGCGACTGCGCGAGCACGAAGAACCCGCCGCTCTGCGGCCAGGCGCAGGGCCAGCAGCTCAAGGCGAAGGCCTACCCGACCATCCGCGAGTTCCAGGTCGTCCGCGCGATGGGCGACAACGGCATCATCGCGTCGCTCTGCCCGATCACGCTCGCGGGCGACCCGTCGGCGCCGAACTACGGCTACAACCCGGCCGTCATCGCGATCGTCAATCGCCTCAAGAACGCGCTCACGACGCAGTGCCTCCCGCAGAAGCTGCAGCGTGACGACCAGAACGAGGTCCCGTGCCTCGTCCTCGCGACGCTCGCGGAGCCGACCGACACGTGCACCGACGGCCTGACGACGCCGGACCCGGAGATCCTCCGCGTCTTCCGCGAGCAGCAGAAGGCCGAGTCGGGCGACACGAGCTCGGCCGGTGCGACGGACCTCTCGCGCCTCCCCGTCTGCGTCGTCCCGCAGTCGAAGGTCGCGGCCGGTCAGTCCTGCAAGGACAACACGGACATCAGCTGGTGCTACGTCGAGAACTCGGGGAACGCGACGCCGGCAGGCCGCTGCCCGCAGGCGCTCCTCTTCTCGGCCGGCACGCGCCGCCTCCAGGGCGCGCGCTTCAGCCTCCAGTGCATCAACAACCTCCTCGAAGGCCAGGCCGCGGGCGACCAGCCCGCCGCTCCGGCCCCCTGAGCAGGAACCGCCGCTGACGCGGCTGTGTCGAAGGCCCGCCCGTCGCGAGACGAGCGGGCCTTCCGCATTTCCGGGTCGCGCCCACGAGCGCCTCGCGCCCGCCGGGCACGGGCACGGGCACGGGCACGGCTGACGACCCCGCGGAAGTTGTTAAGCGGTCTCGATCACTTGCGGATCTCGCGATTTTTCCCGCTTGCCGTGCATCA
>JBDHVE010000263.1:0-7960 GCA_039809485.1 Polyangiaceae bacterium | reverse complement strand
CGCGCTCTCCTCGGCGCGCTCCGCGGCCTCGAGCACCAAGGCGGCGTGACGCAGCAGGGAAGGGCGCGCGCGCTCCCATTCGCGCTTCACGTCACGCATCCCGAGCTCGTGGGCCGCGCCCCGCGCGATGACGACGAGGTCGACTCCTTCCGGGACGAAGCTCGGCCATTGGCGGAATACCTCCCGGCACACGCGCTTGATCCGGTTCCGCTGGACCGCGTTGCCGATCTTCCGCGTGACGACGATCCCCAGACGCGACGACGCCGCGCGAGGCCGGGGACAATCCCGATCGGGCCTACGCGCGGCGACGAGGAGGACGAAGTGCTGGCTCGTGGCGCGCTTGCCCTCCGCTTGGACGCGGAGGAAGTCGCGGCGCTTCCGAATACGCCGGTCGCGTCCGTAACGCAGAGGCATCGGACGCGCGCGCGGTCACACGACCGCGCCCACTCTCACTTCTTGAAGATCGAGACCGTGAGGCGCTTGCGGCCCTTGCGGCGACGGTTCGAGAGCACCTTGGCGCCGCCACGCGTGGACATGCGGGCGAGGAAGCCGTGCGTGCGGAGGCGGCGGGTGTTGTGCGGCTGATAGGTTCGCTTCGGCTTGGCCATGGCTCGAGTCTTTCGAAGGGGAGGGCCTGAAAGCGGCGTCTCCCGAAATCAGGGCCGCGAAAAAAAGCACCGAAGCCAACGCGAGTCAAGGCGTGTCAGGCCATCCCGAAGGAAGCCCGAGCCTTTACGTGCTCTTCCGTGGGGTTTCCATCGGCGTCCCGCACGAGATACGGCGGCTCGACGACCTCGACCGCGTGCCCAGGGACGACGTCCTCGCGCCGCACGCAGCAGAAGAGGGAGAAGAGCGGCGCGATGCCGGCGCGCGGGACCACGTCGCGGGAGGTCTCGAGGACGAAGTCGGCGTCCTTCGCGGCTTGCTCGGCACGCACGCGCTGGTTCGTCGGAAAGCAGAAGACGAAGCGGCCGCCCGGGGCGAGGGCCGCTCGTGCCGCACGGCAGTAGTCCCGCACGTCGCCCCGGAGCTCGAACCGCGCGTGGGCGCGCTGGGAGTCGGCCGACACGATGCCGTCCTTCACGTCGAAGTAAGGAGGGCTGCCGGTGACGAGGTCGAACGTCTCGCCCTCGAGCCGCACCTCGCGGAGGTCGCCGTGGAGGGTACGGACGCGCGCGGCGAGGCCGTTCCGCGCGACGTTCTGCTCGAGCAAGCCGAAGCTGACCTCCTGCGCCTCGATCGCGGTCAGGGTCGCGCCGGGTGAACGCCAGAGCACGAGCAGGCCGACGGAGCCGATCCCGGCGCCGAGGTCGAGGAGGCGGGTCCGTACGTGGACCTTCTCGGCCGCGTACCACCCCGTGAGGAGGTCATCCGTGGAGTGCCGGTGCCCACGGCGGCGCTGGAGGATGGTCCAGTCTCGGGTGAGACCGTCACATGTCAGCTCGTCGGAAGACACGCGCTCCGCGTAGCATGTGACCCGTGGCACCGCACGCGTTCCACGGTGTCGGCACGACGCTCGCGGGGAAGTACCGCCTGCTCCGCGAGATCGGACGCGGTGGGATGGGGCTCGTGTTCGAGGCCGAGCAGCTGGGGCTCGACCGGCGCGTCGCGGTCAAGGTCCTGGTCAAGAAGGACGCGCGCGCGCTCGCGCGGCTCCGCCGCGAGGCGCTCGCGACGGCGAGCCTCCGGAGCCCGCACGTCGTCGCCGTCCTCGACTTCCAGGCGAACGAGGGCGAGCCGCCGTTCCTCGTCATGGAGCTGCTCGAAGGAGAGTCGCTCCACGCCGTGCTCGTCCGCGAGAAGGCGATCGCGCCGGCGCGCGCGGTGAAGATCGCGTCGCAGGTCCTCGCCGCGCTCCACGCGGCGCACGAAGCGGGTCTCGTGCATCGCGACGTGAAGCCTTCGAACGTCTGGCTCTCGCCTTCGCCCGCGGGCGAGGTGGTGAAGCTCCTCGACTTCGGTCTCGTGAAGGACACGTCCGACCCGCGCTTCCAGACGACGGCGGGTACGGTGCTCGGCACGCCGGCCTATGCCGCGCCGGAGCAGATCATGGGCTCGCGCGTCGATGCGCGCGCGGACCTGCACGGCGTCGGCGTCCTCCTCTTCATCATGCTGTCGGGGCGGCGGCCGTTCGATCCGGCGTCGCTCGCGGCCGAGATCATGACGAAGGTGCCGGTGATCGAGGAGCACGTGCCCGACGTGGCGCCGGCGCTCTCGGCGGTGATCGGCTGCGCGCTCGAGAAGGATCCGGCCGATCGCTTCCAGAGCGCGCAGGAGATGCTCGACGCGCTGATGCTCGTCGACGCGAAGAACGACGCGCCGACGCTCGTCGATCCGTCGGAGCTCCCGCCGCGTCCGCCGCCGGTCCGCACCGTGCGGAACGAGCGGCGCCGGAAGTCGACGAACCGGCGCGTGTTCTTCGTGACGGCGGGCGCGGTCCTCGTCTGCGGCGCATTCGCGATCGGTGTCGCGCTCGGCGAGCGTGCGCGGAGGCAGCGCGCGGAGAGCGCGCCACCACCGGTGAGCTCGGTGGTGGCCGAGCCGTTCGTGGCCGTGGTCGATGCGAGCGCGGTGGAGGGCGTGGTCGACGCGGCGGTGACGCGGACGGCGCCACCGGGAGGGAAGCGGGCAGCACCCGTGGCGGCGCCGGCGCGGTGCTGGTGCGAGGCGATCCAGCCGCCGCACCAGCGACTCTGTCCGGCGCCGGTCACGCCCCAGTGTCTCTGCCTTCCGGAGAACCCGAAGGACCCCTCGCACGTCCACCGCGCGGCGTGCCCGAAGATCGCGGACGTCCCGTGCATCCCGAAGGGGAGCTCCGTCGCGATCAACGGCGCGCCGAGCGGGCGTCACTGCGCGGTCGTCGACGGCGACACGTGGATCGACGGCTTCCTCTCCTGCAGCTTGTGCGACGAGCACGGGAAGCCGGGCACGGGCCAGCACGGCACGCAGTGCCGCGGCGCCGACGCGCGCGGCTCGTGGGTCGACTCGGTCTGGGTGTGCGAGGGGAAGAAGGCGCCGTGGGAGTGACGCTCCCTCAGGGGAGGCGCGCCTTCGTGAAGCCGGACCAGCAGGCGTCGTAGTCCTTCTGGAGCGCCTTCGTCTCCATCGCGTGGCGCGTGGCGCGGATCACGTTCCGGCTCTCGAACATGAACGCCATCGTCTTGTCGATCTTGTGCGGGGCGAGCTCGGCGGCGACGGCGGCTTCGTAGCTCGCCTTGTCGGGTCCGTGGCCGCTCATGCAGTTGTGGAGCGAGGCGCCGCCGGGGACGAAGCCGCCCGCCTTCGCGTCGTACTGGCCCTGCACGAGGCCCATGAACTCGCTCATCACGTTGCGGTGGAACCAGGGCGGCCGGAACGTGTGCTCTGCAACCATCCAGCGCGGCGGGAAGATGACGAAGTCGCAGTTCGCGGTGCCGCGCGTGTCGCTCGGTGACGTGAGGACGGTGAAGATCGACGGGTCGGGGTGATCGAAGGAGACCGTCCCGATCGTGTTGAACCGCGCGAGGTCGTACTTGTACGGCGCGAGGTTGCCGTGCCAGGCGACGACGTCGAGCGGCGAGTGATCGAGCGTCGTCGTGTAGAGGCGACCGCAGAACTTCTGGATCACCTGCGTGGGGCGCTCGACGTCCTCGAAGCGCGCCGTCGGGGTGAGGAAGTCGCGTGCGTTCGCGAGCCCGTTCGAGCCGATCGGCCCGAGCTCGGGGAGGCGGAAGAGCGCGCCGTAGTTCTCGCCGACGTAGCCGATCGCGGTCCCGTCCGGCAGCTCGGCCCGGAAGCGGACGCCGCGCGGGACGACGCCGATCTCGCCGGGCGCGAGCTCGAGGAGCCCGAGCTCGGTGAAGAGATGAAGGCGCCCCTGCTGGGGGACGAAGAGGAGCTCGCCGTCGGCGTCGAAGAAGACGCGGTCCTTCATCGACTGGTTGGCGGCGTAGAGGTGGATCCCGATTCCGGCGCCGGTCGCGGGGTCGCCGTTGCCGGCGTAGGTGACGAGCCCGTCGACGAGGTCGGTGGGCGTCGTGGGGAGCTCGGGCGCGTCCCAGCGGAGGCGGTTCGGCGTCGGCGGCACTTCTTCGAAGGGCCCGCTCCGGAGGAGGCCTTGCGGATGCGGGGCGTACGCCGCGTGCGACGCGGTGGGCCGCAGGCGATAGAGCCACGAGCGCCGGTTCTCGCCGCGCGGCGCGGTGAACGCAGTGCCGGAGAGCTGCTCGGCGTAGAGCCCGAAGGGCACGCGCTGGGGCGAGTTCTGTCCGGCGGGGAGCGCGCCGGGGACGGCCTCCGTCGCGACCTCGTTGCCGAACCCCGATACGTACTTCGCGTCCGTCATGGCGTGCGGGAGGGTACCATGCGGGCGTGCGCCGCCGGCCATCAGGGCACGCAGAACGGGCAAGCGTCGCGATAACCGGGGGCAAACCCCGCGAGTCGGTCGCACACGCCCGTGATGCGCGCGTCGAGCGTCGCCTGTTCTTCGGCCGTCTGCGGCGCCATCTCGGCGCGGCGCGCGGTACACGCGGTCTGGCACAGCCGCTCGAGCTCGGAGTACGCCGTTCGGCGCGGTTCCGTCCTCAGCGCGTCGTAGAGCAGCCCGTCGTAGCAATCGGTGCTGACGCGCGACCGCTTCGGCCATAGCAAGAGGAGCGTCGCCGGATCGAGGGCAACGTACGAGCTCGGGCTGTGGCGCGATGGAACGCGTGCGTAGACGGCCACGTCGTCGGCGAACGACAGTGACCCGGGCCTGCCGCCCCGTGCGTCGCCCCCCTCCGGCGAGAATCCGACCAGGAAGGACGTGTCGACTTCGTCGGTGAGCTCGGGGAGGCCGCGGTTCTGGCCTTCCATGAAGACCGACGCGGTCGTGCCGCGCGCGGTGTGGACGACCTCCGTCACCATCACTTTCACCGCATACGGGCCCGTGCATGGCCCCTTCACCCGAAACGTTCCGCGGAAGACGAGACTCGCTTGCGGGAGGTCCACCACACGCACAGCGATTTCGCAACCGGTTGCCGTCGACGTGTGCTCTTCGAGAGCCACCCGATCGACATCCTGATCGCGGACGCGGGACGGCAGCGTACCTTCTGGTACGGCGAGGAGCGTGAGACGGTCGGGTTGGACGAACGACCAGGAGTGGGACGCGGCGTCCTCGAGCACCAGACCGTGCGCCGTGGGGACGACTCGCGCCGTGAGGTTACGAGCGAGGTAATCACTCACCTCGCTCGTGACCACGATCGATTCGCCCGCTGCGCTCGTGACGCCGTCCGGTCGCCACAGCCGACCCGATTCGTCGGCGAGCTCGGGATAGCTCGTAGACGGCCCGATCAGGTTGCCGGCCCGGTCGAGCTCGAAGGTCGGGAATGGAGCCGTCGAGCGCTCCGTCACCCGCCGCAGAACGAATGTTCCTCTTGGCGTGAGATGGGCAGCACCGACCGGATACCAGTATTCGCCCGCGCCTCGCGGGATCGTCGCCCCGATCGTGAGCGCGCCACTTTCGCAGTCCAACTCGTAGGACGAGACGTCCGGCGCACCATTGTCCAGGCGCATGAGGACACCTCCGCGGCGTCCCTCGAAATCGGGGAGGTCAGACCTCGAGAGGTTGCAGACCCCCGGCGGGCGGACAGCGGTCACCTCGGTCAGGGCGGGCCATCCGCCTGAAGAAGGCTGCGACGCCTCCCCTTCACATGCGACGAGGAGCGCGAAACCGACCGAGACCACGTTGACCGTGTGGCCTGGTGCCTTCGAGGTCATGCTGACGACGCCGTCCTCTCGTTCACGTTCGATGAACGAAGCACGGTCCTAGATACCCGTCCATCGTGGAAACCCCTTCGGCTGGCTGTCGCACGAGACCGCCCGCCAACGCCCCACGCTCACGTCCGATGCAGGAGCGACACGAACCGCGCAAGGAGTGACGACGCCTACCGCTCCGGGACCAGACTCATCGGGGAACGGTCGGTTCGGAACTCTCCCTGCATGGATTGGATCCGGCGCTCACGTCGAGACGACCTGCGCATCGGCTCGTGTTGCACGCACGACCGGACGTACCAACCAGCCGCGTCGTCTGGGGGGCGCTTTGCGATGCTACCCGTCCGCGAAATCGTCCGAGAAAAGCCTGGTCGCGGCTTGCCCGAGGGCTGCTCGTGCTTACACTATCGCGATTCAAATTTCATGCGTCCCGACACAGCGACATCCATGCCCGATGCACGACGTGCGCGGACGCGCGTGCGTCGTGGGCAGCAGCTCACGTTGGGCCTGCCGGAGAAGCCGAAGCGAGGCGGACGAAGGCCCGGGGCCGGGCGGCCGCGGAAGGTGCCGCTGCCCAACGGGAAGCCCGGCGTCGCGCACGGGACACGGCCGTTCCTCGATCCGAGCTGCCCCGTCCACGTGACGTTGCGGGCGCTGCGTGGCGTCCCCGCGTTCCGGAGCGAGGTCGTGCACCGTGTCGCGAAGGAGGTGTTCGTCGAACTTCGCGGAAGAGACGCGTCGCGCGGGGAGGCCGACGACGTGCCCGAGCGTGGTTCAGCTCGAGTGGCCAGCCGGTGGAAGCGGAGGCGCCGTCCCACCGACGATCTCGCGGCCGGCTTCCGCGTCGTCCACTACTCGCTGCAGGACGATCACATCCATCTAATCGTCGAGGCGCCGGATCGGGCGGCGCTCTCGGCGGGGATGCGTCGGCTCGTCATCCGGCTCGCGAAGCGGATCGACGTGGTCGCGCGCGGCGGTCGTCGCGGAAGAGTGTGCGCGCGGCGCGAGGATCCGCCCCCGTGCGTCAGGCTGCGCACCGCGCCGCCAAGGTCGCCGTCGTCCGCGGCGAGCGAGCGAAACTCTACGAGATGCGGCAGCAGGTGCTCGACCTTGGCGACGCGGCAGTCGCGTTCCTGACTGCCGCGAGGCATCGGGATCCTCGACATCACCCCGCGCTCGTACAGAAGCTCTTCGCGCTGCTGCAGGACCATGGCGATCAAGCCGTCCGCGAGGCCTTCGAGGCAGCACATGCCGCGCGCAACTACCAGGTCAGCGAGCTGCTCCGCGCGCTCCGCACCTCGAGCGCCGCGCGGAGGCGACGGCTCGAAGAGCCTCGCCGCCGTGAGGCGCCCCCGCGCGGCCGAGCCAGTGCCCCGTCGACAACCTCCCGCCGCCGCGCGGCGCCGCGAGGAGATGGGCGATGAGCGAGGCTCTCGAGACCGGCTTCAAGCGGCTCCACCTCGCCAACGCGCGGCGCGTCTGGCGAGACCTCGTGCGACGCGCGGAGGCGGAGTCGTGGTCCTACGAGCACTTCCTCGAAGTGCTCGTCCGCGAGGAAATCGCGCAGCGCCGTCAGACGCGCATCCAGCGCGCCGTCAACGCGGCGGCGTTCCCCTTCGTGAAGACGGTCGAGGAGTTCGACTTCTCGCTGCAGTCCTCCGTCCGGCTCACGACGATCGGCTCGCTGCTCGCGCCCGACTTCGTGACCGAGGGCAACGCCGTCATCCTTTCCGGAAAGCCTGGACGCGGGAAGACGCACCTCGCCGTCTCGATCGCGTACCGCGCCATCCAGAACGGCTTCGATGCGCTCTTCGTCACGGCTGCGGACCTCATCGGCGAGCTCTCGTCCGCGAGCCGCGACGCCGCGCTCCGTGCCGCGCTCGCGAGGTACATCAAGCCCGCGGTCCTCGTGGTCGACGAGGTCGGCTACCTGTCCTACGAAGACGACGCCGCGAACGTGCTCTTCCACGTCGTGAACGAGCGGCACGCCCGCCGACGCGCGATGGTCTTCACGACCAACAAGTCCCCGAAGAAGTGGGGCGACGTCCTGCACGACCCCGACCTCGCGGAGGCCATCGTCGACCGCATCCTCGAGCGCGGTCGCTTGCTCAAGCTCGACGGCCCGTCTATGCGTACGCGGCACGTCCCTCAGGCCGATCTCGAAGACGACACCGAACCAGGACCGCTCAGAGTTTCTGGAACGGACCGCTCAGAGTTTCCGGAACCCACA
>JBDHVE010000262.1:0-8033 GCA_039809485.1 Polyangiaceae bacterium | reverse complement strand
AAATTCGATTTGCCGGCGAAGAAGAAGGCCACGAAGAGCGCGAAGAAGAAGTGACGGGCCTCGCCGGATACGACGTCGAGCGCTGTCGCTCGCGGATCGCCGCGCGCAACGACGCGCTGAACGCGGTGCTCACGGTCGTGGAGTCCTCGCGCTCCGCGAACCCCTCGGGCCCGCTCGCGAATATTCCTTACGTGCTGAAGGACACGTGGGACACCGCCGGCGTCACCACCACCGGCGGCTCGTGGCGTCATCGAAATCGCGTGCCGCAGACGTCGTCGCATATCCATCGCGCCCTGCGCGACGCCGGCGCGGTGATGCTCGGTAAATCGAATTTGTGTGATCTCGCCTTTTCCACGGAAAGCGACAATCACATTCGGGGCCCGGTGCGGAATCCCTACGATCCTTCGCGCACCGCGGGCGGGAGCACGGGCGGCGGCGCGGCGGCGGTGGCGGACGGGATGGCCGCCTTCGAATGGGGCTCCGATTTCGGCGGCTCGATCCGCGGCCCCGCGGCGTGGTGCGGAGTCGTCGGTCTGCGCCTCTCGGCCGCGACGTGGCCGGTGGGTTTTCATCATTTCCCGCGCCTGCCGCCGTTCTTCTGGGAGATGTGCGGAATGGGGCCGATCACGCGCGACGTCGAGGGCGCGCGCACGTTGATCGACGCGCTTCGCGCGGATTTGCGAAAGCCCGAAATGCCCGCGCCGCGCTTCTCCACCGATCGCGTCGTGGTGTGGGCGCCGGATCGGGCGCACGACGACGATTGGCCGTCGTTCATGGCCGACACGGGGGCGCTGCTCCACGAAGTCGGAGTCGGCTGGTCGCTGGGAGAGCGCTTGCCGGCGCCGACGGCGGTGAATTCCCTCTTCACGGAATATCTCGTCGCGCATTGGGACGAATTCATGCGCGCGGGAGAGTTGCCGGTCGCGCACGCGCTGCCCGCGGTGCTGCTCGGGTTGATCTCGGGCGGCCGGCTCGATCGGCGCATTCATCCGAATACCGCCATCTTGCTCCTCGCGGTGACGGCGCTCATGGCGCGTTATCGCGACAAGGGCCGCGCGGATTCGAGGCGCGAGGACATGCGTCGTCGCTTCGAGCAGGTCTGGGACACGGGTGCGCTCGTGGTGGCGCCCACGCTCACGGTGAAGCCTCCGCGTCATGGCCGCGCCGCGCTCGCGGTCCGCTCGATGAGCTTCTGCAAGCTCGGGAACCTGATCGACGCGACGGGGCTCGCGATCCCGTTCGGGGTGTTCCCGGGGACGCCGGCGCTGCCGCGGTCGCTCCAGATCCTCGGACCGCCGGGGGCCGAAGACGCGGTCCTGGAGCTCGGCGCGCGGCTCGAGGCGTCGATCCGCCGGCGCGGATCGATCAGTCGAAGTTGATCGCCTCGAGCATCTCGTACATGGCGTACGTCGACTCGGGCGACTCGTAGTCGAACATGAGGCCGGCGCGCGCGCTCTGCTTCGGGCGCCCGAGGAGATCGACCTCCTGCTTCGGACGCAGCGGATGAGCCCACACCACGATCGCGCTCACGATGAGCGGGTCCCAGCGCGTGGGGGTGGAGAACGCGACCGTGAGGCGATCGCCGGGGACGAGGGGCTCATCCGTCTCGAGGCCGGCGCCGGCGATGTGGAGATCGAGCACGACGCCGGCGCGTTCCCATGCGGCGCGCTCGCTCCGGAGCGTGACGCTCAGACGTACCGGACGTCGTCCGTGCGCGCGAAAATGCGCTCTCGTCGCGTCGGAAGCCACCGGGCTCGGCACGATATCACGACGAAAGGCACCTCGTCCTTGGGGCTCGTTTTTGGTGTCGCGGGTTGGCGTTTTCGAGCGCGTCTCGGTTAGGATGGGAGCGGTCCCATGAGCCAAGACACGCGCAAAGACAAGCGAGCGAAGGTCGTTAGCCTGAACGTTCGCTACAAGAGCGCGACGGTCGACGAGTTCATCGAGAACCACTCGCACGACGTGAGCAAGGGCGGCATCTTCGTGAAGACGCCGACGCCGTTCCCGCCGGGGACGCTGCTCAAGTTCGAGATCCGCCTCGCGGGCGACAAGAGCGTCATCGCCGGTGTCGGACGCGTCGTGTGGAAGCGCGAGCCCACCCAGGCCGGCGCCGACAAGCCCGCCGGCATGGGCGTGAAGTTCATCAAGATCGACGACGCCTCGCGCGCCGTCATCGATCGCCTCGTCACGCAGAAGGCGGATGCGGGCAGCGCCTACGAGGCCGTGAAGCCCGAGGGCGGAGGCGAGGCTCCGGCCGGCGATCACCCGTCGACCTTGCGCGGCCTCGCCGCGGCGCCGCCGGCGAGCTCCGCGCTCGGCAGCATGCCTGCACCGAAGCCCGTGCCGGTGAGCGTGCCGGCGCCCGGCGTGTCGAAGGACACCGCGAAGCTGCCCGTCCCGCCCGCGTCCGGAGCTGGCGGAAAGGTGACGCCCGCTCCTGCTCCGACGTTCTCGGCCGAGGAGCCCGCGTCGCGTCCGGGCGTCGCTGGTGCACGGCCGGCGAAGAAGGTCGGCGCGTCGACCGTGATGGGCGTCGCGCCGCCGGCCGCGGCCGCGCCCACGTCGCCTGGTCCGAAGACGCCGATGATGGCGCCCGCGGCGCCGCCGGCGCCGATCTCGTCGTCGCCGCGCCCCGGGGTCCCCGCCGAGCGTCCGTCGGAGCCGAAGCTCGGCGCCGGCGGACCTCCGCGCCCGCAGATCGCGGCGCGCAAGGCGACGATGATGGGGATCGGGATCGGCGCATCCGCGCCGCCGCCCGCCGCCGGATCGTCGCTCGAGGAGACGGCGGAGGCGCCTGCCGCCGCGCCGACGACGGAGACGCCCGCACCCCGCGCGGCAGAGCCGATGTTCCCGAGCTTCACCGCCGACAGCGGCACCGAGCAGGTGCGTGAGCCGACGGTGATGAAGCAGGCCGCCGAGCTCCTCGAGGAAGCGCTCAAGGAAGCGGGCGGTTCGCTCGACGAGATCGGACAGAACCCGCTCTTCTCCGGCCCGCGTCCGGGTGAGGCCGCGCCGAAGGAGGAGCTCACGCCGGTGAGCGCGCGCGTGCAGTCCGGCGACACCGTCGTGATGCCGTCGCCGTCGGCGCCGCCGCCGGCCGCCGCTCCCGCCGCCTCGACGCCCGCGCCGTCGGCGCCTGCGGTGTCCTCGCCGTCGGTCGCGTCCGCGTCCGCGACCGTCGCGAAGTCCGAGCCGCAGCCGAAGCTCTCCGAGCAGGTCGCACGGCCGAAGAAGTCGGGCGGCCTCGGGCTCGTCCTCGCGCTCGTGCTCCTCGCCGTGCTCGTCGGCGGCGGCCTCTTCGCGTGGCAGTCGGGAATGCTCGCCGGCGTCCTCGGCGGGCCGACGCCCGTGCCTCCTTCCGCGACGCCGACCCCTCCGAGCGCGAGCGCTCCGGCGTCCGCCTCGGCGACGCCCGAGGCCGACGCCGCCGTCGCCCTCGCGGTCGACACGACCACCGACGCGGGCGTGAAGGCTGCTGCCGACGCCGGTGCGAAGGCATCGGCCGATGCAGGGGCGACGACCGCGTCTGCCGACGCGGGCCACGCGGACACCACCGCCGCGACGGCGGCGCCTGCGCCGAAGCCGCGTCCGCAGCCTCGCCCGCAGCCGCGTCCGCAGCCCACCGCGACGGCGACCGCGACGGCGACCGCGACGGCGACCGCGACCGCAACGGGCGAGCCTGCCGGCGGGACCGAGCCCACGCCGAAGCCCGAGCCGAAGCCCGAGCCGACGCCGGCGCCGAAGCCCGAGCCGAAGCCCGACCTCGCGCCGACGCCGACGCCGACCGAGTAGCGGTCAGCGCACGAACGGGTTCTTCGCGCGCTCTTCGCCGATCGTCGTCGTCGGGCCGTGTCCCGGCACAACCCGCGCGTCGTCGGGCAGCGTGAGGATCTTGTCCTTCAGCGAGCGGAGGATCTTGGTCTGGTCTCCGCCCCAGAGGTCGGTCCGTCCGATCCCGCGGCGGAAGAGCGTGTCGCCGGTGAACACGTGCGTCTTGCCCTCCGAAGCGACGACGAAGGTGACGCTGCCGGGCGTGTGCCCGGGCGTGTGGAGCACGCCCATCTCGAGGCCGCCCGCGCGGAGCGACGTCCCGTCCGCGAGCGAGCCCTCCATCTCCACCATCTCGGGCATCGCGACGCCGAGCATCGCGGACTGCACCGGCAAGAGGGCGTAGAGGAAGCGATCGTCTTCGTGGATGCACGCACGTGCGCCGGTTGCGCGCTGCACGCCGGCGGTCGCGCCGACGTGATCGATGTGCGTGTGCGTGTGGACGATCGCTTCGACGTGAGCGCCGAGCGCGCGGAGCTTCGCTTCGATCGTGCCCTCGTCACCGCCGGGGTCGACGACGAAAGCGCGCTTCGACGTCGGGTCGAAGAGGATCGAGCACGTGCAGCCGAGCGGTCCGACCGGGAAGGAGTCGACGAGCATCGGCGCGGAGCTTAGTCGCGTCGTCGAGGCCTGTCAGGCGCGGTCACGCGAGCGCGCGGAGCGGGCGCGCGTCGACGGGGAGGAGCACGGTGGGCTCGTCGTCGGCGTACGGCACGTCGCGAAAGCGCGGGGGCAGCTCGTGCGCGGGCGGTCGCGGGCGGCGGACCTTCTTGATCACGAACGTGACCGCTGGCGCCTTCTTGAATCCCGCCACCTCGACCAGGTGGGCGAGACCGCTCCCGCCATCGCTCTGGGCGACGGCTGCCATCGCCGCGAGGGCGACGGACCACGGCCGGAGGGCCGGGGAGGGTTCGGGCCTGGAGCGACGGTCGCTCGCCATGCTCACCCCATCTGCAGCTTCCTTGCCGTCGCCCGGACCGCCCTGTGGTCTCCCCGGCCGCGCGGGATCTCCCTGGAGTTCGCGGTGGTGCCGGTGTGGGGCGGACCGTGATCCCGAGGCCGCCATCTGGATCGCGTTTCCCAGGCGTGCAGCAAACGGGCAGCTGGACGACGCGCGATCCATCGGGGTGCAGCGACCAGGAGGGCCGGGTGCGTGCCCCACGTTCCCACCCCGGCCCGCTGCCCTCAGCTGCTCTTCCGGAGCATCGAGTAGAGCTCGTCCTTCAGGTAGAGCCGCTGCTTCTTCAGGTTCTCGACGAAGGCGTCGCCCGGGGTCTCGATCCCTGCCTCGATGCGATGCACCTGCTTCACGACCTCGTGGTAGCGGCCGAGGAGGTTCGCGAAGTGCGCGTGCGAGGACTTCAGCAGCGAGATCTTGTCTCTGAGCTCCGGGAATTCGTGCGCGAGATCGTGCTGGGCTTCCGACATGAGGGTCGCGCGATGCAGTCGGTATGCCACCCGTGAGCTCTTGAAATGACGAGCGAATCGGCGTTCGTCGGTCCGCAACGCGCGCGTCGTCCGCAAGCGTTGCGCGCGGGTGGGCTAGGCTGCCGGCCCGATGAAGGCCCGGGTCCTCTCCTCCGCGTTCGTGCTCGCTCTCGCGTCCTCGGGATGTGGAGGGGACGGCCCTCCCGCGCGGGAGCCTTCGCCCGTCCCCGCGCCTCGCCCGGCGCCGCGCGCGGCGGCCTCCGACGCAGGCGTCGCGCTGCCGTCGTACGGCTATCCGGCGACCCCGACGGAGCCGGTCACGGAAACGTTGCATGGTGCAACCATCTCCGATCCGTACCGCTGGCTCGAGGACGGGAAGAACGAAGCGGTGAAGACGTGGCTCGCGGCGGAGGACGCGTTCGCGCGCGCGTGGCTCGGAAAGCTCCCGGAGCGCGACGCGATCGCCGCGCGTCTGAAGGAGCTCTTCTACGTCGAAGGGCACGGGATGCCTCATCGCGAAGGCAGCCGGTGGTTCTACGCGAAGCGCGCTGCGACGAGCGAGAAGTGGGTCGTCCACGTCCGAGACGGCGCGCTTCCCGGCGTGCCCGGCGCGAGCGCGACGGTCTCGTCGAAGGAGCGCGTCCTGCTCGATCCCAACGCGTGGTCGACCGACGGGAGCGTCGCGCTCGGTCGCTGGGCGCCTTCGCGGAACGGGAAGAAGGTCGCCTACGCGAAGAAGCCGAACAACTCGGACGAGGCGACGCTCCACGTCCTCGACGTCGACACGATGAAGGACTCGGAGATCGATCGGATCGAGGGCGCGAAGTACGCGAACCCGCAGTGGCTGCCCGACAGCAGCGGCTTCTTCTACACGTGGGTGCCCGCGGCCGGCACCGTCCCGACCGCGGAGCGGCCGGGGCATGCGGAAGTGCGTTTCCACAAGCTCGGCTCCGACCCGAAGCAGGACGTCACCGTCGTGCCGCGGACGGGAGACCCGACGACATTCCTTTCGGGTGACATCTCGTTCGACGGGCACTGGCTCTTCGTCGAGGTCTCGCACGGCTGGACCAGCAACGACCTCTGGGTTCGGGATCTCGCGAAGCACCCCGTCGCGAAGAGCGTGAAGGATGCGCCGAAGGACGCGTGGACGCCCGGCCCCGAGTACAGCCATCTCGTCGCGAGCCGGACGAACAAGTACGAGGTCGTGTCCCACGGCGGGCGCTTCTTCGTGCGGACCGACGAGGGGGCTTCGCGCGGCCACGTCTTCCGGATCGATCCGGCGAAGCCGGCGCGCGACGCCTGGCAGGAGATCGTGCCCGAGCACCCACGCGCGACGCTCGAGAGCTTCGGGATCGTCGGCGGCAAGCTCTCGCTCTCGTACCTCGAGGACGTGCGGTCCCGGCTCGAGATCCACGACGTCGACGGAAAGCTCGTTCGCGAGGTGCCGCTCCCGGCGCCGGGATCGGCCTCCTCGCTCTACGGCCGGCCCGACGACGACCTCGCGTTCTTCAGCTTCACCTCGCTCGTTCACCCGAACGAGATCCACGCAACCCGCGTGGGCTCCGGGCAGGAGACGACGTTCTTCCGGGTGAAGCTGCCGTTCGATCCTGCGCCCTACGCCGTCGAGCAGCAGTTCGCGACGTCGAAGGACGGGACGAAGGTGCCGTACTTCGTCGTCCGGAAGAAGGACCTCGTGCTCGACGGTCGCGCGCCGGCCCTCGTCTACGGCTACGGCGGCTTCCTCGGGACCCAGAAGCCGTACTTCACGAGCAGCGTCGTGCCGTGGCTCGAGCGCGGAGGCGTCTACGTCCTCACGAACCTCCGCGGCGGCGCCGAGTACGGCGAGGCGTGGCACACGGCCGGGATGCGGCACGTGAAGCAGAACGTGTTCGACGACCTCTACGCGATCCTCGAGAAGATCTCCGCCGACAAGCTCTCGTCGCCTTCACGGATCGCCGTCCGCGGCGGCTCGAACGGCGGTCTCCTCGTCGGCGCCGCGTGGACGCAGCGGCCCGATCTCTTCCGCGTCGGGCTCTGCGGCGTGCCGCTTCTCGACATGCTCCGCTACCACCTCTTCGGATCGGGCAAGACGTGGATCGAGGAGTACGGATCGGCCGACGATCCGAAGGACTTCGCCGCACTCTACGCCTACTCGCCGTATCACCACATCGCCGCGGGCAAGAAGTACCCGTCGCTCCTCCTCCTGTCCGCCGACAGCGACGACCGCGTCGCTCCGCTCCACGCGTGGAAGTTCGCGGCGCTCGCGCAGGCGCGCTCCGCCGGCGGTCCCGTCCTCCTCCGGATCGAGCGCAACAGCGGCCACGGCGGCGCGGACCTCGTGCGCTCGACGGTCGAGAAGACGTCGGACGAGATCGCGTTCGCGCTCTCCGAAATCGCGAAGGGCCCGCTCTAATCCTCCGGCGCGCTCCGGAGCGCGCCGATCATCGCCCGCTGGATGCTCGAGAGCACACGGTCACCGTGGGTGTGGAGGAACAGTGCATCCGACAGACGCCACCCGGGCACCTTGATCTCGACGAGGGCTCCCGCGCGCACGAGGGACGTCGCCGCGAGCACCGGACCGAACGCGAGCTGCTCGGAGACGGCGGCGATCTCGAACGCCATCGCCGCCGTCGCCGCCTCGTGACCGATGATCCGCTCGCTCCGTGGGAGCGGGCAGCCGTCGTCGCCGGGGAGGAGCTGGTTCGCGGACTGGTAGATCGGCGTCACGAACGGGACCGCGCGGAGCCGTGCGGGCGAGGGTTTCGCGCCGAGGCTCT
>JBDHVE010000261.1:0-8142 GCA_039809485.1 Polyangiaceae bacterium | reverse complement strand
AAGACGGCCGTGACGAAGTCACGCGCGGGCACGCCGCTCTTCTCCTCCGGGAAGATCTCGAGCTTCTCGCACGTCCCGGCGAGCGTCGCGATCGCCGCCTTCTCCTCCGGCGCCGCATCGGCGATCCGCACGAGCGCGGCGCGGAGGAGCCGCGCATGGCTCTCGCAGCGCTCCGCGTAGCGGCCCATCCAGAACAGGTTCTCTCCGACCCGCGACGCGATGTCGACGACGCTCCGCGCGACGTCCGCCACGCCGAGACGCGGGCGACGCAACGGCTGCCGCGCCTCCGGCTTCTGCGCGAGCGCCCAGGTGTCCTTGCTCGCGCCACCGCCCTGCATCGAGACGACGTCGGTGTCGTGCCGGGCGACGCGGGTGAGCCCGCCCGGCATCACGACGTAGCCGTGCGGCGTCGCGACCGCGAACACGCGGAGCGTCGTCGCGCGTGGGATCATCCTGCCCGTCTCCCGCTGCCAGGTCGGCGCCTGCGAGAGGTGGATCCACTCCTGGGCGACGTACGCGTGGGGCTGCGCGCGCATCTTCGCGACGAGCTCCTCTCGCGCGCGCGCCCCGAGCGTGTGACCGAAGACCGGCTCCATCCGCATCGAGGGGTAGGCCGACTTCACGACGAGGTCGTCGAGGTGCTCGATCACGTGCGCGAGCGCGGGGCCCTCGCCACACCACCAGGTCGCGATCGACGGGAGCTCGAGCTCCTCGTCGAAGAGGCGCTTGCTGATCGCCGGGTAGAAGCCGGAGAACGCGCTCGTCTCGAGGAGGCCGCTCCCGAGCGCATTCGCGACGACGACGTTGCCGGCGCGGATCGCGTGGACGAGGCCGGGGATCCCGAGCGCCGAGTCGGCGCGCAGCTCGACGGGATCGCAGAAGTCGTCGTCGAGCCGCCGCAGGATCGCGTGCACGCGGCGCAGGCCGCGGAGCGTCTTCAGGTAGACGCGGTCGCCTCGGACGAGGAGGTCCTGTCCCTCGACGAGCGGGAAGCCGAGATAGCGCGCGAGGAAGGAGTGCTCGAAGTACGTCTCGTTGTACGGCCCCGGCGTGAGGAGGACGGCGAGCGGATCCTCCCCGTCCGCCGGGGCCGCGCCGTAGAGCGACTCGCGCATCGCGTTGAAGAACGGACCGAGCTGCTCGACGGACACCTTCGTGAGCGCGTCGGGGAACGCGCGCGCGATCGTCATCCGGTTCTGGAGCGCATAGCCCGCGCCGGAAGGTCCGCGCGTGCGGTCGCCGAGGATCCAGAAGCGCCCATCGGGGGACCGCGCGATGTCGGCGGCGTAGACGTGAAGGCGTGTCTTGCCGGCCGGCTCGACGCCGAGCAAGGGCCACATGAACGAGCGCTGTCCGTAGACGAGCGCAGGCGCGACGAGGCCCTCGGCGAGAAGCGTCTGCGGTCCGTAGAGATCCGCGAGGACCGCGTCGAGGAGGCGCGCGCGCTGGGCCACGCCCGAAGCGATCGTCGCCCACTCCTCGGGCGGGAGGATGAGCGGGAGGAGATCGAGCTCCCACGGCCGGCTCGTCCCCTTCGGATCGGCGTAGACGTTGTAGGTGACGCCGTCCGACTCGAGCGCGCTCTCGACGAGGTGCCCGCGCCGCGCCATCGTCTCCGCCGGCAGCGCGAGGAGGTGCTCGAGGAACGCGCGCCAGTGCGGGCGCGGGATCTGGATGTCGTCGACCATCTCGTCGTAGCGCGTGCCCTCCGGCACGTACTGGCGGAGGATGGTCCCGGACGTGGGCATCAGGCGAAGCGCCTCAGGTCGAGGGTGAAAGGATGCTCCGGGCTCGGCGACGCCGTTCGCGTCGCGACGCGACCGGCGGTGTGGCCGAAGCGCTGGAAGCGCGCGCGGCGCCGGCCGGCCGCCTCGAGCGCGTTGATCGGCCGGATGTCCCACGAGCGGCCGCCCGGATGCGTCACGTGGTAACGGCAGCCGCCGAGGCTGCGGTCGTTCCATGTATCATGCAGGTCGAAGACGAGCGGCGAGTCGACGCCGATGTGCGGATGGAGGCAGCGCGGCGGCTTCCACGCGCGGTAGCGGATGCCGGCGACGCTCTCCCCCACGGTCCCCGTCGGCTGGAGCGGCACCTCGACCCCGTTGCACGTGAGGCGGTAGCGCTCCGGCGCCATCCCGGTGACCTTCACCTGGACGCGCTCGAGCGACGAGTCGACGTAGCGTGCCGTCCCGCCGATCGCGCCGTCCTCGCCCGTCACGTGCCACGGCTCGAGCGCCGTCCGGAGCTCGACGTGGACGCCGCGCGCTTCGAAGTCGCCGAGCTCCGGGAACCGCAGCTCGAAATGCGGCGCGAACCAGGCCGGGTCGAACGCGTAGCCGGCGGCGGTCATCTCGGCGAGCACGTCCCCGAAATCCTGCCACACGAAGTGGGGGAGCATGAAGCGGTCGTGGAGCTCGGTCCCCCACCGCACGAGGCGCGGCGGCGAGAACGGCTCCTTCCAGAAGCGCGCGACCATCGCGCGGAGGAGCAGCTGCTGCGCGAGGCTCATCCGCGCGTGGGGCGGCATCTCGAGCGACCGGAGCTCGACGAGCCCGAGGCGCCCCGACGGGCTGTCCGGGTTCCAGAGCTTGTCGATGCAGATCTCGGTGCGGTGCGTGTTGCCGGTCACGTCGGCGAGCAGATCGCGGAAGAGGCGGTCGACGAGCCACGGCGGGGTCTCCTCGCGCGTGCTCGTGCGCCGCGAGACTTCGCGGAAGGCGATCTCGAGCTCGTAGACCGCGTCGTTCCGCGCCTCGTCGATCCGCGGTGCCTGCGACGTCGGCCCGAGGAAGAGGCCGGAGAAGAGGTACGAGAGCGACGGGTGCTGGTGGTGATACGCGAGGAAGCTGCGGAGGAGGTCGGGACGGCGGAGGAACGGCGAGTCGTTCACGGTCGCTCCGCCGAGGACGACGTGGTTGCCGCCGCCGGTGCCGACGAGCCGGCCGTCGACGAGGAACTTCTCGGCGCACAGGCGTGACGCGTACGCGGCGTCGTAGAGGTGGGTCGTCGTCGCGACGAGGTCGTCCCAGCTCGCCGACGGATGGATGTTGACTTCGACGACGCCGGGGTCCGGCGTGATGCTCAGCTGCGCGAGGCGCGGATCGCGCGGCGGCGGGTAGCCCTCGAGCAGCACCGGCACGCTCGCGGCCGTTGCGCTCGCCTCGACGGCCGCGACGAGCGCGACGTAGTCGTCGAGCGTCTCGACCGGAGGCATGAACACGTGGAGGACGCCTCCGCGTGCCTCCGCGCACATCGCGGTCCGCACGATCCACGGCGCCGACTCTTTCGGGGCCGGGATCCGATCGAGTGCATTCGGCACGCGTATCGGCACTGCCGCCTGCGCACGCGACGGCAGCGGACCTCGCGGCGCAGCGGGGTCCGCCTCGGCGAACGGCTCCGCGTCCTTCTCGGCGACCCACGGCTGGCCCTCGAGGGGAAGGCGATACCCGAGCGGCGAGTCGCCCGGCACGAGGAAGCAGTGCCCGCCGCGGAGCGGCCACGGCCCGCTCCGGAACGTGCCGTCGCGCGCGGCGATCGGCAGCACGTGCCCGACGACGGCAGAGAGCCCCTGTATGAAGACGCGGCGGAGGCGCTCGCGCTCGAGCGGATCGTCGAGCTTTGCGTCGAGCGGATCGACGTTCACCGGCAGCTTTCGCTCGCGCCACAGGTAGTAGAGCGCGTCCTCGTACGCGGGGAACACGCGCGCCGGATCGAGGCCGAGGTGCTCGGCGACGCCGCGGAGGACGCGCGCGGCGTCGGTCGCGTCCGCGCCGCGCGGTGCGCGCTCGTCGGCGAGGAGCGCGTCGTTCTCCCAGAGCGGGACGCCGTCCTTCCGCCAGAACAGGTTGAGGGCCCAGCGCGGGAGCTGCTCGCCCGGGTACCACTTGCCCTGTCCGAAGTGGACGAGGCCCTTCGGCGCGTGCTCCGCGCGGAGGCGGTGGAAGAGATCGATCGCGCGTGCGCGCTTCGTCTCGCCGAGCGCGGCGGTGTTCCACTCCTCGCCCTCGAGGTCGTCGGCCGACACGAAGGTCGGCTCGCCGCCCATCGTCAGGCGCACGTCGCCGGCGGCGAACTCGCGATCGATCGCGTGGCCGAGCGCGTCGATCGCGCGCCAGGTCTCGTCCGCGTACGGCTTCGTGACCCGCGGCGTCTCGTGGATGCGCGTCACGCGCATCGCGTGATCGAGGACCGCCTCGCACTTCTCGACGAGGCCGCTCACCGGCGCCGCCATCGAAGGCTCCGCCGTCGCGGCGAGCGGGAGGTGGCCCTCGCCGGCGAGGAGGCCGGAGGTCGGGTCGAGACCGATCCAACCGGCGCCGGGCAGGTACACCTCGCACCATGCGTGGAGGTCGACGAAGTCGGCGCTCGGCCCCTTCGGTCCCTCGAGCGGCTCGACGTCGGCCGTGAGCTGGACGAGATAGCCGGAGACGAACCGCGCCGCGAATCCGAGCTGACGCAGGATCTGGACGAGCAGCCACCCGCTGTCGCGACACGAGCCGGAGCGCTTCTCGAGCGTCTCGTCGGGCGTCTGGAGACCCGGCTCGAGCCGCACCCGGTATTCGAGCTCGCGGCAGAGCCGCTGGTTCAACGCGACGAGGAAGTCGCTCGTGCGCGTCTTGTCGCGCGCGACCGTCCGGACGTACGCGTCGAGGCGCGGCGACGACATCGCGATACGATACGGCGCAAGCTCGGCGCGGAGGCTCTCGTCGTAGGCGAACGGCCACTCCTCGACCTCGGGCTCGAGGAAGAAGTCGAACGGGTTGATCGGGTCGATCTCCGCGACGAGGTCGACCTCGATGTCGAGCTCCGCGGTTTTCTCCGGGAAGACGATCCGCGCGATCCAGTTCGACTGCGGGTCCTGCTGCCAGTTGAGGAAGTGCTTCGCCGGACGGACCGTGAGCGAGTAGGACAGGATCCGCGTCCGGCAGTGGGGCGCCGGCCGGAGCCGGACGCTCTGCGGGCCGAGCGCGATCGCGCGCTCGTAGCGGTACGTGGTGCGGTGGTGCAGCGCGACGTGGATCGACATCGAGGGGAGTCTCGACGTTAGGGCACCTCGGCGACGCGTAGAAGCTTGACTGCGACGGCACGAGGCGCGCGTTCTGCGCTCGCGACGCGAGCCGTGCAGCACCACGGTCGAGGTACGGCGCCGCCAACCACGCGGCGTTGCTCGGACCGACGCCTGGCGTGACGCGTGCACCGGCCGACCGCATGCGACTCCGCTCGGTCTTCGCGCCAGGCCTTCTCGCCCTGGCGGTGTCGTTCGTGGGCTGCTCGTTCACCGCCATCGGCTGTTCCGACGCCGCCGAGGAGACCCCACCGCCCGAGGACGGCGGCGCGGAGGAGACGTCCAGCGCGGACGGCGCGTCGCCGGTCGACGGCGCCGCGAGCCGTCCGGACGGCGCGACCGACGCCGGGAAGACGGCGGATGCCGACGCCGCCGCGCGCGATGCCGACGCCGCGCCGGACGCCGACGCCGCGCCGGACGCCGACGCCGCCCCTCCGCCCGACCCGACCGCGCCGCTCTACGATCCCGACGTCGTCCAGAAGTTCGAGCTCGGGTTCGACGCGGCGGCGCTCGCGATCCTCGAGAGCACCGCCGAGGCCGACCAGAAGACCTGGGTGCACGCGACGTTCAAGTACGGAGCGACGACGTTCGCCGACGTCGGCGTCCGCCGGAAGGGAACGTCGACCTTCCGCGCGCTGCCGCAGAAGGCAGCGTTCAAGGTCCGCTTCGACAAGTACGTGAACGGCCAGAAGCTCCTCGGCCTGAAGGAGATCACGCTCAACAACATGGTGAGCGATCCGACCTTCCTCGCCGAGCGCCTCGCGTACCACGTGTTCCGCGCCGAAGGACTGCCCGCGCCGCGCGCGAACGCGGCCGAGGTCGTCGTCAACGGCGCGAGCTACGGCCTCTACGCGAACATCGAGACGCCGAACAAGGACCTCATCGTGCGGCTCTTCGGCGCCAATGCGAGCACCCTCTACGAGGTGAACTACGGCAGCGAGTGGCTGCCCGGCGTGGAGGACGGGTTCGAGGTCGACGTCGGCGTCGACACGAGGCCCGACGTCGTCGCGCTCTTCCAGTCCGTGCAGAACGCACAGAACGCGACGCTGCTCGCCGACGTCGGCGGCCACCTCGACACGAACCAGTGGCTCACCTACTCCGCGACCGAGGCCGCGGTCGGTCACTACGACGGCTACGCGTTCGGGATCTGGGGCTCGCACAACTATTTCATGGCGGGCGACCAGGCGGGCATCCTGCGGCTCCTCCCGTGGTCGACCGACCTCACGTTCTCGGATCGCGAAGCCGTCGTCGACGCGAACGACCCGAAGCCGGCCGGCAACGGGCCCACGCTCCTCGGCCGCTGCAAGCTCTCGGCGGCGTGCTGGGATGCCTACAAGGACAGGACGAAGGTCGTGCTCGCGCGCTACGAGACGCTCGGCCTCGTGAACCTCGCGCAGACGTGGCACGCGCAGATCGACCCGTACGTGAAGGCGGACCCGAAGCGCGAGGCACCGCTCGACTACTACGACTCCGAGACGACGCTCCTCTATGCGTGGCTCGCGGCGCGTCCGGCGAAGATCCGCACGCAGCTCGGCCTGCCGTGACGCTCCGCCCCATGGACACGAAGGCCCATCGCTCCTACGCCTTCGGGTCGAATCTCGATGAAGGTCTTCCACTGCGACCACTGCGGGCAGCTTCTCTTCTTCGAGAACGTCGCCTGCATGCGGTGCGGGAGGGCGCTCGCGTTCGTGCCGTCCGCGTCGGATCTCGTGTCGCTCGATGCGGACGGAGACGCGTTCCGTACGCGATCCGGGCTCCGCGTCCGCTTGTGCGAGAACTACGTGAAGCACCAGGTCTGCAACTGGGCGATCCCGGCGCACCTGGACGCTTCGCTGTGCCGCGCGTGTGACCTCACGCGGACGATCCCGAACCTCTCGAAGCCCGGCAACGACCACCTCTGGTACAAGCTCGAGACGGCGAAGCGTCGTCTCGTCTACACGCTCGATCAGCTCGCGCTGCCGTTGCGTAGCAAGCGGGTGGACGTCGACCACGGCCTCGCCTTCGACTTCATGGAAGGCGCGATGACGGGACACGCCGGCGGCGTCATCACCCTCGCGCTCGAAGAGGCCGACGATGCCGAGCGCGTGAAGCGCCGCGTGGATCTGGGCGAGCCGTACCGCACGCTCCTCGGTCACTTCCGGCACGAGTCGGGGCACTACTATTGGAGCGAGCTCGTCCTACGCGGACCGTCCGCGCGGCTCGAAGCGTTCCGCGCGCTCTTCGGCGACGAGCGCCAGGACTACGACGCGTGCGTGAAGCGGCACTACGCGGAAGGCGCTCCCGCCAGCTGGCAGGAGAGCCACGTCAGCGCCTACGCCACGATGCATCCGTGGGAGGACTGGGCCGAGACGTGGGCGCACTATCTCCACATGGTCGACACGTTGGAGACCGCCGCGACGTCGGGCATCTCGATCACGCCGGCGCGGGCCGACGAGCCCACCGTCACGAGCGTCCCCGACCCGACCGCGAGCCGCGCGACATTCGAGCGGATGATGGAGAGCTGGGGGCCGATCACCTACGTCCTCAACAACCTGAACCGCGGGTTGGGAAAGGGAGACGCGTATCCCTTCGTCCTCTCGACGAGGTCGATCGAGAAGCTCCGCTTCGTGCACGAGACGATCGCGGCCTCGCGCACGGCGTGAGGCTCAGAGCGGCGGACGTTCCCTTCCCATGTCGGGAGCGCGGCCCTACCTCGTGAGGGCATGAGCGCGACGCGGATCACGCCGAACGAGCTCTCGGCGCCGGTGCGGCAGGTGTTCTCCGCGCGGGTCGGTCGAAGCGTCGTCGAAGACCGCTTCGGAGAGCCCGTCGTGCGCGACGAGTGGCTCGACGGGATCGGCACCTACGACGCGTGGGCGCTCCGGTTCCCGTGCGGGCTCGAGATCACGATCACGATGCCGACCGAAGCCGGCGGCCCGTTCGCGCGCGAGGAGTCTCCCGACTGGGCCGACGTCTACGCGACCGAGACCGACTTCGAGCACGTCGTCGAGCACTTCGGGCTCCCGCTGCACGAGACGTGGCAGCCGGTGGCGGAGCCGCTGCCGAACCGGCACCGCGTCTGCCGGCAGGACGACCAC
>JBDHVE010000260.1:0-8204 GCA_039809485.1 Polyangiaceae bacterium | reverse complement strand
GGCGCGCCGCCGCTTGCGGACGAGCGATCCTCGCCTAGACTCGCGAGAGGAATGATCCCCTCGGACACCGACGAGAAAGCGCGTGCCGCACAGCTCGCAGTGCTTCGGCGGCTCGGGCCGGCGGAGCGCATCCGCCTCGCGGCCGAGATGAGCGAGGACGTGCGGCGGATCGCGTTCGAAGCCGAGCGGAGGCGGCATCCGGAGCTCACGCAGGCGGAAGCTCGTCAAGCCGTGCTGGACCGGATCTGGGGCGCTGAGCTCGCCGCCGCTGTACGTCGCGCGCGCGCGGTGGATCGGTGAGCGGCGAGGTCGGCGGTCTCCTCGGTCGCGTCGCAGGGCTGCTCGAAGCCGCGGGAATCCCGTTCATGGTTGCGGGCTCGTTCGCGAGCACTGCGCATGGCTTGCCACGGAGCACGCAGGACCTCGACGTGGTGATCGATCCGCCGAACGAGACCACGCTCGCCGCACTGCTCGCATCGCTTCCGACGGACCAGTACTACGTGGACGCCGCTGCCGCCCGCGACGCGTACCGACGCCGCTCGATGTTCAACGTCATCGACCTGGCTTCGGGGTGGAAGGTCGACCTCATCGTGCGGAAGAATCGCCCTTTCAGCCGCGACGAGTTCGCGCGTCGCATGCAGATGACGGTCCTCGGTGTGCCCGTGTTCGTTGCGTCGCCGGAGGACACGGTGATCGCGAAGCTCGAGTGGTCCAAGCTCGCCGGTGGGTCCGAGCGTCAACGTCGCGACGTCGCGGGGATCGTCGCGACCGTCGGCGCTGCGCTCGATCGGGCCTACATCGAGCGTTGGGCTCGAGACCTGGATCTCGCCGACGAGTGGGCGGCCGCGAAGACGACGGAGATCTGAACGAGCGGGACGTCGGACGCGAGTAGACCGCGGCCGCGCGGCGACAATCGTTCGTCCTTCTCGACGAGTAGGTCGCGAGTCGCCGGACGGGGGCGCCGCCCGTAGCTTCCGGGCATGAAGCTCGTTCGCGCGCTCGCGTGCTCGATGTTGCTGCCGGGCTGTGGGCTCGGCGAAACCGACGCGTACCTCCCCGAGAGCTCGTGGCTCCGGGTGAACCCCGGTTGGTATTGCGAAGGCGGCCGCTGCGGCCGCGCGCAGACGGAGGACCACGACTACTACGCGTGGTTCTCGCCCGACGGGCGCTTCGTCCTCGCCTATCCGGACGTGCCGTTCGTGCGCTCCGGCGCCGAGCCGAAGGAGAAGTTCCGATGCCGCTCGGGACGATGGTCCCTCGACGGCCATCTCCTCACGATGACGCTCGAGCGCGACGAGCGGCACGGGCTCGACGCGGAGATGCGCGTCCGCGAGCTGTGGAACCTCGCCGGCGGATCGATCACCGCCACGCCGATCCCGGGTCACCCGCTCGCCGACGGGCTCGACGTCGAGGGCTGGGAGCCACGCTACGGCGTGCTGCCGGCACCGACGGACGCGTCGCCGTGCCCGGTGAGCTACGACCGGAGCGGGGCGTGATGACCGCGCGTGTCGTGCTCGTCTTCGTGTTGGCCGTGCTCGGGCTCGGATGTGGAACGCCGTCGCCGAGCGTCCGGGTGAAGACGCCTCCGTTCCTCGCGGTCGGCGCGTTCGGGACGGCGTACGTCTACGTGGCGCGGGAGAACGTCGCGACGGAGACGCGGGTCCCGTTCCAGATCGTGGGTGCCGCGTGCCCGGCGCGCGCGTGCGACGCCTCTCCGGGCGGGAACGAGATCACCGTGACGGCGCGGTCGCCGGGCAGGACCGAGCTCGTGATCCAGATCGAGACGGACGACGGAGATTCGATCGAGAAGGCGGTGCCGATCACGTTCTGGCAGCCGGAGTCGGTCGCGATCACGCCCGGAAATGACAACTACGCCCTGCCCGGCGTCGGGCTGCTCCTCGGATCGCGCGCGTGGTGGCGGTTCGCGTTCGCGAGCTCGGCGCTGTTCGACCCGCTCGACGTGCGCGGCGCGCTCGAGGTCGGGGGCAGAGGGGACGTGGTCAGTGTGATCCCGGATTCGCTGGCCACCGGCTTCGACGTCGTGACGAAGAAGACCGGCGAGGCGACCTTGACGGTCGCTGCGGCGGGCGTCATCGGTTCGCTCCCGCTGCGCGTGGCGGCGGAAGAGGAGGTCGTCGCGATCGAGCTCTGGACGGACTACGAGCTCAGAGACGCGCTCGCGGACCCCAACGTCCCGAAGACACTCGCCGGGAAGTCCCCGCATCCGCTCCCGTGGCCGCTCGCGGACGAACGGTTCGTCCCCGTGCTTCGGCTGCGGGACGGCACGATCGCGCTCGGCGCTGCGAACAAGGTGACGTTCGATCCGCCGGGCTTCGTCCGACTCTGGGCGGTGAACGATCAGGTTGTGGAGATCGAAGCCGAGCGGGAGGGGAAGGGGACGGTGCGGTGTGCCGTCGGCGCGGCATCGGTGGAGATGAAGGTCACCCTGAAACGGCCGTCGTGGAGGGGCGGTTCGGAAGAGGGGCCGTGAACCCGTCCTCGCGCGTCGGGGTGACATGGTGCCCGGACGAGCACTGCTTGCTCTTCGGCGGCATACACCGCGCTCGTGCGGGCGCTCGCGGGATCGGCGTGTCGCGACTGCCTCGGCAACGGCGCAACGCGGGGCGGGACGAGACGGGCGGCCGTCGACGGCCTCACGAGTTCCTGCGCGGCGGGCAGGCGGTCTGGACGCCAGGCGGGTTCTTCGCGTCGGTCGGCGGACGCGGAACTGTTGCCGGAATGTGGTGCGGCGAGGTGGCCTCGGCGGGGCTCGGATCCAACGTGAATCCATCGCAGAATTGCCGCTTCCGTCCTTGCCTCCGGGTACGCGGGAATTACACTATCGCCTAGTCAAGTTTTGCCAACCTGGCGAGGAAGAACGGGACGTGGCGCGAGCGACCGGCAGGAAGAAGGGGCGGGCGGGCGAGCAGCTCGGGCTCGGTTTCCGGCCGCACGGCGGTGCGCGGAAGAACGCAGGGCGGAAGCGCGTCGCGAAGCGCCCGTGTGTCGAGCACCGGGGTAGGCCGTCGCTCGACCGTGGGTCTCCCGTGCACGTCACGCTGCGGGCGAATCGGGGTGTTCCGTCGTTTCGGGCGGACCTCGTCGCGGAGCTTGCGCGCGGCGTATTCCGTGAGGTGTCGGCCGCGGCGATCTCCAAGGCGAAAGCGAAGGCGCGAAGGGAGGCGGAAGGCGCCGTCCTCGAACAGGCGGCGCCGGCGCGGCCGGCGCCTGCCGAGCGGCCGGAGCGTTCCGCGATGAGGGATCGCCGATGGAAGCGGCGCCGGCGCGCGACCGACCGCGTCGCCGACGGCTTCCACGTGGTCCACTACTCGCTGCAGGCCGACCACATCCACCTGATCGTCGAGGCGGCGGATGCGCGCGCCCTGTCGTGCGGGATGCGTCGGCTCGTGATTCGGCTGGCGAAGCGGATCAACGAAGTGGTCCGTCGTCGGCGGCACGGGAAGATCTGGGGCGACCGGTATCACCGGCACGATCTCACGTCGCCGCGCGAGGTCCGTCACGCGCTGGTCTACGTGCTGCAGAACGGGCGCAAGCACGGTTGTGTGGGGCGGAACGCGCTCGATCCGCTGTCGACGGCGAGCACGTTCAACGGGTGGGCCGCGCCGGTCGCGCGCACGCGGGACGGCCCGGACGGCGCCGAGGACACGGCGCCACCGAGCACGTGGCTGCTCGAGGTGGGCTGGCGCCGCGCCGGTGGCGCGCTCGACCCGAGCGAAACGCCGCGCGGGTAGCCCCAGCCCGCGCCGCCGAGATGCGGAGAGGGACGCGCACGCCAGCGCGGACGCGCACGCGAGCGCGCACGCGCACGCCGATGCGAGCGCTCCCGACGCGATCCGACCCGCGCGCCGCTACCGCCGGATTGTCTCGAGACCTCGGCCCCTCTACGCTCGCGTGGCCCTGTACGGGGTGCCACGCGCGGCGCAGCGACTCGGAGCATGTACCTTCCTCTCGTCAGGGCCCGTCGCAGCATCGGCGTCGTCGCGGTCGCACTCGTGCCGACGCTCTCGCTGCTCAGCGCCGCGGATTGCGGAGGCTCCGTTCACGACGGCGCGGACGGAGCCGCGTCGACAAGAGATGCAGATGCGACGGTCCGTGATGGCGCCGACGCGGTCGCGTCCGACGGCGCCGCGCAATGCATCCCCGACGGCGGCCAGATCCGCCTCGTCCACCCCGAGCTCGTCGAGGGACCTTGTGCCTCGGACTGTCCGAACGGTGCGGCGTGCGTCGCGCTGAATCGCATCGACGAGCGCTACGACGGCTCGTTCTGCGTGCACACGAACCTCTGCTCCGCCGTCGCCTGCCCTGCGTGTACCGAGTGCAAGGTCTCCGGCCTCGAAGGCGAGCCCAGGAACATCGGGTGCGAGCCCCAGTTCGGTCCCGCGCCCGTCGTCAGTCGGCCCGAGCTCGTCTTCGGCCCGTGCGAACGAACATCGGACTGCGCGGCCGGCGAGATGTGCACGGACCTCTCCGCGATTGATCCGAGCTACACGGCCCCTCGCTGCGTCCGCGCACGCCTTACGCCGTGCGAGGTCGTCTGGTGCAGCACAGGGCTCGCCTGCGGGTGTAGCGGCGGGATCGGAACCGCGTGCACGCCGGCAGCCTCGGACCCCGTGAGGCTGGTCTGCAAGAGCGGCTTCTGAACCGCCCCTTCAATCGTCCTCGTCCCCGCCCCGCGCGACGTACTCGCTCACAGCCACCCGCTCGCGCGCCAGGTGCTCCTCGATCACAGTCCGCATCCGCGGGTTCGCGATGTGATGGGCGGAGTACGTCAGCGTCGGTTTGAAGCCGCGAAGGCGCTTGTGCTCGCCACCCGCGCCCGGGTTGAACGTCTTGAGGCCCTCGGCGATCGCCTGCGCGATGCCGTGGTAGAAGCACACGTTGAAGTGGAGGAACGGCAGGTCGACGTGCGTTCCCCAGTAGCGGCCGTAGAGCGCCTCGTGCTTCTTCACGTTGAACGCGCTCGCAACGACGCGACCTTCCTTCTCCGCGACGACCCACGCGAGCCGCTCGGCGAAGCGTGAGGCGACGAGGCGGAAGAACTTCCGGTTCAGATACCGCCGCCCGTAGAAGTACTTGTCCACGGTCGTGAGATAGAGCTCGTACATCGTGTCGGCGATGCGCGTGTCGAGCTCCTCCGGCGCGAGGGTGCGGATCGTCACGCCGTCCATCGCCGGCTGCTTCCGCTCGCGTCGGAGCTGCGTGCGCTTCTTCGACGGGAGCGTCTTCAGGAAGTCTTCGAAGTCGGCGAACCCTTGGTTCGACCAGTGGTACTGCACGCCGTGGCGCACGGCGAAGCCGCCTGCGCCCCATGCCCGCGCCTCCTCTTCGCCGGGGAACAACACGTGCGCGCTCGAGACCTCGAGCTCCTTCACGAGCGTCTTCACCGCGCTCGCGAAGATCCCGATCGTCTCCTGTCGATCCCGCCCCTCCTTCCACAACACGCGATGCCCGCTCGCGGGCGTGAACGGCACGGCGACGACGAGCTTCGGGTAGTAGTCGATGCCGAGCCGGTTCGCGAGATCGGCCCAGCTCCAGTCGAAGACGAACTCGCCCTCGCTGTTCGTCTTCACGTACGCGGGCGCGGCGGCGACGAGCTCCTCGCCGTCGTAGAGCGCGAGGTGATGCGGAATCCACCCTGCCTTCTCGCCCACGCATCCGGCCTCCTCGAGGCACGCGAGCCACGCATGCTCGACGAACGGCGACGCGTCCTCGCGGACGAGGGCGTTCCACGCCTCGGCGGGGATGTCCCCGATGCGATCGACCACTCGCAGCGTGAGCGTGCGCTCGGCCACGGTCAGCCGGGATCCCTCCGCACGAGCGCGAAGTACTGGCCCCGGGACTTGTCGTCGCGCGTCGCGTGTCCGATCGACACGTGCGTCGAGATCCTGCGGAGGTAGTCGATCATCCCGCCGTAGACGATGCCGCCGAGGACACCGCCGTTCTCCTGGATCCGCGGCCAAGACTCGGGCTTGTGCTTGGGCTGCTTCGTGTAGTCGATCGCGAGCTCGCCCTCGTGCGCGCCCTCGCCCAGGCGCACGACGAAGTAGCCGGGCCCCGGGAGCGCCGCGAGCCCCTCGTTGTGGTTGTAGCCGGCGACCTTCACGTCCTCGTCGTCGAGCTTCACGAAGCGCTTCTGGAAGTGCGAGAAGAGCGGGAGGGAGTTGTGCCCGTCGTGGATGACCTCCACCAGCGGTCCGACCGAGGCGGGCACGAGGAAGTCGAGGTCGATCGGGAGCCCCTTCGCTGCTTCGAAGAGCGCCGCCATCGTCTTGCCGCTCCAGCTACGCGTCGTGTGGACGCGGCCCTCGTGACCGAGGCCGTCGAGGACGGCGGAGAGGCGTTCGAGGTCGATCTTCGGTTCGAGCAGAACGGTGACGTCCATCGGGATCGATCCGGTAGCACACCTCGGGCCGTGAAGTTGGCCCGTCCCAGGCGCATCCGGTTGGATGTCGGACCATGAACGCGCGTCTCACGCTCCGGACCAAGCTCCTCGTTCCGACTGCTCTGCTCGCGCTCGCCTTCGCATCGGGCTGCGACTCGCCGGGCTTCACCCGCAAGGCGAAGTCGCCCCAGGCACCCGGCGCCCAGACGGCCGCCGCCGTGGGGCAGGCGACCACGACGTCCGCCGGTCTCCCGGCGGGGCAGGCTGGCGCGTCCGGCAAGCCGGACACCTTCACGGTCCAGACCCAGGGCCTCGCCGTCTCCGACGTCATCGCGCAGGCATGCGGCATCAGCCCGCGTGACCCCGCGAAGTCGGCGTCGTCGACGAGCTTCGACTACGACTCGGCGGCGCTCTCCGAAGAGGACCGCACGATGCTCGGCCAGGTCGCGCGCTGCCTCTCCGAGGGCCCGCTCAAGGACCGCAAGGTCACACTCACCGGCCGCGCCGACGCCCGTGGCGAGCCCGAGTACAACATGACGCTCGGCGGCAGCCGCTCGGACGCCGTCCTCCGCTACATGATCGACCTCGGCGTCGGCCGCCCGCGCATGACGGCGACGTCGCGCGGCGAGATGGACGCGACCGGCAAGGACGAGGCCGGCTGGGCGCAGGACCGCCGCGTCGACATCGAGCTCGTGCCCTGAACGAGCTGCCGTTCGACATCGACGAGCGCATCCCGCGGAGCTTCTACGCCCGCGATGCGCTCGTCGTCGCGAAGGCGCTCCTCGGCACCTATCTCGTCGTCCACGAGCCGCACGACAGGCGCGACGACAAGGCCCCGCGCGGTCACGGCGCGCGCGTCCGCGTCGGACGGATCGTCGAGACCGAGGCGTACCGCGGACCGAAGGACCTCGCGTGCCACGCGCGCGCGGGCCTCACGAAGCGGACGAAGACGCTCTTCGGTCCGCCCGGCCACGCGTACGTCTTCCTCATCTACGGCATGTACGACTGCTTCAACGTCGTCTGCTTCGGGGAGGGGAAGGGCCACGCGGTCCTCGTCCGTGCGGTGGAGCCCGTCCTCGGCGTCGACGAAGGCATGCGCGCCGACGGCCCCGGCCGCCTCACGCGCGCGCTCGGGATCACGCGCGTGCACGATGCGGTCGACCTCGTCGACGACGACGTCATCACGCTCGCGCCGCGCGCCGGTCGCGTCCGCACGATCGCGACGCCGCGCGTCGGCGTCGCCTACGCGGGCGAATGGGCCGACGAGCCGTGGCGCTTCCTCGACGCGGACAGCAAGGGCGTCTCGCGCCCGCCGGCGCGGTCGATCGGGCGTCCGACGACGTAGACGTGGACGTCGACGTGGACGTTGACGTGAACGTTGACGTTGTCGTCGTCGTGGACGTTGACGTTGACGTCGTCGTGGACGTTGACGTTGACGTTGACGTGAACGTGAACGTGGACGGGGTCGTCCCACGTTTGACGAGCGCGTTCGGCTTCCGGCGTCCCGTCGCAAGATCGCGCCGAGCTCTGACGTCAATGTCTGCACGTCCAGGTCCACGTTCACGTTCACGTCGAGGTCCACGACCACGTCAAGGTCCACGACCACGTCAACGTCAACGCGACCGCTCCGGAGTCGCTGCTACGGCGAGACCGTCACCACCGCGCGCACGCGCGACGGCTCGCGGCGAACGCGACGTTGACGATGCCGTTGACGTGGACGTTGACGTCTGACGACTCGTCAGAAGTCCGCGCGCTCCCGTGCGCGCCAGCCGGCCTCGTACGCGAGAAGTTGCGTCATGCC
>JBDHVE010000259.1:0-8231 GCA_039809485.1 Polyangiaceae bacterium | reverse complement strand
CCCGCTGGGGTCGCCACCCTCGCAAGAGGAAGCGACGTGAGAACTGGGCCTCGAGGGCAACCTCGGGGCCTTTTGCTTTTGTCGTCTGCGGTACCCTCGCACGCATGAAGTCGGGCGGCTGTCTGTGCGGCGCCGTGAAGTACGAGCTCCGCGGGAAGACGACGAGCGTCACCTATTGCCACTGCTCGATGTGTCGACGGTGGCACGGTCACGTCGGTGCCTACGCGGCCGTCGATCGAGCGGACTTCGTCCTCGTCGAGAGCCGCGGCCTCCGCTGGTACGCGTCGTCGAAAGACGTGCGTCGCGGGTTCTGCGGCGAGTGCGGAGCGTCCCTCTTCTTCGACACCGAAGGCGATCCGAAGATCGCCTTCACCGCCGGATCGCTCGACGCGCCGACCGAGCTCCGCTCGAAAGCGCACATCTACGTCGCGAGCCGAGGCGACTATTACGCGGTCGCCGAGGACGGGCTGCTCCGGTTCGACGAGCTGCCGTGAAGTTCAGAAGACCTTGTAGCTGCCCTGCGGCTTCAACTCGTCCTTCACCTCGGGCTTCACGTCGACGTTCGTCTTCTCGTCGGCGGGCGCCGGCGCCGCTTCGTCCGTCGGCGGGTCGGAGAGCGTGGCCGGTTCTTCGGTCGGCGAGGCGCAGCCGACGGCGGCGAGGGCAAGGAGCGAGAAGAGAGCGGTCGAGAGGGTCTTGGTCATCGTCATCCATGATGGCGAGCTCGACCGAGACGGCCAGGCGTTTCTTTCGAGAAACACCAATTTTGGTCGCAGGACTGTCCACGGTCGGCCCCACGCGACGCGTGTGGCGCCGAACCTCCCATCGCTCACCACGAGTCGCTCGCCCCGCCGCCGCCGGATTCGCCGCCGCCGCCCGAATAGCCGCCACCGTCGGAGGAACCCGATGACCAGCTGCTGTCGGACGAGCCCGACGACCAGCTGCTGTCGGACGAGCCCGACGACCAGCTGCTCGTGCTGCTCGTGCCGTCTCCGTCGCCCCCATCCCGGAAGGCGCCACGTGAGCGGTACCAGCGCGAGAGTCCGAAGCCCACGAGCGCGACGAGCGGGATCCCCAACCCGAAGAGCACGAACGGCAGCGAGTCGTCCGGCGGCTTCGGCCGCTCGTAGTATTCGCTTGGCGGCGTCTTCGGGATCGACGGCACGGTCGGCAGCGGCACCGGCACCGCGCCCGCACGCTGCGTGTTCACATCCGGCATCGGCGGCGCAGGCCTCCCGTCGAGCGCCGCCTCGATCGCGTCGACCCCGGCGCCCACCGCGTCGGCCCATCGCTCCTGCTTCAGGAACGGCGCGATCCGTTCGCGGAGGATGCGACCCGACTCGAGGTCGGTGAGCTTGTCCCCGATCCCCTTCCCCGTCTCGATCCGCATCCGCCGATCGGCCGGCGCGATCACGAGCAGGACACCGTTGTCCTTGCCGTGCTTGCCGATCTTCCACGTGTTGAACGCGCCGTACGCGACGTCCTCGACCGTCTCGCCGCCGAGAGAGCCCACGAGGAAGACGACGACCTCGTTCGTCGTTCGCGCACGATACGCGGCGAGGCGCTCCTCGATCGCCTTCTTCTCCTCGGCCGAGAGCTTGCCCGAGGTGTCCGTCACCGCGCCCTCGAGCGGCGGCGGCACGTAGGCCTCCGCGCGCACGGCGACGATCAACGCGAGCACGAACGCGACGAGCGCGGACCAGCGGTGCATGCCTCGAGTAGACCACGGCCCGGTTCCGACCGCGCGTCACGCCTTCGGCGAGAGGCGCTCCACGATCCGATCGACGAGCCCGTACTCCTTCGCTTCGCGCGCGCTCATCCAGAAGTTCCGCTCCGTGTCGCGGACGATGCGGCCTTCGGGCTGTCCGGTTGCGTCCGCGAAGATGCGGTTCAGCCGGGCGCGCATCTGGACGATCTGCTCGGCCTCGATCTCGACGTCGGACGCACGGCCCTGCATCCCGCCGAGAGGCTGGTGGAGGAGAAAGCGCGTGTTCGGCAGGCAGACCCGGTTCTCGCGCTTCGCCGACGCGAAGATGAGCGCACCCGCGCTCGCGACCCAACCGGTGCCGACCATCTGGATGTCGGGCGCGACCGCACGAACCGCGTCGTGGATCGTGTCCCCCGCCTCGACGTGCCCGCCCGGCGAGTGGACGATCATCCGGATCGGCGCGTCGCTCTGGGCCGCGAGCGCGAAGAGCTGCGTCGTCACGTTCCGTGCGAGCGCGGTGTCGACCTCCCCGAACACGAGCACGGTACGTGCGGCGAAGAGCGCTTCCGCGGCAGGGCGTGGCACGACCTCGTCGAAGAGAGAGGGGGCGCGTTCGGACGGCATGAGGCCAAGGTGGCGCGCCGCCGAGACGAGGCCCATGTCCACGGCGCGCAATCCCATGTCCGTCCCGCGCGGGCGCTGGCACCGCGCACGCGCGCGCGTCATGCTGGGCTCATGCCCGAGCACGACGCCTCGCTCCGCCTCCAGTCGACGTCGCGCATCCGCGCGACCGAGCCGAGCGCGCTCTCCGCGTCCGGTCACCGGTTGCTGGTCGGCCTCCGTGGTCGCGTCACCGTGCGCGAGCGCGGCGAGGTCCGGGCAGAGCTCGCTGCGGACGAGGTCCTCTGGATCGACGCGCGCCGGGAGGTGACGCTCGAGAGCGCGCCGGACGCGGAGGTGCTCATCGGATCGTTCCGCGGGCGCGCGCCGTGGCCCGCGCTCGTCCACCTCCGGACCCACGAGGTCGCCGCCCGTCCGGCGCTCCGCGCGCTGCTCGACGCGATCGCCGCCGAGCTGTCCGTGGCCGCGCCGCATCCGCGGGCGCTCGGTGCGCTCCTCGACGGGCTCACCACCCACGTCGGTCGCCGCCCCGAGGTCCCCGTCGATCCGTACGTCGCGCGCGCGGTCGATGCCGTGAAGAAGGACCCGCGCGCCGCGTGGACGCTCGCGTCGCTCGCACGCGCCGCCGGCCTCTCGCCTGCTGCGTTCGCGCGCAGGTTCCGGCGCGCGCTCGGCGTGTCGCCGCTCGCGTTCGTCCAGGACGTGCGGATGCGCCGCGCCGCCGAGCGGCTCGCGGCGAGCGAGGAGAGCCTCGCCGAGATCGCGGTCACGATCGGCTACGCGTCCGAGTTCGCGTTCGCGAAGGCGTTCAAGCGACGGTTCGGGATCGCACCGGGCCTCTTCCGCCGGCAGCAGCGGACGCAGGCGCCGACGCGCGCCGTCGTCCTCCGCGCCGTCGCCTGAGCGGCGCCGTTCCCGCGGCGCGGCGCAAACCGTTCGCGCCACGCCCCCGCGCGAAGTCGAGGTATCGCGGAGGTACGACCGGCACACACGATGCACTCGCGGCAGGCATCATGAAGCTCGGTCTCCTCTCCACCGCTCTTCTCGGAACGATCGCTCTCGTCGCGTGCGCGTCCTCGCCACCCCCGAAGCCGGTGACGGCGACGACGACGACCACCGCGGCGAAGGAGGCGACCCCGGACGCCGAAGCGTGCGACCTCGTCTGCGAGCGCGCCGACGTCGTCCCGCGACCCGCCGACGGCCCCGACTACCACGCGCTCGCGACCGAGAACGCGAACAAGGTCCTCGAGGCGATGCATCCCGATCTCCTCGCCTGCTACACGAAGCGGGTCGCCGTCGCACCGAACGCGCACGCGTTCCTCACCGTCGACGTCGTCATCGGCCCCGACGGCAAGGTCCGCAACGTCGAGACGACGGGCGGAGCGCTCCTCGGCGCCGCGACGATGAGCTGCCTCACGGACCGCATCCGCAAGGCGACGTTCGATCCGCCGCACGGCGGCGGCACGCTCCGGGTCCACGTCCCGTTCACGCTCCGCCGCGCCGCGCGTGGCGAGGAGATCTAGGGCAGCTTGTCCGGCGCGGGCAGCGTGATGCCGGCGCGCACTTCGGCGACGACGGCGTCGGTGAGCGCCGCGTCGGCCTGCTCGCACGCGCGGCTCACCTCGCCGCTCACGGCGCCCTTGCACTCCTTGCCGCGCTTCTGGAACGCGGCGAGGACCTTCGGGCGTGCGAGGAGCGCGTCGCGCGTCTTCTCGGAGAGGAACCGCCACGGGATCGGCGCGTTCCTCGGGGCACGCGGCTTCTTCGTCGAGAGCTCGCCGTCCTCGAGCGTGTAGCAGTTGCCGTCCCAGCGCATCACGAGATAGCCGCCGCCCGCGCCGACCACGATTCCGTTCGTCGGCGCCGCGCGCTTGCGGAGGACGAGCACTTCTTCGTCGGTGCGGAGACGCGCGCGGGCGCTCGCGCCGCCATCGGCGTTCCATCCGTCGACGTCGCCGCGCAGGTACACGCGCGAGAACGGCGTGTCCTTGCCGAGGAGCGAGAGCGCGACGTCGGGGAACGAGCCGTTGCAGAGGCGCTTCACGAAGCGCGTCTCCGGCACGCACGGATCGGCGCCCGGCTCCGCGCACGTCGTCGGGATCCCCTGCGGAGCGGCGGCCGCGGCCGACGCCGCGTCGACCTCTGCCGCCTCGGCCGCGGGCTCGGCGGCGGGCGGCGCGCTCGTCCTCGCAGGGGGCTTCGGCGCCCCTCCTCCGCAGGAGGCGACGACGACGAGACCGAGGAAAAGAGGGCGAATCGTCAGCACGGACCGGGAGCCTAGAGAAAATCGACAGGGCCGATCAGAGAAAAGCCGACGTGCCCCCACGGACGGACCGATGGCCGTACGTCACGTGCTCCTCGCGCTGCTCCTGACCGGCTGCAGCACGGTCAGCACGGTCCAGACCGCGCATACGCTCGGGAAGGGCCGCACGCAGGTGGCGCTCGAGACGGGCGAGCAGGCGCTCGTGACCCGGGACACGCTCCGCGCGTACCCGGTCGCGGGGATCGCGGTCCGGCACGGCGTCTCCGAGCGCGTCGACCTCGGCGTCCGCGTCGGTCCCTCCGGGGTCGAAGCGCTCGTGAAAGTGCAGCTCACGCCGCCGCCGCCCGGCGTCGTCGTCTCGCTCGCCCCTCAGCTCGGCGCCTACGCGTGGGATCCGGGCGGGGTCGAGATCCGCGCCTACAACGTGGCGCTCCCGGTCCTCATCGGTTTCCCCCTCCCGCACGAGCACCAGCTCGTGCTCGGCCCGCGCGTGCACGGTCACTCGTTCGCGCTCTCGGCCGGGTCGGCGAACGGCTTCGTCGACGTGCTCTCCGCCGGCGGCACGGTCGGCGTCGCGTGGAAGATGCCGTCGGCGCGCGCGGTGCGGATCGTCACCGAGATCGGCGCGCTCCGACCGCTCCTCACGTGGGCCGAACGCTCCGACGGCATCGGCGGCGTCTCCTTCCGCGCCGATCGCTGGACGCTCCAGGCGAACCTCGCGTTCCTGATCGGAGGCTCCTGATGTCCGGGCGCACCGCGTTGCTCGTGTGGCTCGTCGTCGTCGCGCTGGCCGCGTGCATCCACCTCGAGCCGGAGGCGCGCTACTGCGCGGCGCCGGAGAGCGCGCCGGAAGCGACACGGCCGCTCACGTACCACGCCGACGTCGAGCCGATCCTCGCGAAGAAGTGCATGCGCTGCCACGGTGACGAGGGCCCCGCGCCGAACCGCCTCCTCACCTTCGACGAGGTCGCGGCGTCGCGCGACCGCGTGCGCGTCGCGGTCGCGTCCGGGAAGATGCCGCCGTGGCCGCCTTCGTCGTGCTGCGCGACCTACGAGGACGCGCTCGCGCTCGACCCCGCCGAGCGCGCCGCCATCCTCGGGTGGATCGACCAGCGCGCGCCGCGCGGAACGCCCGGCTCCACGCCGACCGTCCTCCGCGGCAACCTCGATCGGGTCGACACGGTCCTCGAGATGCCCGTCGACTACCTGCCCGCGCCGGAGGACGGCGCGACCGACGAGACGCGCTGCTTCCTCCTCCCCTGGAACGAGCCCGAGACGCGGTGGGTGACCGGCCTCGACGTCGTGCCGGGCGACGGACCGCAAGTGCACCATGCGCTCGTCCTCACCGCCTCGAAGGAGGACGTCGAGCACCTCCGCAAGCGCGACGACGAGACGCCCGGCCCCGGGTTCCCCTGCCCCGGTGGCCTCGTCGGGCACTTCAAGGACTTCCTCGGCGGCGGCTTCTTCCAGGCGCAGACCTACGCGCCCGGCACGGGGCACGAGGTCTTGCCGACCGACTGGATCGTCCTCCAGATGCACTACAGCACGCCGGCGCGGGGGACGTTCGTACGGGACCGCACCAAGGTGCTCCTCCGGCACCAGCGCGAGGCGGTCGAGAGGCTCGTCGCGCTGACGCTCCTCGATCCCGCATGGCTCGTCGGCGGGCTCCGGATCCCTGCCGGACAGCGCGACGTCACCTTCGGCTACGTCGACGCGCCGACGACGATCAACGGCGACCGTCCGTTCTGGCTCCGCGCCGTGAGCCTCCACATGCACGAGCGCGGCGCACGCGGGCAGATCGTGATCCTGCGGAAGAACGGCGACCGCGAGTGTCTCCTCCAGATCGATCGGTGGGAGCACCACTGGCAGGGAGACTACGTCCTCGCCGAGCCGAGGCGCCTCGAGGCCGGCGACCGGCTGATGGTGAGCTGCACGTTCGACAACACCCGCGATCACCAGCGCGTGCTCGCGAGCGGTCTCGAGGAGCCACGCGACCTCGGATGGGCCGAGGACGAGGAGATGTGCGTCGGGTTCGTCACCGCGACGCGCGCCGACTAGCGCAGACTCGCGCTCCGCACGCGCGTACAGGTCGGGGCGTCGTTCTCGAACGCGCAGAGGTACGCGTTCTCCTCGACGTCGCGCGGAGGCTCACCGCTCGCAACCGTTGCATTCTGCAATCGAACGGCGAGGACACCGTTCGCCTCCCGCGCTTCGACGAGCCTGGCGACGCGCGCCGTTCCCTCGCACGCAAGCGAGCGCTCGACGACGAACGGGAGCTCGAACGCGCCCTTCGCCGTTCGCACCGTGAGGTTTCGCTCGACGCAGCGCTCGGCCGTGCTTGCGGGCGGCGGGCTCGCCGCGGGGGCCGACCCACGCGGGTGCAGCGCGCACGCGCCGCCGACGAGCGCCACCGAGACCACCAGCGCTGCCGTCCGCTTCGTCCTCACGCCGAGAGAACGCCCGTCTGGCGGGCCGCGATTCCCTCAGCGGAACTTCGAGTGGCACTCCTTGCACGTCGCCTTCATCGCCGCGAGCGCGTCGGCGGATCCGGCGGCGTCCTTCTTCCCGGCCGCGTCGCCGAGCTGCTTCGCGGTCTCGCCGAGCCGATCCGCGAGCGCATCGAAGCCCGCGCCGCGCGAGAACGCCTTCGTGCGTGCGCTCGTCGCCTGGATGCGCTCGCTCACGTCGGTGAGCTTCGCCCAGTCGCCCTCGCCGAACTCCTTCTTCCCGAACCACGGATCGGCGACCGTCGCCTGCACATCCATCACCTCGTCGAGCTTGTTCAGCGAAGGGACGTCCTTCGCCGGGACGTCGCGATGAGGAGGCTTGCACGCCGCGAGCGCGGCCAGGACGAGAGCAGCGGGAACGAGAGCGCGGAGCGACATGGCGGACGAGACTACCGTTCTCGAGCGCGCACGTGGTAGGCGAAGCGCGTGGCCAGCAAGGGACGCCCGTACCGCACCGTGATCGTCGAAGGCTTCGAGGTCCTCGTCGGCAGGGGGAGCGAAGAGAACGACGACCTCACGTTCAACATCGCCGAGCCGGACGACATCTGGATGCACGTCGGCGGCGGGACCCCCGGCAGCCACGTCGTCGTCCGGAACCCGTCCGGCGCGGACCTCCCGCGCGCCGTCCTCGAGACCGCCGCGGCGATCACGGCGTGGTACTCGAAGGCGCGCGGCGCTCCGAAGGTCGAGGTCGACTACTGCCGCGCGAAGAACGTGTCGAAGCCGCGCGGCGCCCCCGCCGGGCTCGTCGAGATCACCGGCGACAAGACCGTCAAGGTGAAGCCCGCTCCGCCGCCCGGCGGCGAAGGCTGATCAGCGCTCGACGAAGAGCTCCCCGTTGCAGGGGATCTCGACGTCCTTGCCGTCGTTGCGGCCCGCGGTCGAGACCGTGTGCGCCCCGCAGAGGACGGTGAAGGAACGCGAGCCGGTGCCGAGGAGGCGCTTACCGTCGAGGTAGACGTTCTTGCTCTTCGCGGCGCCGCGGATGGTGAGGCGGCCGAACTTGCCGTCCTTGCCGTCGCCGCGCTTCGTCGTCGTCGTCGTCGTCGTGCTCTCCGCCGGAGGGGTCGGCGCCTTGAGCGAGCTGTTCGCGAGCGCAGCGCCGAGATCGGGTGGGGCGACGTCCTCGCGG
>JBDHVE010000258.1:0-8359 GCA_039809485.1 Polyangiaceae bacterium | reverse complement strand
TGACCTGCCTGCCGGAAACTGGACCACGAGATGCTAGAAAGTTGACTCTCCGTCCCGACGACGGAGACACGCGATGCGCAAGAGCAAGTTCACCGAAGAGCAGATGGTCCGGATCCTCCGCGAGGCGGACAAGAGCCCGATCCAGGACGTCGCGAAGAAGCACGGCATCAGCGACCAGACCATCTACGTCTGGCGCCGGAAGTTCGGGACGATGACGACCGAGGACGCCAAGAAGCTGAAGGCGCTCGAGGCCGAGAACGCGAAGCTGAAGAAGCTCCTCGCGGAGAAGCTCCTCGACATCGAGGTGCTGAAGGACATCAACTCAAAAAAATGGTGAGCGCGCCCGGTCGCCGGAAGCAGGTCGCCTACGCGCAGTTCCGCTGGCGACTCTCGCTCCGACGAGCGTGCGCGCTCCTCCACGTCGCCCGCAGCGGCGCGAAGTACACCTCGACGCGCGAAGCTCGCGACAAGCCGGTGCTCGACCGGATGCGCGAGCTCGCCGCGCAGTACCCCAGGTACGGCTACCGCCGCATCCGGATCTTCCTCGGTCGCGACGGTCACAAGATGAGCGTCGACCGTGCGCACCGACTCTGGCGCGTCGCGAAACTGCAGGTGCCGACGAAGCGCCCGCGGCGGCGGGTGGCCGCGAGCCGTCCGCGCCCGAACACGCCGTGCGGCCCGAACCAGGTCTGGGCGTACGACTTCGTCTTCGACGCCTGCGCCGACGGCCGCCAGCTCAAGTGCCTCACCGTCGTCGACGAGTGGACGCACGAGGCGCTCGCCATCGACGTCGCCGGGTCGATCCGGTCGGGGCGCGTCGTCGACGTGCTCTCGCGGCTCGTGAGCGTGCATGGTGCACCCAAGTACCTCCGCTCGGACAACGGGCCGGAGTTCGTGTCGAAGGCCGTCCTCGAGTGGGCGACGAAGGAGGGCATCCAGACGGCGCACATCCAGCCGGGCAAGCCCTGGCAGAACGGCACCGACGAGAGCTTCAACGGGAAGTTCCGCGACGAGTGCCTCAGCCTCGAGTGGTTCCGGAGTCGCCCCGAGGCGCGCGTGATCATCGAGACGTATCGGCGGCACTACAACCAGGTCCGACCGCACTCGTCGCTGAACTACTTGACGCCGGCCGAGTTCAAGAAGATGCACTCTGCAACGACGGCGTCGGCCGTCACGCCGCCCGCAGCTGGAGATCGTGCGCAAGCGTCTCCAGAGCGAGCGTCGCGCCGGCCGACACCGCGCTGACCTGGAGACCTGTTTCACGGAGAGTCGCCTCACGTTTCACGTGGTCCTCGGAACCCAGGCAGGTCAGCGCCGTTCACGCGCCCACGAAGGTGTCAGGTGACCGATACTTTTCCCGGTCAGCCGCCGTCCTCGCGACTCGCGAGAGAGCGCGAGCGAAGAAGGCGACGGCTAGGTGTGACGAGAGAAGCGCCGTGCCTCGTCGACGCGTCGCGGTGACTGCATTCGCGCGTGGAGCGGTCGAGCCCGTCGAGCCCGGGCTGTCCACGGTGAGGGCCGCCTTCAGGTTAAATCGCAGCTGACTGCGGGGTTTCCACAATGGACGAGCAGCCTGCTCCGGAACATGATCAAGCGCAGTTGAGAATGCGGGCGCTGCCCGGCATCGCGATTCACCAACCACGCTGCGAGATAGTGAATGCCCTACCAAGCCTACGCGACAGGTTCGACGCCCGGGGTTCAGGGAGACACCACCATCAATACAGCGAACGGTGTACGAGCGACCTCAAATGCGGGCGCATCTGCGCTTTATGCCACGGTCTCCGGCAACGGCGCAGCTGTGCACGGATACGTCTCTGGCGGTTACGGCAACAGCAGTTGGGCTGTCTACGGTTCAAACGCCAATGTCTACGGCTACGGCGTTTTCGGAGCGGCCAACTCTAGCCAAGGGATCGGGGTCTATGGCGAAGGAGATTGGTCGGGGGTCTACGGCTACGGAACGGACGGGGTCATTGGTTCCGCCAGCGCCTCAAACGGAGCAGCCATCTACGGCTACGGAAACGCGAGCTCTACGGCGGGGCTCTTTTCCGGCAATGTTTCGGTCGTGGGAAGTTTTTCTGCCTCCTCCAAGAGCTTCCTGATCGACCATCCCAAGGATCCTTCGAACCGTTTTCTGGAGCACGCCTGCGTCGAGTCTCCTGAACGGAAGACGATCTACGACGGCTGCTCCGTTGCCGACGATTCCGGCGTGCTGGAAGTCGCCCTCCCGGGGTACTTCGAAGCTCTCAATGGCGACGTCCGTTATCAGCTCAGCGCCGTCGGAGCACCAGCGCCCGATCTGCACATCAGATCTGAAGTCAACGGTGGGAAGTTCGTCATCGCGGGAGCAAGACCAGGACAGAAGGTCTGCTGGCAGGTGACGGGGGTGAGGCGAGACGCGTACGCGAGCGCGCATCCGATCCTCGTCGAACGCGATAAGCTTGGTCCGGAGAACGGCCTGTACTTGCACCCGGCGGAGCACGGACAGCCCTCCGACAAGGGGATTCATCACGCTCGAGAGCAGCGTGTGCGCGAACGCCTGAGTCAGCGAGGTCGTCCGCCGGGCGAGGGGCCGTGATGAGTCCTATCCTCTTCTCGACCCAACGCTCCGAGGTGCAGGCGTGAGAGTCATCGATATTCGCCCAGTAGTCGCAGGTGGGCTGGTCTCTTGTGGGCTACTCGTCGCCTGCGGGAAGGTCGCCGGTGATAGCGAGGAGGGACGGGTCGTCGGGCTGTCGGATGCGGGCAGCGACGCAGCTGCGGCGGCCAGCGACAGCTCGACGGCCGCGGATGCGTTGCCTTACCTCGAGGTCGATGCGAGCAAGAGGACGGACGCCACGGTTCGCGTAGAGGACATGTCGGCTTGCGCCACGCGCACCCCCTGCGACTGCGACGGGGACGGCTTCGCAGACGTGGCATGCGGGGCCGATGCCGGCACGCTGAAGCCGGGCGACTGCGACGACCTCGATCCGCTTCGCTTCCCCGGGCAGGGATTCGTCATGGACCCGCCACCGCCGGGGCACGACGGCGACTGGAACTGCGACGGGATCGAAGAGGTGCTGCCTGCGATGCCCCCGGCGTGCACGCGGCCTCCGAACGTGTGCCTCGTCGGTGAACGCGGCTTCTCCGGTCGGGGTCGATGCGGTGAGGTCGAGGACCTGCGCGAGTGCGGGCACGACCCACTGCAGCCCAGCGGATGCGGGCCGTTGCTCGTCGGTCAGGCGAGACGCCCGTGCCGTTGACGGAGTGGCGGTGCCGCTTCACGCGGTGAAGCCGGCTCGCCGGACCAGCGCACGCGCTTGCTTTCGCGCACGCCCGAGGACGCGGTCGCGATCGAGCTTCGTGTGCTCGCCGTGGCGGACGACGGGGATGCCGTCGACGAGGACGTGCTCGACGTCGCGTGAGGTGCAGGCGTAGACGAGCCGGGACATGACGTCGCCGCCCGGCTCGACGTGCGGGCCGTCGATGCGGACGACGACGACGTCGGCCTTCTTGCCGACCTCGAGCGAGCCGACCTCGTCGTCGATGCCGAGCGCGCGGGCGCCGTCGATCGTCGCGAGGCGGAAGGCGCGCGCGGCGGGGAGCGCGGTCGTGCTCGTCCGGGCCTTCGCGAGGAGCGCGGCGTGGCGGAGCTCGATCCACGGATCGAGGTTGTTGTTGCAGGGCGCGCCGTCGGCGCCGATCGCGAGGGCGACGCCCTTCGCGTCGAGCTCCGCGACGCGCGCGATCCCCGAGCCGAGCTTCAGGTTCGCGCTCGGGCAGTGGACGATCCGCGTCCCGTCCTTCGCGACCGCCTTCACCTCGTCGTCCCGGAGCTGCACGCCGTGGGCGAGGAGCGTCTTCGGCCCCGCGAAGCCCCACTTGCGGAGCACGGCGACGTCGTCGTCGCCGAGGATGCGCTTCACGGCGACGCGCTCGTCCGGGTGCTCCGCGACGTGGGAGTGGAGGAGCGCGCCCGTGCTCTTCGAGCGCTCGGCGGTGCCGCGGAAGAGCGCTTCGGTGCACGAGAGGATGAAGCGCGGCGCGTACGCGTAGCCGAGGCGGCCGTTCGCGCGGCCCGCCCACTCCTCGCGGAGCGCGTCGCTCTCGCGGAGGCTCGCCTTCGTGGTCTCGCGGAGACCCTTCGGGACGCCCTCGCCGGCGTCCATCATCGTCTTGCCACCGAAGACGCGGATCCCGGCTCGCGCGCAGGCGTCGAACACGGCGCCGTAGTGGTGCACGGTCCCCATGTCGAGGATCGTGGTCGTGCCGGCGAGCATCATCTCGAGGAGGCCGAGCTCGGCGCTGGCGGCGAGGGAGGCTTCGTCGTGCGCGGCCTCGAGCGGCCAGATCCGCTCGCGGAGCCAGTCGAGGAGCGGGAGATCGTCCGCCATCCCGCGGAAGAGCACCTGGCAGAGGTGGACGTGGGCCTGGACGAGGCCGGGAACGACGGCGCAGCCGCGGGCGTCCAGGATCCGGACGAGCCCCTTGCCGGTGCGCGCGCGCGCAAGGACGTCCGCCGACGGGCCGATCGCGACGATCCGGCCGCCCTCGACGAGGAGATCACCCTCCGTGGTCGTCCCGGCGGCGTCGCACGTGACGATCGTTCCTCCCCGGATCAAGGTCCTCAAGGCACCCTCGACTCTACGACGTTTCCGGCAGCCCTGTCGCGGTGGTAACGTCGGCCGGCTGATGGCGACGCGTATCCTCGTCGTGGACGACAGTCCGACGATCCGGCGAGTGGTCTCGATGATCCTCGAGCGCCACGGCTACGAGTCCGCCCAGGCGACGGACGGCCAGGACGCGCTCGACGCCCTCCTCGGCGGCGAGGTGAAGGCCGACCTCGTCCTCGTCGACTTCGTCATGCCGCGGATGAACGGGTTCCAGTTCTGCCGCGCTCTCCGCGAGCACACCGAGCTCGCGATGCTGCCGGTCGTGCTGATGAGCGCGAAGAGCGATCGCATCCGCGACCAGTTCGTCCAGCAGACGGGCGCGATCGACGCGATCAGCAAGCCGTTCGACGCGCAGGCGCTCGTCGCGGTCGTCGAGAACGCGCTCCGTCGGATCGAGACCGGCCGCGTCAGCTCCGCGCGCCTCCCCGAGATCGACGATGCCGACGTGGAGGAGGACCTCGAGGAGGTCGCGCCCGAGGCCGCGGTTCCGGTCGAGGTCGAGACGAAGCGCACGGTCGTCGCGCAGGTGCTCGCCGGGCGCCTCTCCGAGATCGCGGCCGAGGTCGCGGCAGCGCGGCCGGGCGCTTCGGCGAAGGATCTCGCGGCCGTCCTCGTCGAGAAGCTCTCGCGCGACGCGCTCGCGGAGATGACGGAGGTGTTCCGCGAGCTCGCGTTGACGGGCGAAGGCGCACCCGCGCTCTCGGGCGACCTCGCCGCGGTGCCGATCGGCGCCGTCCTCCAGCTCCTCTCCGTCGAGAACCAGACCGGCATCCTCGTGTGTCGGAACGCAGGGCTCGAGGTCTCGGCGACGTTCCGGAACGGCCTCATCGATCTCGTGCAGTCGACCGGCGCGAGCGACGAGTTCCGTCTCGGTCGCTACTTCGTCGAAGAGGGCATCCTCACGCCGGCCGAGATCGACGCGCTGATGGCGCCGCGGAAGGAAGCGTCGCCGGACACCGTCCGCTGGGATGCCGGAGCGCGCCCCACGCTCCCGAGCGACGAGCGGCGCGCCGACCTCGTCTCGGACGAGCCGTCGTCGCCGACGTTGATCGCGGACGCGAGCGAGCTCGCGGCGTCGCTCGCGCGGTCGCGCGCGCCGTCGTCGGATCGGACCGTCGCGGTGCCGTCGGCGGTTCCGGCCGACGCGCTGCCGCCGGTGTTCGAGCGACGCGAGGACGTCCACGCCGCGGAGACGCCGCGGACACGTGACCCGATCACGCTCGCCGCCGAGGCACGCCCGATGTCGATCCCGATGACCTCGACCGGCGAGGTCCCCACCGCGCCGATCGTGCGGCCGCTCGGGACCGTCCTCCGCGACGCCGGGCGCATCACCCAGGAGCAGCTCGCCGCCGCCCTCGCGCGGCAGTCGAGCGAGCTCCTCTACGACGTCCTCCGCTGGCCGAAGGGACACTTCGAGCTCCGGAAATCGCCGCCGAGCGCGCTCGCGGAGAGCGCGAAGCTCGGGCTCCCCGTCGCGTCGGTCGTGATGGAAGGCTTCCGCCGCGTCGACGAGTGGCGCGTCCTCGAGCGCACGATCGGCAGCTTCGACGCCGTCCTCGTCCGCGAGGCCGCCGTCATCGCGACGCTCGACCTCGCCGAGCTCCCCGCTCGCGAGAAGACGGTGCTCGACCTCGTCGACGGCGAGCGCACGGTCCGCGCGATCGTGAGCGCGAGCCACATGTCGAGCTTCGACGCGTGCCGGATCCTCGTCCAGTTCCTCGAAGCGCGCGTCCTCCGCCGTCGCGCAGGGTGAAGCGGTGCCGGGGGCGGGCGGCGTCGTCTTCCGGACGGGTGAGGAGGACCTCTGGTTCCTCCCCGCGTCGGTCGCATCCGAAGTCCTGCCGGTCCCGGAGCTCGCGCGCGTCCCGGGCGCGCCGCCCGAGCTGCTCGGCGTCGCCGTCCACGGTGGCGAGGCGATTCCGGTCGTCGCGATCGGTCCGAGTCGGTCGTGTCTCCTCGTGTGCAGCTACCTCGGCGAGCGGGTCGGGCTCGTCGGCCTCGAGATCGAGGCGACCGGTCGCTTTCCTCCGGCCGCCGTCGAATCGCTCCACGGCGAGTCGGTGGACTGGCAGGGGCGCCGCGCTCGCCTCTTCGACGTGAGCATGGTCGTCGCGAACGTCTGCGGCGATCGCTGGGCGACGAGCAGGCCGTAGGGTAGCCTGACCCGAAGTCGATGCCTCCGCCCGACTCGAAAAGGCGCTTGTTCCGGCTCCTCCGTCGCGGCACACGTGCGGCCACGGCGACGCGGTCTCCGGCCGAGGAGGGCGCACTCTGGGCAGCCCACGAGCGCGCGGGGAGCTCCGTCCGTGACACCGGCGAAGCCGCGCAGCGGATCGTGTCGCACGTGTCGAAGCAGCGGAGCACCGTCGACGCGCTCGCCGACCGCGCACGCGCCGTCAGCGCGCGGGCGACGGATCTCGGCGCCACGTTCAACCGCCTCGTCGACACGTTCGCGCGTCTCGAGCTCGTTGCGCTCAACGCCGGTCTCGAGAGCGCGCGTCTCGGCGAGGGACCCGGTCATGCGCTCGGCCTCGTCGCCGACGAGGTGCGGGCGCAGGCATCGCGGGGATCGGAGGCTTCGCGCGAGCTCGGCGCGGCCCTCAACGAGATCAGCGCCGAGCTCGGGCAGGTGAACACGAGCCTCGACCGCGCCCGGGAATCGGCCGCCGAGGTCGCGCAGGAGGCGACGCGTGCGAGCGCCGCCTCCGCCGACGCGGAGCGCGCGCTCGGCGAGATCCGCGAGAAGCTCCAGAAGACGATGGGCAGCGATCCCGAGATCGCGCGCGCGATCGCCGACGCGTCCGACCACGCGCGCGCGCTCGTCGAGGCCCTCGCGCGCACGACCGGGAAGGTGCCGCAGGCGGTGCTCGCGGCGGCGCTCCGCCCGGTGCTCGAGCCGCTCGAGCGCCTCCTCGAAGGCGAGGACGGCGGCTGAGCCGTGTCCGCGCGCGACCCCGAGCTGACGAAGCTGCTCGTCCAGGAGCTCGAACGTCACAAGCGCGCGCTCGAGGAAGGTTCCGGCCAGAAGGACGCCGCCGCGCTCGACGCGATGCGCCGCTCGCTTCACGCGCTCAAGGGCTCGGCCGGTCTCGCCGGGGAGCCCGAGCTCGCGGCCGCGATGCAGCGCCTCGAGCGACGCGTGCGCGACGGCGGCGCGGACGCGCGTGACGAAGCGATCGAGACGATCTCGACCGCGATCCGCCGGCTGAACGCGGGCGAGCCCGCGCTCGCGGGGGGCTGGCCGGAGCCGCCGCCCGATCTCGTCCCGCGCCCGATGGACCCGCTCGTGCGCTCGCAGTACGTCGCGGAGGTGTCCGATCGGCTCGCGCAGATCGACGACGCGCTCGGCTGGACCTCCGACGAGCCCGAAGCCGCGTCCGCCGTCTACCGCCACGTCCACACGATCAAAGGCGCCGCGAGCGCGGGGGGCGACGAGCCGATGGCGTGGTTCTGCCATGGGCTCGAGGAGCGCATCCGCGGCGGGACGACCTCGCGCGAGCGCGCCGTCCAGGTCCTCCAGGAGGTCGCACGCTACCGCGCCGTGCTCGGCGGATTGCTCGAGGACGCCGAAGCGGCGCTCGCGACGCTCCGCGGCGTTCCCACCCGGACCCGCACCTCGATGCGCCCTCCGCGGCCGAGCACGTGGCCGGAGGACGAGCGGACGACCGACACGGACGCGACGATCCGCGTCTCGGCGCAGTCCGTCGACA
>JBDHVE010000257.1:0-8517 GCA_039809485.1 Polyangiaceae bacterium | reverse complement strand
GCGATCGCGAGCGGCTCGTCGGCGCGCCTTGCAGGGCGCACGACGAAACGGGTGTCGTCGCAGCTCGTGTGAACGACGAAGAATGGCTTCGCAGCGAGGCGAGGATCTCTTCGCAGAACGTCCCGTGCCCGCTCGGACAACACGACGATCGCGTCTGCTCGGCGGTACATCCACTGCTCGAGCGCGCGCGCGACGCGGTGCGCGCGAGAACCCTCCCGCCAAATCCCGTCGTCGACGCGCTCGTCCGGCCAGAACCCGTCGAGATGACACACCAGCTTCGTCCCGGGAACGGTCGTGGCGACGAGCGTTCCGATGAGCCCTCCGACGTAGGTGCGCGCGTGGATGACGGGAATGCGGTGACGTAGCACGAGCCAGCTCGCGTAGGCGTATCCGCGTGCGATGTCGTATGCAGTCGAGAGGTTCGGCGGCTGCTTCGTGTAACCGAGGTCCTTCCAGTGGACGCCGGCGGCGTCCAAGCTCGCGCGCACTTCGGCGACGAGGGCGCGATTTGCCCGATCCTCCGGCTTGTCGAAGGAGACCAGGAAGACTTCCTCGCCCTGCTCGCGCGCGAGGCGCTGGACGGTCGGAACGGTGCCGGACACCCCGATCGGTTCGGTGGCTCCCCAATAGATGAGGTACAGGACGCGCACGGCTTCGCGGAGCGACTCTCCCATCGAGGCGCGCTTCTGTCGAGCGCCGTAGCGTGCTACCCCGAGAAGCGAGGAGAGAGGATGAAGCAAGCGGGATGGCGTCTCGCGGTCAAGCGCTCGATGGATGTCGTCGCCGCTGGCGTCGGGCTCGTCGTGACAGCCCCGGTTCTTGCCGTCGCCAGCGGCGCGGTCGCCGTGTCGATGGGACGCCCCGTCATGTTCTCGCAGACCCGCCCCGGGCGGAACGGCAAGCCATTCGAAATCTACAAGCTCCGGACGATGAGCGATGCCCGTGACGCTTCAGGAAAGCTCCTACCGGACGCAGAGCGGCTCACGCGTGTCGGGCGCTTTCTCCGCGCGGCCAGCATCGACGAGCTCCCTCAGCTCTGGAACGTGCTGCGCGGCGACATCAGCCTCGTGGGGCCGCGTCCACTGCTCATGCAGTACCTCGCGCGCTACTCGCCGGAGCAGGCACGTCGCCACGAGGTGCTGCCTGGCATCACGGGCTGGGCGCAGATCAACGGGCGCAACGCGGTCCGGTGGGAGGAGCGATTCCGCCTCGACACGTGGTACGTCGACAACTGGTCGCTCGCGCTCGATGCGCGGATCCTCGCGGCTACGGTGGTGAAGGTGCTCCGACGTGACGGCATCAACGAGGCGGGCGCCGCGACGATGACCGAGTTCAAGGGTTCAGCGGCGTCGGTGAGCTGATCGCTACGCGGCGCTCGCATCATGGACGCGGGCGAGCTCGACCATCCGGCGGAAGTCCGGGTTCGTCGAGAACAGCTCCTCCCACGTGCCGATCTGCTCGACCTTTCCGTGGTTCATCAAGACGAGCCGGTCGCACCCGCGCACGGTGCTGAGTCGATGCGCGATGACGATGGCGGTGCGGTCCTTGCGTACGGCTTCGAAGGACTCGACAATCTCCTTCTCCGTCGCAGTGTCGAGCGAAGAGGTGGCTTCGTCGAGCACGAGGATCTCGGGCTCGAGGTAGAGCGCACGCGCGATGCCGATCCGCTGACGTTGACCGCCGGATAGACGTACGCCTCGCTCCCCGACGAAGGTGCGGATGCCTTCCGGTAGCGACTCGACGAGCTCGTCGAGTCGCGCTGCCGTGAGCGCCTTCCGCACGCGCGCGTCGTCGATTTCCTCGTCCGGAACGCCGAAGGCGACGTTGCGGCGGATATCGTCGTCCGAAAGGAAGACGGTCTGCGGGATGTAGCCGATGGCACGCTGCCACGAGAGAAGGCGATCGCCCTCCAGGCGCTCTCCGTCTACGCGCAGGCCGCCGCTCGAAGGCGAGAGCAGCCCGATCACGACGTCCACGAGCGTCGTCTTGCCAGCGCCGGAGCCGCCGACGACGGCGATGCTCTCGCCGCGCTTCACGCGGAAGCTGACGCCCCGCAGCGAGGGCCGCGGCGCATTCGGATACGTGTAGTGGACGTCTTCGAGGACGAGCTCCTCACCGATTCCCTTCGGCGGAATGTCGCCGAGCTTGATCCCGTGCGTGCCGTCGCCCTCGCGCGGTTTGACCGCCTTGTCGAGAGCTTCGATCGTCGGCTTGCAGAAGCGAACCAGCGAGAAGGCGCCGAGCAGCCGGGCGACGCTTGGCAGGAGGCGCACCGCCGCGATGGCGAGCGCGCCGAGGATCGGCAAAATGGTGTCGGGGCTGCCGCCGCGGGCGAACATGGCGATCGTCATTGCCACCAGCCCGAGCACGCCCGTCGTCTCGAGCACGTAGCGCGGGAGCACTGCGAGGACGTGGTGGAACGTCAACGCGTTCCCGAACACGAACGAGCGCTTCGCATACTGCTGGACGAAGTAGTCTTCGCAGCCGATCACGCGCGCTTCCTTCACTCCGCCGAGCCCGATCTGCAGCCACTTGTGCATCTGCGCCTGGGCCTCGCGTTCCTGCTCGCCGATGCGCGTCGCACGCTTGTGGATCGCACGGTAGAAGAGGGCAGACACGCCTCCGAGCACGGCGCCGACAGCGGGCACGACCACTGGCTCGATCGCGACGAGCAGCGCGACGATCACGGCGAGCGACAGGCCCTCGACGGCGACCACGAACACGGACACGCCGACGTGGTTGTAGAACTGTGAGGTCTCGTAGTGGATGTCGTGGATCAGCTCGGCCGAATTGGACTGCAGATGGAACGTGTACGGCCGGCGCAGATACGTTTCGAGTAGCTCGTTCGCAAGGCGGGTCTGGGCGCCGAATACGAAGCGGTACTGCGCGTACTGCACGAACGCGAGGTACGCGTTCTTCAGGAGGTAGACCCCGACGAGCCCGAGCCCGAACATGCTGACGAGCTCGAGGTGGGTCGTCGCGCCGACGAAACGCTTGAAAGCGGCGAGCAGCGCGTACTTCTCGGTGAGCTCGGGGTGCCCGATCAGGGACACGAACGGCATGATGAGGCCGATGCCGACGGCTTCGAACGCGGCAGCGCCGAACATCAGGACGACAAGCAGGGCCGCTCGACGCCTTTCGGCTCGGACACGGAAGAGAAGCCCCAGGATCTTTCGCCAGAGCGCCACGGCCGCCGGACGATACCACCCGAACGCCGCCTGGCGCAGCGGATTGGTGCGTAGTCAGGGAGACGTCGGGAGGAGCGCGAGGAGAGCGTCGGCCGCGCGCGCCGGGCCTCGGCCGTCCACGACCGAGCGCTGAGCCGCCTCGGCACGGTGGCGCGCGGCGGGATCCTCGAGAAGCGCTGCGACGGCGGCGGCGAGCACCTCGGGTGAGACGTCGTGGGTCGTACCGGCCACCGTCATCAGTTGCCGGCTCGCGAGGGAAGCGGCGACGAGGCGCTGGTTGTCCGCAACCTGCACGACGACGGACGCGACACCGACACATGCCAGCTCGAGGCACGTGCTCCCGCTCGCAGTCAGCGCGACGTCCGCCCATTCCATCATCTCCGCCATGTCGCGGACATCGACAAGGAGTTCGAGAGTATGACCCGGCACGCGCGCGCACGCGGCCCGGATCTCCTCGACGCGCGGATTCGCGCCGCCGACGACGACGCGGACGTGGAGGGGAGGGAGCTGCGCGAGGGCGGCGAGCGCCTTGTCTGTCTCGCGCGTCGGGTCGGCACCGCCCATCGTGACGAGGAGCCGGCGCGCGCCCCCGGGCTCCGCCCGCGTCAGCCGTCTCGCGCGGGCGGCGAGGAACTCCTCGCGGACGAGCGCGAATTCAGGGCCGACGAGCTGCGTCGCGACGTCGTAACGGAGCTCTCTGCCATAGAGATTGCCGTTCAACACGGCATCGCCCCCGAGCGGCGCGTCGGCGAGATCGTCGATGACGCACACCACGCGCGCAGGGGCGCGCAGAGCGGCGTGGAACGAGGCGTCGAACGAATATCCGTCGACGACGACGAGGGCCGCGTCGTCGGCGTGATGACAGACCTCTGCCACGCCCATGGCAGCCGCGAGCTCGACGGCGCGGAAGCCCTCGCGCTCGATCCAGGAGAGCGTGTGCGCAGAAGGCGCGTGTGTCGCCACCTCGATCTCCACCCCCCGCGACGAGAGCGCGCGAGCCAGGGTGAGGCACCGAGCGAGGTGGCCACTGCCGATCGAGGGGGAGGCGTCGACCCGGAAGAGAGCCTTCATCCGCCCGCTACGCTAGCACCCGTCGGCGCATCTCGGCGCGGCGCCGGCGGTGTGCTAAGTGGGCAGCTCTCATGGCTCGTTCCCGGCTTGCGGTGCTCGGCTGCGGCTCGATCGGAAAGCGGCACATCCGGAACCTCCTCGCCGTCGGGGAGCGCGATCTCCTCGCCTTCGACCCCCGCGAGGATCGCCAGGCCGAGGCGGCGGCTCTCGGCGTCTCGACGACCGGGGCGCTGGACGACGTCTGGGCCGCGAAGCCGGAAGCGGTGCTCATCACGTCACCGAGCAAGCTCCACGTCGCCACCGCGCTCGAAGCGGCAGACCGCGGGATCCACATGTTCGTGGAGAAGCCGATCGGAGACGTGCACGACGCGGAGCTCGACCGACTCGCAACGATCGTTCGAGAGAAGAAGCTCGTCACTCTCGTCGGCTGCAACCTGCGCTTTCATCCCGGGCTCGCGCAGGCCAAGCGAATCGTTGAATCCGGGCGGCTCGGCCGGATCGTGTCGTGCCGGGCGGAGTTCGGCCAGTACCTGCCGGACTGGCATCCCTGGGAGGACTACCGGCGGGGCTACAGCGCCCGGAAGGACCTCGGCGGTGGCGTCGTGCTCGATGCGATCCACGAGCTCGACTACGTCCGATGGCTGATGGGGGAAGTCGTCAGCGTCGGCGCGCTCGCGGGCCACCTCAGCCATATCGAGATCGACACCGAGGACACGGCTTCGATTCTGCTCCGGTTCGCGAACGGCGCTTTCGGCGAAGTGCACCTCGACTACGTGCAGCGAACCTACACGCGATCTTGCCAGATCGTCGGAGACGAGGGGACGCTCGCGTGGGAGTTCGGACGCGCCGGAGAGGTCCGTCTCTTCGAGGCGAAGTCGAAGGTGTGGGAGACGCTACCGGGCCCGGCGGGGTGGGAGGCGAACACCATGTATGTCGACGAGATGGCGCACTTTGTCGGATGCTTGGCCGGTAAGGAGAGTCCTCAGCAGGACATCCACGAAGCGGTACGGGTGCTCGACGTGGCGCTCGCCGTCAAAGAATCTGCTGCGACGTCGAAGTTTCTCGACCCCCGGCGCAACCAACATCCCGGCAGTCGCTGAAGGAGACGTCCCATGGGCCGCCCGAGAGTCGTTGCGATCGTACAGGCCCGGATGGGGGCTTCGCGCCTCCCCGGCAAGGTGCTGCTCGACATCGGCGGCGAGCCGATGCTCGTCCGCGTCGTCGACCGGGTGAGGGCTGCGCGTGGGGTGGACGCCGTCGTCGTCGCGACGAGCGACTCGCCGAAGGACGACGCCGTCGCGGCGCTCTGCGCGGAGCGCGGCATCGCATGCTTCCGCGGTCACGAGACCGATGTGCTCGATCGCTTCCAGGGCGCGGCGCGAGCGAGTCAGGCGGACGTCGTGGCGCGCATCACGGCCGACTGCCCCCTCATGGATCCCGCCGTCGTCGAGAAGGTCCTCGAGCGCTATCTCCTCGGCGACTGCGACTACGCCACCAACGTGCTGCGGTACACGTATCCGGACGGGCTCGACGTCGAAATCTTCTCGGCCGACGCGCTCGCGCGCGCGCACCGCGAAGCGACCGACGCCGCGCACCGGGAGCACGTCACCGTGTACATCCGCACGACCGGGAAGTTCCGCGTCGCGGGGGTCGAGAACGACGTCGATCTCTCGAAGAAGAATTATCGCTGGACCGTCGACGAGCCGAAGGACGTCGAGTTCGTGCGTGCGGTCTACCAGCGGATCGGAACCGCGACGTTCGGCATGTCCGACGTCCTGTCACTGCTCGAGCGCGAGCCAGGCCTCATTTCGGAGAACGAGGGAACGATGAAGAACGAGGGCTACTACACGTCGCTCGCGAAGGGACCTGCGCTCGAGCCGAAGCCGCGAGGACTCGGAAAGAGCCGCGAGTGGCTGGAGCGCGCGGCCAAGGTGATTCCGTCCTGCTCGCAGACCTTCAGCAAGGGTCCGAACCAGTTCGTGAAGGGCATCTCGCCGACGTTCCTCCAGCGTGCGAAAGGCAGCCACGTCTGGGACGTCGATGGCAACGAGTACATCGACTACGTCAACGGCCTCGGCCCCACGATCCTGGGCAACGACGACCCGGCCGTCAGCGAGGCCGTCATCAAGCAGGTTCGGGAGGGCGTGAGCTTCTCGATGCCGCACCCGCTCGAGGTAGAGCTGGGGGAGCTCCTCTGCGAGATCATCCCGTGCGCCGAAATGGTGCGCTACGCGAAGAACGGTTCCGATGCGACCGCCGGCGCGGTCCGTGTCGCGCGCGCGTTCACGAAGCGAGAGAAGGTGGCGTGCTGCGGCTACCACGGCTGGCAGGACTGGTTCATCGGCACGACGACGCGCAACGCCGGCGTTCCGCGCTCGACGCAGGAGCTGACGAAGACCTTCGGCTACAACGACCTGGCGTCGCTCGAGAAGGTGTTCGCGGAGAACCCGGGCGAGATCGCGTGCGTGATCATGGAGCCGGTCGGCGTCGTCGAGCCTGCGCCGGGGTTCCTCGAGGGGATCAAGGATCTCTGCGTGAGGAACGGCGCGCTGCTCGTCTTCGACGAGGTCGTGACCGGTTTCCGCATGCACCTCGGGGGCGCGCAGGCGCTCTACGGTGTCACGCCCGACATCGGGTGCTTCGGCAAGGCGATGGGGAACGGATTCCCGATCGCCGCCATGAAGGTGATGGACGACATCTTCTTCTCCTTCACGTTCGGCGGCGACGTGCTCGGCCTCGCGGCGTCGATCGCCACGATCCGCGAGATGCAGAAGAAGCCGGTCATCGAGCACCTCTGGGCGCAAGGCGAGCGCCTCAAGGACGGCTACAACGCGCTCGCGAAGCACTACGGGCTCGCCGACGTCACGAAGTGCATCGGCCTCGCGCCGCGTACCGTATGTACGTTCGCCGACACGCCGAAGGCGGACGCGCTCCTCGTGCGGAGCATCGTCCAGCAGGAGCTCATCAAGCGTGGCGTGCTTTTCCTCGTCGGCCACAACACGTGCTTCGCGCACTCCGACGAGGACATCGAGCACACCCTGCGCGCCCATCGCAGCGCCCTCGAGGTGCTCGCGAAGGCGCTCGACTCCGCCGATCCGAAGGCCATGCTCGAAGGCGAGCCGGTCCAGGCAGTCTTCCGCAAGGCCTGATCGGCCGACGGCGTGCTCGTCTGGGAGAAGGTCGGCGTCGCGCTCGAGGGGGACCGTGCGGAGGACGACGCACGCGTCCTCTGCCCCTCGGTCCTCCGCATCCCGAGCGGCTTCCGCCTCTTCTACATGGGGCTCGGCCGCGCGAGCCCGCGTGGAACGAAGGGGCGGATCCTCTCGGCGTGGTCGGGTGACGGCGTCGTTTGGACGAAGGAGCCGGGCGTTCGCGTGGACCACCACGAGGGCGCGGAGATACGCGTGCTGTCGCCGTGCGTCGTCTCGGTCGGGACCGGCGGTTACCGAATGTACTTCGAGGCGGTCGGCCGAACGGGCTCGTCGATCCGGAGTGCGATCGCGAGCGAAGGGCACACGTTCGTCGTCGAGGACGACGCACGCGTACAGGTCTCGGGCGCGACGGTCGGCTCTCCGCGCGCGCTGGTGCTTCCGGACGGCCGCCTGCGCCTCTACTTCCACGAGTATCCCGCGCCGTTCGAGATGGGCCTAGACCGCGGTAACCGCGTCGTCAGCGCCGTCGCCAAGGACGGCCTGCGCTTCTCCGTCGAGCCGGGCGTTCGCGTCCCGCAGACGCTCGACCGCTACGAACGCGAGGCCGTGTACGCGGCGCAGCCCGTTCGGCTCGCGGACGGGCGCGTCCGCGTATTCTACGGCGCGTGGAACGGCGACCGACGCGCGCGCGGCGCGATCATGACGGCGCTCTCCGACGACGGCGGGCTCTCGTTCGTCAAGGCCGAGCGACCGGTGATCGCCCCGGACGGTCCGTTCGACGCGACGTTCGCGTCCGAGCCGGCCGTGTTCCGCGACGCGCGCGGTGTCTGGCGCATGGTCTACGAGGCGGAGGACGCGTCCGGGGCGACGCGTCTGCTCTCGGCGATCGCGACGAGTTGACGCCGCGTCAGCGTCCGGCGGCCTTCGCGTAGCGATCCATCGCGTCGCGGAGCGCGACCTCGATCGGGCGCATCGTCAATCCGAGCGCTGCGAGCCGGTCGCTCGCGAGGATGCAGTTCGATCGCGCGAGCGTCGCGAGACCGCGCTTGACGAGCTCGTCCTCGGCGATGAGCTCGCACGTGTGCGACGGATCGACGATCTCGCGG
>JBDHVE010000256.1:0-8694 GCA_039809485.1 Polyangiaceae bacterium | reverse complement strand
TGATCCCGATCATGTTCGAGCTGACGGTCCTCCTGTCGGCGTTCGCGACCGTGTTCGGCATGTTCCACCTGAACCGCCTGCCGCGGCACCACCACCCGCTCTTCAACTCGGAGCGCTTCTCGAGCTTCTCGAACGACAAGTTCTTCCTGTCGATCGAATCGACGGATCCCAAGTGGAGCCTCGAGAAGACGCGGAGCCTCCTCGAGTCGTGCCACGCGACGCACATCGAGCTCGTGAACGACGACGACGAGGGCGGCGCCGATCTCGCGGAGGAGACCCACGCATGAAGGCCTCGCTTCTCATCGTCTCTCTGCTCTCGCTCTCCGCGATCGCCGGCTGCCGTGGGCAGACGTCGAAGGAGACGCCGATCTTCGGCATCCGCAACATGTACGACCAGCCCCGGTACGACGTGCAGGAGGAGTCCGAGCTCTTCCCGGATCACCGCACGATGCGTCCGCTCGTCGAAGGCGTCGTCGCGCGTGACACCGACGTCGACCCCGCGATCGCGCAGGGCCGCCTCGAGGACCAGTCGGGGTACGTCCTCGAGATCCCGAAGGAGGTCGTCACGCGCCTCGGCGGGCCGGAGAAGTTCGCGGCCCGCGGCAAGGAGCGTTACGACGTCTACTGCGCGCCCTGCCACGACCACACCGGCAGCGGCAACGGTCTCGTGAAGCAGCGTGCGGTGAAGGGCGGCGCGACCGCGTTCGTCCCGCCGACGTTCCACTCCGACCGCCTCCGCCACATCCCGGATGGTCAGCTCTTCGCGACCATCTCGAACGGCAAGGGCAACATGCCCTCGTATCTCCAGGTCCCGGTGAACGACCGCTGGGCGATCGTCAGCTACGTCCGCGCGCTGCAAGTCAGTGCGCCGAAGACGGAAGGTGCAATGTGAGCGCCGCGAAGAAGGTTACGAAGAACGAGTGGCAGCTCGCCGGCAGCAGCTGGGCGGGCGCGTGGAAGATCTTCGCCGGCATCGGCGTGCTCGGCCTCTTCGGCTCGCTCGCCCTGATGGGCAGCGACGTCCGCCGATTCGGCTACTCCTGGCTCTTCGCGTTCGTCTGCGTCCTGTCCGTTGCGCTCGGCTGCACGTTCTTCGTGCTCATCCAGCGCCTCACGTCGGCGGGATGGAGCGTGACGGTGCGCCGGACGGCCGAGTTCTTCATGCACGGCCTGCTCGTCATGATCGTGCTCGCGCTCCCGGTGCTCGTCCTCGCGGACAAGATCTTCCCGTGGGCGGGCGGCGGTCACGAGGAAGGCCACGGCCAGACGTCGGGCGGCTCGCACTCGTCGATCGAGATGCCGGCGCTCATCAAGGAAGCGCACGCGCAGGACCACGCCTCGCCGGCGGTGACGGGCAACAAGGACCCGCACCCGAGCGTCGGTGGTACGCACGGCATCCCGCAGGATGCGGAGAAGACGGGCGACCCGGCGGGCAAGCTCCCCGGCGCGCAGAAGCAGATGCCGCGTGAGGTCGTCGAGGACCACACGAACCCGCACGCGGTCGCCGGTCCCGAGCAGGGCGCGGCGGTGCACGGCAGCGCGAAGGCGCACGCCGAGCACGAGGCGCACGAGGGGATCGAGAAGCTGCTCCTCTCGAAGAAGGCCGGCTACCTCAACAAGGGCTTCTTCTATGCCCGCGCGCTCTTCTACTTCCTCGTCTGGGCCCTCTTCGCGACCCGCTTCTTCACCTGGTCGACGGACCAGGACGGCTCGAAGGACCCGAAGCTCACGCTGAAGGCGCAGTCGTTCTCCGCGCCCGGCACGTTCCTCTTCGGGATCACGACGACGTTCGCCGCGTTCGACTGGATCATGTCGCTCGAGCCGGCGTGGTTCTCGACGATCTTCGGCGTCTACTACTTCGCGACGGGCGTGGTCTCGAGCCTCGCGCTCCTCATCCTCGTCACGATGGCGCTCCGCGACGCCGGCCCGCTCAAGGGCGCGGTCACGGTCGAGCACTACCACGACCTCGGCAAGCTGATGTTCGGCTTCAACGTCTTCTGGGCGTACATCGGCTTCAGCCAGTTCATGCTGATCTGGTACGCGGCGCTTCCGGAGGAGACGACCTGGTACCACCACCGCTGGGACCACGCGCCCTGGTCGACGGTCAGCCTCGCGATCGTGTTCGGTCACTTCGTGCTGCCGTTCCTCTGGACCATCTCCCGCAACTTCAAGCGCAACCTGTGGCGCCTGAAGGTCGGCGCCGCGATGCTCCTCGTGATGCACGTGGTCGACATCTACTGGTTCGTCATGCCGAACTACCTCCAGGGCAAGGACGGCTTCCACTTCCACCTCCTCGATCTCACGTGCCTCCTGGCCGTGGGCGGCCTCTACGCGGCCTTCGTCTTCTTCCGCATGACGAAGTTCTCGCTCGTGCCGGTCGGCGATCCGCGGCTCACGCGGTCGCTCGAGTTCCAGAACGCCTGAGAGGAATCCGAGATGGCGATCGACAACACCCCGCCGAAGCTGAAGCTCATCGCCACGATCGGCGTCATCGTCGTCGTGACGCTCGTGGGCCTGAACTTCGTGTTCGAGAGCTACATGGCGTACATGGCCGACATGGCCGCGCGCGAGAAGCTCGCGAAGCCGGTCGAGCGCGAGGCGCAGGCCGCGGCCGAGCAGGCCGCGTTCGGCAAGGCCAAGATGCCGATCGATCAGGCGATGAAGCAGGTCGCCGCCGGTCAGCGCGACCCTTCGATCACCCCGCAGCAGAGCGACGACACCGGCGCGATGACGGGCTGGTCGAAGCTCCCGAAGCCGCTCCCGAACGCGCAGATGATCGGGGCCGGCGCCGCGAACCCCACGCCGGTCCCGGTCCTCGCCGACGCGGGCGCAGCGGCGATGGCGGGCGACGCGGGCGCGGCAATGCCCCTCGCGACCGACGCGGGCGCGGCGATGCCCCTCGCGACCGACGCGGGCGCGAAGGGCCACGTCGCTCCGGCGCCGGGCCAGTCGCCGCGCGACCACCACACCCAGTGACCTAGGCGACCCGAGAAGCGACCCTACAGAGAGCCATCGCCGTGAACTCCCGCCCCACGAACCGTCACGAGCTCGAGCGTAAGGCGCTCCGGGCCGTGGTGCGTCTCGTCGTGGCGGCGCTCACGGCCGCGCTCCTGGTCGTCTTCGCGCGTCGTGCCCACGCGCAGATCGCGGGCATGCCGCCGGAGATGGCGCATGCCGGTGTGACCGAGCACCTCGACGGGCAGCTGCCGCTCGGTACGATGTTCCGCGACCACGCGGGGCGTCCGGTGAAGCTCGGCGATCTCTTCGACGGCAAGAAGCCGGTGGTGCTGACGTTCGCGTACCACACGTGTCCCGTCGTCTGCTCGATGATCCTGAACCAGGAGGCGCAGGGCCTCCGCGGCGTCGACTGGACCCTCGGCAAGGACTACCGCGCCGTCACGATCAGCATCGACCCGAACGAGTCGCTCGAGAAGACGGCGGCGAAGCGCACGAGCATCTTGCACGAGTATGCGCGCGCGGGCGTCGGGGACGACGCGGGCTGGACCTTCCTCGTCGGCGACCAGGCTGCGATCGACGCCGTGAGCCAGGCGGCCGGCTTCGAGGCGCAGTACGACGCCGACCAGAAGCAGTGGGCGCACCCGTCGGTCGTCATGATCGTGAAGCCCGACGGCCGGATGGCTCGCTACCTCTACGGGCTCGAGTTCCCGGCGAACGATCTCCGTCTCGGCATCCTCGAGGCCGCCGAGTACCGCACGATCTCGACGGTCGAGAAGATCATCCTCTACTGCTACCACTACGACCCGAAGGGCGGGAAATACGTCCTCGTCGCGCGTCGGGTGATGCAGGTCGGCGGGAGTCTCGTGGCGCTCGTCGTCTTCGGGTTCCTCGGCGTGTTCTGGGCCGCCGAGCTCCGCAATCATCGCAAGAAGAAGAAGGCAGGCTCCGATCCCGCCGAGCCGCCCCCCACCGACTTAGATGCTGCTTCGGCGGCTTGACCGCGACACCTGAGGAGAGACGACGTGACGATTCCCTCTGCTGACAACTTCCAGCTCCCGCCGGCCATGGCGGACACGGCGGCGCCGATCGACAGCGCCTACATGTTCGTCTACTGGTTCTCGGTGGTGTTCACGGTCGGTGTCACCGCCGCGATGCTCTACTTCGTCTGGAAGTACAAGCGCCGGCCCGGTGTGAAGAGCGAGCCGACGGGACACTTCAACAAGCTCGAAGTGTTCTGGACCGTCACGCCGACGATCTTCATCGTCTTCCTCTTCCACGCGTCGTTCACCGCGTACATCAAGAACGCGACGGCGGCGGAGGGCGCGACGGAGATCCGCGTCCGCGCGAAGAAGTGGAGCTGGGAGTTCGAGTACCCCTCGGGCGACCGCGTCCCCGGCGAGCTCACCCTCGAGCTCGGCCGTCCGTACAAGATGATCATCTCGTCGGAGGACGTGATCCACTCCTTCTACATCCCCGAGTTCCGCATGAAGCGCGACGCGGTCCCGGGGCAGTACTCCTTCATCCAGTTCACGCCGACCGTCCCGGGCGACGCCCACGTGTTCTGCGCCGAGTACTGCGGCACGAGCCACTCGGGCATGCTCGCGAGCGTGAAGATCCTCCCCAAGGAGGAGTACCAGAAGTGGGAGAAGGGCCTCGGCAAGTGCCAGGGCACCGAAGAGGAGTGCAAGCCGGAGAACTACGGCAAGACGCTCTTCGTGAAGAACGCCTGCACCTCCTGCCACGGTGAGGGTGGCTCCGGGAACATCGGCGGTTCGCCGACGCCGGGCCCGAAGCTCGCCGGCATCTTCGGGACGCCGCAGCCCCTCATGAGCGGCGAGTCCGTGACCGCGGACGAGAACTACATCCGCGAGTCCATCCTCCGCCCGAACGCCAAGATCGTGAAGGGCTACAACAACGTCGCGATGCCGGCCTTCGTCCTCAAGGACGATCAGCTCGACGCCATCATCGCTTATCTCAAGAGCCTGAAGTAACCCCGAGGCCCAGGACATCCGCATGGCTGCCATCACCACGACGCCTGCTGCACACGACGACGTCGATCCGAACGCGAGCTACCTGGACAAGAAGGGGCTCATGAGCTGGCTCATCACGCTCGATCACAAGCGGATCGGCGTGATGTACCTCATCAGCGTCATCGTCTCCTTCGCCCTCGGTGGCATCTTCGCGCTGCTCGTCCGCGCGGAGCTGTTCACGCGCGGCAAGACGCTGATGGACGCGGACACCTACAACAAGATGTTCTCGCTCCACGGCGTCGTGATGGTGTTCCTCTTCATCATCCCGTCGATTCCGGCGGCGCTGGGGAACATCTTCCTGCCCGTGCAGCTCGGGACGAAGGACGTCGCCTTCCCGAAGCTGAACCTCCTCAGCTTCTACATCTACGTGTTCGGCGCCCTCTTCGGCGTCTACTCGATGATCAACGGCGGCGTCGACACGGGCTGGACGTTCTACACGCCCTACAGCTCGAGCGACCCCGCGCACGGCGGCGTCGGCACGAACACGTCGGTCATCCCGATGACGCTCGCGGCGTTCATCATGGGGTTCAGCTCGATCCTCACCGGCGTGAACTTCATCGCGACGGTCCACAAGATGCGCGCGCCCGGCCTGACCTGGCGCCGCCTCACGCTCTTCACGTGGGCGCTCTACGCGACGTCGATCATCCAGGTCCTCGCGACGCCGGTCCTCGCGATCACGCTCCTCCTCCTCACGATGGAGCGCTTCCTCGGCCTCGGCATCTTCGACCCGCGCCTCGGCGGCGACCCCGTGCTCTACCAGCACTTCTTCTGGTTCTACTCGCACCCGGCCGTCTACATCATGATCGTCCCGGGCATGGGCGTCGTCTCCGACATCCTCGCGACGTTCTCGCGTCGTGAGCCGGTCGGCTACATGGCGATCGCGATGAGCTCGCTCGGCCTCGCGCTCCTCGGCTTCCTCGTCTGGGGCCACCACCTCTTCGTCGCCGGCATGAGCGAGTACGCGACGATGGTGTTCAGCGCGCTGACCTTCCTCGTCGCCATCCCGTCGGGCGTGAAGGTCTTCAACTGGGTGACGACGCTCTACAAGGGCTCGATCTCGCTGCAGTCGCCGATGCTCTGGGCGCTCAGCTTCATCTTCCAGTTCACGATCGGCGGCGTCACGGGCCTCTTCCTCGGCATGCTCGCGGTCGACGTGCACCTCCACGACACGTACTTCGTCGTGGCGCACTTCCACTACGTCATGGTCGGCGGCACCGTCATGGGCTTCGTCGGCGGCCTCCACTACTGGTGGCCGAAGTTCACGGGCAAGATGTACGACGAGACCTGGGCCAAGATTGGCTGGTTCTTCGTCTTCATCGGCTTCAACGTGACCTTCATGTCCCAGTTCGTGATGGGCTCGCGTGGCATGCCGCGCCGCTATTACGACTACCTCCCGCAGTACGAGATCTTCCACCAGGTCTCGACGGTGGGCTCCTGGATCCTGGGCGTCGGCTTCCTCGTCCTCGGGATCATGTTCATCAAGTCGCTGATGGGCGGCGCCAAGGCTCCCCGTAACCCGTGGGGCTCCGCGGCCCTCGAGTGGATGACGCCTTCGCCCCCGCCGACGTTCAACTTCGTGAAGGACCCGGTCCTCACGCGCGGCCAGTACGACTACCACCTCGCGACCGAGGAGGAGCTCTACGACGGCCTCGACGATCCGATGTTCCCCTCCAAGGCTTCTGCCAAGAAAGAGGCACACGCATGAGCAGCGAAGCCGCCGCCAGCGTGCACGAGGCGCCCGAAGGCGCGCACGGGCACGACGGCCACGGTCATCATGGGCCGAAGTGGCTCGCCCACCACTTCGACACGCCGGCGCAGCAGTTCGACGCCGCGAAGCTCGGGATGTGGGCGTTCCTCGCGCAGGAGCTGCTCTTCTTCAGCGGCCTGTTCGTCGCGTACGGCGTCTACCGGAGCTGGTATCCGGAGACGTTCAGGGCGGCGAGCCACCAGCTGAACAAGGAGATGGGCGCCTTCAACACGGTGGTGCTCCTCTTCTCGTCCTTCACGGCGGCGATGGCGGTGCGCTCGGCGCAGGTCGGCAAGCAGAAGGCGACCGGCAACTACCTCCTCGCGACGATCGCGTGCGCCTGCGGGTTCTTGGTCGTGAAGTACTTCGAGTACTCGCACAAGTTCCACGCGGGTCTGCTCCCGGGCCGGTTCTTCCACCCGCACGCCGATCACCTCGTCGCGGGCTCGCCTCCGCTCCCCGAGACGGCGTCGTCCTTCTTCTCGATCTACTTCATGACGACCGGCGTGCACGGCGTGCACGTCCTCATCGGCATCGGCGTGCTCATCTGGATCTGGCTGCGGAACAACCGCGGCGAGTTCTCGAAGGAGTACTTCACGGCGGTCGACATCGCGGCGCTCTACTGGCACCTCGTCGACCTCGTCTGGATCTACCTCTTCCCGCTCCTCTACCTGGTGTGAGGGATCGATGAGCTCTGCAGATCACGCACATGCGGACGACGGCGCGGTCCACGCGCACGTCTCGCCGTCGCTCTTCTACGTCGCCGTCTTCGTCGGCCTCCTCGTCCTGACCGGTCTCACCGTCGGTCAGTCGTACGTCGACCTCGGCAAGCTGAACATCATCCTCGTCATTCTCATCGCCAGCTTGAAGGCGTCGCTCGTCGTGACGTTCTTCATGCACCTGCGCTGGGACAACAAGTTCAACGCGCTCATCTTCATCTCGTGCATCTTCTTCATCGGCGTGTTCTTCGCGTACACGATGAACGACACGGATCGGCGCGGTGAGCTCGATCCCGATCAGAACGTGCACATCCTCCCGAAGACCGGTGAGCGCGCGCCGGGCGGCCGAGCCGCCGGCGAGGGCCACGAAGGCACGGGCGGCACGGGCGGCGTCGGCGAGCACCACTGAGTCGCTGAGCCCACGCTGTCACGGCATAACGCCGGATCCCGAAAGGGGTCCGGCGTTTTCGTTTTGTTCGCCTTCGCCGCGGTCGCCGGCGGATGCGCTAGGAAGAAGACGTGCGCGTATCGATCCAGACGCTCGGGACGCGGGGCGACGTCCAGCCGTTCGTCGCCCTCGCTCCGCGCAGGCATTCCGACGATCCTCTGCCCGTTCTTCGGTGATCAGCCCTTCTGGGCGCGCCGTGTCGCGAAGCTCGGGGTCGGACCCGAGCCGCTGGACCGACGGACGCTGAGCGCGGAGACCTTGGCCGAAGCGATCGGCGCGACGGAGCATTCGGCGATGCGTGCGAGAGCCGCCGATCTCGGCAGCGCGATCCGGGACGAGAGCGGGATCGCGAACGCCGTCACGTTCCTCGAAGCGACGTCCGGTCACGCGCGCTGATCGCAACTGGCCGGTCGCGATGGCGACAAGCTGGCCGCCCCTGTGCAGCCCGGTTCACGGTCGGCCGAGCGGCTCCATGCAGGTCGTTGCACACCCCGCTCGCAAGCGTGCGGATTCGGCATCGTTTCCGACCGGCACGTGGCGTGCTCGGACGCGAGCCGTGAGCCGGTGACCGCCGACGTCAGGACGTGTCAGCGGTCGTTCGCGCGGGCGGGCGTTACGGAAGACGAGACCGAGAGCCGGCTGCGGTCGCCAGCGCGGCAAGGCTCCCCTTGACCTCTGCAGCTGAGCGTGTCATCGAATGGTTGAACCACTTTGGAGGGCTTGGCGATGAGAGCACCACGAGCTTCGCGGACGGTCCTCGCCGCGGCGGTCGTCGCTTCGGCTGCGCACGCC
>JBDHVE010000255.1:0-8698 GCA_039809485.1 Polyangiaceae bacterium | reverse complement strand
AAGCAGCGCGACGCGCAGCGCCTGCTCGACGCGGAGCGGGCGAAGGTCGGCGGCGGCAACGCGACGACGATCAGCGATCTCCAGGGCACCGTCGACAAGAACAAGTCCGCTGCGGACGGCAATCAGATCGCCGCCATCGCGACGGCGGCGGGCGGCGTCGTCCTCATCGGCACCGGCCTCGTCCTCGTCTTCACCGCGGGGTCGAAGTCGAGCGCGAAGCTCGAGCGTCCGATCGTGACGCCGCTCGTCGGTCAAGGGTTCGCCGGGATGGGCGCGTCGTTCGCGTTCTGAAGCGCGGTCCCGGGCGCGATCATGTCGATCGATCGCCACGGGTGGCGAGGCCGCGCGGAGATCTCCTCGAAGCCGAGCCGACGGTAGAAGCTCTCGGCGTCGCGCGTCGTCAGCCGGACGTTCCGGGCGGAGCGCACGTCGGGGTGATCGAGGAGGAGCCGCATCACGGCGGTGCCGACGCCGGACGTGCGCGCGTCCTCGCGGACGACCACGTCGTAGATCCACGCCGTCCGGCGGTCCGACACCGCACGGGCGAAGGCGACGAGCCGACCGCGTCCGTCACGTGCGCCGACGCGCGCCGTCGAGCGGACGATCGCCGCACGCACGGTCTCGCGCGGGAGCGAAGCGAGCCAGTACTCGGGCGCGACGAGGGAGGTCGCCTCGTCGATGTCCGCGCCGTCGAGGTCACAGAGGAGCCGGATCCCCGGGAGCACGGGGAGGAAGGAGGGCGCGGGCAGCTCGGGGAACCGCGCGAGGATCTTCGCGATCGCGCGGACGTCGCCGGGCTCTCCGCGCCGCCAGAGGCTTTCGAGGACGCGGAGCCGTTGCGACGGCGTCCGATTCTGGCCGAGCTTCGCCTTGCCCGCGAGCTGCTCGATCTGCAGCTCGGCGACGAGGATACGGTCGATCGCCTTCCGGTAGAGCGGATGGCTCGCCGCGATCGGGACGTAGCCGCCCTCCGGCTGGACCTTCTGCATCAGCGCCTCGAGGACGCGCGCCTTCTTCACCGGATCGTCGACGAAGGCGAGCGTCCCGTGCGCCTGCGCGCTCTCGTAGTACGTCGTCGCCGGGCACGCGCGCTCGGGGTCGAGGAACGTGCTCGGGATCGACGCGACGACCTCCTCGGCGGACGCGACCGCGCGCCTGCCGACCGCCTCGAGCTTCTCGCCCGCAGGCGCACCGTGGAAGGCGAGCGCGTCCCCGTCGAGCACGGCGTGGAGCGTACGGAGGACGGGCGCGCCGCTGTCGTTCGTCGTCGCGAGGTGGATGACGGGCGCCCGCGCGAGGAGCGCGCGCGCCTCGTCCTCGGGCGCGCGGTAGATGGCCTTGCGCATGTCCTCACCATGCGCGAGGGCTGGTACCTCGAAAAGATCCAGAACGAGGAATTCTGCTAGACCAGCACGAGTCATGACGGACTGGACCTTCGCCCTCGACCTCGAGACCGGGCAGGAGACGGGCCCCGTGTTCCTCCGCATCGCGCGGGTCCTCGCCGACGACATCCGGCGCGGCCGCCTCCGCGCCGGCGACGAGCTCCCGGGGAGCCGCACGCTCGCGACGTCGCTCGGCGTCCATCGCAACACCGTCCTCGCCGCTTACCGCGAGCTGCTCGCGGAGGGATGGATCGAGAGCGCGCCCGCGCGCGGGATGTTCGTCTCGTCGCGCCTCCCGGATGTCGCTCCGCGCCGCTTCTCCGCGAAGGCGCCACGGCCCGGCGCCGTCTCGTCGCGCGCCGGCTTCGACGTCCCCGAGCGCGAAGCCGTCCCGAACCTCGGGCCGCCGCCGCCCGTCGTGCAGGTCGGACGTGCGGCGCCGATGACGCTCGGGGGCGGCGTCCCCGACGTGCGCCTCGTCCCGGCCGGGGAGCTCTCGCGCGCGATCCGGCGCGTCCTCCGGCGTCATGCCGAGGTGATGCTCTCGTACGGGCCGCCGGAGGGGCCCGCCGTCCTCCGGCGCGCGCTCGCGTCGATGCTCTCCGCGACGCGCGGCATCGCAGCCACCGAGAACGACGTGCTCGTCACGCGCGGCAGCCAGATGGGGATCGATCTCGCTTCGCGCGCGCTCCTCGACCCCGGCGACGTCGTCGCGGTCGAGGCGCTCGGATACCGCCCGGCGTGGGCCGCGCTCCGCGCCGCGGGAGCCGCCCTCGTGCCGGTGCCCGTCGACGCGGACGGCCTCGACGTCGACGCCCTCGCGAAGCTCGCCGAGACGACGCGCATCCGTGCGGTCTACGTGACGCCGCACCACCAGTTCCCGACGACGGTGACGCTCGCGCCCGAGCGCCGCCTGCGGCTCCTCGAGCTCGCCGAGCGGAAGCGCTTCTTCGTCCTCGAGGACGACTACGACCACGAGTTCCACTACGAAGGGCGTCCCGTCCTCCCACTCGCGAGCGCCGACGCGAGCGGCGTCGTCGTCTACGTCGGCACGCTCTCGAAGGTGCTCGCGCCCGGGATGCGGATCGGCTTCGTGGTCGCGCCCGCGCCCGCGCTCGGACGTCTCGCCGCTCTCCGACGCGTCGTCGATCGGCAGGGCGATCACCTCCTCGAGCACGCCGTCGCCGAGCTCCTCGACGAAGGCGCCATCCAGCGGCACATCCGGCGCGCGCGGCGCGCGTACGAAGCGCGCCGCGCAACGCTGTGCAGCTTGCTCGAGCGCGAGCTCGGCGACGTGCTCACGTTCCGCGCGCCGAACGGCGGGACCGCGATCTGGGCACGTGTGGCGACGAAGGTGCCGGTCGACGCGTGGGCCGCGCGCGCAGGCGAGCTCGGCCTCGTCCTCCAGGCGGCGCGGCAGTTCGCATTCGACGGCAAGAGCCGTCCCTTCGTGCGTCTCGGCTTCGCCCAGCACGAGACGCGCGAGGCGCGCGAGGCGGTCCGGCGGCTCGTCGCGGCGCTGCCGTGATCAGCGCGCGTTCGCCGGGAGCCAGGTCGCGAGCTCGCCGGTGCGCTCGCAGCAGTCCTTGAACTTGCGATTGCTTCCGCAGACGCAGGGCTCGTTGCGGCCGATCTTCTTCGGTGCGAGGCGCGCGATCGTCTCGGGGGCGGGATACGCCCGCGGCCGCTTCGCATTCCCCTTCGCCGCCGCATCTTCGATCCGTGCGACGCAGCTCTCGAGGTTCTCGGGCACCGCGAACCAGGCGCGGGCCTCCGCCTCGAGCCGGCGGCCTCGCGCGTAGTACCGCTCGGTGTGGTGCTGCCGATCGATGTGCGCGACGGGGCGGTAGCCCTTCGGGACGCTCACGAGCGCGTTGCCTCCGACGAGCCCGTAGGTCCCGATGTCACGCGCGGTGCGGAGGTCCCAGTCGATCCCGAACATGCGCTGGCCGAGGATCCAGACGCCCGCCCAGGCGCGCGCTTCGCCCACGTTGAAGCGCTCGAGGAACGCGGCTTCGTCCTTCTCGGGGACGTCGAGCGGCACGCCGTAGGGCAGGCCGAAGAGGATCCCGTAGTTCGCCTTCGTGACGTCGCCGTTCAGCGCGTGGATGCACTCGTGGAGGAGACTCCCGAGGAGGCGACGGTAGACGCACTCTCCGAAGCGGACCGCGACGCCGCGATACGTCTCGTCGCCCTTCTGCTGCGCCTCCTTCCAGAGGAGGTCGCCGTGCACGTCGTAGAACGGGACGTAGCCCCAGCCGCGGAGGGCGTCGTCCAGCATGTAGATCGCAGACACCCCCGCGATCTTCTCCGGGAGCGTGAGATTGCGATCGCAGTCGCACGGACAGACGCGGTGCGTGGTGAGGGCAGTGACGACGTCGAGCATCGCACCCTCGATGTTGGCATACGATGCGCCTCGGATGGAGCACGGCGTCACGGCATTCACCTGGATTGCGCTCGCGCTCGTCCTCCTGGCGGGGAAGCTGGGGGGAGAGGTCGCGATCCGCCTCCGCCAGCCCGCGGTCCTCGGCGAGCTCCTCGCCGGGATCGTCCTCGGGAACCTGCCGCTCGGAGCGCTCACGGCCGAGGGGAAGGGGGAGGCGATCGGCTTCGCCGCAGAGCTCGGCGTGATGCTGCTCCTCTTCCAGGTCGGCCTCGAGTCGTCCGTCTCCGACATGATGAAGGTCGGAGCGCGCGCAGGGGTCGTCGCCGTCGTCGGCGTCGTCGTGCCGAGCGCGCTCGGCGCCGTCGCGAGCCAGGTCTTCCTCCCGAACGAGTCTTTCGCGGTCCACGCGTTCATCGGCGCGACGCTCTGCGCTACGAGCGTCGGGATCACCGCGAGCGTCCTCAAGGAGCTCGGGGTGCTCGACCGGCAGGAGTCGAAGATCGTGCTCGGCGCCGCCGTGATCGACGACGTGCTCGGGCTCATCGTGCTCGCGGTCGTCGCCGCCGTCGCGGCGCGCGGCGCGGCGCCGGACGCCTGGACGCTCGTTCGCATCACCGGGACGGCGGTCGCGTTCCTCGTCGGATCCCTCGCGCTCGGCGCGTTCGTGCTCCGCGGCGTCTACCGCGCGGCGGCCGCGTTCCGGGCGCCGTTCGTGCTCGGCGGCGTCTCGATCGCGTTCTGCCTCGTGCTCGCGGGAATCGCGGGATACGCGGGCCTCGCGGCGATCGTCGGCGCGTACGCGGCCGGGCTCCTGCTCGACGAGGTCAGCATCTCGGCGTTCGGCGAGCACAGCATGAAGCGCGTCGAGGACTTCGTCTCGCCGATCGTCGCGATCTTCGCGCCGGTGTTCTTCGTGCGGACCGGGATGAACGTGCATCTTGCAGGAATCGGCCCGGAGGCGCTCGGCCTCGCGGCCGTCCTCGTCGTCGTCGCCGTCGTCGGCAAGCTCGCGAGCGGGGTCGGCGCCGGGAAGGGGCTCGACAAGCTCCTCGTCGGGCTCGGGATGGTGCCGCGCGGCGAGGTCGGGCTCATCTTCGCCGACAGCGGTGCCAGGCTCCTCGTGAACGGCAAGCCCGTGTTCTCGCCCGCGATCTACGCGAGCCTCGTAGCGGCGGTCTTCGTGACGACCCTCCTCGGCCCGCCGCTCCTCGCCGCGCGCATCCGGAGCCTCGCGCGAAAAGTTTGAAACCGGCCCTCGGCGCCGCGCGTAGAGTACGCGGGCACGATGATGATCCCCGAAAAGGCCGTGTGTGCGCTCGCGCTCGCCGTCGTCGTCCTCGGGTGCGAGGAGAAGAAGCCACCGCTCCCGCAGCCGCCCGCGACGACCGCGCTCGCGGCGTCGAGCGCCGCCGCGCCGCTGTCGAAGACGGTGACGCTGACGATCGAACCGAAGAGCTCGGCCACGATCGACATGCCGGCGCCGAAGGAGCACATCGCCGCCAAGGTGGAAGGGGGTTCGGGCTCGCTCTCGCTCGTCCCGGGAGACCTCGCCAAGTCGCGCGGCGAGGTGAAGCTCGATCTCCTGACCCTCACGACGAGCACGTTCAAGGACGGTCGGGACAAGGACCAGACCGCGCACGCGCGCACGTGGCTCGAGGTGGCGGACGGGGAGAAGGGCAAGCTGCCCGAGGACGTGAAGGCGCAGAACCGGCAGGCCGTCTACGCCATCCGATCGATCGAGAACCCGAGCGCGACCGACCTCGCGAAGGTGCCGGCGGAGAAAGACGGCGACGGCGAGATCCGGAAGGTCTCGCTGACGACCAAGGGCGAGCTCCTGATCCACGGCCACAAGGTCGACCGCGACGCCGAGGTCGACGTGGTGCTCCGCTATCCGACCGGCGCTCCCGCCGACAAGCCCTCGAGCGCGACGGTGAAGACGAAGAAGCCGCTCCGCGTCGTGCTCGCCGATCACGACGTGAAGCCGCGCGATGCCGCCGGGAAGCTCGCGAAGGATTTTTTCCACCTGCTCGGAACGAAGGTGGCGGACGCGGCGGACGTGACCCTCGAGCTCTGGGCGAAAGCCGAACCGTGATAGCGTCTCTCCCCTGATTCGAGAGGGGAGCTGGATGAACGCGCATCGCACGATGCGACGCGCGTCGTGGCTCGAACGAAGGAGTTTCTCTGATGCGACCGAACCTTTCCGTGGAGAAGATCGCTGGCGCGCTGGCCGTGCTCGGCACGAGTGTCCTCGTCGCGGCCTGCGGCGGCGACAAGCCGGCCGCGACCCCCGTCGATGCGAAGGAAGTGGCGCCGTCGGGTGAGAAGGCTGCGGGAGGCGACGGTCACTGCGGCGCCGGCAAGGAGCACAAGCCGGGCGAGGCGGGCTGTGGCGCGGACAAGAAGGCGGGCGAAGCGGGCTGCTCGGCCGCGAAGGCGGGCGCGGACGCGAAGCCGGCCGACCCGGCCAAGGCGGCGTCGGACGCGACGAAGGCGGCCGACACGAAGGCGGCCGACACGAAGGCGGCGGCGGACACGGCGGCGAAGCCGGCGGACGCGAAGCCGGGCACCTCGGCGGCGACGCCGGCCTCGACCTCGACGAAGCCCGGCACGCCGGCGCCCTCGTCGACGGCGAAGCCGGGCGCGGCGCCTGCTCCGAAGAAGGCCGGCGGCGCTTCGTGCGGCGCGGGGACCTGCTCCGGCAAGAAGTGAGTCGCTCGCGCGGAAGCGCGTGACGACGAAGTACCCGAGCCGGAGCGTTGTCCGAGAGGAGCGCTCCGGCTCTCGTGCGTTCGAGGTTCGAGAGGGAACGAGACGTGACGACGAAGCGCGTGAACGGTGTCGGCCTCGGGCTCCGCTGGGATTTCATCGACGAGATCCTCGCGACGAAGCCGCGGCTCGACTTCGTCGAGATCTCGCCCGAGAACTACATGGGGCGCGGCGGCTACTACGACGAAGCGCTCGACCGCGCGATGGACGCGTGGCCAGTCGTCACGCACGGGCTCACGATGAGCCTCGGCGGGACGGACCCGCTCCGTCCCGACTACCTGAAGGGGCTCCGCGCGTTCCTCGATCGGACGAAGAGCCCGTGGCACTCCGACCACCTGTGCTTCAGCACGTTCGGCGGCGCGGTGCTCCACGATCTCTTGCCGATCGCGTTCAAGGAGTCCGAGGTCGCGCGCGTCGCCGATCGGATCAAGCGCGCACAGGACGCGATCGGCCGGCCGATGGCGGTCGAGAACATCAGCTTCTACCTGCACCCGGGCAAGCGCGAGATGCGCGAGCCCGAGTTCATCGCGCGCGTGTGCGAGGCGGCCGACTGCGGGCTGATGCTCGACGTGAACAACGCGTGGGTGAACGCGACGAACTTCGGCTTCGACGTCGACGAGTGGATGCGGACCGTGCCGCTCGAGCGCGTCGTGCAGATCCACGTCGCCGGCCACGACTGGTTCACCGACGGCGCGTGGGAGCTCACCGAGACGCCGAAGAGCGCCGGCGAGCGGGAAGGGAAGCTCATCGTCGACACGCACGGCGCAGACGTCTGCGACGAGGTGCTCGCGCTGCTCGAGCGCGTGCTCGCGGAGACGGGCCCCGTGCCGGTGCTGCTCGAGCGCGATCAGAGCATCCCGCCGCTCGACGTCCTCCTCGCCGAGGTGCGCAAGCTCGAGGCGCTCTGGAAACGCGCGACCGCACAGGCGAAGGGCCCGCGCGAGAGCGTGGTCGAGGTCGCGCGATGAGCGCGGAGCGCGTCCAGTCGCTGCTCGCGGCGGCGTGCTTCGGGACGCCGGAGGAGGCGCGCGCGCTCGTGGAGGATCCCGCGAGGGGCCTCGCGCGACACGGGCTCGACGCGGAGGACGCGGAGGCGATCCTCCCGAACGCGAAGCGACTCGGGCTCTACCGGCGTCTCGTGCGCTGGAACGTCACGCACGTCGTCGCGGCGATGCTCGAGCGGACGCGGATGCGGTTCGAGGCGCTCCGGCCCGGCCTCTTCGACGCGACCGTCGACGCGTTCCTCGCCGAGGTCGGTCCGCGCACGCCCCATCTGCGCGACGTGCCCGCCGAGATGCTCGCCTTCGCCGCGCCGCGCTGGCGCGCCGACGCGGAGCTGCCGTCGTTCCTCGTCGAGCACGCCGAGCTCGAGCTCGTCGAGTTCACGATCGGCGTCGCGCCGCGGCCGGGACCCGTCGAAGCCCTCGCTGACGTCGCGCCGGATCGGCCGCTCGTCTTCGCGGAGCCGCGCGCGATCGTGCGCGCGTCGCACGCCGTGCACGAGCTGCCGCCAAGTGATCCGCAGGCCCTCCCGCCCGCACGCGAGACCGCGCTCCTCGTCTATCGCGACGAAGAGCACCGCACACGCTTCCTCGATCTGTCGCCGGTCGCCGCCGCGATCCTCGAGCGGCTCCTCGCCGGCAGCCCGCTCGCCGCCGCGATGGTGGAGGCGTGCGAGGCCTCCCGCGTGCCGCTCGACGACGCCGTCCTCGCCGGCGCAGCGCGCCTCCTCGCTGATCTCGCCGAGCGCGGGGTGCTCCTCGGCGCCCGGCCCGTCGACGACGCCTGACCGAAGGCGGCGCGGGGGAGCGATGTCCCTTGACGCCGAGATGAAGTTGAAAGTTATATTCAACATCATGATGCAGCGCCTCGGGGCGGCCGCCCTGACCTTCGCCTGTCTTCTCGGACCCGTCGCGTGCTCGGACACGGCGGCGGAAGCCGAAGGCACCACGACCCAGAGCCTCGCCGCGCAGGTCGCCTCCGACTACGCGATCCAGGCGCACGCGACCTACGGAGACGCGCTCTCGACCGCGGAGGCGCTGAAGACGGCGATCGACGCGTTTGCAGCCGATCCCGCAGCGGCGAAGCTCGAAGCGGCGAAGACGGCGTGGAAGACGGCGCGCGATGCGTACGGGCGCACCGAGGTCTTCCGCTTCTACAACGG
>JBDHVE010000254.1:0-9110 GCA_039809485.1 Polyangiaceae bacterium | reverse complement strand
GCGTGCGTATTGCATCGATCGGTGGGAGGCCTCCCTCGTCACCATCGAGGGGAAGAAGGAGAAGCCGCACCAGGCGTTCGAGCCCGTCGCGAAGGACGAGAGCGTCCGCGCCGTCTCGAAGCCGGGCGTCGTCCCCCAGGGCTACATCTCGAAGAACCAGGCCGAGGCCGCGTGCAAGAACGCCAAGAAGCGCCTCTGCACCAGCGAGGAGTGGGAGCACGCCTGTCGGGGGAAGAACCCGACGACGTTCCCCTACGGCGACGAGCGCAAGGCCGGCTACTGCAACGACTCGGGGCGCGCACCGCTCCGGACGCTCTACCCCGAGCTCGGCGAGGACGTGTACGCGTCGGCGACGGCGATGAACGACCCGCGCGTCAACCAGGCGAAGGACACCGTCGCGCCGACGGGCAGCTTCGCGAAGTGCAAGAACGCCTACGGCGTGTTCGACATGGTCGGCAACCTGCACGAGTGGGTCGCCGACGTCTCGAACGGGCGCGGCACGTTCCGCGGCGGCTACTACCAGGACACGCACCTGAACGGCGACGGGTGCAAGTACCGCACGGTCGCGCACGACCCGAGCTATCACGACTACTCGACCGGCTTCCGCTGCTGCGCCGATCCGAAGTGAAGCTCACTGGCAGTCGATGGTGCGTCCCGCGCGGGTCGTGACGGTGCAGCCCTTCTTGCACGTGCGCGACCGCAGGAAGGTGCTCCCCTGGCAGATGAGCTCCGTCTGGCCGTCCATCGCGCAGACGACGAGGCCCTGCACGCCGCACGGATCGCCTTCGAGCGACTTGGTGAGGTCGCACGTCGGCGCCTCGTCCTTCGTGTAGCAGCCGTACTGCCCGCGGCAGTAGCGGTAGACGACGAACTTGCCGTTCTGGCAGGTCACCATCTGCTTGCCGTCCTCGGTGCACGCCGTCGCTCCCTGCGCTTTGCACGGATCGCCGGGATTCGCGACGGACGTATCGCACGCCACGGTGCGACCGTTCACGGAGCAGCCGCCCTTTCCGCGGCACTCCATGTAGCGGCTGAAGCGGCCCTGGGCACAGACGAGCGCGCGCTTCTTGTCGGGCGTGCAGGCGTACTCCTCGTCGCCCTCCGTGAGGCACGCGTCGCCGTCGTTCGCGACGGAGGAATCGCAGTTCGCGTGGCTCTCGAACTTCGTGCAGCCCATCGGCCCCGCGCAGGGCGCCTTCACGTACTTCTCCGCGACGCACGTGAGGGCGTTCTGCTTGTCGAGGCAGGTCGACTCGCCCTTCTTGCACGACGAGCCCTCGCCCTTCTTGCAGCCGGCCGCGAGGACGAGCGCGGCGGCGAACGAGAACGCGACGACGTGCTGCCGTCCGCTCATGCGCCGCCCGGATCCTTGCAGCCGTAGAAGTGGCCGAGCACGCGCGTCATCATCGACGGGTCCTTCGCGCCACCGAGCTCGCGCGCGGAGTGCATGCTGAGCATCGGATTGCCGACGTCGACGGTGCGGATGCCGAGGAGCGTCGAGGCGATCGGTCCGATCGTGCTGCCGCAGGGGAGGTCGGTCCGGTGCGCGTAGTGCTGGACCGGAACCTCGGCGCGCGCGCAGAGGTCGCGGAAGAGCGCCGCGGTCGCTCCCGACGTCGCGTACCGCTGCTGGCTGTTGATCTTGATGACGGGGCCGCCGTTCAGGACCGGCTTGTGACGCTCCTCGTGGCGCGAGACGTAGTTCGGATGGACCGCGTGGGCCATGTCGGCCGACACGCAGAGCGAGCCGGCGAGCGCGCGGTGGAAGTCCTCGCGAGAGCCCTTCCGGGCCGAGACGATCCGCTCGAGCGCGCGCGGGAGGAACCCGGAGTGCGCGCCGTAGGCGCTCTCGCTCCCGACCTCCTCGTGGTCGAAGAGGGCGGCGACGGGGACGACCTCGCCGGCGGAGGCGCGCGGCGCGACCTCGAGGAGCGAGGCGATCGCGGCATGGCTCATTGCGAGGTTGTCGAGCCGGCCGGAGAACACCATCTCGCCTTCGCGCCCGCCGCGGGTCGGCGGGACGACGTCGTGGAGCATGAGCTCCATCCCGGCGATCCGGTCCTTCGCGCTCCCGAGCTTCGCCGCGACGAGGTCGGCGAGCTCGGGAGCGCCGTCGCGCGCGAGCCCGAAGATGGGGGCGAGGTGCTCCTGGCGGTTCAGCTGCACGCCCTTGTCGTTCACCTCGCGATCGAGGTGGATCGCGAGCTGCGCGACGCGGACCATCGGCTCGTCGAACCGGACGAGCTCCTGGACGATGCGGTCGTCCTTCTTCACGAAGACGCGCCCGGCGATCGACAGATCGCGGTCGAGCCACGAGTTGAGGAGCGCGCCGCCGTAGACCTCGACCCCGAGCTGGGCGTAGCCCTCCTTCTTGTACTCCGCGTGCGGCTTGAGGCGGAGGTTCGGGCTGTCGGTGTGGGCACCGACGAGGCGGAAGCCCGCGATGCGCTTGGCCTCGGGGATCACGAACGCGAGCAGGCTCGAGCCGCCGTGGGGGAACACGTAGCGGCCGGGCGCGAGGTCCTCCCAGGCGTCCGACTCGGCGATCGTCGTGAAGCCGGCCGCCGTCAGGCGCGAGAGCGCGCTCGCGACGGCATGGAACGGGGTGGGGGAGTCGCGGAGGAACGCGAGGAGATCGTCGAGGACCGGATCGGAGGAGTCGGTGAGCGCCACGCGCCCATCGTAGACGGTCCCGCGGCCCGTGGCGCGGGCGCGCTGCTCGAGCTCAGCGCTTCTTGGCGGGCTTCTTGGCGGGCTTCTTCGCCGGCTTCGTGGCCGCCTTCTTGGCGGGCTTCGCGGCAGCCTTGGCGGGCTTCGCGGCAGCCTTGGCGGGCTTCGCGGCGGCCTTGGCGGACTTCGCGGCAGCCTTGGCGGGCTTCGCCGGGGCCTTGGCGGGCTTCGGCGCGGGCTTGGCGGGCTTCGGCGCGGGCTTGGCGGGCTTCGCGGCCGCCTTCGGCGCGGGCTCCGGCTTCGAAGGCTTGGCGCTCGGCTTCGCCGCCGGGACGGGCTTGCCCTTCGTGGGGAGCGCCGGCTTCGAAGGAGCGGCCTTCGCGACGCTCGGGCCCTTGCTCGGCTTCGCCGGCGGGATCTTCGCGCCCTTGCCCTTCTTCGGCGCGATCTCCTCCTCTTCCTCGTCCTCCTCGGGCATCGGCGGCGGCGGGCGGCGCACCGGCGGATTGCGCGGGTCGGGCAGGAACTTGCTGAAGTGGGCGCGCATCGGCCCGAAGTACTTGTCGTTCCAGAGGGCGCGGTACTGTTCGCCCTGTCCCTCCGGGATCTCCGTGTGGAGGATCGTCACGCGCGTGCCGGCGCCCAGCGCTTCCATGTGCAGCTCGGCGCGCGAGTCGTGCGCGTCGCGCGGGAAGTCTTTCGTCCGCCAGCTCATGATGATGCGGCGGCCGAGGTCGAGCGTCACGAGCTTGCCCGAGACGTATCCATCGCACGCCGTGAAGTTCGAGCCGACCGTGGGCTCGATCGTCGCGGGACTGCCCGTCATCGCGGAGTGTTGCTCGCCGTCGAGCCACGCGAAGTAGAGCGTCGTGGGAGCGACGGGAATCGTCGTCGTGACGCGAAGGGCGTCCTTCTTCATGCGTCAAGCCTAACCCGCATGGACGCCGATTAGCCAATTCGAAGACCGCTCGAGGGCGACGATCACGCGGCGGGCGAGGCTCTTCGCCTTCGGGTGGATCGGGAGGGATTCGAACCCTCTACGCAAAAAGCCGTGTTTTACAGACACGTACGGCCTACCGACGCCGTGCCCGATCCGGAAGAGTCGAGGTCTGTGACTGCATGCGTCATGCATGCACCTGGCGCCGAAGCTCATGGGCGGAAGTCGGGTGAATCGAACACCATACCCGGCTAGCGGGTACGCACCGGGTAGCGGCCGGGCTCGCGGCCATCCGCGATTCGCCTTCCTCGAGAAGCACTTCGATAAGTGAGAGGCCGCGCGCCCGGAGAGGAGTCTCCGGGCGCGCGCTCTCAGTTGCCGCCGCTCGAGGGCTCGGCGAGCAGGCCGACGGGCAGCAGCGTCTTCATCCCGTCCGCACCGACGACGACACGGACCTCCTTGATGCTGCCGGCGATCTCCTTCAAGGACTCGAGCTCCTTGAGGCGGAGGAGGACGGGGTTCTCCGCGAGCACCTTGGCGGTGTTCGCGAGGGACCGGGTCGCCGCCGTCTCCTCCCGACGGAGGATGACGTTCGCCGCGGCTTCCTTCTCCGCTTCGATGACGCGGTTGAGGAGCGTCTTCATCTCGCCGGGAAGGACGATGTCCTTCACGCCGACACGCACCACCCGCACGCCGAGGCCCCGCGCCTTCGGCACGACCGCCTCCTCGAGCGCGCGCGTCATCGCGTCACGCCCGGAGAGGAGCTCGTCGAGGGTGACCGCCGCCACGTACTCGCGCGTCGCCATCTGCGCGAGCAGGTAGACCGTGTCACGGAGCTGCGTGACGGTATTGGTCGCGAGCGCCGGCTCGGTGACGGCGTACTCCACCGTCAACGACAGACGAAGCGTGACCTTGTCCCGCGTCATGAGCTCCTGCGGAGCGAGGAGCAGCTGCTGGAGCCGCATGTCGACGTTCGTGACCTCGACCCGCTCCTCGGGCGCCGACCAGAACGTGTACCGGCCGGGGTCGAGGGTCCGGGTCAGCCCGCCCTGGACGTAGAGGAGCCCGCGCTCGTGCTCGCGGACGAGCACGTCGGCGTACTCGTCGCGGGGAACGATCGCGACGAGCTCCTTGGTGAGCGTGGGCATCGGGTCCTTCGTCGAGACGAGCTGGACGATCATCGTGTCGTCGACCTTCCAGACGCGATGGGTGCCGGGACGGAGGAATGCGCGGGGCTTTCCGTCCTGGAACACGATCGCGCGCTGGGTGGGACCGACGACGACCTCCTCGAACCAATGCGCGGGGAGGACGGCCCGCACTTCGGGGAGCGCCTCGAAGACGAGCGTCGAGAGGGGCCACGTCTGGACGGTGACGTCGAAGCCCCAGACGGTGTGCTTGCCGGGCCCGAGCCCGCGGACGGGCAAGCCCTTTCGAAACATGACGGCGCGTTCATCGAGCTTCACGTGGATGGTCGTCAGCATGGCGTGCCTCCTTTCCTTGGTTCGGGTGGCGGTAGGTAGATGGTGATCGTGATCGAGAGAGTCGGCGAGGACCTCGCGTGCCGTGCAGTCGCGACGGCGCGTGTGCATGCGGCGTCGGGTGACGGCTCGCGCGACGGGCACCGCCCGCGTGATGCAGACGGTGATGGTCGCGTGCGGTCGCCCGCGCGAGCATGCGCGGCGGCGCGCGGCTGTTCCGCTCACTGTCGTGACGAGCACGAGAGCGCGCGGTGAGGCGCACGAGGGGCCTCGCCTCCTCCGGTTTGGTGACGGATTGACTGTCCGTTGCTCTACCCAGCTGAGCTACAACCCCTCTCTGGAGTTGATGGGATTCGAACCCACGACCGACGGACCTGGGGGCTGAATCCAGGTCAGGTCCCACTAGGGAGCGCTCGCCTCGGAACCGCTCCACGGACGCCGACCCGAGAGGCGGAGTCGGCTCGAGACGGCGCGCGAGCGGGGAGGAGCTCGAGTGCTCGCAGGAATCGCACCTGCGGTGCTCGCGGCAGGAGTCGAACCTGCAGGGACGACCGTTTCTGAGACGGCGGGCTTTGCCAGTTTGCCTACGCGAGCGATGGCGATGCTTGGGTGGCATCGGCTCCGGAGGAGGGACTCGAACCCTCACCCCAGCGAGTCAAAGTCGCGGATCCTTGCCATTGGACCACTCCGGATCGTGCAGGTCGCTGCGGGCAGAGTCGAACTGCCTACGCCGCTCTCATGAGGAGCGCGTTCCTCCGAGGATCGCAGCGGAGCGGTGACCGGGAATCGCACCCGGATCTCGAGCGTGGCGTGCTCGAATCGTGACGATTGGACCATCACCGCAAATGGGCGCGCGCGTTTCTCGCCGATCCGTGGATCGCGACGCGCACCGGAGCCGTCCGAGGGAATCGCACCCTCCTCGTTCCTCGTTACCGGTGAGGTGCCCCGCTCTCTGGGCGTGGACGGCGTGGGCCGAGCGTGGTCACTCGGCCATCAGGACGAAGACGTTCTTCTTGTCGATGAGGACGTGGGGGATCTGCTCGTCGTCGAGCGTGATGACGATGCGCTGCGTGCGCTCCCACCACTCCTGCTGGGTCATGTCTACGAGCTTCCCCTCGGCATCGAACGGCGCGAAGCCGAGATGCCGACGATGGCGCAGGCGGTGGAAGACGTCGGCCTCCTCCTGCGCGGTGTGCGCGGCAGCGAGCTTCGCGGCGATCGTCTTCGGCGAGTCGGACGTGTGGCACGCGACGGAGGCCACGAAGACGAGCGCCGCGAGGCTGCTGCGGAGAGTGCGCATGAAGAGGAGTCTACGCCTCGAGGCGCGCTTCGGGGGCGCGTGCGTGGAAGGCGTGGAGGAGCTCGATCCCGGAGGCGATCGCGTCGTTGAACGCTTCGAGCTCGCTCGCGGGAATCCAGTACTCCTCGTGGTGTCGCGAGCCGACGACCTGCTTCGCGTAGCGCGAGAGGTGATCGGTCCGGACGTCGAAGCGCAGCACGAATCCGCCGCCGTCGTGGACCGCGTTCCACTCGGAGGCGATCTCGATGGCATAGGTCGCGTTGCACACGGGATAGAAGATCGGCTGCGTCGGAAGGCGCGCTGGAAAGCGTCGCCAACCCGACGCCGCGACGAGCGCGAGCTCGGCGGGACCGACGGGACGGAAGAGGGTGGTCGTTTGCATGATGGGTTCTCGTAGGTGATGGCGTCCCCGACGGGATTCGAACCCGCGTTTCCGGATTGAGAGTCCGGGATCCTCGGCCGTCTAGATGACGGGGACGTGTCGTGGTGGAAACAGATGACGCTGGTCTCCCCGCCAGGAATCGCACCTGGGGCAGCAAGCTTCGTAGGCCCGCGCGTGTCTTTCACCGAGGAGAGAGAGGAAGAAAGAGGACTCGAACCCCACACGATGGATCTCACCGTGCCCGCTCCTTTCGAGGGAGTGTCGACGCCGCGTCGATTTTTCTTCCAGGTGGCCCGGCAGCAGCCGGGCCGGTCGCGCAACGCGACAGCGGAAGGCAGAGGACTCGCACCTCACACGGCGATGCCGTGCGACTCGCGTTCCAGGCGAGCTCCGCGCTCTCGCGGATTTGCCTTCCGTGAAATAGGTGGCCCAGTTTTTCGTCATGGGCCAGGACGCGGGAGCGCACATCTTCGGGATGTCGCGCTTCCTCCTGTCACGCCGTCGCGGCGAGCGTCAGCGGCCGGACGTAGGCAGCGCAGTACGGCTGCCAGACGTCGGGCAACGCGCCCTCACCAAGGCGGATCGGAGGCACGACGGGGAGGGTGCCCGGCTTGAACGGCTTCCGGAGAAGCGTCATGCCGGCCTCCTCGGGCGTGCGGCTCCCCTTGCGATCGTTGCACGGGTAGCAAGACGTCACGATGTTCTCCCAACACGTCTTTCCACCGCGCTTGCGGGGGACGACGTGGTCGTAGTTCAGACGCTTCGGGTGCTCGTGGACACCGCAGTACTGGCAACGGAACTTGTCGCGCGTGAAGACGTTGACCCGGGAGAAGCGCACCGAGGGCTTGGTCGTGACCGAACCGCGGTGCAGCCGCACGACGGCGGGCACCTCGAGCTCGGCGCTCGGACCGCGCAGGACCTCGTTCCACGTCTCGAGGACGTCGACCTTTCCGAGGTACTGCAGCACGACGGCGCGCTGCCAAGAGATGATCTTGTGAGGCGCCATCCACGGGGTCAGCATCAACGTTTGCATGACGTTCACCTTTGCTTTCGCATCTTCCTTTCCTTGATTGCGGGTTGTGGTTCTCGAGGTCTGGGCAGAAGGATTCGAACCTTCGTCTCTCGCGCCCGAAGCGAGTGCTCTACCAGGTTGAGCTATGCCCAGATGGGTACGGCGCGCAGGGATCGCACCTGCCTCGTCCTGCTCGTCGTGCAGGTACGGTCACTAGACCGTCAGCGCCGCATCGTGTGATGCGTCGGATCAGTGCATCACCTGCGAATCGAACGCAGTGCAGGCTCCGTATCAGAGAGCCCAGGGTGACCATCCCGTCGTGATGCCCGTCGTGATGCGCGGGGGCGCGCGGAGAGCCGAGAGGGAATCAAACCCTCGCACGCGGTTTTGCAGACCACGCTCCTCGTCAGAGAACCGGCTCGCGCTCGCGCGAGTGGCATGTCCCTCGTGCGATGGAGCGAACAGAGGGAGTCGCACCCTCATCTCCGGTTTGGAAGACCGGCGTCTTGCTGTTGGACAGATGTTCGCGAATCGGGCGTATCGCTACGCCGCAGTGGAATCGGCGAGAGTCGCACTCGCATCGACCGGGTGCAAACCGGTTGCTCTCCTGTTGAGCTACGATCCCGAGCGGCTCGAGCGGCCTCGAGCCGTGACCCGATACGTTCGGAGAAACGTATCGAATCCTGGTGGAGCGACGGGGAATCGCACCCCGATCCCTGCCGTGCGAGAGCAGTGTTCTCCTCTTGAACCATCGCCCCAGATGAAACGTCGCCGCTGCGCGACCCGCGCGCCGCGTCGACATCCCATGGCAGGCCGCGAAGGAATCGAACCTTCTCTGCGGGACTTGGAAACCCGTTGGTCACCATGACCTGCGGCCTGTACGCGCTTTCGCGCGAGCGCCCCGTACGGGAGTCGAACCCGTCTCGCGCCGTAGACAGCGGCGCCGCGACACCGGTCGCGTCACGAGGCAGTGGAAGAAGAACAGGGAGTCGAACGGAACTGGACGGAGTCCACGAAGTGGACGGAGTCCAGTGACGTCCACGGAGCGCCGTGAGCCCGCGTAGCGGGCGAGCGGCGCGAAGTGAACCCGTCTCGCGCAGTAGACAGCGGCGCCGCGACACCGGTCGCGTCACGAGGCAATGGTGTCCCCGGCAGGAGTTGCACCTGCGTTCACCGGTTCCGGAGACCGGAGCCTTTCTGCTCGGCCACGAGGACGAGAAACGGACGGGGTGACGTACGGGGATCGCACCCGCCTCCGCTGGGTCACGGCCAGCCATCGTCACTAGACGACAAACGTCACCGTGCGGCTCGCGCTCACGCGCGAGAGTGGG
>JBDHVE010000253.1:0-9123 GCA_039809485.1 Polyangiaceae bacterium | reverse complement strand
ACCGTCGACTCCGTGAACTGGCGCGCGAACAGGCTCGGCTTGCCGGTCCGCTCGTCGACGATGCGCCCCAGGACGGCTGCGGCGATCCCGCTCTTCGCGGTGCCGGGCGGTCCCGTCATCAGCACGTGCTCGCGCCCGAGGAGGGCGAGGGCGATTTGCGCGAGGACGTCCTCGCGCTCGACGAAGACGCGTCCGAGCTCCTCGAAGAACGCGCGGAAGCGCGCGGACGCGGCGCGCAGCTCCGCGCCCGACGTGGAGATGGTCATGAAGGCTCCGAGGCGAGCAGGCGGCGGTGACGAGCGAGCAGCACGAGGTAGGAGAGCACGACGGGGAGCGGCCACCAGATCTGGCTGCCCGTCACGGGCACCTCCGCGCGGAACGGGCCCGGGCGCGCGAGCGCGCGCTCGGCAGCGGCGACGGAATCGCGCCCCCCCGCGCAGAGCGAGGCGCGGCTCCAGCTGCCGATCTCGTCCTCGCCGGTCGCCGTGCGGACGAACGCGCGGCAGCCGCGTCGTCCTTCGGGCTCGACGAGGAGCCGGACGTCGCCCGTGAGCGCCTTCGTCGTGCTCGCCCCCACCCACCGCGTCCGCGTCAGCGTCGTGACCCCGTGGTCGTCGCGCTCGAGGACGACGGCGGGTACGCGCGTCCACGCGTAGCCGATGTAGGCCACCGCGAAGGCGCACGAGAGCACGAGCAGCACGAGGGCGCCCCGCGGCCCGAGCGTCCGCGTGCGTTCTCCGGAGAAGGTCGACGTCGCCATCCGGTCTCGCGCAGCGTAACGCGCGGAAGGGCACTCCGTCAGTGGGGCAGCGCGAGATCGGTCCGGACGGTGACTAGGCGGACTCGGCGGCGGGCTCGATCTCCTCGACCTTCACGCGATTCGAGAAGCACGCGTTGCCGAGGCCGGTGCCGATCGTGAGGACCGCCCAGCGCTCGACGTCGCCCATGAACGGCACTTCGCTGAGGCCCTGGACGACCGCGTCGTTGTGCATGACGACGTGAGTCTCGTGTCCCTCGATCTCCGGCAGCGCGCTCGCGATCTCGGAGGGGAGGTGGAAGCGGCAGCTCTCCCAGTTCCCGGGAAGGTTCTGGCAGCCGCGGTCGATGCTGCCGTCGTCCTCGATGACGCCCGGGCAGGCGACGCCGACGATCGGCGCGATCGAGAGACCTTCCTTCCTCGCGCGCCTGACGAGGCCGTCCAGCATCCCGACGAGGCGCTCGATCGCCTGCGCGCGCGTCGGCTTCTCGTCGGCATGGCGCCAGAGGTCGGAGAACGCGACGCTCGCCGCCGAGAAGTCGCTCGCCTTCTTCGTGCGCGGCTCGACGACACCGGCGCGGATGTTCGAGCCGCCGATGTCGACGGCGAGCACGCCGTCGAACCCTTCGAACATCCACGACGGCACGAGGTGGAGCGCGCCGAGGAGGGCGGCTTCGTCGGGGTGGTGTCGGATGGGCCGGAGGTCGACGGGATGCCCGTTCGCCTTGAGGAGGACGGAGGCGCGTCCGATCGCGAGCTCGCCGACGCGGCTCGCGCGGAGGCCGCCGCCGACCACGATCCGCTGCGTGGCGCGCCATGCCTTCAGGCGGAGGAGCCGCCCGGTGACGGTCGCGAGCTCCTGGGCGAAGTCCTCGATCGCGCCGGTGACGACGCCGGCCGCCTCGGGGTCGCCTTCGACGAGGACCTTGTCGAGCTTCTTCTTGCTGATCTCGTCGCTCGGCGTCTCACCGAGGGGGTCGTCGCCGAGCGCGCGGAGGCGCTCGCGCCAGTCCTCGAGGATCGCTCGGAAGGCACGGTTGCTCGCGCGGTCGCCGATGAATCCTTCGCCGTCGCGGAGCTCGGCGTTGTAGTGCGCGACCTCGACCGAGGGCAGGAGGCGCGCTCCGTGGAGTCCGAGGGCGCGTATCCTGCTCGTCTTCGCTTCCGAAGTGCTCACGCTCGTGCTGCAGTGCGAGCCGCGTGCCGAAGCGGGAGCTGCCGTATGCCGCGGTTTCTCGGGCCGATCGACGCGTGCACGCGGTGATGCGGCATGGTGCGGTGCGCCGGAGTGCCACGACGACTATCCTCAGCGTGATGAGGTCCGTCGCCGTTGCGGTGCTCGCCTGCGCGCTCGCGGCGGGGTGCCGGCGTACGCCGCCGCCGGAGGCGACCGCGAACGCCGCCGAGCCCGTGAAGCGGGCCGACGCGGGGCCGAGCCTCCGCCGCGTGCGCGGAGGCACCGACGTGACGTTCACCGTCGTCTCCGACACGCACTTCGGCTTCGGCGACATCGAGAAGGACAACCTCCGGCTCGCGGGGAAGATCGACGGCATCGCCGGTGTCCCGTGGCCCGCTCCGCTCGCCGGCGTCGTCGCGAAGCCGCGCGGGCTCCTCGTCACGGGCGACCTGACGGAGTGGGGGAAGGTCGAGGAGTGGCAGCCGTTCGTCCGCACCTACGGGCTCGACGGCGGCGACGGCGCGATCCACGTCCCGGTCTTCGAAGTGATCGGCAACCACGACAAGGTGCACGGGCCGTGGGTCGAGGAGCAGGTCCGCGCGCGTCACGGCGGTGGACGCTTCTACGCCTGGGACTGGGACGACGTGCACTTCCTCGCGCTCGGCGAAGCGCCGGACGACGAAGCGCTCCGCTTCGTCGAGAAGGACCTCCAGGCGATCCATCGTGACGTGCCGCTCGTCGTCTACTTCCACCTCGCCGTGCAAGGGCGCTGGTCGACCGGCAACTGGTTCGGCGACGGCGACTACAAGGAGAGGCTCGCGCATCTCCTCGAGGGACGGAACGTCGTCGCGCTCTTCCACGGCCACCATCACGCGACCGACCACTACGAATGGCACGGGATGGACGTCGTGAAGCCCGGCGCGGTCAAGGACGGCGCGCACACGTTCGCGGTCGTGCGGGTGACCGACGATCGCGCGTCGGTCGCGTTCCGCGACTGGGAGCGCGACGCGTGGGTCGGCACGGTCGATCGCAGGCTCCCGCGGTACGCCCACTGATTGCAGCGCATCCGAAGCGCGGGTAGAGCTGCGCCTCGATGATCTTCGTCCGGATCGCCGCCGTCTTCGGGTTCCTCGGGGTCGGGCTCGGCGCGTTCGGCGCGCATGCGCTGAAGGCGCGGCTCACGGCCGACATGCTCGCGATCTGGCAGACGGGCGTGCTCTACCACCTGATCCACGCCGTCGCCCTGCTCGGGGTCGGGGTGCTCGCGCAACGAGGGACGAGCGGCGCGCTCTCGACCGCCGGCTGGGCGTTCACCGCGGGCGTGGTCGTGTTCTCGGGGAGCCTCTATGCGCTCGCGCTGAGCGGGGTGCGGGTCCTCGGGGCGGTCACGCCGTTCGGCGGCGTCGCGTTCCTCGTCGGGTGGGCGGCGCTGCTCGTGGCCACCTTCGGCTCCGCTTCCTGAAAAAAGTTCGTAACGCGCGGCGCGCTCGACGCACGTCGGGCAAAGGAGACGCGCCATGACCGTCACGAACCCCCAGTCCGGCACGAACGTCCACGAGATCGAAGCGGGCATCTTCCGCATCAGCACCCCGATTCCGCCGAGCGCGATGCCGGGGGGCTTCACCTTCAACCAGTTCCTCGTCGTCGACGACGCGCCGCTGCTCTTCCACACCGGGCCGCGGCGCATGTTCCCGCTCGTCCGGGAGGCGGTCGCGCACGTGCTCGGCGATGTCGCGAAGCTCCGCTACGTGAGCTTCTCGCACGTCGAAGCGGACGAGTGCGGCTCGCTCAACGACTGGCTCGCGGCGGCGCCCGAAGCCGAGCCGGTGTGCAGCGTGATCGGCGCGATGGTCTCGGTGACGGACCTCGCGGACCGGCCGCCGCGTCCGCTCGCCGACGGCGAGCAGCTCTCGCTCGGCAAGCGGAAGATGACGTGGCTCGACGCACCGCACGTCCCGCACAACTGGGAGTGCGGCTACTTGTTCGAGTCGACGACGCGCACGCTCCTCTGCGGCGATCTCTTCACGCACGCGGGGGCGGACGTCGCGCCGCTCACCGAGTCGGATGTTCTCGGGCCGGCGAAGCAGGCGATCGACCAGCTGGCCTTCGCCGCCCACGATCGCGACACGCGGAAGATCCTCGAGAAGCTCGCGCGCACCGAGCCGCGCACGCTCGCCCTCATGCACGGGAGCTCGTTTCGCGGCGACGGCCGTGGGCTGCTCGTGGGCCTCGCCGACGCGCTCGGGGTGTGAGGCGCAGGTGGCGTGCGCCTCGTGGTACGCTCTCGAGGCGATGGAGTCCGACGGCGAGCTCGCACGGCGGGTCGCAGAGGGGGGCGCGGCGAAAGCGGAGCAGGAGCTCTGTCGTCGTTTCGCGCCGCGCATCCGGCTCTACGGCCTGAAGCATCTCCGGGACGAGGAGCGCGCGCGCGACCTCGTGCAGTCGGTGCTCGTGGCGGTGCTCGAGGCGCTCCGGGCGGGGCGCCTCGAGGATCCCGAGCGCATCGATCGCTTCGTGCTCGGCACGGCGCGGAACCTCGCGCTCCACGCGCATCGCGAGCGCGTGCGCGCGACCCCGACCGACCCCGCCGATCTCGACGTCGCCGGCGTCGCGCCCGATCCCGCCCGGCTCGACGTCGGATCGCTCTTCAAGTGCATGGAGGGCCTCGACGTGCGCGCGCGTACGGTCCTCCAGCTCTCCTTCTATCGGGACAAGAGCGCGGAGGAGATCGCGGGCGTGCTCGCGACGACGGCCGGGAACGTGCGCGTCGTGCGGCACCGCGCGATGACGCAGCTGCGGACCTGCCTCGATGCGCGGAGGGCGCCATGAGCTGCACGTCGCCGCTCACGTGGCAGGAGCTCGTCGACTACTGGGCGGGCGATCTGCCGACGCCGGATGCCGAGCGCATCGAGGAGCACGTCTTCTCGTGCGCGTCGTGCGCCGAGGCGTCGGAGCGCGTCTCCGAGATCGCGATGGCGATCCGTGGCGCGATCCCTGCCGTCATCAGCGCCGCCGAGGTGGAAGGGCTGCGCCGCGCGGGGCTCGCCCTGGAGGAAGGTGAGTTCCGTCCCGGGGTCCGGCAGGAGGCGGTCTTCCGCCCCGGCGTCGACCTCCTGATCCACCATCTCGGCGGGCTCGACCTGGCGGGCGCCGAGCGCGTGCACGTCACGGTGCGGGTCGAGGACGGTCCGGTGCTGCACGAGGAGCCCTTCGCGCCGTTCGCGCGTGACAAGGGCGAGGTGCTCATCGCCTGCCAGCGTCACTTCGCGAGCATGCCGCCGAACGTCGCGTTCGAGGTCCGCGTCCACGAGCCGACGGGCGCGCGCGAGCCGGTCACCTTCCTCGTCCCGCACACGTTCTAGAACGTCGCGGCGACGCCGACCGTCGCGCGCGCGCCGCTCGGCGTGCCCGAGCCGCCTTCGCGCGTGACGGCGAAGGTCGGCGCGACCTGCATCGACGGGCGTGCGGTCTTCTCCGCGGCGGTCGCCGTCTTCGTCTCGTGCGCGAGGAAGGCGGCGTCGAGCCCTGCGGCGATCCCCGCGCCGGCGAGGACGCCGTACACGAGGCCGAGGTACGTCTGGCCGACGTTCTCGACGAGGCCGCCGAGGGCGTCCTCGTTCTTCGTCGGGAGGGCGGCGCCGATGAGCCCACCGACGAAGCCGGTCACGACCGGCGTCCCGACGCGGAGCGCGAGGCTGCCCGCACCGGCGCCCCAGCGCCCGTGCGCGGCGTGCACCGTCGGGCCACCGAGCCCGTACGCAGCGATCGCCGCGCCGCCGAAGGCGTCCTTGCCGGTCTGACCGTCCGCCGCGGCCGAGAGGACTCCGAGGAGGACCGCGGCGCCGTCCGTCGAGAGCGTCTGCCACCCGTACCAGCTGGACGATTTCGTCTGCGGCGCGTCGGGGCTCGGCGTCGCGGCGGTCGCCGCGGGGGACTCGGACGGCGCCGGCTCGTCGGCGCGCGCGGCGCCGGAGACCGAGAGGGTGGCGGCGGCGACGAGGGCGGGAGCGACGAGGCGGACGATGCTGGGCAGGCGGTTCGACATGGTGCACATGCATGGTGCAAACGTGGCGCCACGGAGCGCGATCGCGCACCGGCCCGGATTTTCGCGTCGCGTGTGCCGTCCGTCGTGAACCGGTGTCACGCGGGCGCGACAAGCCCGTCAGGGGCGATCGGACAGAGCATCCGTGGATCGGGCATGCACCACGCCCGTCACGCCAGGCGCGCGGCCAGCGCTCGAACGCGCGGGTCGACGTTCGCTCGGGCGAGCGAGCGCAGGCGCGGACGACACGTCGGAACGAGCAGGAGCGCAACGCGCGTCGGCGTGAACGGGTTCGCCGCGAGCGCGTAGCGGACGGCGGGGTGGCCCATCCAGCCGTGGTGGGACGTGATCGCGTGCACGATCGCGTCCGTCGTCGGCCGTCGCGCGGCGATCCGGACCACGTCGGCGACGCGCGTCGCGCGATCGTGGAGGAGCCGATCGATCGCGACCGGGTCGGGGTGCATCGCAAGGCGCGCCACCTGCCGGCGGACGAACGGGTGCTGATCGCGGAACACGAACGGCCCCGGACGGAGCTCGTCGCCGGGCGCGGGCGCGTACGCGTCGTCGTCCCACGGGGAGTCGCCCTCGGACGGAGCCGGCGGCGCGAGCGTGAGGTGGCGCTTCACGCGCGCAGTGCCGAGGAGGCCGACGTCCGGCAGCCGCCCACCTCGCGCGAGGCGCTTGTGCGCAGGGGCTCCCGCCGTGAGGAGGAGCGGGAGGACGTCGAGCGTCTCGGCGTGCGTGCGGAGCGCGGCGACGTCGTCGGCGCTCGCGTGCACGAGCCAGAGGACGGCGGCGACGAGCGCGTCGGCGTGCGCCTCGGAGCGCCCGCGCGCGCTCTCGACGACGAGCTCTTCGAGCGCATGCGAGAACCGGCGATGCCCGAGCCTCCGCACGCGAGCTTCGACCGCGGCGATCCGTGCAGTCAGATCGCGGATCCCGCCGAGCGTGGCGAGGTCGCGGCTCACCAGCGGATCGGGCCGTTCGGCAAGTGCTCCCACATGACCCAGCGCGCGACCTCGCGGCGGGCGCGGAAGCCGTCGATCCGGCCGGGCAGCTCCTCGCTGTACGGGTCGTAGACGTGCACGAATCCGGCGTAGCTCGTGAGGGCGAGCCGCTTGCTCTCCGGGCAGAAGTCGATCGCGCCGGCGGACGAGCCGAAGCCCTGGACGACACCGATCGCGCCCGTCGGCGAGACGATCCGGAGGATCCCGTTGCCCGCGAGCGCGAAGGCGCCCGGCGACTTCGCCTGCTTTCCCGCGATCGCGTCGACGACGGGCTTGTCGAGCCAGCACGACGCGTAGACGCGGAGCCCGCGGTCGATGCAGGGTACGTGCTCGTCTTCGGAGCGCTCGGCCTCCCAGTCGAAGCACGCGGTCGCGCCGCTGTAGAGATGGCAGGAATTCAGCGCGACGAGGCGACCGTCGTCGGAGAAGCACGCGTCGTGCGGATACTCGCTGAGCGGGTTCACCGCGAAGCGGAGCTTCGGGACGCCGCCTTCGCCGATCTCGGCGAGGAAGTGGCCCACGTCCTGACTGCCGAACGCGAGGCGGGTCCCGTCCCTCGAGATCGCCACGTGTGTCATGTCCCCCGCGCGCGGCGCCTCGCTCTCGTCGTTCCAGAACGGCGGCTCGGCCTGCGGCCAGAGGAGCGTCCACGGCGCGTCGCCCGCGTGGAGCGACGCGAGGAGGATCCCCTGGCGATAGCAGGTGAGGACGACGCGCTTGCCGTCGTCGGAGACGGCGAGGTGCTCGATCTTCAGCCGCCCCGTCTCGTCCTCCCACTCCGCGGCCTGCGCCTCGTTCATCCCGCGCGGGCGGAAGATGCTCGGCTCGGGCCAGGGGAGCGTCGCGACCGGGGGGCTCTCGAGGCCGGCGCGCGCATCGCGGATCTCGAGGCCCGCTTCGCGCGCGAAGACGAGGTGGTCGCGATTACGGGAGCGGCAGAAGCCCTGCACGTCCTCGACGGGCGAAGCCTTTCCGCCGCGGAGGTGGAACGTGACGCCGTCTTTCTTCCACGGCTCGCCCCGGAAGACGAGGAGCTCGTCGGGGCCGAGGATGGTCACGAAGCCGAACGAGCGCTTCGACTGCTTGATCCACGGGAAGACGGGCGAGTACGCGGGATCGAAGAGCTCTCGTGCGCGCTCGCCCTTGCCCTCGGCGTTGAGCGCGATGACGGCGCGGATGACTTCGTCGCCCATCGCCTCCGACCGCGGATCCTTCATGTCGAGGTCGACGGTGCGGTCGCCCTCGCCGTAGAACTTCGCGAGGCGGGTGGAATACTCGGCGTAGTACGTGCGGCCGGCGTCGTTCCACGCGCCGGCGAGGTCTTCGAGCTTCGACATGCCTCGATGAGAGAGCGGTCTCGCCCCGGTGACAAGCCGCGCCGGTCAGTAGCCCCGCGCGGCGAGGTCGGAGGCGAGTACGCGGTAGAACGCGAGGTGGTCCCAACCCGTGTACGAGCTCGGGCCGTTCTTCTTCACCTGGCCGACCTCGTCGAGATGGTCGGCGGGGAAGCAGCCGCGGAACGTGCCCCACTTCGCGCTCGCGACGGTGACCATCCCGTCCTGTGGGGCGCCGCTGGCGACCCAGCCGACCGCGAAGGAACCGGGGACGAGGCTCGGGGCCATGAAGTCCGCGCGTCCGGGGTCGCCGTGGTAGACGCCCTCGCACGCGGCGAGCACTTCCTCTCGCCCTGCCGCCGTGCGCGGCCCGCCGACGGCGCGGCTCACGCCCGCCCAGGACTGGTAGTAGATGCCGGGCTGGTCCGGGTTCGCGGCCTGGAAGGCGTCGGCGTTCGCGGTGGCGAGCGAGGCGAGCGCGGCGTGCACGTCGGTCGCGCCGGTGAGCTCCTCCTTCGTGAAGGTCCTCCCGAAGCAGGCGGCGAGCGTGTTCACGACGTCGGCCGTCCGGCCTCGATCGGGGACGAGCCCGAGGCCGACGTCGGCGACGCCGCTGCCGCGGTGGGGCGTCGAGATCGTCGTGATCGAAGCGATCTTCGGCGCGTACCCGAGCGAGCTGGCGAGGTGGCGCGCGTCGAGCCCGCCCATCGAGTGGGCGACGAGGTTGACCTTCATCGTCCGGCTGCAGGTCTCCGTGTCGAGCCCGCGCGACGCGCACGTGGTCGCGATCGCGGCGTCGACGAGAG
>JBDHVE010000252.1:0-9176 GCA_039809485.1 Polyangiaceae bacterium | reverse complement strand
CGACGGCGAGCTCGACGCCGTGATCTCGACCTTCGGCGTGATGTTCGCGTCGAAGCCCGAGGCCGCTGCCGCCGAGCTCGCGCGGATCGTGAAGCCGGGCGGTCGCGTCGTGCTCGCGACGTGGAAGCCGGACGGCAACGTCGCGAACATGTTCGGCGTCATGAAGGCCTTCATGGCTGCTCCGCCGCAGCCACCGCCGCCCTCACCGTTCGCGTGGGGCAACGTCGAGCGGCTCCGCGAGCTGCTCGGTGGCGCGTTCGACCTCTCGTTCGAGGAGGGGACGAACCGGTTCCGCTATGCGTCGGGCGCGCACGCCTTTCGCTTGTGGGTCGATCACTACGGTCCGACCAAGACGCTCGCGGCGAGCCTCGACGACGCCCGTCGGCAGGAGTTCGAGAAGGCGATGATCGCGTGGCACGAGACGTTCCCGAGCTCGCTCGGCTACGAGCAGCCGCGGACGTATGTCGTCACGCGAGCGATCCGGAAGAACAGCTAGACATCCACGAGAAGCGAGGACACCCATGCGCATCATCAAGGACGACGTGAACGTCAAGATGGAGATCCCCGGAGCGATCCTCCGGCAGCGGACCGACTTCGGGACCGTGAAGGGCTACGACCGCATCAGCGCCGAGTACTTCACGCTCTCCGCCGGCGTCGACACGACGCCGCTCTTCCAGGGGCTCGAGGGCAATTTGTGCCAGTGCCCGCACTGGGGCTTCGTGCTCCGCGGGCAGATCACGACGACCGACGCGAAGGGCGCCCAGGAGACGGTGAAGGCGAACGACCTCTTCTACTGGCCGCCGGGTCACAACGTGAAGGTCGACGTCGACGCCGAGATCATCATGTTCAGCCCGCAGCACGAGCACACGGCGGTGATCGACCACATGATCGAGAAGGTGAAGGGGTAGTCACCACGTCGGCGGTCGCGCGTTCCGGCGACCGCCCCGCGCGTGGAGGACGCGCGCCGCCGGCGTGTGACCGTTCCGCTCGGCGGCGTCGAGCGCGGTGTCGTCGAGCACGAGCTCGTTCACGATCGCGCCGCGATCGAGGAGGAACGTGATGGCTCGCACGTTGCCGGTCTCCGCCGCGGCGAAGAGCGGGCTCCTGCCGTCGGGAAGCCGCCGGTTCACGTTCGCCCCGTGCGCGACGAGGAACTCGACGAGGTTCTCGAAGTCGGTGCCGCGGTCGAGGCTCTCGATCGCGGCGCCGAGCGCGCACGTCCCGTTCTTGTAGCGGCGGTCGACCGGGGCGCCTGCCGCGACGAGCAGCGCGACCGTGTCGCGTTCGCCGCGCTGCACGGCGGCGACGAGTGGGAGCGCGGCGTCGCTCTCGCCTTCACGCCACGCCCAGTCGACGCCGCGCGCGAGGAGGGTCTTCACGAGCTCGGGAGGAGGCGGGGCCGAGGCATTCGCGAGCGCGACGGAGGTCGCGCCCGGCGGGAGCGGCGCCGCGAGGAGGGCGGAGAGGACGCGCGCACGCGTGGGCTCCCCGAGCGAAACCGCGGACGCGAGCGCGTCACCGCTCGTCGTCGCCCCTTTCTGCAGCAACGTGTCGACGAGCGCGAGGCACGCGTCGGGCGAAGGCGCTTCGACGCAGGCGCTGACGGCGGCGCTGAGCGGGTCGAGCTCGTACGGCAACGCCGCGCGGGTCACGTCCGCCCCCGCGGCGAGGAGCATCGCGACGAGCTGCGCCTTCGTGTCGAAGGTCGCCTGCGATCCGAGCGCCGCGGCGATCGGCGACGCGTCCTTCGGGTTCACGTCGGCGCGGGCGGCGATCAGACGCGCGACCGCGTTCGTCGCCCCCGCGCGCGCCGCGTCGGGGAGGCTGGGTTCGCGCGCGCCGCGCGCGAGGAGGAGCGAGACGACGGCAGGATGCGCGTCGCCCTGGAGGACCGCCGCCTCCGCCGTCCCTTCGAGCTCGTGGACGTTCGCCTTGTGGTCGAGGAGCCAGACGACGACCTTCTCGTGCCCCGCACGCGCAGCGGCGCCGAGCATCCCGTCGAGCGGCATGTCGGGGATCCAGAGGCGGTCGAGGGTGGCGATGTCTCCGGCGATCACCGCATTCGAGAGCTCGGAGTCGACGGCACGCTGCGGGCCGCGCTCCCGAACCCGGATCAGCTCCGCCTCGGCTTCGTACGCGGCGGCGGCGAGCCCGGGCGTCGACTTGGTCAGCTGCTTCGGGGAGGGTTGGATCACCGTCGAGAGGCCGACCATCGCGGTTGCCGTCAGGAGGACGCCGACGGCGAGCTCGAGTCGATCCCGTACGCGGTGGTCGAGCGGCTTGCCGAGGAGTGCCTGCACCTTCGCGTGCCACGTCGTCGTCATAGGAGCACCGAGAGGCGGAGGACCGCCGACATGATCACGGCCGTGAGCCCGCAGGTCGCGACGAGGAGCGAGCGATGTCTCCGCCGTGCGCACTCCTCGAACGCGGCGGTCGCGTCGGCGACCGATCCCTTCACGAGGACGCCGGCGCGGCCGCTCGTGCGGTAGTTGCTGTCCGTCGTCCGTGCCCAGTGCTCGCTGCCGAGCCCGAGGTCCACCGCGCCGGGCGGAAGGGCAGGGGCTTCCTCCGATTCCTCGACGCGGTCGAGCCACGAAGCGTCCTTCGCGAACGCTTCGAGCGCCACGCGTGCGGCGCGGTCACGCCGCTGGAGGAGGACGATCGCTGCCGTCGCGCTCGTGCCGACCACGAGCGACAGCAGGAGCTGGTCGAGGGGCCGAAAGTGCATCGACGCCTGCGCGGTGAGCACCGCCGGTGCCTGCGTCGCGCTCGCGAACGCGACGCCCGCGAGCACGGTCGAGAGGACCGTACGACGATCCGTGTCGGCGACGAGCGATCCGTGCCGCGCGCGCCCGGCACGTCGCGCTGCGTCGAAGACGACGAGGCACGACGGCGTGAAGACGAGGCCGACGGCGAAGCCCCCGAGCGCGAAGCGCATCACGCCGTCCGTGCCCCAGGTCAGGAACCCGACCGCCCCGCCGCTCGCGGCGCCGGCGAGCGAGGTCAGCGCCGCCACCCAGAAGACGACGATCTCGCGGGGCAGCTGTGGATCGTGGAGGCGCGTCCAGCCGCGCAGGGTCGCGGCGACGGCGGCGCCGGCCGCCGCCGTCACGAGCGTCGGCAGGAGCGGCGACACCTCGCGTGCCGCCGGCCGGAAGGACGCGACGGCGAGGAGCGCGAAGAAGCCGGCGGCCGCGCCGAACACCGCGAAAGGCTTCGCGAGCGACGGCATCGGAGTCGCCGGACGAGGATCTCCCGGGCGGCCGTTGCCGTCCCACCATGGCTCGCGCGAAGTCTGCATACCGGACGGAGAACGCCCGGTGCGCGGAACCTCTTCCGCAGCGCGGGATCAGCTCCGGAGCGTGCGGCGGCGGGCGAGGCGCTCGGCGCGCCGGTTCCACATCGGGCCGATCACGACGCTCAGATGGAAGAGGAACGCGAGCGGGACGCTCACGAGCGCGACGAGCGCGGCCTGCTCGGCGTGGGCGCGCGGCATCGTGAGCCGGAAGCCGACGCAGAGGACGAGCGCGAGCGGGAGGCCGTAGAGCGCGGTCATCACGAAGCTTCGTCGCAACGAGAGGCGCGCCTCACGGGCGGGGCGGAGCCACAGGAAGGGCCACCAGCTCCAGTCCTTGTCGCTCATGTCGTTGACGAGGTCTTCGATTCGGTCGAGTAGCGCGTCGAACATCGACCCGGAATCAACCAGACGACGTCGCGCCGACCAAGGGCGGCACCGCATGAGCTGTGGCGGTTTTGTCATGCCGCCGGCGGCAGCGAAGACCGGAGCGGCTCTGCTCGCATCCCGATGCGCGCCGGGGGCGAGCTCGCGCCGGCGGGCTCTCGCGAGGCGTTCTCCGCGAGGGCGAGCGCCCTGCGGACGGGCTTCGGCCGGAGGAACACGAGCCAGCTCTTCCACAGCGCTTCACCCCAGCCGAGGGTGCGATGAGGAAGGCCGTGCTGCTCACAGAACGCGCGCACGAGCGGGCTCATCCTCCGGTAGTGCACGTGACAGACGCTCGGGAAGAGATGGTGCTCGATCTGGTACTCGAGCCCCGAGCAGAGGACCCGTCCGACGAGCGAGGTCCGGAAGTTCAGCGACGTGCGCGTCTGGCGCTCGTAGAAGCTCGTGCCGCGCAGCGAGCCGTCGAGGCACTCGGCTTCGGCGGGGAAGTGCCCGGGGGCGAGGATCGCGAAGAGCCCGAAGCCCATCAGTCCGACCCGGAGCGCGTACACACCGAGGACCTTCGCCGGCGAGAACCACAGCATCGGCATCCCGAGCCACAGCACGAGGTGGAGCGTCATGCACGCGACGTCGAGGACGACGAGCGGTTGCCGCGCTCGGCGCGGCTTGCGCAGCTCGGCGACGAGATGCGACCAGCCCTGGCGGTGCATCCCGAACCCGTTGAACGGGAGGAGGAGCGGGAGCGCGAGGCTCGCGAGGCGACGGACGACGCGCTGGACGCGTGAGAGAGGCTCGCTCGCGTGCTGCTCGTTGAGCGCGAAGAGAGGCCGGAGGTCACAGTCGTCGTCGACACCGACGACGTTCGGCGAGGGATGGTGGACCTGCACGTGGCTGCGGTGCCAGTAGGTCGCCGAGAGCATGAGGAGGAGCGGGTACGTCACGAACGTGACGACCTGGTTCACGATCCGGTGCTCGCTGACGGCGTTGTGCGAGGCCGTGTGGCCGATCGTCGCCGCGCCGAGCCCGCCGAAGCACGAGACGAGCATCGCGACGGCGCGGAGGACGAGCACGTCGCTCGTGACGAAGACGGCGAGGCCGCCGAAGAGGAGGGCGAGGTGGGCGCCCCAGGCGAGGAGGACGCGGGCGGCGGCGTGCTCGAAGTACCCTTCCGCCCGAAGCCGCTCGCGGAGCTCGCGTGCGGCTGCGTTCAATTCCGAGACGGGCATGAGCCTTCCACGTTACCGAGGCCTCGGCGCGGAAGCCATGCGATACTGGCCCGGATGCCCTCGATCGCGTTCTTCGATTTCGACGGGACTCTTCTCACGGGCGACTCGGGTCTCCTCTGCGCGGGCGAGAGCGTGCGCCGCGGCCTCCTCGGCCCCGGGATCGTGCTCTCGTTCGTCGGCCGCTACGCGCTCTACAAGGCCGGGCTCGGAACGCGCCGCTCGATGCAGGACGTCGGCTTCCGCTGCTACGCGGGCCGCACCCTCGAGGAGCTCCGGGCGACGACGCGCGACCTCCACCATGGCCGCCTCCGCCACCACACGTCGCCTGCGATGCGCGCCGCCTTCGAGGCGCACCGCGCGCGCGGCGATCGGCTCGTCATCCTGACCGGCGCCGCGCACTTCTTCGCCGAGCCGCTCGCGGAGGAGTGGGGCTTCGACGAGGTCCACGGGACGCGCCTCGCGTACGAAGGTGGACGCTGCACGGGCCGCGTCGAGGGCGAGATCCTCGACGGTGTGCAGAAGCGCGTCCTCGCCGAACGCCTCGCATCCGAGGCGGGCACGACGCTCGAGGCGTGTGCGTTCTACACCGATCACGTCGCCGACCTCCCGCTCCTCGAAGTCGTCGGGCGGCCCGTCGTCGTCGGCCAGGCGAAAGGCCTCCGCGCGATCGCGGAGCAAGCGGCGTGGCCGCTCGTTCCGCACCACCGGCCGACCCTCGTGCCGCCGGTGTGAGGTCGGTCAGACCTTCTCGCCCTTCGCGACGGGTCGGGGCGCGACCGCGAGCTGGCTCGCCGGAAGGGTGAGGATCGGGATCCCGAGCGCGCGCGCGATCTCGAACGTGGCGCCGACGAGGAACCGCCCGCTCGCGAGGACCGCGAACGCGAGATTCGCCCAGCCGACGAGGGCCGCGTCGATCCGGGGGAAGAACGCGAGGACCACGGCCGACCCCGCCATCGGCACCAGCGTCGCGTCGAAGCGCTTCGGCGTGAGATCGGCGAGGTGCTCGAGGATGACGTGGCCGATCAGCCGGAGCCCGAGGAGCGACGCCGCGAAGGTGAGCGGCACGCGGCCCGCCGCGCCGAAGGCATGGGCGACCGCGGCCGACGCGCAGAGCACGGTCACGGGGACGAGCTCGAGGAGGTGGGCTCCGTAACGCTCGCCTCTCTCTCGCGCTTCCGTGCGGACGCGGCGGAGGCTGCCGATCACGCCGACGCCGCCGATCGCGCCGACGCCCACCACGACGACGACGTCCGCGATCGTGACCCCGGCGGCGAGGGGCATTCGCCAGAGCCCCTGACCGACGACGAGGGTGACGGCGTGCACGACCATCAGCGTGAGCTGCGCTTCGTAGATGCTCGTGCCGTTCCCCATGAAGAGCGTGCCGGTGTGCTTCGTCTCCCAGTGGATGACGTAGTTGTTGAACACGACGCTGCCCATCAGGAAGAGCGCGAGCCCACCGGTGCCGAGGTCCATCGTCGCGGCGACCGTCGCCATCGCGAGCTGGATCGCGACGACGTCGCAGACGTGATCGAGCCAGCTCCCGAGCGCCGAGCTCGACTTCGTCTTCCGCGCCTGCTTGCCGTCCACCGCGTCGAGGGTCTGGAACGCGAAGAGCGCCGTGATCGCGGCGACGTAGACCGCCCCCGGCGCGAGGCCGTGGAAACCGGGGCAGAGCGCCGTCATCGCCGCGAACGCGAGCGCGACGAGGAGCAAGCCGCTCAGCGTGATCGCGTTCGGCGACACCCACGGCGGCACGAGGTCGGCGACCCACGACCAGAACGGCTCGAGCGTGCGCGAGACGAGGGACTGGTCGATGCTCGCGTGGGGCGGCGGTGTCCGGAGGCGTGCGCGGGTGCGGTCGTCGAGGATGGTCACGGCGCTCTTCAGATCGGCAAGGGGAAGATGGAGCTCGTACGCGGAGGCGGAAGCACGCTCCCGCCCGAGTCGTCGACGCCGCGCACGGGACGGAGCTGCGACCAGAGGTAGCCCCAGAGCTCGTGCTCGGGCGCGTACGCGGGCTCGACGCGCGTGCTCTCGCGTCCGAGCAGCATCGCGCTCCGGCGTCCGCGCGCCCAGCGCGTCCACGGTCCGGTGTCGTCCGTGCTCGGGACGCCGTGCCTCGCGAAGGCGAGCCAGACGTCCTGGATCCGCCGCGAGACGGCCGGGAGATCGGGCGTCTCGGCGAGGAACATCTCCATCGGCGAGACCTCGTACGTCCCGAAGACGAGCGGGATCTCGATCGCGTGACACGCGCCGAGGACGCCGTCGAAGGCTCCCGACGCGAGCGTGACCGTGGTGACGAACGTGTCCGGCTCCTGGCGCGAGTGCGCGTCGGCGAGGCGCATCGCGGGATAGCGGAAGTAGAAGTCGGTCGCGATCGCGTCCCAGAGGTCCTTGTTCGACGCGCCGGCGAGGTGGGGCATCGCTCGATACGTCCGGAGGACGTGGTCGTGGATCGGGGGCCCGTCCGCGCCGAGCATCGCCCGCACGCGCGACGTGAGCTCCTCGTCCGAGAGCGGCGAGAAGTCGAAGCTCTCGAGCGCGGCGAGCTTCATCTCGTCGCGGTTCGTCGCGACGAGGAGCGCGACGTTCGCGGCGGAGCCCTGACGGATCATCGCGAGCGGGTGCGCCGGGAACATCGCGGGGTCGTGCACCGGCTGGAAGACGACGCCTGCGATCCGCTTCGCGAGCTCCTGGCTCGCGGCGCGCTGCTTCTCGCAGAGCTGCTCGATGTCCATCGCCTCGAGCGCGGTGCGAGCGCCCGCCTGCTCGAGGCCGAACGCCTCGAGGACCTCGCGCGAGATCGACTTCGCGGTGTCCATCGTGTGGAGGCACTCGGGGCTCCCGCTCTGGACGATCGCGCGAGCGAAGAGACCACGCGCGCGAGGGAGGGCGAGCAGGAGCGAGACGGAGACACCGCCGGCGGAGGAGCCGAAGAGCGTGACCTTCGAAGCGTCGCCGCCGAAGCGCGCGATGTTGTCGCGCACCCACTCGAGCGCGGCCACCTGATCGAGGAGCCCGCGATTCTCCACCGCGCCGTCGACGTGGAGGAAGCCGAGAATCCCGAGCCGGTACTGGAGGCTGACGACGACGACCTCTCCGCGCGCGGCGAGCTCCCCTCCGTCGGCGAGGGGATTGCCGGCCGAGCCCCCTTCGAAGCCGCCGCCGTGGATCCAGACCATGACCGGCAGCGATGCCGCCCGCTCGAGCGCCGGCGTCCACACCGTGGCGGTGAGGCAGTCCTCGCTCTGGTGATCGGTCGCGAGGCCGATCGCACGTCCGAGCTCGGTCGCGAGATGGGGCGCGGCCGGCGCGACGCCGGTGCAGTCGCGTGGCTCGGTCCAGGGCGCCGGCGGCGACGGCGGCGCGAACCGGAGCGCGCCGCGCGGCGGAGCCGCGAACGGGATCCCGCCGAAGACGCGGACACGCGTGCGCGTCCCTTCGCGTTCGGTCTCGCGGAGCGCACCGCGAACGGGACCATGGATCGTGGAGACGAGGAGCGATTCGGGTTCGGTCGATGTCATGCTGCGCCTTCGCCGGACGGCGAGAGGGAAGGAGAGGTGGCGTCGCGGGTGTGGAGGAGCCAGAGGCACGGGAGCGTCAGGGCGGCGAGGACGCCCATCGCGGTGTAGACGTCGCTGAAGCCCGAGAGGGCCGCGAGCTCCACCGTCGCGCGCCCGATCGCGGCAGGTCCGCCGAGGCGCGGGTCGGCGACGTCCGCGGGCGTCACCGCGCGGCCGATCTCGATCGCGTGGTGCTCCGTGCGCGTCGAGAGGAGGTGCGCGAACGAGGCGGTGCCGACGCTCGCGCCGAGCTCGCGGAGGACGTTGAAGAGGCCGACCGCGCCGGGGCGCCGTCGTTCGTCGAGCCCGAGGAAGGCAGCGATCGTGAGCGGCACGTAGAGGAGGCTCGAGCCCAGCGAGCGCACCGCGGCCGGGAACACGAGCGCTCCGAAGTCGGACGACAGGCCGAGCGACGCGTTCAGGAAGAAGCTCCACGCGAGGAGCGCGAGGCCGGAGGCGAGGATCCAGCGGCCGTCGACCCACTTCATCAGGACCGACGACGCGGGGATCGCGACGAAATCGACGGCGTTCGCCCAGAACAGCAGATCGCCGATCGCCACCGGCCCGAAGCCGATCACGTTCGCGAAGAAGAGGGCGTTGAAGAAGCCGCCCGTGATCATCGCGACGCCGAGCACGAGATTGAGGAGGCTCGCGGCGGCGAAGCGGAGATCGGTGAAGACGGAGAAGTCGACGATCGGAGCGCGG
>JBDHVE010000251.1:0-9328 GCA_039809485.1 Polyangiaceae bacterium | reverse complement strand
TCGACGAGGCGTCCTTTCGAGAGGCTCGCGTCGAGCGTGAGGAGCGGCCCCGGCACGCTGAGCATCCAGTCGCGACCGAGCACGAGCTTCCCGCGCAGCGTGAAGCTCGGTCTCGTGGTGAAGAGCACGTAGTTCTCGCCCTCCATCCCGATCGAGGCGCGCGCACCGTCGATCGTCACGTCGTCGAGGCGCACTTGTCCTGGCGGCCCGAAGAGGGGGATCTTCTGCTCCTGCTTCGCGCGGACCTCGCCCGTCAGCTCGAACGTGAGGGTCCCGTCGACCTGCCCGCGCAAGGACAGCTTCGAGAGGAGGAAGCAGTCCTTCTCGCACGGCGCCGGCGGCTCGACCGGCGCCGCCGGCGGAGCCTCTCTGCGCGGGCTGTACGGCAGGATCACGCCGGTCGGCTCGAGCGGATCGCCCGCCGAGGCGTCGGGCGCGCCGAGCAGAACGGCGGCGCCGAGGGTCGGGGCGAGGAGGGTCAGGAGGGACGCGCGACGGAATCGGGGCCAGCTCGTCATGCCATCGAGGCAGACCGCGCCCGAGCGAAGAGGTTCCCAGCTGCTCGCTCCGCGCCGCTGCGTCAGGCTGTCGAGTAGGGTTTGACCCGGCCCCCGACCCGGGGTAGACGTCGATACGCAAGTCCAGGTCGGGCGGGGCCCAGCGGCGATGTTGCATCGCGGCGGTCCCCCTTCTGAGACCGGGACGTGCGGGGAATCGAATCAGGATGCCGGGCGCGTGGCGCCCCTGTCTTCCGTCTCGGAGCGCGGCGATTGGGCCGCACCAGGAGCACGGCCCGGGCATCCGACGAAATAAAAGGTTTTGGACATGACCTTCACGGAAGCCGCGGCCGAAGTGCTGCGCATCGCGGGCAAGCCGCTCCACTACAAAGAGATCACCGAGCTCGCGATCGAGAAGAACCTCCTCTCCCACGTGGGCAAGAGCCCCGAGGTGACGATGGGCGCCCGCCTGGCGGCGCTCCTCAAGAAAGAGGACAAGACGAACCCGATCGTCCGTGTGAAACCGGGCGTCTTCGCCCTCCGCGAGTGGCACGACAAGAAGGGCCGTCGCGGCAAGCAGGAAGAAGTGAGCGTGGAGCCCGAGGAGCACGACGTCGAGGTCAACGCTCTCGAGGTCGAGGCCGCGACGCGTGGCGCCGAGGAAGCGGAGCCGGTCGACGAAGACGAAGAGCCGATCCTCGTCTCCGGCGAGGACGCGCTCCGCTCGGAGCTCGCGGCGAGCGCCGCCGACCTCTTCGACGACGAAGAGGACGACGACCAGCCGATCCTCTCGGCCCCCGGCGCGAGCGCCGCTCCGGGCGCGGCCGGCGACCAGGGCGTCGCGAGCGAGGGCGGTCGTCGTCGTCGTCGCCGTCGTCGCCGTCGTGGCGGCCGTGGCGAGGCGGGCGAGGAGCGGGTGTCGTCGCCCCGCATCGAGATGGGCGGGCAGGCTGGTCCGGCCTCGGTCGAGGCCGACTCGCAGGTCGACGTCGCGCGCGATCCGCTCGCGCCGCCGCCGCGTCCGATGATCCGTGACCGCCAGCAGATCATGGCCGGCGGCGCACCGACGGGGATCGACGTCCCGCAGGGCGAGGGCGAAGACCTCTCCGGTCGCGAGCTCGCCGACGCCACCGTGATGGTGCTCTCCGGCTTCGACCGGACGCAGGGCCCCGTGCAGGTCCGCGCCGCCGTCGAGGCGCTCGTCCGCCGCGGCCGGCTCTCGGGCGACGTCGCGCTCGCGCAGGCGCAGCTCATGGCCTCGCTCCGCGCCGACAACCTCCGCCGCCAGGCGAGCGGCCAGCGTCCGCGCTTCCGCTTCGGACAGGGCGGCGACCGCGGCGGACCACGCGTCGCGCTCACGGACTGGTCGCTCAGCTCCGATCTCGTCCGCCTCGAGGCGGAGGCGATCGCTGCCGTCGAGCGCTACCGCGAAGCGGCGCGCCGCACGATGCTCCGCAAGCTCCAGGAGCTCCCGGGGCACGCGCTCATCGAGCTCGTGCTGCTCGGCCTCGAGCGCGTCGGCATGACGAACCTCCGCACCGTGCGCCGCGCAGGCGCGCCCGGCGGCGAGGCTCACTTCGCCGGTGTCCACCGCACGGGCAACGACGAGATCCGGACGGCGATCGTCGTGCGCAAGGACGGCCGTGAGATCGGTCGCGAGCGCGTGAGCGATCTCCGCGGCGCGCTCCACCACTACGGTCCGGCGTCGGCGGGCTGGCTCCTCACGACGGGCCAGGTCCTCTCCGGTGCACGCGAGGAAGCGTCGGCGCAGGCCGCGCCGCCCGTCGCGCTCTTCGACGGCATGTCGCTCTGCCGCGTGCTCGAGGACAACGACGTCGGCGTCGTCCGTACGCGGATGTCGACGGCGATCCCCGACCTCGAGCTCTACGAGACGCTCCGGGGCTGAGGCGGTGCGCGCGTCCGTCCTCGCCACGGTCCTGTCCTTGGGTCTCCTCGTCGCGCACGAAGCGCGCGCCGAGGAGGCCGCTCCGCCGCTCGCGCTCGGCGTCGTGCCGGGCCAGAACGGCGGGCCGTGGACGCTCCGCGTCGAGAACACGGGCGAGCTGCCCGTCCGCATCGCGGCGGATCCGCGTCTCCTCGTCCTCGAGGTGACGCCGCCCGCCGGCACCACGCCCGCGCCGACGCGCGGGCGTGCGCCTGTCGACCCGACCGTGACGTGCGCGCTTCCCGAGGACGCGCGCCCGCAGAGCGACGAGGGCCAGGAGCTCGTCGTCCCCGCGAATCGGTCGTGGTCGCTGTCGATCGATCCCTTGCTCTACTGCTTCGACGCGAAGGCGCGCGCAGCGCTCGTCCCCGGCGCGACGGTTCGCGCGCGCTTCGGATGGCTGCCGAAGGCTTCGCGCGCGAAGGCGAAGAAGGGGCCCGAAGCTCCGTCGCCGCCCTTCGTCGCAAACCCGGTCGGCGCGTCGGTCGGCAAGATCGCTCCGGCGAAGGTGCTCGAGGCGGCGCCCTTCGCCTTGACCGAGGAGCAGCGTGTGACCGCAGCACCTCCCCTCCCCGCCGCGAGCAAGCCCTCCGCCGAGACGCAGGGACTCTCGCTCTCCTCGTCGGCAACGTTGGATGCCGCGCGCGGCGTCGAGCTGCCGGTGACCGTGACGCTCACGAACGAGGGTGATCGCGCAGCGGCACTCTCCTTCCGTCCGGAGATGATCCGCTTCCGCGTCGCGGGCCCCGCCGGCACGATCGCATGCGGGAACACGGTCGAGCGCGCGTCACCGATCCGCGAGCTCTTCACGACGATCGCTCCGCGAGGGCGCGCGAGCCTCACCGTCCTCCTCGCCGCCTCGTGCCCGGCGGACACGTTCGACAAGCCCGGGCTCTATCGCGCGACGGCGATCCTCGACACGTCGCTCGCCTCTGGCCGCTCGATCGGGATCCGCTCGTTCGACGGCGTCGTGACGGCGCAGGTTCCGACCCTCGTCCGGGTCCGCACCGAGAAGCGACCGACCCCGGCGAAGAAGCCCGTCCTCGACTAGCGCTCCCAGCAGCCATCGCCTGGACTGCGATCCTGGTTCCGCGACGCCCCGGCGCGGACGCCGCAAGCGTGCCAAGCCCTGGGAATCGCACGGATCGTGGCATGGCCGACGCTTTGCGTACTCCGACGCACATGCGCCGCGCTGCTTCCGTCATCGCTCTCGCCTTCGGCCTCCTCGGCGCTGCCTGCCTCGTCCCCGGCGACGACGGTGTCGACTCGTCCGAGGCCGCGCACACGGCGCGGGCGTTCACGGCCGAGAACAGCCCGTACTCCTGGACGGAGCAGTCCTACGAGGACTTCCGCGTCTCGCAGGCGAACCTCGGGAGCACGTTCGACGCCCCGGCGCTCGCCGACGGGACGGAGCTCCAGGTCCGGCTCCAGACGTGGCTCGATCGGATCGACGCGATCGTGCGGCCCGACGTCGAGAAGGAGACCGGGACGCCACTCCACGCGCCGAGGCCGATCGCGAAGGTCATCCACTCGAACAACACCTTCAACGCGTGGGTGAGCGGCACGCTCGCCTGCACCGGAACGCCGATCGGCTCGTCGTCCGCCGCTCCTCCGCCCGGCTCGAGCGCGTTCCTCGACTTCGACTATGTCGTGCCCGCGACCGGCGCGGTCTGCGCGCGTCCGGCTTCATGGACGGCGTCCGGGTTCGCGACGTTCTGGAACGCGGCGCGTCCGACGTGCTCGATCCGAGCGAGCGAGACGGGCTTCACCATCGAGAAACCCGCGTGTCAGGTGACGGAGGGCGCGGCGCCCGCTGCCGACACGATGGTGATCGCGACGTCGCCCTACATCCAGTTCTCGACCGACCTCGTCATGCACCTCGACGAGAACGCGATCGCGCTCGTCGCCGCGCACGAGCTCGGCCACTACTACATGGCGCACGGCACCTCGGTCGGACGCTCGAAGTACAACTTCTGGTACGCGCTCGGCGATCGGCAACAGACGCGTCCCGCGAGAGCGCCGAACGCCGCGGAGCTCGAGGCCGCGTACAAGGAGGTCGTGTCGCCGGCAGTCTCGGGGTTCGTCCCCTTCGGGAAGAAGTTCAGCGCGCGCCTCCGGCCGCTGCTCCTCGCCGGCGTCGCGCCGCTGCTGCAGGAGCGTACGGAGGCGGACTTCGTCTGCGCCGCAGCGCGCGACGCGCTGGGACCGTGGGTCACGGACGCGCTCGGCACCGCTCCCTCTCCCGACGCGCGCACGGCGTACGAAGCGTTCGAGAAGAAGCTCGCTGCGTGCGCCCCACAGCTCGCGCTCGGCGAGGCCGGCTCGCGGGCGCTCTCCGCCGGGCAGGTCCTCTTCGCGGCCGGTCGCGCGCGGCCGGGCCCGAAGGCGAAGGTCTCGCTCTCGCTCGGCGACACGCTCGCATCGTTCCTCGACCGCCTCGACGTGAAGGCGAAGGAGCTCGACACGAAGGCCGCGCGCCTCGTCCAGCGTGCGAAGCAGAACGGCTTCGGCCTCTACACGACGGAACAGGCGGCCGACGACTTCGCCGTGGAGCTCGCGAGCAAGCTCGGTCTCACCGGCGAGGAGATCCTCGGCGGCTGGGTGGCGTTCATGGAGGCGGCCGACGCGGTGACGTCCTACGGCCTCACGCCCGAGGTGTTCGAGGACGCGATGAAGCAGGCCGGTGAGCTGACGGCGAAGAGCTGCAAGACGCTGCTCGCCGCCGACTTCACGACCACCGATGCGAGCGGTCACCGCATCCCGATGACGATGAGCCTCGGGCGGCTCGAGGAGCCCCATCACGCGAGCTGCTACCGCCTCTTCAACATGTGGCGCGAGATTCGCGCGCATCGTTACACGCCGGGGCCGCGCCAGCCCGAGCTCCAGCCGCCGTGGTCGGTGCTGAGGGAACAGGCCGCGCAGCTGACCGCGATGGCGGCCGCGCCGCCGGCCGCTGCGCAGCCGTGACGTGTATGCTCGCGCCGTGCTCCGTCGCGCGCTGCTCGTCACCTTCTTCGTCGTCCTCTCGGCCTGCAAGCGGACGCCGCCCGCCGAAACGAAGCCCTCGCTCGTCGTGAGCATGGAGCTCGGCGGGAGCACGCCCGTGCAGGCCGAGGGCAAGCTCCGGGACGGCTCCGCCTTCTACTTCCGCGCGCGGAACGAGTCGTGGAGCTTCTCGGTGGCGCCGACGGCGGCGCAGGTCTTCGACGAGGCCTCGTGGTACTGGGAAGAGCCCTGGGGCGACAAGCCGTTCGCGGCGGGGTACATGGCGGAGGCTCGCGCGCGCGCGATCATCGAGTCGTGCGCCGAGATGTACGAGGCGAAGGTCGCCCCTCCGCGCGAGGACGTCGGCCTCTCCGACGAGCGGCGCACGGCCGAGCGCCTCGCGCGCCTGATCATGGCGGACATCGCGCTCTACGAGCACGAGACCATCGCCGACGCGGGAGTGGCGAAGGTGCGCACCGCGCTGGCCGCCAAGATCGACGAGGGGCGCGCGATCTTCCGCAAGCGGACCGCGCCTTCCGAGCACGCCGTCTTCGACGAGATGCTCGAGGTACTCGACATGACTGCGCGCGACCAGGCGTACCATCCTCGCTGGATCCGGGACGAGGCGAGCGCACAGAGCGTCGGTCGCCGCTGGGCCGCGATGCTCGCGCGCACCGCCCCGGCCGAGCAGGCGAAGGTACGCGACGAGGGCGCGCGGTGGCTCTCGCGGTGGACGCACCCGTCAGCGCGCGCCGCGCTCGAAGGCGCGCTCGGCGGGACCGGCATCGTCCTCCGCTGACCGAGCGCGAAACCCGTGCGCAGCGGCCTCGGGATGCGCACGTTGCGGCCATGCGCGCGGACATCGACACGGCAGCGTGCGCAACTTGCGCAACGTTCGTCGAGACGAAGGAGCTCCTCTTCGCCCCCGACGGCTCGCTCCACTGCATCGGGTGCGGCGTGCCCCCTGCCCCTCCTGCGGATTCCGCCGTCGCGAACGCGTTCGAGCCGGGGAGGAGCGCTCTCCTCGCCCGGCTCGACAGCCTCGTTCCGGAGCACCGCGGCGCGGCCGCCGTCGCGCTCGGCGTGTGCGTGACGGTGCTCCTCTTCTGGCTCGCCGCGGGGGCGAGCCAGATCTGAGGGTCAGCCCAGCTTCTTCGTCAGCAGCTCGGTGAGCAGCTTCGGATTGGCCTGGCCCTTCGACTTCTTCATCGCGAGGCCGACGAGCGCGCCGAGGACGTTCTTGTTGCCGCCCTGGTAGCGCGCGACCGCGTCCGCGTTCTCGGCGAGCACGGCGTCGACGATCGGACCGAGCGCGTCCGCGCTCGCGATCTGCTTCATGCCCTTCGCCTCGACGATTGCGCGCGGGGTCTTCCCGCCCGCGAACATCTCGGCGAGGACGTCCTTGCCCTGCTTCGAGGAGATCGTGCCGTCGCCGACGAGCGACGCGAGCTCGACGACGGAGGCGCCGCCGAACGGCGCTTCGTCGAGCTTCCGCGCGCGGAGCTCGCCGAGGACGTCGTTCACGAGGAGCGCGATGCTCGCCGCGCGAGACGCGGCGTGTGCCTTCACGATCTCGGCGAGGAGCTTCCCGAGGCCGGGCGTCGCGTCGACGACGCGCGCGTCCTCCGGTGCGAGGCCGTGCGCGGCGACGAGCGCCTTCGCGCCCTCCGAGAGCGGCTGCGGAGCGGCGGCGGGCTTCTTCGGCTCGGCCTCGCTCTTCTTCGGCGCCTTCGGCGCCTGCGGCTCGGTCCGCGCGACGGCGCGTGCCCACGAGTCCTTCAGCGCCACCGTCCGGTTCAGGACGGGCGCGCCCGGCTGCGAGTCCCCGTCGACGACGAAGAACCCGACGCGCTCGAGCTGGAAGCGATCCCCCGCCTTCGCGCTCGCGAGCGACGGTTCGAGCTTCGCCTTCACGACCGCGAGCGACTCGGGGTTCAGGTCCTCGAGGAAGTCACGCCCACCCTCGCCCGGCGCCTCGACCTTGCAGAGGCGGTCGTAGATCCGGACCTCGGCGTCGATCGCCTGGCCGGCGCTCAGCCAGTGGATCGCGCCTTCGACCTTCTTGCCCGCTGCGGCGGAGCCGCCGCGCGTCGCCGGGTCGTGCGTGCAGTGCACTTCCACGATCTTTCCGGCGGCGTCCTTCACGACGTTCGTGCACGTCACGATGTACGCGTGACGGAGGCGCACCTCGCGCCCCGGCGCGAGCCGCTTCCAGCCGCTCGGCGGGACCTCCGCGAAGTCCTCTTCGTCGATCCAGAGCGCGCGGGAGAACGGCACCTTCCGCGATCCGCGGAGGGACGGATCGACGCCCTCCGCCGGCTCGGTGCCCTGCGGCCAGTAGGGCGCCTCGAGCTGCTCGACCTCGCTCTCCGGGTAGCTCGTGACGACGAGCTTCAGCGGACGGAGGACGCCGATCACGCGCGGGCTCTTGCGATCGAGGTCCTCGCGGACGCACGACTCGAGGAGAGCCATGTCGACGGTGGAGATGTTCTTCGCGACGCCGATCCGCGCGCAGAAGTCCCGGATCGCCTCCGGCGTGTAGCCGCGGCGACGCATGCCCGCGAGCGTCGGCATCCGGGGATCGTCCCAGCCGCTGACGTGCTTCTGCTCGACGAGCTGGAGGAGCTTCCGCTTGCTCATCACGGTGAACGTGAGGTTCAACCGTGCGAACTCGTACTGACGCGGGACGTGCGGGACCTCGGTCGCCTGGATGACCCAGTCGTAGAGCTCGCGCGCGCTCTCGAACTCGAGGGTGCAGAGCGAGTGGGTCACGCCCTCGAACGAGTCCTCGAGGCAGTGCGCGTAGTCGTAGAGCGGGTAGATGCACCACGTGTCGCCGGTCCGGTAGTGGTGCGCGTGCTTGATGCGGACGAGGGGCGGGTCTCGCATCTTCATGTTCGGAGAGGACATGTCGATCCGCGCGCGGAGCACGCGCGTACCGTCCTGGAACTCCCCCTTGCGCATGCGCCGGAAGAGGTCGAGGTTCTCCTCGACCGTGCGCGAGCGGTACGGGCTCTCCTTCCCGGGCTCGGTGATCGTGCCGCGATAGCTCTTCGAGAACTCCTCCTCGGAGAGGTCGCAGACGTAGGCGCGCCCGAGACGGATCAGCTTCTCGCCGAGCTCGTAGTAGCGCTCGAAGTAGTCCGAGGCGTAGTACATGTGCTCGCCCCAGTCGAAGCCGAGCCACTTCACGTCCCGCTGGATCGCCTGGACGTACTTCACGTCCTCGGTCGTCGGGTTCGTGTCGTCCATGCGGAGGTGGCACCTGCCGCCGAACTCCTGCGCGATCCCGAAGTCGACGCAGATCGCCTTCGCGTGGCCGATGTGGAGGAAGCCGTTCGGCTCCGGCGGGAACCGCGTCACGACCTTGCCGCCGTGCTTGCCCGAAGCGACGTCGGCGCGGACGATCTCGCGGATGAAGTCGGCCTTGGGGGCCGCAGTATCGCCTTCCATGCTGCCCGGGACGATAGGCCAAAGCGCCCCGCCGCGCACGTGGTCCCGTGCGGCTAGGGCTGCGGAACGAAGTGGACGACGTTCTGCACCTCGACGCAGCCGCCGGTCGGCGGCGGGACGTGCGTCGCCTCGAGGACGGTCTTCACGCAGGCGTCGAACGCGGGTCTGCCCGTCGGGCGCTCGAATCCCGCGCCGCAGACCGACCCGTCGCGCCCGACGGTGAGCTGGATCCGGACGTGCGCCTCGAACGTGAGCGCGCGCGTGAGCTCGAGGTCGTAGCAGCGCCGCGTCCTGCGGATCGCGTCCGAGACCGCGGTGACCACGGCTCCGCCGAGCGTCCCGGTACACGGCGCCGCGCACGCCGAGGACGCGGACGACGTGGTCGGCGCGGACGCGTCGACGGGCGCCACCGCGACCGTGCCGGCGTCCGGCCACGCTCGTGCGTCGT
>JBDHVE010000250.1:0-9393 GCA_039809485.1 Polyangiaceae bacterium | reverse complement strand
AACATCGTCCGCTTGTTGGGCTCGTAGACACCCGAGGCCGGCTTCGCCATCACACCGTCGAGGCCGGCGCCCTCGAACCGCTTGAACCAATCCTCCGCCACCTGCGGGTCACGCGTCATCGGCGTGACGTGGATCGGCGGTGACACTCTCGCGAGCACGCGCTCGAGCTCGGCGCGGCGCTCGGCGAAGGGCACCTGGGTCAAGTCGCGGTCGCCGACACACAAGAGGTCCCAGAACACGACCGAGGCAGGATGCTCCTTCGCGAGCATCTTCACGCGCGACGCGGCGGGGTGGATCCGCTGCTGGAGCATCTCGAAGTCGAGCCCCTGCCCCGTCGCGACCACGACCTCGCCGTCGAGCACGCACTTGTCGGGGAGCTGCGCGAGGAGCGGCTCGCGGAGCTCGGGGAAGTAGCGATCGAGCGGCTTCGTGTCCCGGCTCTGGAGGAGGAGCTCGTCACCGTCGCGGAAGACGAGCGTTCGGAAGCCGTCCCACTTCGGCTCGTAGAGGAAGCCGTCGCCGGAGGGCACGGCGGAGACGCGCTTCGCGAGCATCGGCATCACGGGCGGAGCTACGGAGAGGTTCACGGCGGGCATCCTACTCGGCCGTGAGCGGACCGTGCGTGCCCCTCTGCGGCGCACGGCGCGATTTGCCCCACGCTCCTCGCGACGCGGCGCGCGAACGTGCGAGAGATCCGCGTCAGACCTCGTTCGTGCTGCGGCACGCGCCGTGCGTCTGGACGTCCCGTGACTGCGGCACGGCCTACCCTCGCGAAGACCCTCGACGTGCTCCGGGCCGCCGGCTTCCGAGTCCTCGAACAAGGCTCCGACTTCGTGACTCTCCGCCGGGGCGCGCGATGGCTCCAGGTCCCGACCGACGAAGACGTCCTCGCCCGGCGCTGGGACGCGGTGCTGACGTCCGCTGGCATGGACCAGCCGATGTTCGACACGCTCGCGCTCGCGGCGCGGTCGATGCTGTCCGAGCTGCCCTCGAGCCGGAACCTGCGCGTCGCGACGGCGAAGGGCAAGTCGCGCTGAGCCCGAGCAGAAACTCTGCGACCCCGGAGCGACCCCTGGCTCCTCGGGGCGATGCACAGGTTCGTGCCCCTCGGTCTCTTCCTCGCGTGCGCCGCCTGCGCGGGCGCCCAGCCCCCGAGCCCGCACGTCGCGACGACGACGACGAAAGCCGCGTCGCCGGTCGAGAGCGCCTGCCGCCTCGATGACGCGGCGGAGCTGGACGCCGTCCGCGCGACGACGAAGCTCCGCGCCGGCCTCGCCGCGACGCTGGAGGCCGATCGCGCCGTCCTCGCGGCCGCGCGCGGCCAGCGTTCCGCGCACGCGGTCCGGCTCTTCACCGACGTCGAGGCCGACGCGCGTGCACGCCTCGCCGCGGCCGACCGCCTCGTCGCGACGACCGCACAGCCCACGTACGAAGCTGAGGCCGCCGCCCGCGCGCTCGCCGCGGGCTGCGCGCCGCGCCCGAAGACGAAGGGCAAGGCGAAGCCGGGCTGCGAGAAGGTCGCGCAGATCACGGCGAACGCCGTCTGGTCCGACGCGCGTTCGGTCGCCGCCTACGCCGACGACCTCGAGCGGCTCGGCCGCGACGACACGAAGCAGGCCCTCACCACCGCGCGCGCTCTCGCGTCGAGCCTCCGCGCCGCGAAGGAAGACCGCGCCCGGATCGATGCGCCCCGCGAAGCGGCCGAACGCGCGCTCGAAGCGAGCGCACCGCTCGAGGCCTGTCTCGCGAGCGGCGGCGCGCGACGCCTCCCGCTCGTCGCGGCGAAGAGCCTCGATGCGAGGAAGCTCACCGTCGTCGTCTTCGCGAAGCCGCCCGAGGCGCTCGCCGTGCAGTTCGAGGAGGCCGCGAACGGCACGCGCGAGGGAGATCTCGCCGCGCTCTACCGCGGCGTCGCGTCGGGCCGGCAGGGCAGCGGCTTCGCGATCGTGCGGCCGGGAGCGAACGGCGGGCGCGAGACATGGGTGCTCACGAACCGTCACGTCGTCGAGCTTGCGGAGTCGACCCGCATCGTGCTCGACGACGGCAGCACGCTCGAGGCGGCGCCCGTCTGGATCGACCCGACCTACGACCTCGCGATCCTCGCCCCGCAGGATCCGAACGGAAAGCTCGCGCCGCAGGGCGGCTTCACGCTCGCGTCGCGGTCGGCGCACGACGGCGAGGCCGTGACCGCGACGGGGTATCCGTCGCTCCTCGGCTCGCCTTCGTTCCAGATGACGAAGGGCCACGTGTCGAACGAGCGCCTCCCGTTCGCGACCGGGAAGCTCGCGCACGTGCAGCACACGGCGTCGATCGACCCGGGGTCGAGCGGCGGCCCTCTCCTCGGCGAAGCGCAGGAGGTCCTCGGCGTGAACACGTTCAAGCTCGAAGGACGCGAGAACGTGAACATCTCGGTGCCGGCCGAGGCCGTCACGCGCGCGCTCGGGGAAGCCGACCGCGCCCGCGCCTGCGACGCGTCGTGCCGGAAGGAGGCCGCGCGCGACACGTGCCTCGGCCTCCTCACCGAGCTCCAGGCGGACGCGAGCCGGCGCCCTGCGCTCCAGCGGATGCTCGGGCGGGACCTCGTCGCAGCGCGCGGGATCGCGAGCCACGACGAAGTCGTCCACGAAGACGAGAGCATCTGGACGCGGTTCCGTCGCGCGCCGGTCGCGACGCTCTCCGAGGCCGTCGCGACGACGCTCGCGAAGGACGTCGAGGACGCCGGAGGCGCGCATCCGCTCGAGACCTGCGCCGGCCTCGTCGTCAGCGGCGACACCGCCCGGACGTCGATCGTGCTCGCCGACGGCAGCGAGCGCCGCCTGGATCTCCGCCGCGAAGCCTCGCGATGGGTGCTCGCCGATTACACCGTCCAGACCTCGAAGAAGGTGAAGTGATGCTCACGTCGTCCCGCATTCCGCTCGTCTCCCTCTCGCTCGGCGTTCTCGCGGGATGCGCTCCCGCCGCGACGCAGCCCGCTGCCGCGCCGACCGCGACCTCGGCGGAAGCTCCGCGAACGTCGTCGAAGGTCGAGGACGAGCTCGTCGTCCGCTCGCCCGCGCGCAGCGCCGCGCGTCTCCGCGCGATCGTCCGCGGCTCGCCGAAGGCGTCCGCCGCGCTCGAGTCCGCGATGAAGCACATCGCCATCTTCGATCTCGAGCAGCCGATCGTGTATCGCCGCGCGGGCGCGACGAAGGTGACGACCTTCGGGCTCCCGGACGCCACCGCGCGCGCGTGGAAGGAGGACGGCGAGGCGACGCCGTGCGGCCTTCTCCGCTCCGCAGGGACGACGCGCCTCGCGTGCACCTCCGACAAGACGCCGCTCGGCCCGGAAGCGAAGGCGCTCGCGACGCCGCCGGCGCCGCGGATCGACACCGACGCCAGGATGACCTGGACGATCGAAGGCATGCGCGCGGAGCTCGCCGCGAGCGAGCCGAAGGCGCTCGGCGTGATGGACGCGCTCTTCGGTCGCTCGGGCGCGCTGTCGGTCGAGGCGACGCTCGACGGGCGCCCCGAGCTCCGGATCGATCTGCCGATCAGCGAGAGCGCGGAGGTCGGCAAGACGCTGCTCGATGCGGTCGTGAAGGCGCCGCCCGCGCAGTTCTTCCGGATGCCGGCCGACGCCGACGTCGCCGGGTTCGCGCATGCGCCGTGGTCTCCCGAGACACCGGTCCTCCACGACCTCGCCTTCGATGCGCTCGAAGGAGATCTCGCCCGCTGCGACGAGGCCACGCGGCGCGAAGCGCGCGCGCAGCTCGAGAAGCTCTTCTTCACCGGCGGACCGATGGCGTTCGCCGCCGGCTATGACGCGCGCAAGACCGCCGGCCCGAAGAAGGACGACGCGAAGGCGGAGTGGATCCTCTTCGGGGTCGAGGAGCCGGCCGCGCACTGGAGCGACGGTATCTCGCGCCTCGCGCAGACGACGTGCACGCCGGGGAAGCGCCCCACCGTCGCGAAGGCGGCCGCATCCCTCGGGCTTCCCACCGGTTCCACGGTCGTCGTCGAGAAGACCTCGAAGGGGAAGAACGACTTCACCGTCATCGTCCCCGACGGCGCGCGGACGTGGATCGCGCTCGGCAACGACGAGGCGGTCCTCGCGAAGCATCTCCGCGTCGCGTTGAAGGGGGAGCCGAACGCCACGCTCGCCGGCCGGACCGGGCTCTCGACGCTCCGCGCGCCGGCGACCTTCGGCGGCTTCATGACGGCGGCCGGCCTGGCATGGATGAAGGACGAAGTGCCGCCGGGATGGGCCGACGAGCTGCCGACCGGGGGCCGGACGCCGATCCCGTTCCGCGGCTTCGTCCAGCGCGAAGGAAGGAACGGGACGCTCGGGCTCCGCGTGACGCTCGAGCCCGCCGCGGTGGTCGACCTCGCCGCGCTCTTCGCGCCCGAGCCGGAAGCGGCGAAGGCGAAGCCCTCGGCGACGTCGAGCCGGAAGTGACCTCCGTCAGCTGAACTGGTAGCGGACGAGCGTGACGAGCACCATCAGCACGAGGACGACGGCGGTCCCGATGCTGCCGAAGAGGGCATGACGGCGCTTCCGCGCGAGGACCGTCTCCTCCATGTGCTCGCCGCCCGCCGCGCGCGCCTTGACGATCTTCCGCGCGTTGAACATCTCGAGGTGCGAGAGCACGGCGAGGATCAGGACGCACATGAGCTTGCCGTGGAGCCACCCCTGCTTCAGGTACCCCGGGAAGATGACGAGGAAATAGACGCCGGAGAGGATCGAGCCGACGAGCGCCGGCAGCTCGATCTTCGTCACGATCGTCGCTGCGAGCTTCTCGTATTCGTCCCGCACCGCGGCGCCGATTCCGCCGTCCGTCGAGCGCTTCATGATCCGGAGCTGCGCGAACCCCGCGCCGAGGTAGGCGGCGAAGGAGAGGAGGTGCACGAGGAGCGCCGCAGATCTCATGGCGGCGCATCCTAGCCCGATCGTGGTAGGAATCATCACTTCCCCGATGCGCGTCGTCCTCCTCTCGCCCTCCTACCCGAATGAGATGAGCAGGTTCGCGCGTGGCCTCGCCGAGGTCGGCGTCGCCGTCTACGGCGTCGGCGACACGCCCCGCGCGGAGCTGCCGGGACACGTCAAGCCGTACCTCTACGACTACCTCCAGGTCCCGCGCGTGATGGACGAGGGAGACGTGATGAACCGCGTCTCGGAGTGGCTTCGCGGCACGAGCATCGATCGCGTGCTCACGAACTGGGAGCCGCTCGTGATGCTCGCCGCCCGCCTCCGCGAGCGGTGGGGCGTCCCGGGCATGTCGGTCGACACCGTCCGCGGCTTCCGCGACAAGGAGCTCATGAAGGAGCGCCTGCGGAAGGCCGGCCTCCGCGTGCCGCGTTCGCGGCGCGTCCACACCGCGGCGCAGGCGCGCGAGGCGGCGGAGGAGATCGGCTACCCGCTGATCCTGAAGCCGATCGCCGGCGCCGGTTCGGCCGACACGTACAAGGTCACGAACCAGGGCGAGCTCGAACGCGCGATCGCGTTCCTCCGCAACATCCCGGAAGTGAGCTGCGAGGAGTACGTCGAAGGCGAGGAGATGACCTTCGACACGCTCTGCATGCGCGGCAAGCCGGTGATGGAGAACGTGTCGCTCTACCTCCCGAAGCCGCTCGAGGCCCGGCAGACCGAGTGGATCAGCCCGATGGCGATCAGCATCCGCGATCTGTCGACCCCGCGCCTCCATCCCGGGCTCGAGCTCGGTCGGCGCGTGCTCGAGGTCCTCGGGATGCAAGACGGCTTCACGCACATGGAGTGGTTCCTCACGCCGAAGGGCGAGGCCGTCTTCGGCGAGATCGCGTGCCGTCCCGGCGGCGCCGGTCTCGTCGACCAGATGAACTACACGAGCGACATCGATCTCTATCGCGAGTGGGCTCGCGTCTCGTGCTGGCACCATTTCGAGGCCGACGCGACGCGGAAGTACAACGTCGCGATCGTCTTCAAGCGCGCGAAGGGCTGGGGCACGATCGAGCGGATCGAGGGCCTCGGCGACTTCCTCCGCCGCTACGGGCAGTGGGTCGTCGAAGAGCGCCTGCTCCGTCCCGGCAACGCGCGCCGCGACTGGCAGAAGACGCAGACCGCCGACGGCTACGTCATGGTCCGGCACCCGGACTGGGACGAGACGCTGAAGATGGCGAAGGCCGCCGCGAAGGACATCCAGATCTACGCGCAGTGAAGGAAGACATCCGCGCCCGCCGCCGTACACCCCGGCGCGATGCGTTCCCTTCCCCTCCTCGGTTCGTTCCTCGTCGTCTCCCTCGCCCTCGGCGCGTGCAGCTCCGAGGCCGCAGAGCCCGCCTCCGCGCTCGGTGACTCGGAGCAGGATCTGACGGCGGCCTGGTTCACGAAGAACATCCCGCCGGGCAGCGCGCTCGAGAAGGGCGTCCTCGCGCTCCTCAACGACCGCTCGATGAGCGAGGACGAGTACGAGGACCTCTGCAACATGTCGAAGGCGTCCGCGATCAACATCGTGAACTACCGGAACGGCGACGAGCCGGCCGACACGACCGACGACGAGCTCTTCGAGACGATCGCCGAAGCCGATCGGATGCCGTTCACGGACAAGGGCTTCTGGCTCGCCGCGATCCAGTGCGCGAAGGATCACTACGTGAAGAAGCCGACCGGGGCCGTCTGCGCGAGCGGCACGTCCACCGTGATGCAGTCGCCGCTCGCCCTCGAGCTCGTCGTCGACGGCTCGGGCAGCATGACCGGCGACAAGTGGAACGCGACCTCGAGCGCGGTGCAGGCGCTCGTCGACGAGCTCGCGACGAAGAACGACACGAGCGTCGGCCTCGTCCTCTTCGACGACAAGGTCGAGACGGACGTGCCCCTCGCCGCGATGAGCCCGGCGCAGGCGGCGGCGCTGAAGGCGCCGGTCGCCGGGAACAATCCTCCCGGCGGCGGGACCCAGACGCGCGACGCGCTCACGGCCGGCTACCTCGCGCTCGAGCAGAAGGCGCCGGCCGGGGCGACGAAGGCCGTCGTCCTCCTCACCGACGGCGTCCCGAACGGCGGCGCGACCGAGCAGCAGGCGATCGTCACCGACGTCACCGCGAAGGCGGCGACGACGCAGCTCTTCGCGCTCGGCGTCGGCGCGCTGAACGATCCGTACGGCTACGAGCCCGCGTTCATGGGCGCGCTCGCGGTCGCGGGCGGCACGCGCTCGTCGGCGACGTGCGACCCGACCGAGAAGGCGATCGAAGCGAACATGTGCCACTTCCAGGTGACGCCGAAGGCGAAGCCCGCCGCGACGCTCGCGGCGGAGATCTCGGCGGCCTTCGCGAAGGTCCGCTCGAACATCGCCGCGTGTGACATCGGCCTCCAGAACAGCGGGATCGGGAAGATCGATCCGAAGGAGGTCAGCGTCGTCGTGACCGATGCGAACGGTCAGAAGAAGACGATCGCGCCCGACGCGGTGAACGGCTTCAGCCTCGACGACGCGACGAACCCGACGAAGGTGCTCCTCCGCGGGACGGCCTGCGCCGATCTCCGGGGCGCCGCCGGGTCGACCGCGCGCGTCACGCTCGGCTGCAAGTGAAGCACGCAGGTGGTGCGCGCCGCCTTCGCGCGTAAGCTCCGGCGATGAACGCGTACCGCCCGGAGCCGAACGTGCCGGGGCTTCCGTTCCCACGGAAGAACCTCGGCGCGTTCACCGCGGTCGTCGCGGCCTCCGCGCTCCTCGTCCCGACGCTGCCCGTCGCGCTCCTCCTCGCCGTCGCGGGGCTGCAGTCGTTCCGCGTCGGCGGGATCGGCTGCTACGCCACGTTCGCCACGTCGATCCTCGTCGCGGTCGCGTGCGGCGTCGCCGGCGCGCGCGCGGTGCGCGGGGACGTACCTTCGAAGATCGTCCTCCTCTGCGCGCCGCTCCTCCCACTGTGGGTGAGCACGGCGTTCTCGTTCGTCTCGCTCCGGCAGGTCGAGAGCGCGGTGAGCGCCGAAGTCGTCGAAGGGTCGATCCGGCTCCGCCTCCTCGCGACGGCGCTCGGCGAGATCGACGTCACGCCCGGATACGGCTGCCTCGTCGCCGCCGTCGCGAGCGGCGTGTCGGCGCTCGCGCTCCTCGGGTCCGGCGCGTCGGTCGACCACCGCCGGATGGGCGCGCCCGCGAGCAGCGCGCTCGGCGCACCGATCGCGCTCGGGCTCGTCGCGCTCGTCGTCGCGACGATCGTCCCGTTCGTCGTGAAGACGGGCTTCGCGTCCGTCCTCGTCGCCGTCCCTTCGTTCCTGCTCCTCACCGCGCTCGCGGGGCTCGCCGGTACGAACGGCGTCGTCGTCCGGCACTGGCGCGAGCCCCGCGAGACCGATCGCTGGGTCCAGACGATGCTCGCCGCGACGCTGGTCGCCGCCCTCGGCTTCGGGCTCCTCGCGTTCGGGCTCTCGGTCCTCGTCGAAGCGCGCACGCTCGAGAGCCTCTCTTCGCTGACGAGCCTTCCGTCCGAGCGCTTCGCGGTTCTCGCCGCGCTCGCCGACGAGCGGTCGGGCTTCGTCGTCCTCGGCGTCGTCGATGCGATCCTCGCGTTCGTCGTGCTCCTCCCCGCAGCGGTGTCGGGCGTGGGCCGGAGCGGTGACGGTCGCCTCCGCTGGCCGCGGGCGACGGTCCTCCCCGTCGCGCTCGCGGCCGCCGTGCTCGGCCTGCCCGTCGCGCTCGTCGCACGTGATCGCCTCGTCTCGACGATCGGGCGGGAGGCGTCCCTCGGAGAGAAGCTCGACACCGGCGCCGATCTGCCACGCGTCCCCGCCTCGCCGGCGCTCGTGCCGCCCAGCTCGCAGAGCCCGATCGCCGTCATCGTGCCGGCGAACGGGCCCGCCCATCTCGCGCCCTCCTTCAACTTCCATGGCGCCGCGGAGCTTCGTCCACCCGCGATCATCGTCATCGCGGACCGGCACGCTCGCTGGGAGCACGTCGCGCGCGGGATCGCCGAGGCCCTCGCGCAGCCGGGGACCGCGCCGATGCCCGTCGAGCTCCACCTCACGCCGATCGCGAAGGTCGATCGCACGGCGCTCGGCCCGTACGCGCCGCTGCTCGGGAGCGAGGTCGTCGCGCTCCGGATCCCGGTCGCGCTCGAAGGCGACGACGATTTGTTGCGACACGACGTCGTTCGCGGGCTCGACCACGAGATGACCGACGCCGTCGCCGCCAAGCTCGTCGCGCTCACGTCCCGCTCGGGAACGTGGGGACGTGGTGTCGTCCTCGCCGTTCCGACCAAGTGACTCCCGGAGAAGCCATGGATCTGCCCCCGCCCAGCGACGCGAACCTCGCCGCCCTCCTCGCCGAGCAGAAGAAGAAGAAGACCCGCATGCTGCTCCTCGTGGGAGGCGTCGGGCTCACCGTCGCCCTCGGGATCGCCTCCGCGAGCATCGTCTTCGGCAAGCAGGCGCAGAAGAAGGGCGACCTCGCC
>JBDHVE010000249.1:0-9397 GCA_039809485.1 Polyangiaceae bacterium | reverse complement strand
CGCGATCTCGGCGCGCTCGCCACGCTCCGCTCGTTCGCGATGCCGCTCGTCACGACGCTCGCGTCGCTGCCGAAGCAGGCGACGTGGGGCGGCTGGATCGAAGCGATCTCGAAGCTCGCGAGCTCCGCGCTCCGCCGTCCCGAGCGCGTCCTCGCCGTCCTCGGCGAGCTCGAGCCGATGGCGAAGGTCGGTCCGATCGAGCTCCGCGAAGTGCGCACCGTGCTCGAGCAGCGCCTCTGCCAGATCACGGTGCCGCCGACAGGGCGCCGCTACGGCAAGGTCTTCGTCGGGACGATCGACGAAGCGCGCGGCCTCGCGTTCGACGTCGTCTTCGTGCCCGGGCTCGCCGAGAAGATCTTCCCGCAGAAGGTCGTCGAGGACCCGCTCCTCCTCGACCGCGAGCGCGCGAAGACGAGCGCCGAGCTCCCGACGAACAAGGACCGCGCCGAAGACGAGCGCCTCGCGCTCCGTCTCGCCGTCGGCGCCGCGACCGAGCGGCTCGTCCTCTCCTATCCGCGCCTCGACGTCGAGCAGGCGCGTCCGCGCACGCCGTCGTTCTACGGGCTCGAGGTCCTCCGCGTCCGCGACGGCGAGCTCCGCGGCTTCGAGCACCTCGCCGAAGAAGCCGCCGAGGGCGCGCACGCGCGGATCGGCTGGCCGGCGCCGCGCACGCGCCACGAGGCGATCGACGAGGCCGAGTTCGACCTCGCGCTCCTCGAGAGCGCGCTCTCGAAGCCCGAGGCCGAGGTCGAAGGCGAAGCGCACTACCTCCTCACCGCGAACCCGCACCTCGCCCGCGCGCTCCGCTTCCGCTGGGCGCGCTGGGACCCGAAGGCGTGGCGGAGCGCCGACGGCTTCGTCGCGCCCGCGCCCGAAGCGCAGGCCGCGCTTGCGGATCACGCGCTCACGGCGCGTTCGTATTCGCCGACCGCGCTCCAGAACTTCGCGTCGTGCCCGTACAAGTTCTTCCTCTCCGCCGTGCACCGTCTCGCGCCGCGCGAGGACCCGGAGCCGATCGAGACCCTCGACCCGCTCACGCGCGGATCGCTCGTCCACGAGGTGCAGTTCGCGACCCTGACCCGCCTCTCGCAGGCCGGTCTCCTCCCGATCACGCCGCCGCGGCTCGACGAAGCGCGGCGCGTGCTCGAAGAGGAGCTCGCACGCGTCTCCGCGGAGGAGCACGACAAGCTCGCGCCCGCGATCGAGCGCGTCTGGGAGGACGCGATCGAAGGGATCGCGGCCGATCTCCGCGAGTGGCTCCGCCTCCAGACCGAGGACCCGTCCTGGACGCCGGCGCACTTCGAGCTCTCCTTCGGTCTCAAGGACCGGCGCGCGCAGGACGCGAAGAGCAAGGACGAGCCCGTCGAGCTCGACAGCGGCCTCCGCCTCCGCGGATCGATCGACCTCGTCGAGAAGCGCGACGACGGCCACCTCCGCGCGACCGACTACAAGACGGGCAAGGTCCGCGCGAAGAACAACCAGACCGTGATCGGCGGGGGCGAGACGCTCCAGCCCGTCTTCTACGCGCTCGTCCTCGAGAAGCTTTTCCCGGGCGTGAAGGTCGAAGGCGGTCGCCTCTACTACTGCACCGCGGCGGGAAGCTTCGAGCGCGTGTTCATCCCGCTCGACCTCGAAGCCCGCGAGGCCGCGAACGCGGTCGCGAAGACGGTGAACGACGCGCTGACGGAGGGCTTCCTCCCCGCCGCCCCCGCGAAGGACGCGTGCCGCTTCTGCGACTTCCGCACGGTGTGCGGGCCGTACGAAGAGGTGCGGACGAAGCGGAAGGCGCCGAAGAAGCTCGTCGCCCTCAAAGACCTCCGGAGCCGGCGATGAGCACGCGAAAGCCCCTCCCCGACCAGGCCGCACGCGACACGATCGCGGGAGACCTCGACACCACTCTCGTCGTCGAGGCCGCGGCCGGCACCGGCAAGACGACCGCGCTCGTCGACCGCGTCCTCGCGCTCCTCCGCACCGGCAAGGCGCGGCTCGACTCGCTCGTCGCGGTCACCTTCACCGAGAAGGCGGCCGGCGAGATGAAGCTCCGGCTCCGCACGGAGATCGAGCGCGCGCGGCGCGTCGCGAAGGGCGTGGAGCTCGAGCGCCTCGACGCCGCGCTCTCCGAGCTCGAGGCCGCGCACATCGGCACGATCCACTCGTTCTGCGGAGACCTCCTCCGCGGGCGGCCGGTCGAGGCGAAGGTCGATCCGCTCTTCGAGGTCGCCGCCGAGGACGAGTCCGAGCGCCTCTACGACGAGGCCTTCACGCGCTGGTTCCAGAAGACGCTCGCGAGCCCGCCGGAAGGCGTCGCGCGGGTCTTGCGCCGCGCGACGCGCGATCGGAACCAGGACACCCCGCGCGAGAGCCTCTGGCGTGCCGGGCGGAACCTCGTCGACCAGCGCGACTTCCCGACCGCGTGGCATCGTCCGCCGTTCGACCGCGCGGCCGCGATCACGGGCGTCCTCGACAAGCTCCGCGCCCTCGCGCGTCTCGCGCCGCTCGGCCCGAAGTCGGACGACGACTACGGCCGCTGGCTCTGCAAGTCGCTCGAGGAAGTCGAGCGCCTCGTCTTCGAGATCGACCGCCGGGATCCCTCCGACATCGACGGGATCGAAGCGCTCCTCCGCGACGCCGTCGGCGCGCGCGCGCGCCACTGGAACTGGAAGGGCTCGGGGCAGTGGTACAACCGCTCCGAGGGCCTCGCGCGCCAGAGCGTCCTCGAGATGCGCGCCGAGACGAAGGCGGAGCTCGAGGCCGTCCTCGCGCAGGCCGACGCGGACCTCGCGGCCTCGCTCTTCGCCGAGCTCCGCGACGTCGTCACGATGTACGAGGACCTCAAGGCGCGCGCCGGCAAGCTCGACTTCCTCGACCTCCTCTCCCTGACGCAGAAGCTCCTCGCCGAGGACGCGTCGGTCCGAAAGGAGCTCCAGGAGCGCTTCACGCATCTCCTCGTCGACGAGTTCCAGGACACCGACCCGCTCCAGGCCGACATCCTCCTCCTCCTCGGCGCGACCGACGCGAGCGAGCGCGATCCGGAGAAGGTCCGCGTGAAGGACGGGAAGCTCTTTTTCGTCGGGGATCCGAAGCAGTCGATCTACCGCTTCCGCCGCGCGGACGTGTCGCTCTACGAACGGATCAAGAAGCGGCTCCTCGACGACGGCGCGAAGCTCGTCCACCTCACGACGAGCTTCCGGAGCGCGCCTTCGATCCAGAAGCTCGTGAACGCCGCGTTCGAGCCGCAGATGAAGGCGAACGAGGCCTGCTCGCAGGCCGCCTACGTCGCGCTCGACCCGTTCCGTCCCGATCCGGCGGGGCGCCCCACCGTCGTCGCGCTCCCGGTCCCGCGCCCGTACTCGGACTACGGGAAGATCGCGAGCTGGTCGATCGAGGAATCGCTCCCCGACGCGGTCGGCGCATTCGTCGAGTGGCTCGTGACGAAGAGCGGCTGGACGGTGACCGAGCGCGGGTCCGAGACGCCCGTCCCGATCGAGGCGCGCCACGTCTGTCTCCTCTTCCGGCGCCTCCAGTCGTTCGACGAGGACGTCACCCGTCCCTACGTCCGCGCGCTCGAAGTGCGCCGCATCCCGCACGTGCTCGTCGGCGGACGGAGCTTCCACGATCGCGAGGAGGTCATCGCGCTCCGGAGCGCGGCGGCCGCGATCGAGTGGCCGGACGACACGCTCAGCGTCTACGCGACGCTCCGCGGGCCGTTCTTCGCCCTCGGTGACGACCAGCTCCTCGCGTTCAAGAAGGCCGCCGGCCACCTCCATCCGCTCCGGCCGCGCGACGAGGCGAAGCTGACCGATCTGACGAAGCCCGTCGCCGACGCGCTCGAGGTCCTCGCGCGGCTCCATGTCGGAAGGAATCGGCGCCCGATCGCCGACACGATCTCGCAGCTGCTCGAGACGACGCGCGCGCACGCCGGCGTCGCGATCTGGCCCTCCGGCGAGCAAGCGCTCGGCAACATCCTCCGCGTGCTCGACATCGCACGGCGCTTCGAGCAGCGGAGCGTCACGTCCTTCCGCGCCTTCGTCGCGCACATGGAGCGCGAAGCCGAGCGCGGCGGCGCGAACGAGGCGCCCGTCGTCGAGGAAGGCTCCGACGGCGTCCGGATGATGACGGTGCACAAGGCGAAGGGGCTCGAGTTCCCCGTCGTCATCCTCGCGAACCCGACCGCTCCGCTCGTGAACCGGCAGCCGTCGCGCTACGTCGACGCCGCGCGGAGGCTCTGCGCGTTCCCGCTCTGCGGGGCCGCTCCGTGGGAGCTCTCGTCGCGGAAGGAAGAGATCCTCGAGCAGGACCGCGAAGAAGCGATCCGGCTCCTCTACGTCGCGACGACGCGCGCACGCGAGCTCTTGGTGCTGCCCGTCGTCGGCGACCCGCGCGACGACGAGAAGGAGGGTTGGACGACACCGCTCGACGACGTCGTCACGCCGAAGTCGCGCCGCGCCTCGCAGCCGGCCCCGGGCTGCCCGCCGTTCGGCGACGAGACCGTCCTCGAGCGCCCCGCGAAGGCGCGCCCGATCGGGCCGGCGCTGAAGCCCGGGCTCCATCAGCCGATCGCGGGTGACCACGGCGTCGTCGTCTGGTGCCCGAAGGCGCTCCCGCTCGGCCGCGAGGACGACGCGGGGCTCCGCCAGGACAAGATCCTCCGTGCCGACGCGAAAGGTGTCACCGGCGCGGCGCAGGAAGGCGTCGTCCAGCACGCGGCGTGGAAGGAAGCGCGCACCAAGGCGATCGCGCACGCGAGCACGCCGACCGTGATCGTGCGGACGCCCACCGAGGTGAAGGACGACACGACGACGAAGGTGGCGCCCGTCGCGGTCGAGGAGACGGGCGCCGCGCGCGGCGCGCGTCCGAGCGGGAAGCGCTTCGGCGTCCTCGTGCACGCCGTCCTCGCGACGGTGCCGCTGGACGCCGACGCGACGACGCTCGCCGACATCGCGAAGGTGCAGGGCCGCATCGTCGGCGCGTCGGAAGAGGAGACCGCCGCCGCACGCGACGCCGTCTCCGCCGCGCTCGCCCATCCCTTGCTCGTGCGCGCGCGGTCGGCCGATCGCGTCGAGCGCGAGACGCCGATGATCCTCCGCGAGGAGGACGGGTCGCTGCTCGAGGGCGTCGTCGACCTCGCGTTCCACGAGGCGGAAGCGGGGTGGACGGTGGTCGACTTCAAGACCGACGTGGATCTCACCCCCAGGCGCGAGGGCTACGAGAAGCAGCTCGACGCGTATTGCCGTGCGGTCTCCGAAGCGACGAGCGAGAAAGCCGTCGGCGTGATCCTCCGGGTTTGACCGGTTCAGCGCCGGATGCGCTTCACGACCCAGTAGAGGAGCCCGCCGACGAGGACGAGGCCCATGAACGCGCCCGAAGCCGGGTTCCCGCGCCGCCGGCTCGCGCCGCGCTCGCGGAGCGCCGGCCCGGGCGGCGGCTTCGGGGGCTGCTCCGCTGTCGCAGATGGCGGCGCGGGCGCGGCCGGCACGGAAGAGCTCGGCGCGGCTGCGCTGCTGGACGCCGGCGCCGAATACTGCGCGAGCGCAGGGGTCCCGGCGGCCCCGACGAAGAGCGCGGCCGCGACGACAGCGCACCGCGCCAACGCGGCCGTGGTTCGTCCGAGGAGGTGCCTCATGAAGGCGACTCTAGCCGAGCAGAGCTGCTCCCGGGCTTCCCTTCGAGGGGCTTTCGAGCGCATGATCCGAAGCTGAATGGCCAGGATGCCTCTCCGCGCACGGGTCGCGACCGTGCTCTTGTCGTGCAGCTTCGTCGTCGCGTGCGCAGATGCGCCGCCTCCGAAGCCGCCGGTCCCCTCTCAGAAGGTGCCCGTGACGAAGGTCTCGAGCTCGACGTCCCGCGGCGAGCCGGGCTCCGGCCGCTTCGTGCCCCCGAACGCGGACGCCGACGTCGATCTCGCGCCCCTCGACATCGACCCGGTCGCCGCCGCCCTCGGCACCGACGCCGCCGGCGTCGCGACCGACAACGCGCGCGCCGCCCTCGGCGTCACGAAGCTCTGCGACGAGAGCCTCGCCCGCGCGCGCGCGCTCCTCGACGAGGTCCGCGCCCTCGCGAGCGCGTCCGACGACACGCTCACGTGGGACACCACCCTCGCCAACATGGACCGCGCGCGCCTCGCGATCCGCAACGCCGGCGACCTCCCTGCCCTCTTCGCGGTCTCGCACCCCGACCAGGACGTCCGCGACAAGGCGAAGGGGTGCGAGCCGAAGATCGACACGCTCGAGACGAGCATCTGGCTCGACAAGTCGCTCGCCAGCGTCGTGAAGCGCTACGCGGCGAAGAAGGAGCCGCTGTCGCCGGCACGCGCGCGCATGCTCGATCGCGTGCTCCGCGAGTTCCGCCGCAACGGCCTCGAGCTCGACGACAAGGGGCAGGCCCGCCTCCGCGAGCTGAACGAGCAGCTCACGAAGCTCGCGCAGGGGTTCGACGAGAACCTCGCGAAGGAGCAGCTCTACGTCGAGGCGACCCCGAAGCAGCTCGAAGGCCTCCCCGCCGAGTGGCTGAAGGCGCATCCGCCCGGCGAGGGCGGCAAGGTGAAGATCTCGACGGACTACCCCGACTACTTCCCCGTCGTCACGTACGCGAAGGACCGCAAGCTCGCCCTCGAGCTCTACAAGCAGTTCGACAACCGCGCCGCCGAGAAGAACGTCCCGCTCCTCGAGAAGATCCTCTTCCTCCGCGCCGAGAAGGCGAAGCTCCTCGGCTACAAGACGTGGGCCGACTACGTCCTCGAGCCGCGAATGGCGAAGGACGCGAAGACGGTCGCCGAGTTCCTCGAAGGCCTCCGGAAGCACCTCGCGAAGAAGGGCAAGGAGGAGCTCGCCGACTTCCGCGCGGTGCTCCTCAAGAAGGGCGGGAAGCCGAACGACCCGATCCTCCTCTCCGACCGCCTCTGGCTCGAGGACCAGGTCCGCAAGGACAAGTACGGCCTCGACTCGAAGGAAGTGAGCCAGTACTTCGAGGTCACGCGCGTGAAGGAGGGCCTCCTCACGATCACGTCGAAGATGTTCGACATCCGCTTCCGGAAGGCGAACCTCCCGACGTGGCACCCGGACGTCGAGCCGATGGAGGTCACCGACGCGAGCGGCAAGGTGCTCGGTCGCTTCTACTTCGACCTCTACCCGCGCGAGGGCAAGTACAAGCACGCCGCCGTCTTCGGGATCCGCGACACCGCGAAGATGCCCGACGGCTCGCGCCTCGTGCCGATTGCGGCGATCGAGTGCAACTTCCCGAAGCCCGGTGGCGGCGTGCCCGCGCTGATGAGCCACCAGGACGCGGTCACGTTCTTCCACGAGTTCGGCCACGTCCTCCACCACGTGCTGTCCGAGTCGGAGCTCTCGACGTTCGCCGGCACGAGCGTCGCGCGCGACTTCGTCGAGTCGCCTTCGCAGATGCTCGAGGAGTGGGCGTGGTCGAAGGAGACGCTCGACCTCTTCGCCGTCCACCACCAGACCGGCAAGAAGCTGCCCGCGCAGCTCCACGCGGCGATGCTCCGGTCACGCGGGTTCGGTCGCGCGATCTCGACGCAACGCCAGCTGTTCCTCGCGGCGCTCGACCAGGCCTATCACACGCGGCCGCCGGGCTACGACACGACCAAGGTGCTCGCCGAGGTCCAGGAGTCGTACACGCCGTTCAAGTACGTCGATGGCACGCACTTCCAGGCGAGCTTCGGCCACCTCATCGGCTACGACGCCGGCTACTACGGCTACCAGTGGGCGCTCTCGATCGCGCGCGACCTGTTCACGCGGTTCAAGAAGGAGGGCATGCTCAACGCCCAGACCGCCGCGGATTACCGCAGCGCGATCCTCGCCCAGGGCGCGAGCGAGGACGAGGCGAAGCTCGTCGAGAAGTTCCTCGGGCGCGCGCCGAGCGACGCCGCGTACAAGGCGTTCCTCCTGGAGTAGCGGTCAGCCCCCTGGGGCATCGCATGACCACCGTCCGCGCAAGTGCGCGACGCCGCGTCGGCGCGTTGCTGACCGGTGACCGCGCTTCGTGATCTCGACGCGCCATGTCGAAGCTCGACTGGCGCGCGCGTCGTCCACAGCTATATGTCCGCGCACGGTGGACACGGAAGACTTCCAGCTCGTCTCCGAAGGCGCCGTGATCGCCGGAAAATTCCGCCTCGAGCGCATCCTCGGCGTCGGCGGGATGGGCGCCGTCTTCGAGGCGACGCACACGGCGCTCGGCGAGCGCGTGGCGGTGAAGTTCCTCCGCCCCGAGCTCCGGAGCAAACCCGAGCTCGTCGAGCGATTCCTGCGCGAGGCGAGGAGCCAGTTCCGGATCAAGTCCGATCACATCGTCCGCGTGCTCGACGTCGGCACGGCCGAGTCGGGGACGCCGTACATCGCGATGGAGCTCCTCGAGGGAGTGTCGCTCCACGCGCACGTGCGGCGCGTCGGACGCCTCGCCGCCGCGGAAGCGGCGGAGATCGTGATGCAGGCGTGCGACGCGCTCTCGGCCGCGCACGCGCTCGGCATCGTCCACCGCGACGTGAAGTCGAAGAACCTGATGCTCACCTCGGCTCCGAGCGGCGCGCTGCGCGTCAAGCTCGTGGACTTCGGCGTCGCGCAGGTCTCGTCGTCCGATCTCGGCGAGCGCCTCACCGCGTCGGAGACGATCATGGGCACGGCGCTCTACATGCCTCCCGAGCAGCTCCGCTCCGCGCGCCTCGCCGACGCGCGCAGCGACATCTGGGCGATCGGCGTCGTCCTCTACGAGGCCCTCACGGGGCGGCTGCCGTACGTCGCGGAGTCGCCGGCGGACATGTTGTTCCGCCAGTATCGCGAGACGCCGGTGCCCGTCCACGAGGCGGCCCCCGGTGTTCCGCCGGCGCTCGGGGCGATCGTCTCGAAGTGCCTCGCGCTCGAGCCCGACGACCGATTCCCGTCGGCGGCGGCGCTCGCGGCCGCCCTCGCGCCGTTCGCGCGCGAGGGCGCGCAGGTGCCGCGCGACACGCTGGTCTCGATCCCGCCCGAGCCTGCACCGACCGACGACACGATGGAGCTCTGCGACGACGACGTCGACAGCGAGAGCCTCGCCCCGGTCTCGCCGCATCGGCGGTCGTCCGCACCGCCGCCCGTGCAGGTCGCGCCGCGAGATGGTCGCACGCTCCTCGCGTCGGTCGCCTTTGCGCTCGTGGTCCTCGGCGTCGCGGCGTCGTTCGTGGTGATGCGCCCGGCGAAGCAAGTGCATGGGGTCGCGAAGGACGAGGCGAGCGCGTCGGTCCCCGTCGTCACGCGGCCCGACCCGTTGCCGGCGCCCGAGCGCGCCTCCGCGCCGGAGCCTGCGCGGTCGGCCGAAGCGCCGGCGGCGTCCGCGTCGGCCTCCGCGCCCGCGCCCGCGCCGGCGACGGCCGCGGCGGCGATGTCGCCGGCGGATTACTTTGCGCTCT
>JBDHVE010000248.1:0-9628 GCA_039809485.1 Polyangiaceae bacterium | reverse complement strand
GCACCTCGACGTGCGGCAGGTCGAACGGAAGCGCTCGCAAGTGGAGGGCTTGATCGCGCTCTCGGCGGATCGACCCGAGACGCTCGTGCTCCTCGGCGGCGACTTCAACCTCGATCCGGAGTGGGCGGCGCGTCTGCGGATGCGGACCGAGGTGGAGACGTTCGAGCGTCTCTGCGAGCGCCACGTCGAAGCCGCGCGTGGCGCCGGGCCGACTCTGCTCGGCCTCCTGCGCGTGAACCACTTCTTCCTCCGGCGTCCACCACCGCCGTCGTGGCGCGCGCGGGTCGCGGGAGACCGTCGTCTCCCGCGTGGGGACCATGCGCCGGTCGTGCTGGACGTGACGGCCCGCGACGCCGCCGGGCCGCTCTGATCCGTTCTTCCGGTCCCGGCCCAAGCTGGCACACGACGACTCCTCGTCGAACCGCGGGAAGTGCACGCGTACTTCGTTCGCTCGCGGCTTCGAGCGCTCGCCGCCGGTCGGCACGTCGCTTGCCCACGTGCGCGCTCGATGAGAGCGCTTCACGTCGCTTCACTTCTTTCGTTTCTCGCCGTCGTCGCGTGCGGCGCGGCCGATGCCGAGCCTGCGGCCGTGATCCCTCCGGTCGTCCGGGACCCGGGACAGACCGCGCCGCAGAGCGGATGTCGTGTGACGGCGAGCAGCCAGCTCCGAGGCGCGGGTGGCCGCACGTTGCTGCGGACCGTGCAGACCTACGACTTCGACGGTGCGCGCAGGCTCGTTCGCTACGCGCAACAAACCTTCACCGACGCGTCGAAGGAAAGCAGCGAGCCCACGATCATCACCTACGCGTACGCCGCGAGCGGCGCGCTCGCGACCCAGGTGGTCGTCGCCGATCGCGGGCAGTTCCCCGAGGCCTACGAGCGGACGCGCACCTACGACGAGAAGGAGTTCGTCGTCCGTGACGAGGTCGACATCGGTAGGGACGGCAGCATCGACCTGTCGATGCGCTACACGAACACCTACGAGGCGGACGAGCTCCGCGAGCGGAGCGTCGACGTCCGCGACGAGCGCGCCGGGATGCCGAAGAGCGAGCGCGAGCGCGAGACGTGGACGCCCGAAGAGGGGCGTGCGATCTGGACGCACGTCAGCCGGACGTCGACGGACGCCGTCCGGAGCGTCGAGCGCTACGGCATCGTGGACGGCGAGGTCGGCTGGCGTGAAGTCGACATGGGCGGTGACGGCACCGTGGATTTCCGAGACGAGCCGAGCCGGGGGGCGAGCGACAATCGCATCGAACGCGACGCGTACGGCCGTCCGATCGTCATCGAGAGCTCGAGCTTCGGCGAGACGGAGACGATCGACTACGACGACGCGTGCGGAGGCATCGCGCTCCCCTCCGTGAACGTGGAGGCGAAGTTCCGTACGCCGGGTACGGCGCCGCACTGACCGCCGTCAGATCCGCGTTCAACGTGAAGACCGACGGGGTGCGCGAAGCGCACCAACCTCGATAGTGCCGGAGGAGGGAGTCGCTCTTCACTGGACGGAGTCCGCGAAGCGGACGGAGTGCAGTGAAGACAGACGACCGACGAGTGGAGGTGGTGCGCGAAGCGCACCAACCTCAATAGTGCCGGAGGAGGGAGTCGCTCTTCACTGCACGGAGTCCACGCAGTGGACGGAGTGCAGTGAAGACAGACGACCGACGAGTGGAGGTGGTGCGCGAAGCGCACCAACCTCAATAGTGCCGGAGGAGGGAGTCGAACCCCCGACCTAGCGCGTATGAAACGCCCGCTCTAACCAACTGAGCTACTCCGGCAGGAGTGGGCGCGCAGTATAGATAGAACGCCCTCGTTGGCAAGCACCGTTCTCCGGTGCTCGCGTTTTGCGCGACGCCGAGAGGCTCACGCCGCGCGCGGACGCCGACGGCGGCGCGCCAACGCGAGCAAGCCCGAGAGCGCGGCCGCGCCGATGCCGAGGCCGACGCCGCGCGACGACGCTGCCGCCGTCGTGCACGTGCAGCCCGCGGCATCGAACTGGTCCGTCTTCGCTTCGTCCTCTGCCGCGCACGCGAGCGGTGTGGCCGCGCTCCGCTTCACGCCTTGGTCGAGGGGGCGGTCGTAGTTGCCGGTGTTCGCGTTGTCGTGGTGGAAGGACTCCCACTCGACGGTGCCGCCTTCGCGGCCTGCCGTCTTCCATGCGAAGAGGTAGCCGTCGCGCGTGCCGACGACGACCTCGAGCGACTTGCTCGCATCGCCGTCGACGTCGCCGACGGCGGCCGTCGACGCGACCCAGCCGTTCGTGAACTTCGGCCAGCCGGCGGGCTCGCGCCCGCAGCCGTCGGCAGCGTGGACGAAGTATCCGCCGCTGCCGGTGATGACCTCGGGGTAGCCGTCGCCGCTCACGTCCGCGACGACGTGGTTCACGAGGAACGTGTAGTCCTCGATGACGATTGGCATGCCCGGCAGCATCTTGCCCGTCTTGCCCGAGAACACGGTGAGCAGCTGCTGCGCACGCTCGGGGCGCGTGCCGCCGCCGGCGAGGGCGCCGGCGAGGCTCAGCGAGCCGCCCGACACCACGACATCGGGCACGCCGTCCTGGTCGACGTCGCCGATCGCCGGCTGGCTGAAGAGCGGGAACATGACGTCCGGCGAGAACGCCTTCGTCTGCTCGCCGAAGTTGCCGGTGGAGTCGAAGCCCTTCACGTCCTGGCCGGTCTCGTCGCGCCACTCGGGCACGCGGTTCGGCGGGTCGAACTTGATGTCGGGCTGCGCGCCGGGGTCGACTCGCAGCGCGAGAGGTCGCGTCCCGTTGCCCTGGACGACGATCTCCGCCTTGCCGTCGCGATCGAAGTCGGCGACCGCCTGTGAGGCGACGATGCCTTCCGCCACGACGGGGAAGAGCTTCAGGCTCGCCATCGTGATCGGCCAGTTCGGCAGGTAGGGGCCGCCCGGGGCGTTCTTCCCGCGTCCGTTCACGACGAAGACGGGACCGGCCTGGCCACCGCCGCCGATCTGCTGGTTCGACCCGCTGACGAGCTCGGGGATCCCGTCGCCGTCGAGATCGACCGCGGTCGGCGTCGCCATGATGCGGCTCGGGTTGTCCGACTTCGGCGAGACGAGCTCCACCGGGAAGCCGTCCAGCACCGTGCCGTCGACCTTGTAGACCCAGAGCTGACCGTCGAACGCGGACAGGACGATCTCGGGCCGACCGTCCTTGTCCATGTCCGCCAGGACCGGCGCGCTGTACGTCCCGCGCGCCCATCCGTGCTTCAGATCCATGCAGCGCTCCGGGCGCGGCTTCGTCGGGTCGAGCGGGCAGGAGGGGACGAGCGGCAGGCGGCGCGGCCAGCCGGGGAGGTCCTGGCCTTTCCCGTTCACGACGTAGATCGTTCCGGGCCAGGTCGTGAGGACGATCTCGTTCCGGCCGTCGCCGTCTAGATCGGCGACGCCGGGCGCGGCCATCATCGCCTCGCGCGCGATCTGCGGGTCGACCCCGCCCTGCGCGCCGGCCTTGTAGGCGGGCGCCGCGAGGTAGCTCGGGATCGTGGGCTCGGCGACGCGCTGATCGAGGCCGTCGATGATCCGCGTCTGGTACGGGAAACCGGGCAGCTCCGCCGGCGTCCCGCCCCGGAGGCCGTAGACGTGGAGCTTGCCCGAGCTGTCGGCGACGACGAGGTCGCGGACGCCGTCGCCGTCGATGTCGGCGAGCTTCGGGCTCGCTTCGAGCGAGGCGCCCATCGCGATCGGGAAGCCGGGGAGCAGGTCGCGGTCGAGGCCGTTCTTCTCGTTCGTCACGGAGACGACGCGGCGGGCTTCGCCGCGCACGTCGCCGTTGTCGTAGTGCGCGACCGCCTGGACGCGGATCGAGATCGTCCGGTCGTTCTCACCGAGCAGCGAGTCGTTGTCGCGCGGGTGCGCGGTGTCGATCTGCTTCGGATCGAGCTGGGCGAGGGGAGCGACGTCGCCGGTCACCGTCGCACCCGGCACGTTGACGAGCGGCGCGACGAGGTCTCGGTACCGGTCCTCGACCGGCTGCACGCCGGGCGCCCACTGGATGCGCACGTCGTAGCTCTTCGCGCGTGTCGCCGCGACGCGTCCCTGGATCGTGACGACGCCTTCGGTGCGGTCGGCATGAATCGGCGCGAACCACTCGGGCGAGACGATGTCGACCTCCGGTGGGACGAGGCGGTCCTTTATCGCCTGCATCATGCGCGCGGCGTTCGCGCGACCATAGCCGAAGCGCTGATCGAAGCCGGGCTGCGACCAGTAGAAGCGGGGCTGGTCCGCGCGCGAAGCGGGCATGTCGACGTCGTCGGCGTTCATCTTGAAGAGCTGGATCGCTTCTTCGGCCGAGAGCGTCAGGCCTTCGTTCGCGGCCATCGAGTAGAGGAGGCCGGCGATCCCGGAGCTCCGACCCGTCGCTTCGCTCGAGCACTGCGTCGCGCTCACGCTCAGGCTGAGGTGACCGCCGTAGTTGGAGCACGTGTCGAAGGCGAGGTAGGTCGACGACGACTCGGGCTTGCCCTGGTCGTAGCGGATCGAGTGGACCGTGAGCACGTGGTTCGCGGTCGCGGGCATGTTGTGGTGCCGCGAGTTCTCGTCCGCCATGCTCGCGACGACGATCGCGCCCTTCTTGTAGGCGTAGTCGATCGCGGCCTTCGCGAACGGCGTCTGGTCGACGGTGCCGAGCGCCTCCTGCACGACCTTCGCGCCGATGTCGGCGGCGTAGACGACGGCCTTCGCGAAATCGTTCGCGTCGCCGATGAAGCTGTCGCCGACGCGGAGCGGGATGAACCGGCAGGCGGGGCACGTGCCGGGATCGCCGGTGCCGTTGTTCGCGGCTGCCGTGCTGTCGATCGCCTCGCCGGTGCCGTGGCCGTAGCGCGTGTCGTCGTACGGGTCGTTGTCGTTCTTGAAGAAGTCCCAGCCGGAGATGTCGTCGGTGTACCCGTTCGCGTCGTCGTCGACGCCGTCGGAGAAGAGCGCGATGAGGTCGCCCGCATCGAGGATGCAGTTCCGGTTCAGGTCGCCCTTGATCCGGTCGCCGCCCGGCTTCGTGCGCTCGGGATCCTTGAAGCACGGCTCGCCAGGAACCGCCGGCGCGATCCGCGGGTCGTCGCGGTAGTCGTCGACGTTGAAGATGCCGTCGCCGTTGCAGTCGTAGCCGGCGAGGTCGCCGTTGCCGGCGCACGCGGCGGCAGCGGCGGTCTTCGGTCGCTTGTCGCCCTTCAACTCGGCGGCGTTGAGCCAGGCCTTGCTCGCGAGGTCGGGCTCGTCCCACTGGATGCCCGAGTCGACGACGGCGATCCGGACGTCGTCGCGACCGATCGTGTACGTCCAGGCGCGGTCCACGCTCATCCCCGCGGCGCCGAGCTTCGCGTCCGCCTCGTTCAGCGGCTCGGAGGTCGTGCGCTCGGGGATGTACGAGAGATAGTTCCACCGGCCGTTGTAGTCGTTCGGCCAGTTCGACTTGTCGCGCATGTCCGCGCCGGGTGGCGGCGGCCACGCGGCGCTCGCTTCGTGAGCGCGGAGCAGCACGACGGGGAGGGCAGCGAGGCAGACGAGCGCGAGTGCGCGGAGCGAGAGCGTCCTCATGCGAGGCGCGCGACACTACCACGAGCGTTCGCCTGTCGAGCCCGCACGGACGCGCGCGCGTCGCGCGCCACGTGCTGCTCTGCGTCGTGCGGACTGGACAACACGGTCCTTCCGCACGGACGTCTCGTCTCGTCGCGTCAGTACTCGCCGAAGAGGTCCTGGATGCGCGCTTCGAGCGCCGTCGCGATCTTGTAGAGCGACGAGATCGAGGCGCTCGATTCGGCGCGCTCGATTTGCGAGAGGAGCGACACGCTGAGGTTCGTGCGCCGGGACATCTGCTTCAGCGTGAGGTCCTTGTCCTTGCGGAGGTTCCGGATCGTGTCGCCGATCACCTTGTGGAGCTTCTCCTCCGGCGTGCGCGCGAGACCCTTCTTCCGCATCACGCGGTCGAGCACCTCACGGAACTCGTCCACGTTGAACGGCTTCTTGATGTAGTCGACCGCGTCCATCTTCATCGCGGCGACAGCGGTCTCGAGGTTCGGGTACCCGGTGAAGATGACGACGGCGACGTCGCTGTCGATCTTGCGGATCCGCTTCAGCGCCTCGATGCCGTCGAGCTTCGGCATCATCAGGTCGAGGACGATGAGGTGGTAGCCGCCGTTCTTGACCTCGTCGTCGATCGTCGTCGGGTCGTTCATCGTCTTGACGGCGAACCCGTCGCTCTCGAGGAGCGTCTGCATGTAGTCGCAGATGGCGCGATCGTCGTCGACGATGAGGATCTTCACGGCGGGCATCTGGAGCGACTCGGTCATCGGGGCTCTCCGGCTTCGTGGGTCAGGCGCCGCATACCTGCGGCGGTTCCGCTCTGCCTGGAAGAACCGGGCGAGCAGAGCCAGTCGTTACAGTGTAGCTTGACAGAGATCCGCTCCGAGTGAAGCCCGGTTTGGGGAAATCGGCAGTAGTGCCGCGTGGTTGCATCATTCCGTTCGGAGCGGAACGGGCTCGGCGGCCCCGAGAATCGTGAGGCTCCGGTCGAATCACGTTGACGCAGACCCCTCGACCAAGGCATTAGAGCGCCCTCGCCGCACGAACTCCTCTTCGCGAGAAGCTCTGCGGTTTCCGGGGCGTAGCGCAGCCTGGTAGCGCACCTGGTTCGGGACCAGGGAGTCGGAGGTTCAAATCCTCTCGCCCCGACTATTACAACTAGTCGGAACCGTTGATGAAAGCGGCGTCTGCCTCGGAAGAGTCAGGCGCCGTTGTCATTCCGTTGTCAACGCGCTGCTCGGCGCTGGGCGAACTTGTAGCGTTCGAGAGCGCGTCGAGCGCGCCACGGACGTTGTCGCCGGTGCCGGGGATCAAGTGTGCATAGCGCTGGGTCATGACCGGGCTCGAATGGCCAAGCAGCGCTTGAACCTCGGCAAGCGAGACCTTGCCGGACGAGATGAGCCACGAGGCGTACGTGTGCCTCAAGCCGTGCCTCGACGTGTGCTTGACCTTCGCTCGTTTGCACGCCCTGATCACGCGCTTGTAGAGCGCCTTGACGGAAGGAATGTACGAACCGAACACGAGGTCATCGTCCAAGCAGGGGAGACCTCGCGCCCGACGTTCAGCCTTGAGTTTGGCAAGGGCTTGCTCGCATCGCTCCGAGAGCGGCAACACCCTGGGCTTTCCGGACTTCGTTCCTTTGAACCCCGAAGCAATGGTGTTCTTGACGACGGAGCGTTGAAGAACGAGTTGACCGGGGCGAATGTCTCCCCAGGAAAGTGCAAGCTGTTCACCCGACCTTGTACCGCTGTCCGTAGCGAAGAGCAGCAACGTATGTTCCTCGTGATCCCTTGCGTGGGAAAGCAACGTCTCGTGCTCATCGGGAGCTAGGAAGTCAGGGATATCCGATTGCGGCACCTTGACCTTGGGAAAGGCAGGAAGGGACGTTAGCAACTCCCATTCAACGGCAAGCGTCAGAAACTTATGCACAAGACCGATGTGGTCTCGCCGCGCCTTGGGCTCGCACGTCAGGCGTAGGATCGCAAGATAGTCATCCAGCTTCGCCCTTTTGATCTGCGATAGTCGGAGCTTACCAAAGGTAGGCAGGAGCTTGTCATTGATCGTTGCTTCTACCTTGGCTCGGTAGGAAACGGAAAGCGTAGGCAGATGCCTGGTCGTCAGTGGACCTTCTATGAATGCCTTGAAGGTCATCGATCCCTTCGCATCGTTGGAAGGATTGAGCAGTTCATTCCTTCGCTTCTCTGCCCACTTCTGAGCCTGAGTCTTCGAGACATTGGTAAGCCTTTTGCGTTCCCTATGGGGCTCACCACTTGGAAGTTGAACGGTAAACGAGATGTCCCATGCCTTCTCACGTTCTGGGACTGGTGTGATGTGGATACCTGCCATGATGCTATTCCTTACTGGTTATCGGTCGAAGCCTCCTTTCTGCGTGATGGCATTGGGTGGTGCGTACCGGGGTTGATGGAAAGATCATCCTTGCGGAATTGGCTCGCAAGACCCGGAGGAATGCTAAGAATTGGCAGCGGTCGATTCTCGCCCTCGCTCGTGAGCGCCAGCTCCACTGCCGATGGCATGGGAAGAAGCCCAAGCTCCACGAAGGAGCACCACTGCCGACGCCAGACGATGAGATGATCAAGGATAGGAATGCCGAGGAGGTCACCCGCGCGAGCGAGCTTCCGTGTGAGCCGAATGTCCTGCGGGCTCGGCTCTGCACCACCGCTGGGATGGTTGTGCCCGAGAACGATCCCGTGGGCATTGGCGAGGATGGCTGCTTTGAACACTTCTCGCGGCGTCGTGCGACACGAATCGAGACAGCCGGTTGCGATGATCTGCGCGCCGACGATGTCTTTGCGCACGTCGAGGAAGAGGGCAACGAGGTTCTCTCGGTCGGAATCACCAATCAACCTCCCGAGCAGACGCGCTGCAACGGGAGGCTGATCAACGTTCACGTCCGACAACTGGAGCACCTTGTCCTTGACCAGCTTCAGCCGGTAGACCGGGATGCGGTAGGTGGACATGGCGCTTCCCTTTCACGCCGCGATGATGGCAGGCATCGGAGGAAGAAAGAGAAGGATACGGTCTGTCTTGAGACTCGTCTCTTTCTGCGGCAGAAGATTGAGCCCGCCGGTACGCCAGCGAAGATGCAAGCCATCCTTGTCCACGAAGCCAGTCAAGTCGCTTCGGACGCGCTGGAGCTTGGCAAGGTCGAGAAGAGGCGCCTGCGAGATGGCAACGGAGAAGTCTTCCCCAAGGAAAACGAAGAGGTCATCGCGTCGAGTGAGGGCGGACGAAAGAAGCGAGGGCATGTCCAGTACCGCACGTTCGCCTTCCCACCGAATGGTTTTGGCGAGAACGTCTGCGGACGTTTGGGCAGCGCGAGCGCGGTTCTCCCGGCGCGTCTTCCGCAAGATGTGCTCCGCGCGCATGATGGTTTCCAGCATCTTGCAGGCAAGGGCATTGTCATCGCGCACACCCTCGACGCAATCCATGATGGTCGTCGCAGGAACGCAGAAGGCTTTCGCGAGCGAGTCGATGTTCTCGACGACGTAGGCACGAATATCCGCCTGGCTTCCTTCGGCACACTTGAAGAGAATGAACTTGCGCAGATCACGAAGAGCTTTCATGGTGGGTCTCCTGATGTTGAGGGAGCATGGGCGGCGCCGTTTCATCGGCGCCGCCCTCTGCTCTCAGTTTCCTTTGGCTCAATGCAATCCGTGGATGGGATTGCTCACGCCGCTTGCTGCGATGGCTTTCGGTTTTTCATCGGCAACTTGCCAAGGACGAGATCAGCGGCGCGCGCCGCTTTCGATGCAGCATCCACCATCCAGCGAGGCTCGGACTTCAGAGCCCTCGACCAATGAGCAATGTATGCCGCCGAATTGTCGATGACCTGAGAGGCGATGCCGGCATGCGCGCAGAGAAACGCTGCGCCACACTCCGCCACAAGCTCCTCAAAGGAATAGGTGTGGCTCGCGAAGCTCGTGGGATCAACGACGCCCTTGCGAGCCAGACGATGCTCGGCACCCGTAGAATGAACGAGCTCGTGAAAGAGCGTCGAGTAGTATTCCTCGGGCGACACGAACGACTCGCGAGAGGGAAGCTGGACTCGATCCTCGGATGGAATGTAGCAAGC
>JBDHVE010000247.1:0-9665 GCA_039809485.1 Polyangiaceae bacterium | reverse complement strand
TTCGACGTCGCCGACGGCGGCACGCTCTTCCTCGACGAGATCGGCGAGATGCCGCTCTCGATGCAGACGAAGCTCCTCCGCGCGCTGCAGGACGGCGAGATCCGCCCCGTCGGAAGCGAGCGCTCGCACCGCGTGGACGTGCGCATCATCGGCGCGACCCATCGCGACCTCTCCGCGATGGTGGCGGCGGGCACGTTCCGCGAGGACCTCTTCTACCGGCTCGACGTCGTCACCGTCCGCGTCCCGCCCCTCCGCGAGCGCGCCGCCGACATCCCGCTCCTCGTGAGCCACTTCCTCGAGAAGCACGCTGCGGGGCGCAAGGTGAAGGTCACGCGGGCCGCCCTCGATCGGCTCGCGGCCTATCCGTGGCCGGGGAACGTGCGGCAGCTCGAGAACGAGCTCCGGCGCGCGCTCGTCCTCGCCGAGGACCGGGTCGACGTGGGCGAGCTCTCGGAGGACGTCGCGCGCGGCGGCCCGAACGCGGCGCGGGAGGCCGGCCTCGGGCTCCGGGCGCGCGTCGATGCGCTCGAGACGCAGCTGGTCCGCGAAGCGCTCGCCCGCACGCAGGGCAACCAGACGAAGGCGGCCGAGGCGCTCGGCGTGTCCCGGTTCGGGCTCCAGAAGATGATGAAGCGGCTCGGCATCAAGGCGTCCTGACCCCGTTCGAGCACCCCTCGTGCTCTCGGGGCTGGACAGTCGGGTCGAGCCGCAGTAAAGACGAGCACCCTCGCTTCCGGGCGAGGCTGTTTCCGCAACGCATCGGGGCCGTAGCTCAGCTGGGAGAGCGCATCCATGGCATGGATGAGGTCAGGGGTTCGATCCCCCTCGGCTCCACTGATTCGAACCGTCGTCGTCGCCGCCTTCGCGGTGACGGCCGCGTGCAAGAGCACCGAGTCGACGCCGTCGTCTTCTTCTTCGGTGGGCCCGTCGCCGGCCGTCTCGCCCACGGGGCCCACGGCGTCGGGCGCGCCCAGCGCTTCGGCCTCGGTCACGACCGATGCCGGCGTCCGCTGCGGCTCGAAGGCGTGCGCGGCCGGCGAGGTCTGCTGCAACGCGAGCTGCGGGATCTGCACGCCGCCCGGCGCGATGTGCATCCAGCAGTTCTGCGGCGACGTCGAGCGGGCGCCTCCTGCGTCCACGGCGCCGGCCGACGCGGGCGCGCCCGTCGCGAGCTTCGATCGCTCCTGCAAGACGGATGCGGACTGCCGCCTCCACTACAACTGGTGCGGCGAGCTCCCGTGCACGTGCAACGCGCACAGCGCTTCGGCGAAGACGCCGACGTGCACGCCGCCCGTGAAGGCGCAGTGCTTCATGGACCCGTGCCAGAAGAAGTCGGCGGTCTGTCGCGCCGGCACCTGCACGGTGAAGTGAGCCTTCAGCTCCGGCCGAGGCCGAGCTCGTCGATGTAGATCTTCTCGAGCCGCGACGTGCTCCGCGCGACCTGGCTGCGCGCGAAGAGCGCGAGGCCGGCGCCCATCGCCGCGACGCGCTTCATCCCCTTCGGCCGCTCCGGCGGGATGAACCCGAGCTCCTGGCCCTGCCGCCAGACGCGCTTCTGGACGTGCTCGAGGAACGCGGGGAGGTGCGCGAGGACCGGGTGCGCGGCCGCCCGCTTCTGGAACGCGCGCACCGCGAAGGGGAGGACCGACATCTGCAGCTCGACGAGGCCGTAGTACGGCGTCCGGAGCCACGGCTTCTCGGCGAGGAGGCGCTTCGTCTCCTTCTCGCCCCACGCGATGTGCTCCTCCTCCTCCATGCAAACGACGCGCAGCTTCTTCTTGATGAGGGGCACGCGCGGATCGGAGTCGGGCAGCGTCTGGAGGAGGATGTCGCGGAAGATGTCGAGGACCATGCCCTCGCCGACCGCGTGCTCCATCAGCACCTTGAGCGGGTAGTAGTTGTTGTGCGACGAGAGCAGCTTGACGACCCAGTGCGCGGGCAAGGGCTCCATGTCGAGCTGCTTGAAGATGTCGGCGAAGAGCTGGAGGTGCGCGAGCTCCTGCTTCGCCTGGCGGACGTAGAACTTCGCGGCCTCGAGCGAGCCGGCCGCGTAGAGCGACTTCCCGCAGTAGACGCCGGTCGCTTCGCCGTAGAGCGCTTGCGACAGGATGAACCGCAGGATCTCCCGGTCCTCGGGCGAGTCGAGATCGAACCTCGCATCGCCGAAGTCGTACGTGTCCTCGGCCGTCACCGGACGAGGCCGCTCGGTGCGCTCGGTGGTCGCTTCCGCCATGCCTCGATCTGTAGCGCACTACGCGAGGAAGCGCGACGCGAGGTCGGGCGTCCGCACGCGGCACATCTCGGTCTTTCCGAACCACCGATAGCGGTTCCGCGCGACGACCCCGTAGACCGCATCACGCAGGCGCGCCGGGACCCAGAGGAGGCACGAAGACCAGCGCCAGGGAGCGCGCAGATGTCGCGCGAGCCGGAGCGCTGCGGTCGAGGCCGTCGTGACACCGCTCTCCTCGACGAGGACGAACGATCCGGGGCCGATTCCCGCCTCGCCTTCGCGCAACCGTTGCGACGCCTCCTCGCCCAAGACGCGGTCGAGGAGCTCCCGCGCCGCGTCCGACTGGAGCGCGGCGAAGCGGAGGGAGGCGTCGCGCTCGTGGTCGAGGCAGAACTGCACCGTGCCATTGCACAAGTTGCATTCACCGTCGAAGAGCACGACCGGACCCACGCCCTCATCGTAGGGCCCCGACCGCGCCTCGGGTAGGCGTGACCTTGACGCGCAGCACACGGCGAGGTGAAGGTAATCCGCAGGTACTCCGTCTTGTCTCCGTCCGCGCCGCGCTCTCCGTTCGTCCCGAGGCTCGTCGCGCTCGCGCTGGCGTGCCTCTTCGCCTGCGGATGCTTCTTCCGCGGCGGGAGCGCGAGCGGCGGGGGAGGAGACGTCACGATCGAGTTCGCGCCGATCGCGATCGCGTGGGTGAAGAAGCACGTGCCGGCGACGCCCTACGAGGTGAAGACCTGGGCGGCGACGCCGGAGGGCAAGGCGGCGGTCAAGGCGGAGATCCGGCACATCCTCGTCGGGATCGCGGAGCCGAAAGGGCCGCGCGACGTGGCGGCTGCGAAGAAGCGCGCCGAGGCGCTCATCGGTCGGCTCACGAAGGGTGAGGATCCGAAGGCGCTCGCGCGCGAGGCCTCCGACGACGACGACACGCGGGACAAGGGCGGCGCGCTCGGGAGCGATCCCGAGAAGCTCCCCGAGCCCGTGAAGTCGGTGGCGAAGCAGCTAGGGCCCGGAGACCTCGCCGGCGATCCGGTGAAGGGGCCGCGCGGCTTCCACATCGTGCTGCGGGACGGGATCGACGACGAGAAGGTCACGAAGGCCTACAAGAAGGCGCGCGCCTCGACCGTCGCGCGCAAGCTCGCCGACGAGATCCTCGCTCGTCTCCAGCAAGCCGACGCGTCCGCTTCGGTCGACGGCATCTTCAAGGACAGCGTCGCGGCCGTCCTCGGTGACGCGGCGGCGAACGATCCGAAGCGGCACAAGGCCGAGGCGCTCCCGCGCGACCGGATCGGCGAAGCCGATCTACCGCCCGACGCGCGCGAGTCGCTCGGCGTCTTCGCGCGAAAGGCGAAGCCGGGCGACATCGTCGACTCCGCGCTCGGCACCGGGCCCGTCCTCCTCGTCGCCCGCGCGGTCGCGGCGAAGTAGCGCTACGGCGTCACGTCGAGGTCGCGCATCGCGCGGACGCCGGAGCCGTCGACGTCGGCGGAGAACGACACGTCGTAGCTGCCGGGAGCCGGCGCGGTGAGCACGGCGCGGACCGACGTCGAGTCGACGGGCGTGAGCGTCACCGGCGCGCCGCCCACGGTCTTCCCGTTCGGGAGGATCGACATGCGGATGTTCGAGATCTTCGCGCGCGGGCCGGCAGAGCCCGCGACGATCCGGCATGTCATCACGACCTCGGTCCCGGTCTTCACGACGGGAGGGGACTCGAAGACGAGACGCGGCGCGCCGGCGGTGAGGCCCGGTCCCGCCTCGATCGACTTCAGGTCGTCCTCCGTCTGCGCGAGCGTGAAGCGCGCGGAGTTGTCGGTCGGATCGAGGGAGTACGCGTCGCGCGCGAGGTTCCGTGCGCCGACGATGTCGCCCGAGGCGCGCGCGGCCATCGCCATCGTCACCATCTCGTGCTCGGCGTCCGAGCGGAGCTGCTCGAGCTCGTCGTCGCCCGGCCACTTCTCGAGGCCCTTCGCGACGAGGTCACGGACGTTCTCGCCCGGCGGCGCGACGTAGTGGCCCTCCGCGAGGACGTGACGCGTCTTCGCGACGTAGGCTTGTCGCTCCTCGACCGTGCGCGTCTGGAACCGCTGCATCCCGAGCACGGCGAGCGCGATGCCGAGGAGGAACGCGAGCACGACGACGAAGATCCATGCCGCCGGCGAAGAGCGCCGCTCCTCGGGCGGCGCCGACGCGCGCGGCGGCTCCATGACCGGAGGCGGCCGCGCCGAGCCGCCCGGCGTCAGGTGCGGCGGCGGCGCCGCGGGCCTCGGCGTGAGCCCAACGGGCGCGGTCGCGACGTCGGGCCCGGGACCGACCGGCCCTGCGGCGACCGTCGAGATCTTCGGCGCGACGACGCCCGCGTTGTCGTCGAGCGTCGGGTCGAGCCCCGGCGACCTCGACGCGGCCGGACGATCCGAGATGTGGCGGGACGGCTCCGGCAGCTGGCTCATCCGCGCGACGACGCCGACGTCGGAGAACGAGACGTTCGCCTCCTTCGCCGCGTTCGCGAGCACGTTGCCGAAGGCACGCGCGGTCGGGGCGCGGCGCGCCGGATCCTTGGCGAGGTTCTCCATCACGACGCGCGCGATCGGCTCCGGGATCTCGGCGGTCCCGGGGAGCGACCTCAGCGGCGGCGGCGCCTCGTGGATGTGCTTCACGAGGAGGCCGAGCGGCTCGGCGTCGAACGGCGTCCGGCCGGCGAGCATCTGGTAGACCATCGTGGCGAGCGCGTAGACGTCTCCCGGCGGACCGACCGCGACGCCCTGCGCGCCCTCCGGGCTGATGTAGCGCGCGGTGCCGAAGATGAGACCTGCCGCGGTCTCCATCGACTGATCGCCGAGGTTCACGCGCGCGATGCCGAAGTCGAGGACCTTCACGAAGTCCGCCATCTCGGCGCGGCGGACGAGCATGACGTTCTCGGGCTTCAGGTCCCGGTGGACGATACCCCGCGCGTGCCCTTCGCCGACGGCATCGCAGATCTGGAGCGCGATCGACATCGTGCGCTCGATCGCGAGCTTCCCGCCGGAGGCGCCGAGCGCCGCCGAGAGCGACATGCCGTCCAGGTACTCCATCACGATGTAGAGCGCGCCGTCGGGGAGCTGCCCGGCGAGGTAGACCTCGACGACGTGCGGATGCTGGAGCTTGCTCGCGATCTTCGCCTCGCGGTGGAACCGGGCGACGAGCTGCTTGTTCCCCGAGAGCTCCCGATGGAGGATCTTCACCGCGACGTCGCGGTCGATCCCTCGCTGGTGGGCGCGGTAGACGCGCCCCATCGCGCCGGTGCCGGCGACGCTGCGGACCTCGATGTCGCCGAGGATGACGGTGCCGATGTACGGGTCGGGCTCCTCTTCGTGCGGCGAGAGGTCGAGCCGGGCGCCGTCCTTCGGGCAGAAGGCCGCCTCGGACTCGTAGTGCGAGCCGCAGCGCGGACAGGTCTTGTGGGCGAGCGCCGCCGCGGGAGGCACGTCGAGCAGGATAGCGAGACGGCGCGACTTTCGCTTGCCGACGAGCGAACCACGATCTGGATCGCCGCCGTCGGATCACCGTCCGTTCTGGGCAGAGGTGCGCGCGACGAGAGAACCCCCTGATTTCCCGGCAAACGTGTGTCACCGATCGGTGACACTGGATGATTCCGTCCGGCTTGCGGATTGCTGGACTCGAGCACGGAGGTCCCGCGATGCGCGTCATCAACTTCGTCCTGCTCGCCCTCGGTCTCGTCGCGTGCGGAGGCTCGGACTCCGGAGGGATCGCGCCCCCTCCGGTCCCCGGCGCGCCGGCGGCGCCTGGGGTGCCGGGCGCGACCAACCCGGCGGACCCGTCGTCGTCCGCGACGCCGCAGGGACCGGAGACGGCGGGGCAGGGGCTCACCTGCGTCGGCGCGCTCGAGGGCGGCGAGCTCGTCGCCCTCGACCCGGCCACCGGGAAGGCCGAGCCGCTCGGCGAGGGACCGAACGACGAGCAGCTCACGTCGTTCGGGATCCGCGGTCGCGAGCTCTTCTTCTGCTCCTCCGAGAGCAACACGGTCGCCCGCTTCGACCTCGACAAGCACACGACGACGTCGTCCCGGATCGACTGCACCGCGGTCACGGCCGACTCGAAGTTCCTCTACGTGCTCGGTGAGGACGGCCAGCTCTTCGCGTTCGCGGGGTGGGACGCGATGACCGACAAGGCGCAGCCGCGGACGGTGACGCAGGGCTCGGAGCTGCTCGGGTCCTCGGCGTCGGGCGTCCTGACGAGCACGTTCGGCCGCTCGGTCGCGGTGATCGACCCCGTCACCGGCGCGCAGCAGACGCGGAAGCTCGACGGCCTCGACGGGTTCATCCAGAGCCTCACCGAGCACGGGAAGGAGACGTTCGTCGTGACCGCGTTCGAGCAAGGCGTCGTCTCCTACGACGCGGCGGGCAAGCGCACGCGCAGGCTGTTCGAGGGGCAGGAGCTCGTCGGGATCAGCTGCGTGCACTGATCTCGCGTTCGCGACTAAGCTGCGACCGGAGATGCCGCAGCTCACCGTCTTCCACATCCCGGTCTGCCCCTTCAGCCAGCGCGTCGAGATCCTGCTCGCGCTGAAGGGGATGCGCGATGCCGTGCGCTTCGAGGTCGTCGACATCACGAAGCCGCGCGACCCGGCGCTGCTGGCGAAGACGCGCGGGACGACCGCGCTCCCGGTGCTCGAGACGGAGGACGGGAAGATCCTCAAGGAGAGCCTCGTCCTCCTCCAGTACTTCGAGGATCGCTTCCCCGAGCCGCGCGTGTCGCGGCGCGATCCGTACGAGCGCGCGGTCGAGAACATGCTGACCGTGCTCGCGAGCAGCTTCGTCGACGCCGGCTACGGCTTCGTGATGAACCAGGATCCCGCGAAGCGCGACGCGCTCCGCGAGAAGTTCCTCTCCCTCTACGCCGGCCTCGATGCCTTCCTCGTCCAGCACGCGCCGAAGGGACCGTTCCTCTTCGACGCGTTCGGGTGGGCGGAGACCGTCTTCACGCCGATGTTCATGCGCTTCTGGTTCGTCGACTACTACGAGGGCTTCGAGCTCCCCGACGAACCGCGCTTCGCCCGCGTCCGCGCGTGGCGCGAGGCGTGTCTCGCGCATCCCGCCGCGCAGCAGGTGTCGAAGGAGGAGATCGTGAAGCTCTACTACGACTACGCGAAGGGCGCCGGCAACGGGGCGCTCCTCCCGGGGCGCACGCGTTCGTCGTTCGTCTTCGAGCCGCACTGGTCGAAGCGGCCGTGGCCGCCGGCCGACAAGTACGGCACGAGCGCGACGGACACCGAGCTCGGTCTCGTCTGACTCAGCGCCGGCGGCGGCGCGCGACGACCAGCGCGAGCCCGAGGAGTGCGAACGACGAGACCGCGCCCGAGCGCGGCTCGCCGCGCTGCACGCTGCAGCCCGCCGTCGTGACCGCCGCTGCGTTCGGCGTGTCGCTGTCGTCCTCTTCCTCATCTTCGTCGGCTTCGGACTTCTTCTTCTTCGTCGACTTCTTCGAGCTCGTGCTCGGCTCGGTGTCGTCGTCGGTCGCCGCGGGCTCCTCTTCCGCCGATCCGGGGTAGAGCTGCTGGACGCCCTTGATGTCGGTCGGGCTCAGCTGGATTGGGAAGACCTCGTCACGGTTCGGGTAGCAGTAGTTCATGATCGACATGAGGTCCCACGTGCCGACCGTCTTCGCGGTGCTCTCCGAGAGCGGATCCTTCTGACACGAGGCCGGCGTGTCCGGCCGCTCCTGCTCGTGGAGGAAGCCGAGCGCGTGGCCGAACTCGTGGGTCGCGATCGCGCGGATGCAGCGCTCCTTCCGCGCGGTGCTCGTGAGGCACGTCGCGAAGTCCTGCCCGCTGAACGCGAAGTCGAGCACCATGCCCTGTGGCATGCCGTCGATGCGATTACCGAGGTCCTTCACGTGCGGGCCCTCTTCGCTGCTCATGACCGTGATGCGGATCCCCTTCGAGGACGAGGAGCATGCGCCCCAACCGGTGAACTTCAGGACCGGCGCCGCCTTCATCCACGAGATCTCGATCGCGTTCTTCACCCACGCCTTCTCCTGGGTGAAGCCGGAGGTCTCCCAGCAGACGGGGATGTTGGACGGGGTCTCCCACGCCGTGCTCGCCTCGATGAAGAGGTGCTCCTGCGTCGTGCCGACGGTCTCGGGCTCGACGAGCTTCTTGCCCGGGTGCTGCTCGCCGGCGCACCCGACGAAGGCGAGCGCCGCGACAGCGACGAGCGAGAGCGGTGCAACCGAGCGAGCGAGCTTCGAGGAGACGCGCATCTCCCTCTCGTCGAGCACCCGACGTGCCACCGGGACGGGACGCGTGGGCAACAGGTCTTTTCCGGTGAATCCAGGTTCTTCGCCCTTCCTCGGGGTCGGGATCGCGGATCCTCGGAGCCCCGCCCGACCCCTTCGACCAGGGGGGTGATCCGGGTGGCGCCTCCGGAGCGCCGATCGGGCCTCGGCTTTTCGTCGTGATGCCGGTGATTTCGCCCGCTCGGACCGCGATCGAGCGTGCGCCACGCCCGAGAAATGGCATATCGCCCGCGTCGGATGCGACCGACGGTCCTCTCGAGTGTCTGGAGACGAGCATGAAGCTGCGTGTGCTCAGCCCCGCGATCGCCACGTTCTCGATCCTCCTCTTCGGCGCGGGGAGCGCGCGCGCCGAGGGACACCGTGACCCGAGCGCGGCCGACGCGCTCTTCCAGGCTGCGAAGGACGCGATGGGGAAGGGGGACTACGCCACCGCGTGCCCCCGCTTCGCCGAGAGCCAGCGACTCGACCCTGCCCCCGGCACGCTCCTCAACCTCGCGGCGTGCGAGGAGAAGCAGGGCAAGCTCGCCGCGTCCTACGCGCACTTCAACGAAGCGCTCGAGACGCTGCCGAAGGACGACTACCGGGTCGCGTACGCGCGCGAGCAGTCGGCCGCCCTCGACAAGCGCCTCCCGAAGGTGACCGTGAAGGTCGCGGGCAACATGTCCGGCGTCCGCGTCCGTCGCGACGGCGTCGAGCTCCGCGAAGGCGCCCTCGGCGTCGCGCTCCCGGTCGATCCGGGCGCCCACGTGTTCGTCGTCGAAGCACCCGGACGCGAGCCCGCGCAGAGCTCGGTCACCGTCGCCGAAGGCGAGTCGAAGACCCTCGAGCTCCAGCCCGGCGACCCCGCCCGCACCGCGGAGGCGAGCAGCACCGGCAGCGGCCGGAAGGTCGCCGCGATCGCGTCCTTCGCGGTCGGCGGCGCCGGCATCGTGACCGGCGCGGTCACGGGGCTCATGTTCGCGAGCGCTGCCCGCACCTACGACGAGCACTGCGATGCGACCGGCTGCGATCCGCGAGGGATCGACGCGGCGAACAGGGCCAAGACGTTCGACATCGTGAGCCCGGTCGCCTTCGGCGTGGGCCTGGCCGGGATCGGCGTCGGCACCTACCTCCTCGTCACCGGGAAGTCGTCCGAGGCGAA